>JBEQAX010000118.1:0-1586 GCA_041640095.1 Salinarchaeum sp. | reverse complement strand
CAATATGGGCGAAGCCGTCGTGTTCAATCGCCTCGGCGATGATCTCCTGGGCCTGCCGCGGGTTGGTCGCCGCGGTCCGGGCAACGTAGGACGCACCGGCCGACAGCGACCACGAAAGTGGTCGAACGGGATCCTTGGCCGACCCATGAGGCTGGGTCTTGGACTTGTGGCCCTTCGGACTGGTCGGCGAGGTCTGGCCCTTGGTCAGCCCGAAGATCTCGTTGTTGAACACAATGTACGTAAGATCGTGGTTCTCCCGGGCCGTGTGCATAAAGTGGTTGCCGCCAATGCCATAGCCATCACCGTCACCGCCGGCGGCGATGACCTCAAGATCGGGGTTCGAGAGTTTTGCCCCGCGGGCAACCGGGAGCGCGCGGCCGTGGATGGCGTGATAACCGTAGGTGTCGACATAGCTGTTGAGCTTGCCCGAGCAGCCGATTCCGGTGACGACAAGAGTCTCGTCAGGTCCCTTGCTGACATCGGAGAGGGCCCCTTTCAGGGACTTGGCGACGGCAAAGTCGCCACAGCCCGGACACCACGTCGGCTGGGGCTCGCCCTCGGGGGTGTAGTCATCGCGGCTATGCTCGTGTGGGTCGTTGATCGCGCTGAAGTCACTGCTCATGGTCAGTCGTCTGCGGTGTGCTGGAGTTTCGCCGTCGTCGATGCCAGTGCGGCCCGGTCGCCGAGGATTTCGACCTCAAAGCCATCGACAATCTCGCCGGGGGTGAACGGTTCGCCGTCATATTTGAGGAGACTCGCCAGCTGATCGCCGAACCGGCCGAGTTCCCGCTGGATCAGTCCGCGGAACTGCCCGCTGGCGTTCATCTCGACGACAAGGGCCTCGTCAACGGACTCAAGGAAGGCGGTCATCTCTTCGTCGGGGAACGGCAGCAGCTGGCTGACGCCCAGACCCTTGACCGAGACGCCCTGGTCGGTAAGCCGTTCGACCGCCTCGAAAACGGTGTCCTGCTGGGTGCCCCACGTGATGATGCCGTAGGTGGCGTCCTCGGGGCCGACGTGACGCTGGAGGCTTGTCGACTGCTCGGCGAGATCGTCCTCAACCGCATCGAGTTTGGCCATCCGGCGGTCCATCTGTGCGGTCCGGATTTCCGGATCCTCGGTGATATGACCGCTCGGAACGTGCTCGTTGCCCGTCGCGAGGAACCGACCGCCGGACTGACCGGGAACCGACCGTGGAACCGCCGTCTCGGCGTTCACGTCGAAGCGCTCGTACTTGCCGGAGATATCGTGAGCGGCCTCGGCGAGGTCCGCCTCGGTCATGACGTTGCCTGGGTCGGTCGTCGGCTCACGATCAAAGAAGTCCGCCGGGAGCGTCCGGTTTTCGCCCGAGAATTTCTGATCATAGACGATGATCGCCGGGAGATGGTACTCGTAGGCCAACTCGAAGGCCAGGCGGGTCTGATCGTAGGCCTCTCGGAGGGTCCCCGGAGCGAATACGACACGGTTGGAGTCACCCTGGCTGGTATACAGCACATGCTCAAGATCGGCCTGTTCGGGCTTCGTCGGCATCCCCGTTGATGGACCAGCGCGCATAGCCTCAAGCAACACCAGTGGTGTCTCAGTCA
>JBEQAX010000117.1:0-1600 GCA_041640095.1 Salinarchaeum sp. | reverse complement strand
TCGGCGTCAGCGACGTTCAAGCAGACGTGCAACAGCGCCATACCGCGATACAGGACTACCCGACAATTAAAGATGGAGGATTCGGGGCAACAGATCGTAAGCCCGAACCCCATCCGGGCCAAGATATCGGCGATGGAAACCGGCGTGATCCCGGCCGAGTCGATTCCCGGCGGGATCGACCTCACGACGACGCTTGAGAGCGGACAGACCTACATCTGGCGGCGTTCAGACGGCGCGATGTACGCCGGAACACCGCCGGGCGACGCCTGGTACGAGACGGTCCTTGACGGCGCTGTCGTCCGGGTGCGCCAGCGTGAAGCCGGCCTTGAGTGGCAGGGCTCCACTGATGTCGTATCGCACCTGCGGCGGGCGCTCCGACTTGATGACGATCTCGATGCGATCTTCGCGGATGCGCCGGCCGATCCGCTGATCGACCGGGCCTTCGAACACGGTCGGGGACTCCGGCTGGTGCGGGATCCGCCGGTGGCGAGTCTCATCTCCTTTATCTGCTCGGCGCAGATGCGCGTGCCGCGGATCCACAACATGGTCCAATCACTCACCCGGACCTTCGGAGTGGTCCACACGCTTGCGGGAGCTGAGTATCCCGCCTTTCCAACAGCCGACCGGCTGGCGGCCAGTACCGAGGGGCGACTCCGGGAGCTCAAACTCGGCTACCGGGCGCCCTACGTGTTGCGCACGGCACAGATGATCGCCGACGGCGAGGCCCACCCCGCGGATGTCGGCGAGCGCCCCTACGAGGCGGCCCGGGAGTACCTCACGCAGTTCGTCGGCGTTGGCGAGAAGGTCGCCGACTGCGTGTTGTTGTTCTCGCTTGGCTACCTGCAGGCCGTGCCGCTTGACACCTGGATCCGGACGGCCATCGAGACGCACTATCCTGACTGTGAGCAAGGCAGCTACGCCGAGACCTCCGCGGCGATCCGCGAGCGCTTCGGCGGCGCGTACGCCGGCTACGTCCAGACGTACGTGTTTCATTTCCTCCGGACAGCCGACGAGGATCCGGCGGCGATCACCTGAGCGGCGTTACACAACGGTTTTGGTCGTGGCTAAATCCCCTCCGGATACCATCATGACCGAGGAATCCAGCGATACCCGCATCGAATCCGACAGTCTCGGCGAGATCGCGGTGCCCGCCGACGCCGCCTGGGGGGCTCAGACCCAGCGGGCCATCGAGAACTTCCCGATTTCTGATCGCACCTTCGGCCGCCGGTTTATCCGCGCGCTGGGAATCGTCAAGAAGGCCGCTGCACGCGCCAACCGCGAACTCGGCACGCTTGAGCCAGCGATCGCCGACCCGATTATCGCGGCCGCCGAAGCCGTCAGTGCCGGCAAGCACGACGATCAGTTCCCCGTGGACGTCTTCCAGACCGGATCAGGGACCTCAACGAACATGAACGCCAACGAGGTGATTGCCCACCTCGCGACCGAGCGGGCCGATGGTGTGGAGATCCACCCCAACGATCACGTCAACTACGGCCAGTCCTCGAACGACACGATTCCGACAGCGATGCACATCGCCGTCTACGAAGCCATCGAGCGGGACCTCCGGCCGGCCCTCGAAACGCTCGCCACGGAACTTGCG
>JBEQAX010000116.1:0-1610 GCA_041640095.1 Salinarchaeum sp. | reverse complement strand
TTGCTCGAGGAACAGCGCCTTCCGACTACACATAGTGAGGAAGTGTCTTCAACGTATCCACGCCACGGGAACTTCTCACTCCGAAGGCGTCACACCGTGCCCTGGGCCCGAAATATCGTGAATAGGGCCATCTGCGTTGACGAAACCGGACGCAAGCAGTCGATTCCCATCCAAATCGATATAGCCGAACGATCCGATTCCGGCAACCACGTGGGCGCTCGTATGGATGCCGACCGCACTCTCCAACATACAACCAACCATCAACTCGAGGTCAGCACCCTCGGCAATCGACGCAATATCGGCGACGGCAAGCGGCCCAGATTTCCCGAGCTTGACATTGATGACATCAGCGGCCGATTCGCGGACGATCCGGACTGCGTCCGCCGGCGTGAACACCGCTTCGTCAGCCGCAATCGGGACATCGACTCGGTCACGTGCTTGTGCGAGGCCAGTGATATCGTCCGCTGGGACTGGCTGCTCGATTAGTTCGAGATCAATACCCCTGCTTGCTACCTGATTGGCAAACTGGGTAGTTTCCTTTGGTGTCCATCCTTGGTTTGCATCGACTTTCAGATCCGCATTCGGTGCCGCCTCAGCTATCGCTTCGACCCGGTCGACATCAGGAGTCACCTCGCCACCCGTCTTGATTTTCAGGTGGTCGTACCCGCGTTCTGTTGCGGCGGCTGCCCGCTCAGCTGCGGTGTCTGCCGGGAGGATCGGAATTGTCAGGTCCGTCTCAACAGGAGTCGGTTGCCCACCGAACAACGCAGACAGTGGGATCTCCTCCTCCCGGCAGTACGCATCGAGAATTGCTGTCTCGATCGCAAATAGCGCCGATACCATCCCCGGGAATGCCTTCCGGACGTCCTTGACGAGCTGTCGGTAATCGCCGACTGGGCGGCCCTCAACCAACTCTCCACTTGCGCGGGCAGTCTCAATAGCAGCGGACTGGGTCTCACCAGTTACTGGCGGAATTGGCGATCCTTCCCCGTAGCCGGTGACTCCGTTTGCAGTTTCGACCGTCACAAGTAGGTTTGATGCTGCGTGCTGAGTCCCAAGCGAGATTTCGAACGGCTCCTTCAGCGCCAGATCAAGCTGGCGAACTGAGAGGTCCACAATCTCGCTCATTGATCTACCCCCTCAATATCCACAGCCGCACCATCATTGAGGGTCTCTTGCACTGCTGACAGCAGTTCGGATGCCCCACTGTCGTGGTACACGTTCGCTGCAGGTAATCCGTAGCGCTCCGCCTCCTCTTCGGGATCTCCCCATGTCGAAAGTGCCGCCACACTCGCGTCAGATAGATCTTCGATAAGCCGAAGTTCCTTCTCGACACCGTCGACCTGGAATCGCTCAAAGTGAGTTCGACCCTCACGTAGCGGCTCGTCGGCCAACACAACCGCATCTGGCCACGCACCATGGAGGATAGACAGCGTCACGCCAGAGTAGGCTCGGTGAGTGAGTGAGGCCTGCCCCTCCACAAACACCAAATCGTGATCGGCGGCAACCGCAGTCACAAGATCCTCAACCACGCCAGCAGTGAAATCAGCCGGCACTCGGTCCACGACGACGCCCTCATGGGCGCCGACCATAATCCCGGTCTGGCCGGT
>JBEQAX010000115.1:0-1633 GCA_041640095.1 Salinarchaeum sp. | reverse complement strand
TTTCTCCGCGTTGGACTCACCCTCGACAGCGTCGGGACATCACGGCGACAATGTGGGTACTACCGGCCACCGACCAGTAACACAACAATCGCCGCAAACGTACCAACCAACAGCACTACTGGCAACACGCCAGCAATCTGAGCGATATTGCCACGATACAGCACCGCAGCGAGCACAAGCAATACGCCTACGGCCGCCCCGAAAGCGAGCGTCGCGAGGCCCGGTCCCTCCATTATGACGCACTCAACCGTGCCGGAGGAAAACCCTCCCGAGAGCCGACTCCGACAAGGATGTCACGTTCGGGTGTCGGCGCCTCCCAACGTTTTTGAGACTGCCCGCGTACCCGCAGATATGGACTGGCCACACGATCCTGACAGCGAGCAGGCCAGCGAAGGCCGACGTAAGTACGGGATCGCGATTATCGCAAAGAAGATCGACGAAGAAGAGGACTTCCCGATTGAGAAGGACGCGTTTGTCGCCGAATACGGCAACCACCCCGTCCGGTTAGACCGTGACCGGGTGGTGAGCGTCGCCGATATCTTCGAGTACGTTGAGGGCGAGACCTTCGAGGACTTCCCCGAGTTCCATCGCGCGCTCGGAGACGCACTCCGGCGCGGTGGCTACCGCGAGCGTCCCGTGAATCTCACACAGTAGCGGCCGCCTGCGGCCGACCGCCGGACGATTCATCGCATCTTTAATATACGTGAGACGATACCATCCACCATGTTCGACACAATCCCGATTCGCGACGCGATGTCGCGCGAGTTTGCTGGCGTCACGGAGGGCGACTCCGTGGCGGATGCACTCGCGTTGATGCACGAGGAGAACATCGGGAGTGTGGTGGTTCTCCACGGACGCGACCCGGTCGGCGTGGTCACCGAGCGCGACCTCCTCACGGTTGCGCTCGGCGACGAGAGTGCCGCCAGCACGTCGGTGGCGGCTGTGATGACCAGCGCACCGGAACCGCTTGATGTCGATACCGACCTTCAGACGGGGATCATGCGGCTGGCGAACGACCGCGTGGTGGCCGTGCCCGTTGTTGACGGCGAGTCGGTCGTTGGCGTGCTTACCCCCAGTGATGTTGTCATGGCAGCTGCCTCCGTTGGTGGTCGGACAACCGAGAATCCCGCCCCAGCAACCAGCGAGGCGACTCCCACGCCGGAGGCCGTCGAGGCCGGCACCGACATCAACCCAGGTGTCTGTGAGTCCTGTGGCACCCTCTCGGCGGACCTGGTTGCCGTCAACGGTCAGATGCTCTGTCCAGACTGCCGGTCGGTAACGTGATCGCTACTGCGACAACTGAGGATATCGATCGGCTGGTTGAGCTGTGGGTCGCGCTGATGGAGACAGGCCAGGCCGATGGCGGGCACCTTGATCCGACGGCCAGCACGGCAGCGGCTCGTCGTCATCTTGCCGCCGCAGTCGCCGACGACCGGGTGCTCCTCGCCCGCCCAGAGGATTCGATTGTCGGCTTCGCGAGCGTCACGCGGGAACGCGGTGTCTTTGAAATGGAGTGTACGCGCGGGATCGTCGAGAACCTATATGTGGTGCCGTCAGCCCGTCGACAGGGCGTCGGGACCGCACTGCTTGCGGCGGCCGAGGCCCGACTACGCGAGCTCGGAGCCGATGTCGT
>JBEQAX010000114.1:0-1658 GCA_041640095.1 Salinarchaeum sp. | reverse complement strand
AATCCGGCGAGGTGACTGGGATTGTCCGCGCCTACGGTGGCAGCATCTCGATTGCTGGGGCCGTCGGTGAGAGTGCACTTGGGTACGGTGGGACCGTCCGACTGGCCGAGTCCGGAACAGTCGATGGATCCTACGGTGCCGTCGCCAGCACGGCGGTCGTCGCCGGGACGGTTGATCAGGATGTCAACGCCGTCGGCGGGACAGTCCGACTCGCCGACACGGCCGAGGTCGGTGGCAATGTCGTCTATCGTGGTGCACTTGAGGATCGTGGAGGGACCGTTGAGGGGCAGCGCAAGGCTGCCAAGGAGCTTTCGTTGCTTCCGCCGCTGGCCCTTATCGGGAGCGTTGCCGAGGTGCTGCTTGTTCTCTCGACGTTCGCGCTGGGGGCCGGACTCCTCTATGTGGCCCCGGCGTTTGCGGACAAAGCCGTCCACACGATCAGGACCACGCCGCTGCGCACCGGGGTGATCGGCGCCCTTGCGGTCGCCGGAACGACCGGTGCAATCGGGCTGACTGCGGTGACCATCGTCGGCCTACCGCTGGCAGTCGCCGCATTGTTGATCGCGTTGGTTCTCGCCTGGGTTGCACTCACCTACGGCCAGTACGTCGTCGGACACCTCATCCTCTCACGGCTTGATGTCAGGAATCGGTATTTTGCGCTCGTCAGCGGCGTCCTCGGGGTATCACTGCTGGGGCTGCTGCCCTACATTGGGCCAGTGATTGAGACGGTCGTGTTTCTTCTTGGAGCCGGAGTTCTCGCCAGCGGCATCGGTCGACTGGCCAGTAGAACGCGCACACGTCGCGGTGGGCGCTGAGGCCTCGGTGCAACGATGGCTCCGTTCGGATGGCCTACAGGAATTCCGTGTTCTGTGGGCCGTTCGTGATGTGAACTTCAAAGGGCTGCGTGCTCACGTCGTCCTGTTCGACAAGGTGCCAGTAGGTCGCCGCGATCTCATCGGGGTCAAGCAACGTCTCCGCGTCACGGTCGGGAGCATTCTCGCGGACTGCCGGCGTGTCGATCTGGCCGTCGATGACGACGTGAGCGACGTGGACCCCCTCCGGGCCAAACTCTTGGGCGATGTCCATCGCCATGCCGCGGGCGGCGAACTTCGCCGCGGTAAAGCCGATCGCCCCGCCGAGACTCCGGACGGCCGAGGTCGCACCGGTGAAGAGCACGGTTCCGCCGCCGGTCTCAAGCATGTCGCCGACAGCCTCTTGTGAGCAGACGAACGCACCGCGACCGTTGACCGCCCATGCTCGCTCAAAGTCCGCAACGCTCGTGTCCATAAGCCCCGTCCAAGCGGGTGCACTCGCGTGATTGACAAGCACGTCGACCGGTCCGAAGGCCTCGTGTACCGTCTCAAACCCCGTCCGGATTGCCGTGACGTCACGCAGGTCGGTCGGAACCGCCAGCGCTTCTCCCGGTAAATCCTCGGCGAGTGTCTCGATGTACTCTGCCGATCGGGCGAAGAGAGCGACACGACAGCCCTCGGTGGCAAAGCGCTGTGCGAGTGATTCTCCCAGACCGGGACCGACTCCGGCGATCACCGCTGTCTTGGCCATATTGGCGGTACCGCCCGAAGCAGCAAAGTCGTGGTGGCATACCTTGGACTAGCAGGAGATTGTTGTCTTAACTCCCGGGGCCCCGCGGCTTACAC
>JBEQAX010000113.1:0-1784 GCA_041640095.1 Salinarchaeum sp. | reverse complement strand
ACCGGGTGTCATCCACATTAGTGAGGTCAACCGCCAGCACGCCTTCCCCGCCGATCCGGACGCCGCGCTTGGCTCTGATGAGTACCACCGAAAAGAAGTCATTACGGCAACAAATCCCTGTGTCACCGGCGACACGCTGATCAGCACCGCAGATGGGCTCAAGCGCGCCGAGGAACTCTACGAGCGGGGCGTTGCACAGGACATCGTTGTCGACGGTCGGCTCGCAGATGAGCCGATCAAGGAAGCCAGTAGCGTCTACCAGACCGGCGAGAAGGAAGTTTTCGAACTGACGACACAAGAGGGATACCGGCTCCGGCTGACGGCCGACCACCGCGTTCTGACCCCCTCCGGCTGGACTGAGGCTGCAGATCTTGACGACGGCGACACCGTCTACATTCAGAACCGCAAAGGCGGATTCGGCACCCACGGCGATGCCGCGACCGGGCGGGTCCTCGGTTGGCTTGTTGGCGACGGACACCTAAAACACGAGGAGGAACGAGCGGTCCTCTCGTTCTACGGCGACGATCTCGACCTCATCGATGAGATGATTGAGGATGTCAACGCCGTCGTCCGCGATCCGACCATCGATCGCCCCTTCGAGATCGGCGCTATCGATCACGGACGGTCAAACGGTGGCGGTGTCATCAGCAAGCGCATCCGATCGACACGACTGTTTGAGCTGGCAGCTGACGCCGGACTGGTTGAGGAGAAGCTCCAGGTGCCAGAGCCGGTGCTTCACGGCAGCGAAGAGATGGCCCGTGGATTCCTCCGGGCGCTGTTTGGTGCCGACGGTTCCGTCCAAGGGAGCGTCGAAAAAGGACTATCGGTGCGGCTGACGAGTGTCAGTAAACCGCTTCTTGAAGAAGTTCAGCAACTGCTGTTGAACTTCGGGATCGCCAGCACGATCTACACCGATCGGAAGCCAGCCGGAACGGCGGAGCTTCCCGGTTCAGGGGGTGAGCCCGAAACATACGAAACGCAGGCAGTGCACGAGGTCGCAATCGCCAAGGACAACCTCCAGCGGTTTGCCAGCGAGATTGGCTTCCTGCGCGAGGATAAGCAGATGGATCTCGAACAGCGGCTCACGGAGTACAACAGTGGGCCGTACGCCGAGCGCTTCGAGGCGACCGTCAAGACAGTCGAGTCTGACGGCATCGAGCCGGTGTATGATCTGACCGAGCCCGACACTCACTCGTTCGTGGCGAACGGGCTGGTCGTCCACAACTGCGGCGAAGAACCGTTAATGGAGTACGATGCCTGCAATCTCGGGCACATCAACCTATCAACTATTGTTGATGAATCGTCGCCGGACTGGCGGACCTTCGCCGAGGAGAGCGACATCGACTCGCTTGCGGAGCGCGTCGAGGCCTTCCTTGAGGAGGCGATCGACTGGGAGCGCTTAAACCGGCGCGTCGAGACCGGCACCCGGTTCCTCGACAACGTCGTGACGATGTCGGACTTCCCGATTCCGGAGATCGATGAGACGGTTGGGGCAACCCGGAAGGTCGGGCTGGGTATCATGGGTCTAGCACAGATGTACATCCAGCTGGGCGTCCAATACGGCTCAGAGGTCGGCAACGAGATGGCCCGACAGGTGATGACCCACATCAACCACGAGTCAAAGCGTGTCAGCCGCGATCTCGCCGACGAGCGAGGCGTCTTCGACTGGTGGGATGACTCGAAGTTCGCCGATCCGACGGCCCACGCCGAGTGGTTCGAGCGCCACGTCGGTGCCGACCCCGCGGCGTACGAAGAGGGCTATCCGATGCGGAACTACAACACCA
>JBEQAX010000112.1:0-1824 GCA_041640095.1 Salinarchaeum sp. | reverse complement strand
TCTCGTCAACAATGATTGATTGAAAACTCGGTAATCGTTAGATACGTATATTCCGTCATCACTCCTTCTACTGTGCCGACTCGTCGTCGCCGCCAGTTCGTCCACGGTCAACTTGCCTGGATGCTGGCGACCGTGATCGTACTCGTCGCGCTGGGAGCCCTGTCACTGGAACTGTTTTTTGTTGTTTCGCTTATCGGCTTCTTGGTCGTCATCGAACTCACAGCCCCATTTAACGTCACCCCTCGTTGGCGCCGGCGGCTCCGATGGCTTGTGGCTGCTGGCCTGCTCATCTTCGGCTGGATCGTGACCCGCCGCATTATGGCCATTCTCGAGTACCAGTGGGCTGATTTCGTTGGCTGGTGGAACGACCACGTACCGGAGTGGATCGAACTACCCGTCACAGCCGGCCGACAGATGATTGATCTCATGCCGGCTTTCGGGGGGTGAATCCGTATGCAATTGGGTCCGATTGAGCGACCGGTGCCGACGCTGATCGCCTGGAGCGTTGCCCTGCTTGTTGGCGGAACGCTGCTGGTCGCTGGGCTCACCAGTGGCGCCGCGTTTGGGCTCCACAACCCGGGCTGGCAGGGCGTCTCTGACCTCCAGGCAACAGCTACACAAGACGGCCTATCGACACAGACCGCCGTCGATCCGGCAGACTACGCGACGGTGACCCCCTCTGACACGGTAGCGGTGCTTGTCGCGCCGGGAAACTACACGCCGGCCCAGCGGACGGCGCTTCGCACATTTCTTGAGGAGGGCGGCACCGTCGTGATTGCCAGTCGTGACCCAGAGACCGTCAACCCGCTCTTACAGACCCTTGAGACACAGATCCGTGTGGCTGGCCCGCCGCTACGTGATGAAGTCAAGAACGCCCAGAGTCCGGACTTTCCGCTGGCGACCGATGTTGCCAACCAGACGTATGTCCGCGAGGCCGAAGGCCTGGCCCTGAACCACGGCACCGCACTCATCGCGGCCGGCAACGCAACGGCCTTGGCGAATAGTTCTCCCTATGCGTACCTTGATCGCAATCGAAATGCTGCGTTAGATGGAGCCGAACAGCTTGCCTCCCGGCCGGTTGTGGCCCGCCAGCCGATTGGTGCCGGCGATGTCGTCGTGGTGAGCGATCCGAGCGTGTTCATCAACGCCATGCTTGATCGCGACGCAAACCGCGCCCTTGCAATGGGGCTGTTGGCCCCTCACGAGACGCTCGTTATCGATCGGTCGACGGCGTCGCTGCCGCCGTTGATTCAGATGGCGCTGCTCATCCAGGACGCGCCGGTCCTCTCGGTCGGATTCGGCGGCGGCCTCGTTGGCCTGGTTGTGCTCTGGGAGCTGGGGGTGGTCCGCCGGGTGCGACAGCGGGTCGGTGATCGCACGCCGGCGCCGCCGACGCTCACCGACGATCCGGCGGCGTTACAGGCATATCTCGAAGCGGAGCATCCGGAGTGGGATCCTACTCGCCGCGAGCGGGTCCTCGCCGGCCTTATGAATGATCCTGACAAACCATCGGAGGAACATGACGGCGAGGGGTGATCCCGAGGCGGTCTTTGAGACGGTCCAGACGGAGATGCAGCGGGTCCTGATCGGCAACGAGCCGGTCATCGAGCGGTTATTTGGAGCGCTGATGACGGGCGGGCACGTACTGCTTGAGGGTCCGCCGGGCGTGGCGAAAACCACCATCGCGGAACTGTTCGCGCGTGTAACCGGCCTTGAGTACAACCGTATCCAGCTAACGCCCGATACTCTGCCGGCTGACATCACGGGCACCACCGTCTACCGGGAGGAGACGGACGACTTTGAGGTGCGGAAAGGGCCAGTCTT
>JBEQAX010000111.1:0-1852 GCA_041640095.1 Salinarchaeum sp. | reverse complement strand
GGAATGCTAGCCCCGGGTAAAAGAGTTTGCTATGCATTAGCAAGGAAAGATAATTAAGAACCTATAATTGTGGATATTTGTGCATAAGCTAGCTGAATTCGGGATAGTTTACAATTTACAGACATGTCTTACCTGCCACTAGGCGATCGGTAAGCCGGACGTCGTGATCACGCCGGCCTCTCTTCTCGGCGGCCGGAGCCTGTTGAATCGACGTGGCGAGATGAGTCGGTGAGAATCTCACTGCGACACAGATGACACTGCTCCGATACCATACTACATTTTACATGAACAGCGTTACTGATAGCAGACAGATAGTTTCAGCCGTCGTTGATTACTCCATGTTGTCCGGGCTACGTGGGTGGTAATCGGTGTCGTACTCTCCCGACTGATCATCGAGCCGATCAGGGTTGATCCGGCCGTCCAGTAGCATGAAGTCCAGGATCGTCAGGTTGAGCATCGCCTCAACGACCGGCACGGCCCGTGGCATCAACACGGGATCGTGGCGGCCAACCACCTGGACATCTTTGCGCTCGCCGGTCTCCCAGTCGGCGGTTGTCTGTTCTTTCGGGATGCTGGTCGGGGCGTGCCAGGTTGCCTCGCCGTAGATCGGTTCGCCGGTTGTGATCCCACCCTGGAGGCCGCCGTGGTCGTTGCCGACTGGCACCGGGTCGCCCTCGTCGCTGACGGTATCCGGGTGTGAGTCGCCGTCGTCGAACGCCCAGTCTTCGTTGCGGTTGCTGCCGCGCATCGTTCGGACGTCACGCCCCTTTCCGAACTGGAACGCCGTCGTCGCCGGAATCGCAAACATCGCCTGCCCGAGCCGCGAGGCGAAGGAGTCAAATCGTGGCGCGCCGAGACCACGGGGAACGCCGCGACACTCGAAGTAGATCGAGCCGCCGATGGAGTCACCTTCCTGCTGGTAGTCGTCGATCGCCTCCCGCATTTCCTCGGCGGTGTCGGGATGGGCACACCGTACCTCGTTGGTCTCGGTGTGTTCAAGCATCTGCTCAAAGCTGACTTCGGGAGCCTCGATATCGCCGACCTGGTTGACGTGAGCTTTGACCTGCACGTCGTACTCACTTTGTGCGAGCACCTGTTTGGCGACCGCGCCGGCGGCAACCCAGTTGACCGTCTCCCGCGCCGAGGAGCGACCGCCGCCACCCCAGTTCCGGGTGCCGAATTTCGCGGAGTAGGTGTAATCGCCGTGTGAGGGCCGTGGGGCGGTGACAAAGGGTTCGTACTTGCCCGAGCGGGCGTCCTTGTTCTCGATGACCATTCCGATCGGCGTGCCGGTCGTGAAGCCCTCCTGTACCCCAGAGTTGATTACCACGTCATCGGGCTCCCCACGAGAGGTTGTAATCATCGACTGACCGGGCTTGCGACGGTCAAGATCCGCTTGTACCGCCTCGGCGTCGAGATCAACACCGGCTGGACAGCCGCTGATCGTCACGCCCATCGCCTTCCCGTGGCTCTCGCCGTACGTCGTCACCTGAAAGAGCCGACCGAACTGATTGCCGTTCATTACCGGTTTCTGGGCCCCGGAGCATTTGAACCTTGCAGTCCATCTGCGGGATCACTCCAACAGCGTGTCCCGAAGATCCGGAAGGCGGTCGCTGTTGGTTCGCCACACCCGGCGGGTGACACCACCGATCACGACCACCGTGACGCCGACGCCAACCAGATCACCGGCCGGAAAGATCGCTGCCACCCCAAGAACGACCGTGCCGACGATGAGGGCCGCCCAGAGATTCGGTCGCCCATCGTCACTCACCCGGTCTAACAGGACGATGCCGACAAGAAGCTGTCCGAGCGCGGTCGCAACAACCAATCCGATTACCCCGCCGACCAGCGG
>JBEQAX010000110.1:0-1855 GCA_041640095.1 Salinarchaeum sp. | reverse complement strand
TCGTAGACGGCAATCGCCGGTGCGTTCCACCGCTCGACGCTAAGCCAGACCCGGTCGATCCCGCGATCCGCGCCGGTGCCGAGCGCGTGTCGGAGAATCCGCGTGCCGATTCCTGCGCCGCGGTAGTCTCCGAGAACAAAGATCGCCAACTCGTGTGCACCACCCTCAGCGCCGGGAACAAGCGTGGCGTGGCCGACCAGCCGTCCCTCGTGGCTCGCGATTACGTCGACGCCGCCGTCGAGAAGGCCTTCGAGCCACTCGTGGATCCGACTTGGCTCCGTTGGTGGGATGCCCTGGGCCCGATCGGCCGGGTCGAACCGTTCGTACATCTCAACAAGCGCGTCGACATCCTCGTCTTCGAGACACCGGATCGTGACCTCGCGTCCCTCTGCGTCGGTATAGTGTTCCGGCGGTCGTGGATACCGATCGTCCGCCGTCATCGCTCAAGCCGGACGGTGACCTGGGCGTTTAACAGGACGAACTCCGTGATCGCCCCAAGCGAGATCTTGCCCATCGGGCTGCGCTGCCCGCCGCCGATGACCAGCTGGTCGAAGGACTCGGTCTCGGCGAGCTCAACGAGCCGACTCGCCGGTTGCTCCTCGATGCGCCTGATGTCCGCGTCAATGTCGGCCGTCGCGAGCCGATCCTTGACAGTCTGCTCGACCTCCTCAATCGTGGCGTTATTCGAGCCGAAGACACCGATCGTCAGATCGTCACCCGCCTCGGCGGCGCGCTCAAGTGTCCGATCGAGGGCGATGTCGGAGTCCTCGCCCCCACCGACCCCCAGTAGGACTTTCATACCCGTGTGTGAGACTGGCGGTCGGATAAAGTCAGCGGGCCCGCTGGCGACCATTTAATGGCCCGCGACAGGTACCACACAGACATGTCTAATGAGGGCCAGACGCCCCCCGATGTCCGGAAGTACGACCGGTTCAAGAAGGTCGACGGCGCCCAGTACGACCGGGTGAATGACTTTCTTCGCGAGCGGACCTACATCACAGCCCGCGAGTGGGCAATCGCCCGGCTGTGTGCGGACTTTCGGACCGAGACCGGCGTCGAGATGACCAAGATTGGCGAGAACCTCCCCGAGTTGGTGCCCTTTATGACCGACACCTACTCGCCGCAGGCGGTCAATCAGGCCCGGGCGTCCTTCGAGGAGAAGGTCCGCAAGGCCGGGGCCACGTTTCTCTATGGGGCGATGACGGAGTTCTTCACCGCCGACGAACTTGATGATATCATGTATGAGGCCTCCGAGGTGGCAAAGTTCCTGCTTGAGGTCGAAGGGGTCGAACTGTCCGTCGAGGAGGAACTTGATGCCGAGGACCGCATCTCGGCGGTCATGCGGGAGGTCCGCGAGTCAAGCGTCGAGGTCCGCCACGACACCTGTCCACACTGTGGCGCCGATCTCAGTGACGCCGAGGAGTCCGCCGAGTGAGTGCGTGTCCCGCTCGTCTCGTGCCTCTCAAGCGACCGGTCCTACACGGAACATCGGGCCGGTCGATCGGGCAATTCGGCTATGGACGGGGGCGATCAGCGGCCCGACGGCCATCGGGACGCTGCTGGGGATCACCGGCCTTCCGGAGGGGTTCGCGCCGTTTTTTGGGGTGCTTGCGCTGTATTGTTTTGTAACGGCACTCGCCCGCCGGTCGTTCGTGTACGCCATCCTCGGCATTGACACGCGGGTTGACGAGCGCCGACACTAGTGGTTCAAGTCCCGTCGTCGATAACGCACAGCCATGGAGCCGGGTGATCGGGTTCGCGTCGAGCGCGAAGCCGTCGAATACGAGGGTATCGTTCTCCCGTCGTCCGACGCGAATCGACTTGTTCTCAAGCTCGATGATGGCTACAATGTGGG
>JBEQAX010000109.1:0-1865 GCA_041640095.1 Salinarchaeum sp. | reverse complement strand
ATCGAGGGCGGCCCGGACGAGGCAGCCGGCGAACTCGCCGAGATTGTCCGGGATGCGGGGGTGATCGAGGGATGAGTGACGTGCTGGCGGTCGCAGAACACCGCGAGGGCGAACCACGCGACGGTAGTTACCGGCTCATCACCGCCGGCCGCGAATTGGCTGCTGAGACCGGAGGCGCGTTACATCTGGCCGTGATTGGCGGTGATGCCGACCGACTCGCTGAGGATCTCGCTCGGGCGGGCGTCGACCAGATCCACACGCTGTGTCACGAGCAGGCATTCAATCATGATCGCTACGTTGAGGCGATCGAAGCCGTCGTCACAGACGTAGAGCCACAGTTTGTGCTTGCCCCCAACAGCGTCAACGGTATGGACTACGCGCCAGCGGTAGCGACGGCGCTTGACTGGCCAATTGTGACTGACGCCATCGACATTGCCTACAACGGGGCGCTGACGGCAACCCGCGAGATGTACGGCTCGAAAGTCCAAACAGATGTTCGCGTGTCCGAGCCGGAAGCGGTTGTGACTGTCCGTGCCTCTGAGTGGGACCCCACAGAGGCGGCTGGCGAGCCCACAATCACGCCGATTGAGATGGCCGAAACAGCAGCTCCAGGCTCGCGTGTGCTTGACATTGAGGAGACGGGGGCGGGCGATCTGGATATCGCGGAAGCGGAGTTCATTGTCTCCGTCGGCCGGGGCATCGAAGAGGAAGAGAATCTTGAGCTGATCGAACGACTCGCCGAGACAACAGGTGCGACGCTGGCGGCCTCACGACCGATTGTTGACAACGGCTGGCTGCCCTCAAGCCGACAGGTCGGCCAGTCCGGCAAGACGGTTGAGCCGGACATCTACATTGCGATTGGCATCTCGGGGGCTGTCCAGCACCTCGCCGGCATGAAACAGGCTGACACGATTATCGCGATCAACACAGACCCCGACGCCCCGATCTTCGAGGTGGCCGATTATGGGATCAACGGAGATCTTTTTGATGTCGTTCCTGCGTTGATCGAGGAATTCGGCGGGACCCCTCCGTAGTCAGCGGCTGTTTTTGCGGTTGATACGCCACCTATCCGAGAGCCCTGACCATCGGCTGGACCGGCTAATTCAGCTCTCGTGAACGGTGACACCGATTGATTCCCATAAATCCGGTGTCAAAGCCAGCTCTCCGAGCGATACGCGCCGATTGTTCGGCACAATCGAATAACCGATTGTCTGAACGCCAACATATGTTGTGGCCTTTCGAATCTTCTGCGGTCGACCAGATGTCTTTTTAATTTCACATGGCAATTATCGAGCGATGACAGCGCGCGACTCCTCGCGAGGGCGCTCCGGTAAGGTCGCGAGATTACTACAGGAACGAGAGCTTGACGCCGTCGGTGACGAACTGGTCACCTACTGGACAGCCGAGGATGATCGCCACAAGAGTCTCCGGGAGCTGGCACAGTATGTTAACGAGCGACTGGTTGAGGACTTTCTGCGGGCGGCCGGGCACCCGCCGCTCACCGGTGAACCGGCGAACTACTACCGCATTCTCACCGCGGACGATGTCAGCAGCGGGACCCGAATCCAGGCCGAGCGACGACTTGAGGACCTGGGCGTTGATGTCGACGCCCTTCGCTCCGCGTTCGTCTCCCGACAGGCCGTCCACACGTATCTGACTAGTGAGCGGGGTATCCAGTACGAGCACGAGTCGACTGACGACCGTCGCCAGACAATCGACCGGCTGAAGGGCCGGCTTCGATCGGTTGCCGCCACGGCGGCTGCCGACGTATCCGACTCCACCCCAACGGTGAGTGTCGTGGTCCGCGTTGAGTGTCCCGAGTGCAATCGCCAGGTCCCGATCAACGAGTTTCTCCAATCGGAGGG
>JBEQAX010000108.1:0-1880 GCA_041640095.1 Salinarchaeum sp. | reverse complement strand
AACACTGGAACTCGACGGGACCGGGGAGACCTCGATTGACACCGGCATCGGCTTTTTCGACCACATGCTCCGTTCGTTCGGCACGCACGGGCTCTTTGATCTCACCGTCGTCTGTGAGGGAGATCTTGAGGTCGATGATCACCACACCGTCGAGGACGTCGGTATCGTCCTTGGCGAGGCCTTCGATGAGGCACTGGGCGATCGGGCGGGCATTGAGCGGTTCGCCGACCGGCGGATCCCGCTTGACGAAGCGGTCGGCGACGTTGTGTTGGACCTCTCTGGCCGCCCGCGGTTTTATTTTGAGGGGGCGTTCTCACAACCGACCGTCGGCGAGTTTACCAGCGACATGGCGCGACACTTTGTTGAGTCCTTGGTGATCAACGCTGGTGGGACCTGTCACGCGAGTGTCTCAGGAACGAACGCCCATCACGAGGTCGAGGCGCTATTCAAGGCCACTGCCCGAGCATTCGACGATGCCACCCGCCGCGATGACCGCCGGAGTACAACGCCGAGTACCAAGGGCGAACTATAGCATGTTTGAACAAATCATGCAGAAATTCGAGGGGAGCCCGAGCCAACAGGCTGTCATCCGGCTGCTCCTCGAACGCGGGTTCTCCGTTAATGAGGAGGGACGTGTCGTCTCCGGCGGCATTGAGATTCCCTACACCGGTATTGCCCGCGAGACTGGTGTTGATCGCCGCGTGGTCGACTCGACGACCGACGCTATTCTTGACGATGAACAGCTTCGACGGATCTTCACGAACATCTCGCAGGTCCCCAGTCTGATGGACCTCGCCCCCGTGCTTGATCTGACGGTGTTGACGGTCGCCGTGACCGATGCCGGCCACCACGGAATCGTTGCCGAGATTGCCGGTCTGCTCGCCGAGCACGAACTCCCGATCCGGCAGATCATCACCGAGGACCCGGAGTTCACCGATGCTCCGCGGTTGTATCTCGTGCTTGACGACGAGTTGCCGGGTGGACTGCTCAACGAGCTGAGCAACCTCCCGTACGTCCGATCGATCGAACTCAAGTGATCGGCGATGGCTGAGGCGTTTCTGACCGTCGCTGGTCGTGGTCGGGCGACCTTCGAGGATCGCGGATCGGAGTTCATCGGACAGGTCACCCCGGTTGCCTCGATCGATGAGGCCGAGGCGTTCATCGACTCGGTCCGCGAGACATACGACGACGCCACGCATAACGTTCCTGCCTACCGCGTCCGCGAGGACGGCTTCCTTCGGGAGTATGCGACCGACGACGGTGAGCCCTCGGGGTCGGCGGGCGATCCGATCGCGACCGTCCTTGCGGGCCAAGAGCTTGAGAATGTCGTCGCCGTTGTCACCCGGTATTACGGCGGAACGAACCTCGGTATCGGTGGTCTCGTTGAAGCCTACTCGACGGTCACCGCGGCGGCCATCGAGGACGCCGGTACCGAGACCCGTCGTCCACGGGATCGAGTGCTTCTTGAGACCGACTACGCTGACTCCGGGACCGTGCGCGGCATTCTTGAGGGGGCTGAGCTCACCTTCGAGGCCGATTATGATGAGACGGTCCGGTTTCGCGTTGCCATCCCGAGTGCCGACCGCGAGACACTCCTTGATGAGTTACGAAGTGCAACGAGTGACCGGATCGATATCGAGGACATCTGAGCGGACGGCCGAGAAGCATATATTCACTGCTCTCCATACGAATACTGTGACGAACGGCCCGCCGCCTCACCCGTATATCGACCCGGTTCAACGGTCACATCAGCGCGTTTGCTCTGTTAGGATTCGATAGAACGATGGAAGAAAGCGTATCCGGATTCAAGGTCCGCGGTGACTGGGGAACGGTCGTTGAACACGGCGAGCGGATAACCCAGGCGCTTAGAGAACTCGATG
>JBEQAX010000107.1:0-1889 GCA_041640095.1 Salinarchaeum sp. | reverse complement strand
GATCGAGCAAGACCTCTCGCATGAGATGCATCCCTTCCGCGACGCGCTGATCGGCGAGTGTATAATAGTTGTACACGCCGTCGGTCCGCTTGGTGACGACTCCCTGGTCGCGCATCCGTCGGAGATGCCGTGAGACGGTCGACTGGGGAATCCCTGTCGCCGCCTGGAGTTCGGAGACCGTACACTCCTCGTTGTCGGTGAGTTCGTCGAGGAGTTTGAGCCGACGGGGATTCGAGAACACCGCGCACAGGTCGGCCTGGCGGGTGTAGAGTGCGTCGTCCGTGTCTGTGGCCATTAGTGGCATACCCGGAGGCGGTCATACTCAAACGTGTCGGTCCCAGCAGTCCGTGGTTGACATTCGTCTGATCGTACGTCGAATCCCGGGGTCGAAATATTCGGTTATGCAAATATCCGGAAGAACAAGGAATAAGTGCTAGACTCCGGTATGATGGCCGATGACACGGTGCATGTCTACCGGGGCACCGAGCGTAGTGTTGTCCGATACGCTCGGGCGTGACGCCGACAGTCCAACGCCGAGACCGACCGATACATCCAGGGGTGGTCACCGATGACGGCCACATCATCCCCTCCGGCGCGGATCGTTATCATCGGCGGCGGAACCGGTGGAACGGTTACGGCCAATCGCCTCGCCGAGAAACTCCACAGCGAGATTGACGCCGGGGAGGCCGACATCACGCTGGTGACCGACGGACCACAGCACGTCTACAAGCCGATGTGGCTGTACGTGGCATTCAACCGCAAGGACGTCGAAGAGAGCTACCGCCCCCACCGGGAGGTGCTTGACGACCGCGTCAACCTTGCGATCGATCGTGTCACCGATATTGAGCCTGATGCCCATCAGATCCAGACGGCTGACCGGACCGAGCCGATCGAGTACGACCGACTGGTTGTCGCCACCGGGGCGACGATTGAGGAGCCGCGCATCGAGGGGTTCGACGAACACGGTCAGCACTTCTATACGGCTGATGGAGCCCTTGAATTGAAGGAGCGCCTCGCCGGCTTCGAGGGGGGCGAGCTGGTCTTGAGTACGATCGGGGTCCCGCACATGTGCCCGGCGGCACCGGTCGAATTCGTGTTGATCGCCGACGAATGGCTCTCCCGACGCGGACTTCGTGAGGACACCGAGATCACGTACACCTATCCAATCCACGCCGCCCACGAGGTCAGAACGCTTGCCGACTGGATCGAGCCGACCTTTGAGGCGCGGGACATCACCCTCAAGACGGCCTTCGAGGTTGAGGCGGTCGATGCGGACACGCTTTATGCCGCCGATGGGCGCACGCTTGAGCACGATCTGCTTGTCGGCATTCCGCCGCACGCCGGCAGCGACCTGGTCCGAGAGAGTTCGCTAGGCGAGGAGTGGATCGATGTCGACAACCGCACCCTGGAGGTGCGAGGGGCGAACGATATTTACGCGCTGGGGGATGCGACGAACGTTCCAACGAGCAAGGCCGGAAGTGCTGCGCACTACCAGGCAGGCGTCGTTGCTGATCGCCTCGCCAGCGAGGTTCGTGGCGAGCTCCCAACGGCTCGATACGACGGGAAGACGCTGTGTTTCGTCGAGGCAGGACTCGACGAGGCGACGTACATCGAGTTCGATTATGACTCGGATCCAGTCGTCCGGGACCCCTCCGGGATTGTTCACTACGCGAAGCTTGGCTACAACGAGTCCTACTGGCTGACCGCACGGGGGCTGATCTGAGCATGTCCGAGTCGACGGCGAGTCCGGATGTCGATCCATCCGTCGTTGACGCGATTGAGGACAACCCCGAGGACGTGGCGGCGCTGGTTGCCCAGGCGGGCCTTGACGACCAGGTGGTCGCCGCCGCCGACGGTAAGGAAACGCCCCGGGAGGCGGAGTCGAGTGC
>JBEQAX010000106.1:0-1897 GCA_041640095.1 Salinarchaeum sp. | reverse complement strand
GGTTTCTCCCTCAACGAGCGACTTGTCCGGGTCGATCTTCACGATGTGCGTCCAGTCGTCCCAGGCGGCGCCCATATGGGTGTCAACTTAGTTTGCGGTCATAATCGCTTCGGTCCTTTATTTTCGCATTCACCGCGAATGCTTTGTGACCTGATCACATACAATAGGCATGAGCGACTCCTCACCACCGGTCTCGGCCGACCCACCGGATGCGCCCGCACACACCGTCGGGACCGACCATATCACCATCTGGGGCAGCAACGCCGCCGACACGATCGCTTTTTATCGCGACCTGCTCGGGATGCCCCTCGTATTGCGCCAGCCGAACCTTGATGATCCAACGCAGACCCACCTCTTTTTCGATACTGGCGACGGCCGGATGTTGACCGTCTTCGTCGCCCCTGATCGGGAGTCCGCCGCCCGCCAGCACACTGCCACCGGCGGTGTCCATCACCTGTGTTTCCGGATCGATCCCGAGCGGTACCGCGATGTCATGGCGGCCCTAGACGAAGATGGTCGCCGGTACAACGTCTTCGATCGCGGGGTCTTTCACTCGATTTATACGACCGATAACAACGGCCTCGTGATCGAACTCACCGCCGACAAGTACGCCATCCCCGATGATCGCCGCGGGGAGGTGCTGGCAACGGCACAACGCCTTCGTGAGGCCGACGGCGCCACCTACGCCACCGGCGAGCACTTAGCGGCGGCGCTGCGCGAGTGTGAGATTGAGGTGGTCGAACACGATCTCCCTCCGGCCGATAGCGGCGTCGGTGATGTCGCCTGATCACGCAATGCGCTGCCAGTCGCGGATCCGATCGGCACTGACGCCGTCAACCATCTCGGCGAGCGTCTCCGGATCGGCGGCGGCAAGGTCTTGGATGGACTCGACGCCGGCCTCGACGAACTTGCTCGCGGTGTCCGGGCCGACGCCGTCAAGCGCCTCAAGATCGGTGCCCGACTCCGACTCGCGGGCCTGATACGCGCGGTAGTTACAGACCGGACAGCCGAGCTCCCAGGGATCGTCGTCATCGGGCTCGTCGTGGATTTCGAGTTTCGCCAGGTCGTGCAGCTCACAGCGCTCGTCGGTAACGACAAGCTCGCCACGGCGGGGCAGTGGCACGGAGTACTCACAGTCCGGATAGCGCGTACAGCCGACCAGTCGCGTACCGTTTTCGAGGCGCTTGATCGCGAGTTCGCCACCATCGGTCTCGCCACAGGCCGGACATGGACCAAGGTGGGCCCCCTCGCCGGCGCGCTCGCTGACACAGAGCGGACAGCCGTGCACGAAGGTGTTCCGCCCGGCGAGCATCTTGATGTGATGCAGGTTGTGGTCCTCGCAGGTGCGGTCGAGAATCAGCGGCTCGCCGGTATCGGGCAGCGGCAGGGTGAACTCGCAGTCGGGATACCCGTCACAGCCAATGAAGTGTCCGCCGTAGCGGTTCTCCCGGACCAGTAGCTGTTCGCCGCAGTCCGGACAGGGCCCGATCGACTGATCGGCCTTCAGCGAGTCGGTGAGCTGCTGGCCGATTTCCTCGCGCGAGGCGACCAGTTCCTCGAAGATCGTCCGGAGCATCTCGCGGGACTCCTCGGTGACGGCATCGAGGTCAATCTCGCCCTCGGCGATGGCGGTCATGTCCCGCTCAAGTTGCTGGGTCATCGCCTCGTCAACGATGTGATCGGCGTACTCCTCGGCGGCGGTGACGACTGCCCGGGCGAGTCGCGTCGGCCGCGGGGGATCGCCCTCGACGTAGCCGCGGTCATAGAGCTTCTCGACGAGGTTGTGGCGGGTGCTCTTCGTGCCGATGCCCATGTCGGCCATTGTCTCGACCAGCCGCGACTGGCCGTACCGCCGCGGTGGCTGGGTCTGCTTGGCCGCCAATTCGACGTCGGCAAC
>JBEQAX010000105.1:479-1996 GCA_041640095.1 Salinarchaeum sp. | reverse complement strand
GAAAGGTCGTTAACCACAGGTTCGTCGTCGTACCCGAAGGTGACCTCGTTGAATGCAATTCGATCAACGCGATCAATAGGTTGGGTTCCATCACGCTCATGCCGGCTCTCAAGCTCATCAATAAACGCCTGTGTCCTCACCAGATGAGAGATATTCCCCTCCGCGCCATAGACCTGCGAGTTTAGCCGGCTTACAAGCGGAGCGAGCCGGAACATTGCTAAAAAGAAGATTCCGAGTGCCCCGAGCGCGAGGCCGCTATAAACAAAGCCGATGTAGATCAACGCGAACAATGCAAGTGCGGCCATCAGGTCATAGAAGTTCTGCACAGCCGCCTCGTTCCGTGCGAGATCAATCGACGCGATAGTGTATTGTTCAAGCGCACGCTCGAACCGGTCTATCAGCCGATCATCGACTCCAAAGAGTTTCACCGCACGAATTCCTTCGGTGCCGGCCTGAACGAGTTCCTGCACACGTTCATTCGCTTGTGCAACGCGCGATCCAACCGTGTACGCCGGCTCGATGACGTATCGTAACAGTCCCGTGATCGACCCAAGAACGACGACCGCAAAGGCCGTCATTGGTGGCGAGATATACAGCATGACCGCAAAGTATACGCCAACAAGCAATAACGTCTCTAGAGCTTGTACGGACTGCTTGATGACCCGCCCGGAGTACCGCGTCTCGGTAATGATCGCATTCAGAATGTCGTTCGCTCCGCGATCATCGAAATATGCGACTTCCGCTTCAAGTGCCGTGGTGAATGCCTTTGAGCGGAGCCTCTCCTCATAGTGCTTCTGAAGAATGGCCTTCAGCCACGCTACAAAGAATGAGGACAGAAACCGTACAGTCATAGCTAGCGCGACGCCTGCCATGAGATACTCCAATCGGAACGGAATGCCGAGCCATCCATACACATCAAGAAAGTAGCCAAGAATGCCTCCAGCCTGTGTGATGGGTTCCTCAGCCTGTGCGACCTCAAGAATCGGGTAGATGAAACTCAGACCGATCCCCTCAAGGAATGCCGTGAACCCGCCGAGTAGCACGATCCCTACCGTGAATCGTGGGCGAAAGCGGATCACACGGAGGAGGGCATCGCGCTTGTCGGTCCACGACAACTCATCGGAGTTAGCCATTAACCACAACAACTACTCAAACGCAGGTTAAGAGTACATCGCTTCGTCTAATTGTTGGCCAACGCTGCGTCGGCGCCCTTTTTATCCTGCCGCGTCCACCGACAAGCATGGATGTTGCGGTGGTGACCGTCGGCGACGAACTCCTCGCCGGCGACATTGAGAACACGAACGCGACGTGGCTCTGTCGACAGCTAACCGACCGAGGTGTCGATGTCCGACGGGTATTCGTCCTGCCGGACGACCGGGCGACGATTGCCCAGGAGGTCAACAAGGCACGCGCCGACTACGATGCCGTGATCGTCACCGGCGGGCTCGGTCCGACGCACGATGATGTTACGATGGCGGCCGTTGCCGATGCTGTCGGCCATGACCTCGTTGAACACC
>JBEQAX010000105.1:0-469 GCA_041640095.1 Salinarchaeum sp. | reverse complement strand
TCTCGATGACCGCGGGTACGGCCCCGACACGCGCACCCCGAAGACCGCCTATCTTCCGGCTGGGGCCCGCGCTCTCCACAACGAGGTGGGTGTTGCACCGGGCGCGGTCCTCGCGTCGATCTATGTCTTCCCAGGCGTGCCGGCGGAAATGAAGGCGATGTTCAAGACCGTCGCCGAAGAGTTCACCGGCGAGTCGCGATATCAGGAACTGGTCGAAACCAGCGAGCCGGAACGACACCTCGTTGATCGACTCACGCAGTTACGTGAGCGTTTTCCGGTCACCGTCGGGAGCTATCCTGGCGAGACCGTCCGGGTGAAAATCACCGGACCCGACGAGACGGCTGTTACTGACGCCGCCGCGTGGTTCCGCGAGCGTGTCGAAAGTCCCGCTGACTAGCCGATCAGACACACTTCAATATCGGTTGTGGGCGGTCTCATACTCGTTTCCACTGATTTCGTCTCTGTCTTA
>JBEQAX010000104.1:0-2078 GCA_041640095.1 Salinarchaeum sp. | reverse complement strand
GCGCCGATCCCAGATTGGGGGCAGTTGCTTGCGGATATCAACGAAAGCCTGATACAGCGACTCATAGGTCTCCGCAGTAGCCGGATCCGGTGTATATCGGCGTTCGTGTGTCCGCATCTGCGATGCCGCTGTCGCAAGTGACTCGTAGGCGTCCTGCGCGACTGCTAAGACCATTGCCGCGCCTTTCGCCCCAGCCGCATCGGTCGCCGGAACGACGACCGGCTTGTTGAGACAGTCTGCCAGGAGCTGACACCACAGCGCCGAGTCCGTTCCGCCCCCGCTGACCACCACCGTATCAACGGCTGCCGGGAGGTGGTCCAGACAGTCCCGCACCGCATACGAGAGGCCTTCGTAGACGGCCCGAACAACGTGCGCCGTGTCGTGTGCCGGTGTGGCCCCGATCAACTGCCCTCGCGCTGCGGGATCAACAAACGGGCCGCGTTCACCGGTCGCACTCAGGTAGGGGTGATACATGAGTCCCTCACTTCCGGCCGGGGCGCGCTTTGCTATGGACTCAAGCTCATCAACCGCGACATCATCGGCGATGGTGTCGGCGACCCACTCGAGACTCGGCGTGCCGGCGTTTGACCCGATCGCCACGGTCCATCGGTCCTCGATACCGAGCGCCATCTGGATCCCGTTCGTGTCCGGGGTCGGCCCTGTGGTTAGCACCTGCTGTGTGAGTGATGTTCCGAGCGTTACGGCTCCAGTGCCGTCAGTGACGGCCCCACTCCCGATCGCTGCGGCTGGCACATCGAACGGGCCAGAGACAACCGGCAGGCCCTCGGGAAGCCCCGTTCGGTCAGCCGCAGCCGGGGTAACCTGCCCAACGATATCGGTCGGGGCGGATAACTCCGGTAATACTGCCGATGCCTCGGGCAGGCCCACCTCGGTGAAGAGGTGCGTGTTGTAGTGTTCGGTCCGCTGGTCGAGATAGGGAACCGTAGCTTCACTGTGATCGATTGATCGGGAGCCGGTCAGCGTGTAGGCAAGCCAGTCCTTGCACGAGAGGAGTGTATCGATACGAGCGAATTCGCGTGGGTGTTCCCCTGCCAGCCAGACAAGCAACGGAAAGCTCATCCCCGGGTACGGAGCTGATCCGCACTGGTCGACGATTGCCTCGCGGGTGCCGTCCTCGCCCCACGTCGCAAGCAGATCGGCGGCTCGGCTGTCGGACCAGAGAATGGCGTTCCGAACCGGCGTTCCATCCGCGTCGATCGCCCACAGTCCGTCGCCCTGGCCTGTGATGGCGAGCCCTTGCGGGTGTGCCGTCTCTGGAAGGCGGTTAAGGACGGTCTGAATCGCGGTTTCCATCTGTCGGCGGACCTGTGTCATGTCCTGTTCGACGTGGCCGGGCTGTGGATGCACCGTCTCTACCGGCTGTGTACTCATCGCTCGTTGCTCGCCAGTCATCGAGAACGCCACTGCTTTGATCCGCGATGTACCGGCATCGACAGCAAGGAGTACCTTAGTCATTGACTGACACCTTTTGCGTTGCTGAACGGGCCATTATGCTATAACCGTCTTACGCCGTCCTAAAGACTCCCATCGCTCGTGGTAAACTCACTGCCGGCAGCATCACGCCGCTCATCTCTTTTCGACTGCTTGTCCCTTCTTGGAGACGCTTGGCTGCCGAGCGCCTCGGAGGATATCAGCGGTTGCCTTGCGTTAACCAACGTAGCGCGAATTAGCTCAGATGTGTTGGTTAATCCCAGAGCTCCGGATGCGACACTCATCAGTCATCGACACCGTCATCGGCCGTTGCCTACGACGATCCCTGTTGGGAGATCGCCGTGTCCAGCTGTTCCCAGACCATTTCGAACGCCGGCGGATCACCGGTCAGACAGCGTCTTCGAGCACGTCGATGAGTTCTTCTGCTGTGGAACTGATCCGGTCTAGACGGTCGCGAACGATCTCGGGATCGTCCGACTCCCACGCGGCGAGGTAGAACGCCGACCCACTGGTATCCAGCCCGCAGTACCGCCCGACGACGTAGGCGACGGCTTCGGCCTCGATTTCGCGTTTCGCCCGCTCGGTGTCGTCGTCGATGTCGAAGTGGAGCAGAGCGTGGGCGTACT
>JBEQAX010000103.1:0-2093 GCA_041640095.1 Salinarchaeum sp. | reverse complement strand
CAACGATCACGTCAACTACGGCCAGTCCTCGAACGACACGATTCCGACAGCGATGCACATCGCCGTCTACGAAGCCATCGAGCGGGACCTCCGGCCGGCCCTCGAAACGCTCGCCACGGAACTTGCGTCGGCGGCCGACCGGTTCGACGGCGTTGTCAAGACTGGTCGTACCCACCTCCAGGATGCGACACCAGTGCGGCTGGGCCAGGAGTTCAGCGGTTATCACACGCAGGTCACGAAGGGCCTCGACCGGCTGGACGCCGTCGCTCCGCGGCTGGGCGAGCTCGCCCTTGGCGGCACCGCCACAGGGACAGGATTGAACACCCACCCCGAGTTCCCCGAGCAAGCAATCGAGTACATCGCCGAGGAAACCGGCCTTGATGTCCGTGAGGCCGACGACCACTTCGAGGCCCAAAGCGCTCACGACGCGATGAGTGAGGTCCACGGCGCGCTTCGGACGATCGCCGGATCGCTCAATAAGATGGCCAACGACTGCCGGCTGATGGCCTCCGGGCCGCGTAACGGCCTGGGCGAACTCGACCAGCCCGAGAACCAGCCCGGGTCATCGATCATGCCCGGGAAGATCAACCCCGTGGTCGCCGAGGCGGTCAACCAGGTCCACAAGCGCGTCGTTGGCAACGACGCAACGGTCACGGCCGCCGCTGGTCGGGGCGAACTTGAGTTGAACCTGTATAAGCCCGTCCTGGCCGATACGACACTTGAGTCGATCCGTCTGCTCGCCAACGCCAGCGAGGCCTTCGCCGAGAAGTTTATCGCCCAACTAGCGGCCAACGAGGCGGCCTGCGAGGACGCCGTCGAGCAGTCGATGGCGCTGGCAACGGCGCTTAACCCCGTTGTGGGCTACGATACGGGGAGCAAGCTCGCCAAGCGCGCACTCAAGGAGGGACGGACGATCCGCGAACTCGCCGTTGAGGAGGGCGTGTTGAGTGCTGAGGAGGCCGACGCGGTGCTCGATCCCGAGCGGATGACCCACCGGGGCATCCTCGGCAGCGACATCGAGTAAGCTACATCCAGGGGACCGACCGGGTCGTACACTCGCCGGCAAGCGACTCGCGCATGGCGGCCGCCGGATCCTCGCGGTGTTCAAGCACCCACATCAGTTTGACCAGGGCCGTCTCCGGGAGGGTGTCCTCGGCCTCGATAACGCCCGCCTCAAGCAGGTCGCGGCCGGTGTCATAGACGCGGTCACAGACCCGCCCATCGAGACACTGGCTGGTCATCGCGACGGTCATGCCATCCTCGACAAAGGAGGCGAGTGTCGGCACGAGATCGGTGCTGACGTGACCAAGCCCGGTGCCCTCAACGATCAGCCCCTCGGCGTCACTAACGGCATCGAAGTGAGCGGGGTCCATCCCGGGGGTGAACTTCACGAGTTCGACGTTCGGTTCAATGTCAACAGCAATCGCGAGGTCGGTACGCCCGCGCTCGTGGTAGGCTCGCCGGAAGGTCACCCCCGTGTTACTTCCGATATCGGACCCCGCCTCGTCGTGGACGACATCGTAGTCAACGATCCCGAGTGGGTCCCGACCGACCGTCTCGAAGGCATCCCGTCGGGAGGTGTGATTCTTGCGCGCTCGGACTCCGCGGTGGAGCGCACACCGGTCGTCGGAGCTGCTGTCGTGCATGCAGATGAGAACCTCCGCACAGTCGGACTTGGCGGCCTCAACCGCACAGACCGCGTTCATCACGTTATCCGAAGAGGGGCGATCCGCCGAGCGCTGGCTGCCGGTGAAGACGATCGGGACCGGCGTCTCAAGCATGAACGACAGCGCGGCGGCGGAGTACTGCATCGTGTCGGTGCCGTGCATCACGACGACACCGTCGGCGCCGGCCTCAATCTCCTCGTGGACCGCCTGGGCCAGCTCCTGCCAGACGTCCGGACGCATGTTCTCCGAGAGGATGTTGGTGACAACCCGGCCACGGTAGTTCGCCCGGCCAGCCAGATCGGGGACGGCCCGGAGGACATCCTCGGCGTCGAACTGGGCGGTTACCGCACCCGTGCGGTAGTCGACCGTCGAGGCGATGGTCCCGCCGGTCGAGATCAGCGAAATCGTCGGAAGCGACGCGTCGGT
>JBEQAX010000102.1:0-2211 GCA_041640095.1 Salinarchaeum sp. | reverse complement strand
ATGGGACCGCCGTGATTCGAACACGGGTCCAACGCACCCCATGCGCTGAGGATACCGCTACCCCACGGTCCCGTATCTGAGCATCAACCGGCCCCTCGGTTAAGGGCTTCGGAAGCCGGGCGGCCTCAGCCCATCAGTCGCTGGTGTTGGATCCGCATACACCGGTTCTGGATGACGGTGATCCCCGCCTCGCGGGCGCGCTCGGCCGCCTCATCGTGGGTGATGCCCGTCTGCAGCCAGATGACCGAGACATCACCGCGCTCAATTGCCTCATCGACAATCCCGGGCACCTCCTCGCTCGGGCGGAACACATCAACCATGGCGACCTCGCGATCGATCTCCGAAAGCGATGGATAGGATGTCCGGTTGGCGACCTCCTCGGCGTTCGGGTTGACCGGGATGACGTCATAGCCCTGGTCAATGAGGTACGTCGGGACGGTATGGGCGTCTTTGACCGGTGTTGTCGAGAAGCCGACGACGGCAATCGGCTCAAGCGAAAGCACCTCGCGGAGCTGGGCGTCAGTGACGGTGGCCATATCGCCAACCCCGGGCACCAAGAGTAAAAATCTCCCGTCCCGGTCTCAGATTCCGGTTGTGCTGACTGACGGCTCGCCGTCGACATCCTCAACGGTGAGCACGCCGTCAAAGAGCTGTTTGAGCGTGTTCAGCTCCTGCTCGTCATGAGTGGTGCTGTCGATGACGTACAGCCCGAGCGCATCGGCGCTGGCAACCCGGCCGGTGAAGACGTGTAAGAACCGAAAGACCGTCTGCAGATCCGAGTACATCAACAGCGTTGAGATTGAGTTCAACAGAATGCGGTTCTCGGTGAGGCCTCGACGGCTGTAGAACTCCTCAAGTAGCTCCGAGAGGTGAATCCCGATGCCCGTCATGTCCTCCGGCGAGGAGGCGTATTTGATCCGGCTGGTGTCATCGGTGTCCTCGCCGCGCTGGCGGGTGACACAGTCGACAACGCCCACCGGCAGTTCCTCGGGCTCCCCGACGTGGTCGCCGTAGGTGCTGAGGGTCTTGCGCGCCCCGTCGGTGGTCGTCACGATAATCGCCCCTTCGCCGGCTTGGGTGCCATGCGAGAGAATCCGGTAGGCGACCTCCGTCTTGCCGGCCATGGGCGGGCCGGCGATCAGGAGGTTCGTCCCGGGGGCAACGGCGGACTCCGGAAGTACATCACCGAGGTCATACATAGCTCCGTCTCGTCTGTGGATACCGCAGTGCTCGTCTCGTGTTTCCTTCCTGTAGCACGCATATAGTGTTTTTGATCATCCAAACCCGCCGAGAACGGCTGCACTCCGGCCCACAATGAACGCGACAACCGCGAGAAACATCCCGTATTTGAGCCAGGACTGCCCGGCTGTCGGATCGCTGTAGCCTCGGATCATCGCCGCCGCCATTACCCCGACTGCCGGGCCGACGATCAGGAGGTACGGCCACCCGAGTTCCCCCCGGAGATACGGCAGCGGACTCGCGAGAATTGCTACCGCCAGGACAACCGCCGCGAGGTGCAACGCTTGCCGCCGGCCGATCACGATCGGCAGCGTCCGTAACCCCTCCGCGCGGTCGCCGGCCATATCCTCGACGTCCTTGATGATCTCCCGGGTGATTGTCGACAGTGCCGCCAGCACGAACAGAACCCCGACAGTGACATCGAGCCGCCCCACCGCGGCGGCGCCGAAGGGGAAGGTGCTGCCGCCGAGTAGGCCGACGATGACGTTCCCCGCGCCTGGGCGACCCTTGAACAGCGAGGTGTAACTCACCAGCGCAAGCAGGTTCACGCCCGCAATCGCAATCGCCACCGGTGGGAGTGTCAATGCAGCGACGACCGCGCCTCCGAACAGCCCGAGACTGAACCCCAGCGCGAGCCGGGGGGAAACCGCCCCACGCGGAATCGGCCGCTCGGGCGCGTTGATCCGGTCGATCTCCCGGTCAAAGTAGTCGTTGATGGCGTTGCCGCCGGCCGTCGCGAGAATCGTCGCCCCCACGGCCGCTCCGATCGGCCCGAGCGTCGTGCCCCCGGCGACGAACGCGCCGACGAGGGTCAACACGCCAGCGACAAGCGCGTTGATGGGCCGCGTTAACTCAAGAAGTCCCCGGGCCGTCTCCATGGCCGGGCGGTCGTCCGAGGGCGTCTTAAGCGTTTGACTCTGGCCGCCGGCGGGCGAACCAGCACGTTTAATTCAGTGGATCATCCTCCTTCTG
>JBEQAX010000101.1:0-2404 GCA_041640095.1 Salinarchaeum sp. | reverse complement strand
TGATCTCCTTGTCGATTGCCTCGCCGTCGAGCTTGAGTTTGACCGTCTGTATCCCGGCGGCGACCGCACTGTGGGCGCGCTCGACTGTTGTGTCGGTATCACAGAGTCCGATCGTCGCGTTGACCGGAACCGTCTCGCGGTGGGTGCCACCGAGTGCGTGGTACAGCGGCTCTGTGGCCGCCTGAGCCCGTCGGTCGGCGATTGCAAGCGCCAGTCCGTGGCGGGCCGCCGGTGTCGCCTGTGGATCCAGTTCGTCCATGGCAGCTCTCGGCCCGTCGGCTGCAAGCCTATCCGCAGCCGTCTCAAGGGCTCGCCGACAGGCCCGATCGGACTCCGTCCAGCCCGGCAGCGGTGCGGCGTCGCCGACACCGCCGTCGAGATACACGAGATACCCCGAACGGGCGTCGATCGTGCCGTCGGCGGTTCGCAACGGCGGATCCAACGCAAGATTGTAGGGGACGATCTCCACGGCACTCACCCACCGATCAGTACCGCCACGGGAACCCCTCGAAGTCCGGATCGCGATCCTCCAAGAATGCGTCGCGACCCTCTTCGGCCTCTTCGGTCATGTACGCCAGTCGGGTGGCCTCGCCGGCGAAGACCTGCTGGCCGACCATGCCGTCCTCGGGGAGATTAAACGCGTACTTGAGCATCCGGATGGCCGTTGGCGACTTGTTCGTGATACGGTCGGCCCACTCGATTGCGCGTGTTTCGAGTTCCGTGTGAGGAACCACCGCGTTGACCATGCCCATCTCCTCAGCCTCGGCAGCGTCGTAGGTCTTCCCGAGGAAGAACACCTCGCGGGCCTTCTTCTGGCCGACCTGGCGGGCGAGATAGGCCGAGCCGTAGCCACCATCGAAGGAGGCGACATCGGGGTCGGTCTGGAGGAACTTCGCGTGCTCGTCGCTCGCAATGGTCAGATCACACACCACGTGCAACGAGTGTCCGCCCCCGACCGCCCAGCCCGGGACGACGGCGATCACCGGCTTGGGGAGGTGTCGGATCTGCCGTTGAACCTCAAGGATGTGCATCCGGCCGCTTTGCCCGCCATCGTCGTACTGGTAGCCATCGGCGCCCCGGACGGACTGGTCGCCGCCGGCGGAAAATGCCCACCCCTCGTCCTCTGGCGAGGGGCCATTTCCTGTGAGCAACACGGCGCCGATGTCGGTCTGGCGTTTGACGTGATCGAACGCCCGGGCAAGTTCGTCGACCGTCTCCGGGCGAAAGGCGTTGCGCACGGCCGGCCGATCAAACGCGATACGTGCCGCGCCGACGTCCGGTGCGCGGTGATAGGTGAGATCGGTAAAGTCGAACGCCGAGACGGGCTCCCACCGCTCGGGATCGAATAGCTCCGAGACCATACCTCATCTCCAGGCGGCGGCCGCAAAAGACCCTTTCTCGCGGCGCCCGCCGCCGCTAGTGTGTCGTCTTGACAGCCTCAAGCAGCGCATCGTACGGCGGTTCATTCGTCGGGTCGTCGGCTACCCACCGGTAGGCGATGGTGCCCGCCTCATCAATGACGAACACGGCGCGGTTGGCGATGCCGTGGAGTCCGAGGTCGGCGATATCGATTTCGAGGTCGTACGCGCGGATCGCCTCACCGCTCATGTCGCTGACGAGATCGAACGTGATGTCCTGTTCGTCGGCGAAGGCAGCCTGGGAGAACGGCGAGTCGGCGCTCACCCCAAGAACCGTCGCTCCGGCGTCCTGAAACGCGTCGAGTCGACCCTGTAAGGCGACCATCTCGTTGGTACACGGTGGAGTGAAAGCACCCGGGAAGAAGGCGAGGACGACCGGTCCATCGCCAAGGTGGGCTTCAAGATCAAACGGTTCGGGATCGCTTGCGCCAAGCGTCGCAGTGAATGCCGGTGCGGTGTCTCCGGTATCGAGCATTACCCGCCTTCAGGAAGCTGTCGACATAAGCCTGCGGGCGCTCATATTGTGATCGTGTCGCGGACGGTCGCCGCAAGGCGGTCACGGAGCCGGTGGCTGGCCTCGCCATCGACCGGCACCTCGATGACATGGGTGCCCGCGGTGTCGATCGCCGTGGCAAGAGTCGTCTGGAGGCTCCCAAGAGATCGCACCCGCTCGAAGGCCAGCCCATAGAGGTCGCCGGTCGGCGCGAAGTCCAGTCCGTGCGGTGTCTTGAACTGCTCGGTAAACGGCGGATCAAATGCCTCGATCGGCAGCTTATGGAAGATGCCCCCGCCGTCGTTGTTCACGAGGACGATCGTCAGATTCAGCCCGAACCGGTCGTTTGCAAGGAGGCCGTTCATGTCGTGATAGAACGCCAGGTCGCCGGTGAGCAACACCGTCGGGCCGTCGGTCGCGCTGTCGAGACCGAAGGCCGTGCTGGTGATGCCGTCGATCCCGCTTGCCCCCCGGTTGCCAAAGACCGATACCG
>JBEQAX010000100.1:0-2411 GCA_041640095.1 Salinarchaeum sp. | reverse complement strand
TTCAGGACAGCCTGTTAGTCGCCGTCACTCCGGGCGGGTCGGCCGAGGTGTGTCTCGACCCGCTCGACTTTCGTGTCAGCATCCCGGTCGCTGGTTCGCTTGTCGTCGATCTTCAAGACGGTGCTCACCCGGTCGGCTTCAACCGCCTCGTGGGCGGCCTTGACCGCCGCGAGCAGTGTGTCCATGTCTGTTGCCTCGATGACCGTTCCCATCGGATTCGTCTCATAGCTAACGTCAAACGCCTCAAGCGCCGCGACCGCGTCGGCGACATCCTCGGCCATGCTGTCATCGGTGACCGGCGCCACACTCAGGAGTGCGATAACCGTCATGATCACTCTACAGGAGAGAGGCTCTTTGTCCTGTCGGCGGGCGATGCAAATCGCGAAGGCGCTCAGTCTTCGGCGAAAAACCGGCCGTGAAAGCCAAGTGGCTCCACGTGTGGGAGAGTCGCATCCGCGAGCACCTCAAGGGTCGCCGCGTCGAAGACGAGCAAGCGGGTGCGCTCACGCTCGCTGTCAAGCGCCGTCGCGAGCACGACGCCGTCATCAGGGGCCGACGCTCCGGGACGCTGGATCGGAACCGGCTCTTCGACAAACACCCCTTGTGACCACCACTCCTGGGCCTCGCCGGTCTCGCAGTCGAGTTTGACGAGCCCGTTGGCACCCTCGCGGTCGGTCGCCTGACCGTAGGCGTACCGGTGGCGGCGACCCACCTGCGAAGAGAACACGCGCGGGAGTTCCATCCCGCCGGAGTGCAGTTGCGTCCGCTCAACCTGATTCGACGCCAGGTCGATCCGGTAGCGGACCGGCCGACCGTCCGGGACCGCCGCCGAGGACTCCTCGATGAGCGTCTCAAGACGCATCGCCTCGACAATCTCCGCGTCGGGAAACTCGATCAAATCGAGCACGACCGTCTCCTCTTCGAGAAAGGCGTTGATGTGATGGAAGGTGAACAGTGGCGGGAGCGTTGGGTCGGCGACGAGGTCGCCGGTATGACGGTCGACAACGAGGATCCGCGTAGCCCGTTGTGGCTGCCAGTCGAGGGTATCGAGCAGGCCCTCGCTAAAGGGGCTGATCGCCCGGAGAATCGGGATCACCAGCGGCGTCTCGACGATAATCACGTGCTCTGCGGTGATACTGCAGTCATGGACGTACCCGGGACCGTCCGCCACAAGCGATGCAATCCGTTCGCGGCTGCGCGAATTTGGCGGTACTCGGTACAGATGGTACTGTGGATCAGGGCCGAACTCCGTGGTGAAGCCGAACCACTCGCCGGTCTCGGGGTCAGTAACGAGGTGAGCGGCGGTGAGTTGCTCCGGAAGGGCGTCTTCGAACCGAAACGGGCCCTGGGTCTCTAGAGTCTCTACATCGAAGGCGATCCGTCGTGGCGCCTCCGTCAGCGCGACGTGCGTGCCATCGATCTCGGCGACGTGAACGTTCGCGTTGTCCGTGACCGCCGGCGGGCCAAGGCTTGCAAGCCAGGAGAGTAGCTTCCGCAGGCCGCGCTGGTCAGTCCCGAACTCGCCAGCGGTCTCGCCCGCCATGGCGTCGGCGTAGGCGTTCGTCCGGAGAAACCGGTTGGAATAGGTGAGCTGGCCGTCCGCAAAGGCATACCGCCGAAGCATCGCCAGCCCGTCGAACCAGTGGGTGAGTTGCTGTCCCCCGACATCGAAGCGACCGGGCCCGTTTCGAATGAGCGTTCCGGAGAGCCACGCCGGAATGGTTCCCGCAACCGGCGGAGATACGTTGGTTACCTCCTGTTGCAACGACTGGACACCGACCGCATAGCCACCAGGCATACGCCTCAGACGGGTTGCAAGGAGGTAAGCGTTGGCTGGCATCCACCCCCGGTGATGGTGATGATTGTGTAACTCTCGGACACGACTCGGGCGGAGATACAAGCACCACCACACGCATCCGAATCACCGAATCCCCGCTTAACGACCGTCTGTCGGGCTATCTGGTGTGACTGGCTGACATCTGGGAATACAATTAAGTATCGTGAAGATAGTGGCAACAACACACATGACGGAACTCGGTGGCTTCCGCGATCACGTCGCCCGCGTCGATCTCTCAGAGGGCACGGTTACATACGAGCGTATCGACGACGAGGACGCTCGGAAGTACCTCGGCGGACGCGGTCTGGGCGTGAAGTACGTCTTCGACCAGGGCCCGGATGTCGATCCACTCGGTCCGGAGAACCTCCTGGCGTTCACGACCGGGCCGCTAACCGGGACGCAGGCGACCATGAGCGGCCGGATGGCGGTCGTGACCAAGTCGCCGCTGACGAACACGGTAACGGACTCCCATCACGGCGGCTGGTCGGCCGCTCGCCTCAAGTGGGCCGGCTTCGACGCCCTCCTATTCGAGGGGGCGGCCGATCACCCCGTCTACGCGTACGTCGAGGATGGC
>JBEQAX010000099.1:0-2462 GCA_041640095.1 Salinarchaeum sp. | reverse complement strand
ATCGCGCGGATCGGCGTCGTGGTCCGGATCGGAGGTCGCGAGTTCCGAGACGGTTGTCCGGAGGGCCACCATCGGGTGAGCACCCTCCTCGGCGAGCGTTTCGAGCGTGTCGATCGCCCCCGGCGTGATCGAGCGTGCAGAGCGGATCTGCGTCGAGAAGGTCTCAAGTTCCTCGCGCGTCGGGAGGTCGCCCTCCCAGAGCAGATACAGAACCTCCTCGAAGGACGCCCGCTCGGCCAGTTCCTGGATCGGATAGCCACGATAGAGTAGTTTCCCTGCCGCGCCATCGATGTAGCTCAACTCGGATTCCGCAACGACGACGCCTTCGAGCCCTTTAGCGACCTCATCAGACATGTATATCAGGTGTCAGGGTGCCACCGCAAAAATGTTAATATTCATTTCAACTTTTACACTGGGGCGGGTTCGCGTACCAAGAGGCATGGAAGCGAGACATAAAAACCGTCGCCTACAGGACGGCTAGTCATCGATGTCCGGGGTCGGGCTGTCGGGCGTCGGTGACGACCCACCGGGGACAGGGGAGTCGGCACCCCGACGGCTGTCGCCGAATCCGGCGCTCAGCAGTCGGGTAAGCGCGTCCTCAACCTGTTCGTCGGTCTCGGTGATATCCTGTTCATCAACCTCTATGACGAATCCGGTCGTGATATTCGGGGCGGTAGGCATGAACACGACCACCCGTCCGTCGTCGGTCCGTTTGCCCGTGCGGAAGGCAGTCATCTGCATACCATCCCAGGGCTCGATCTTGACCGGCTCTTGCAATGAGTCGGTTCCTGCGAGTGCGGTTTCGGCGGCCATCTTCGAGGCGTTATAGACCATCCGAAGCCCAGGGAGACGGTTGATCGCCCGATCAATGCGGGACTCGACGACCGATCCGATGGCGGTGCGCATCAGATAGCCGACTGCGAGAACAACCAACAGGAACACCGCCAGCGTGAGGATCACACGGACGAACTCTACCGCCCAGGCGGCGCCGAGTTGGGCCAAGAGAGCCTCGTCGATAACGGCCAGAAATGGCGTTGACGCGATGGTATTGTAAAGCCACACAACCACCCAGACGGTGATGATCACCGGGGCGAGTACGATGAGTCCACTCGCGAAGTCCCGCTTCCACGTAACCATCGTATCGGGATTTCCACCGGAGAATAATCAGCGTTCGTGTCGGTCACTGTTGCGACGGCAGATATCCGAACGTGTTTAAGGAGGGGCATCGCCACCACTCACGTATGTACCGGCTTCGAAGCGCGAGTATTGCGCTTGTCGCCATAGCCGTCATTGTGGTCGCCATCGGTGTTGGCGCCGGGGCCGCTGCGGCGCAGTCCGATGACCGGGTTGTCCTTGAGGTTGAGCTCTCAACGCCCGACGATGATCCGGTCTCTGGCGCAACAGTGACAGCACAGTGGGACAACAACGAAACATCCAGCCCATCGCTAGTCGACGGGGTCGCGCGGATGGAGGTGCCGCGCGACGAGGATTTGACCATCCAGATCAGCCACGAGGAGTACATCAGAAACCATCCAATTGAGGTTGAGGACTACGAGGGCGACCGGGTCGAGACAACCCTCTATCCAAAGGCCGAAGCGACAATTGAGGTTGTCGACTCCGAGGGAGCACTACAGAACGCGACCGTTCGGATGTGGAAGCGGAGTGCCGACCGGTTGGCAGCCAACGGCATGACCGGCACCGACGGGACATTCGAAACGCCGGTGATTGAGGCCGGCGATTACAATGTCGAGGTGACACGTCCCGGATACACTTCAGTGCGGACCGAGCTCCAGGTTGACAACGAGACCACCGAGACCATCCTACTGACGAGCGATAGCGCCGACGTTGACGTGCGAACGCGTGATGCGGTCCTCAACGAGAGCATCGGCGCAAACATTCGCGTCATCAGCGATGATGAAACGGTGTTAACAACACGGACATCGGCCGATCGCGGTGCACGGACGCTCTCCTTGCCGGTCAATACCGACTACACGATATCGTTCAGTAAGGACGGATACGAGTCGGTCAATCGCTCACTTGATCTCGAAGAGGACGATCGGGAGCTGACCACGAATATGACACGCCTCCAAGACCTGGTAGTGACCCCAGATAACGACAATATCGTCATAAACGAGACATTACGGGTCACGGTAACAGACGAGTACGAGCGACCGGTTGAGGACGCCACGGTTTCACTCGGGGAGGAAACGGTGGAAACCGACGAGAACGGCGAAGCGACGCTTAACGCAACCACAGCCGGACAGTTCAACCTGACTGCCGAGAAGAACGATCGAACCGCCGGTCCGGTGCGGGTTACCGTCATTGACCCCGACGACTCAGGGATAGGCGGGCAGTTCGGACTCATAGTGCTTGGTGGTGCAATCGCGCTTGTCGGCATTGTGGCGATCCTCGTCCTGATCAGAGGACGCGAGCCCTGAGCGCAATCGCACCAGCCCACTCTC
>JBEQAX010000098.1:0-2531 GCA_041640095.1 Salinarchaeum sp. | reverse complement strand
ACCACTCCTCATAGTAGGAGACAGCTGGCAGCCGAAAGTCTGCCGAGAGATCAACAACAGTGTCGGCGGCCGCCTGGAAGGCGTCGATCCGCTCCATCGAGACACCGTGAGGCGTGGCGGCGAACAATACATCGACCGATGCCAGTTCGCCCGGATCCGTAAAGCGAAGATCGAGGTGCCGAAGGTTTGGATGGACGTAGCCGACGGATTTACCGGTATAGGACCGACTTGTCGCCTGTTCAATCCTGAAGGCCGGGTGGCCATCAAGCAGGCGGAGCAACTCGCCGCCAGTAAACCCCGACCCTCCGACAACACTCGCTGTATACTCGCTCATAGCGCGACCCGGACGTCGCCGTCCTCGGTGACAAGGGCCTCAAGCCAGTCGATGACCGCCGCGGGGACATCTACATCGACGGTATCGTTGAGCGCCTTGAACTCGACCGTGTGGTTGACCTCGTGGACCGTGTACTCGGTCTCGGCAGCGGGGGTCTCCATGAGGTCGACACCGAGGAGTCCACCCCCGACAGCGGCACTTGCGCGTCGGACGAGTTCGCGAGCGGTCCCGTCGAGCTCGAATGCCTGCGTGTCGGCGCCCTGGGCGGCGTTGGTGAGCCAGTGATCCGACGATCGGACCATCCCGGCGATGGGCTCGCCGTCGGCGGCAAGCACGCGGATGTCGCGTCCGGGCTTATCGACGAACTCCTGGACGTAGAACACCTTGTGCTCGTAGTGTCCGAGGGTGGCCTTGTGCTCAAGGATTGCCTCTGCAGCCGACCGAGAGTCGATCTTCGCCATGAGTCGACCCCACGAGCCCATGACGGGCTTGAGCACACAGGGATAGCCGAAGGACTCGATTGTCTCAAGCGCGGCGTCCTTCGTGAACGCGACTTCCGTCTCTGGGGTCGGCACGTCCTCGCGCTCAAGTGCAAGACTGTTTTTGACCTTGTCGGCGCACACTTCGGCCGTATAGGGACTGTTGACCACCGGGACGCCGTAGGCCTCACAGAACTGCGTGGCGTATAGCGATCGGCTGGTCGCCAGACACCGGTCTAAGACAACGTCGAGGTCATCGAATACCGTCGGCGGGTCCCGGATTGAAAACCGCGTGTCACGAACGTCGATCTTGACGACCTCGTGATCCCGGTCGCGAAGCTCACGCAGGAGGAGCTTCTCGTCCTTACGGATCCGGGAGTAGAGGACGCCGACGCGCACGCTCACTCACCCCAGTCCTCTTCGAGCTCGGGGGCCTTATCGAGGACCGGAGGGTCGACGGCGACGACTTCGAGTTCGGCACCACAGGTGGTACAATCAACAATCTCTCCAACTTCTACGTGCTCTGGCAGGGAGACGTCAGCCCCGCATTCGACGCATTCAGCCATTGTGTGCTCTACTGGTGTGCCGACTCTATTAAAACTATCGAAGTTATCAGAATATTTTAACAAACGGATATACGACTAATGACGCGATAGCGTGCCAAAATCGCAGTATTCCGATTCAGTATCAGAGTTTTAATACTTATATCGTCCCCGGAGGGGACCTCGTCGTCTACACATAGTGATCCACCTCTGTCGCGAGTCGTGTCTCGGCTTCTGTGAGACGGCTTCTGTGTTCTTGTAAGCGGTCACGGTCCTCCACGAGCGACTCGCGCGCCGTCGTGATTGAGTCCTTCAGTGCCGCCGGTGCCGGGCCACCGCGTGAGTCACGACCCTGGAGGTTCGTTGCCGGATCAAGCGTTGCCCGGAGTGTCTCTACGGCCACGCGCTCGGTGACAGCCTCGCCGATGACCTCCTCGCCGGCTGCATCGAGTGCGGCGATTGCTGCCTCCGGATCGGCGGTCTCGATTGACTCGGCGGCAACGGCCACAATCTCGTGAGCCTGCCGAAACGGAATGCCCGACCGTGCAAGCACGTCAGCGACTCCGGTCGCGGTGGCAAAGCCCTCGCCGGCGGCTGCTGCTGCCGTCTTTTCAGCCCAGTCGGCGGTCACGATCGCGCCACCGGCCACCTCCACGGCCTCGTTGACGGCATCGACCGCCCGCCAGACGTGTGGGGTCGCATCCTGGAGGTCGCGGTTGTACGCCCGGGGCAGTCCTTTCAGCGTCGAGGCCAGCCCTGTGTAAGCGCCGACCGCCTCGCCCGCGGTCGCTCTGACCAGCTCCAGGGTGTCTGGATTCTTTTTTTGAGGCATGATCGACGAGGTTGAGGCGTACGCGTCCGCCGGTTCGAGGAACCCACGATTCGCGAAGAGGATCCCGTCTTCGGCGAGCCCACTGGCGGTGAGCGCCGCCGGAACGGTCGCCCCAACCGCCTCAAGCATAACGTCACGGCCGGCGACGGCATCCATCGCGTTCTCGACGATCCCGTCGAATCCGAGCAGTGCCGCCGTCTGTGCCCGGTCGATGTCAAATGTCGTCCCAGCAAAGGCTGCCGCTCCGAGTGGCGATTGGTTCACCCGGCCGTAGGCGTCGAACAACCGCTCGACATCGCGTGCGAACGCGGTGGCGTATGAGACCATCCAGAACCCGGCCGTGA
>JBEQAX010000097.1:0-2591 GCA_041640095.1 Salinarchaeum sp. | reverse complement strand
ACCCCCGACCCGCCGTTTGGCACGCTCCCGGTGCCGCCGAACTGAAACGGCGAGGTGCCACTGACGCTGCCGATGAAGAACACAATCACGGCGAGTTTCGCCCACCGCCATCCGTTGATTGGCCATAGGAGAGCTCGTGTCGCGGTGATGGCGTCTTCGATGTCGCTAATGGCGTACAGCGTCATCGCCGTGACCCTCCACGGACAGGACAGTACCTTGTGTGGGGACCGATAGGTATCATACAAGTTGACGTATACTTATCGGGAGAATAACGCTTTCGGGCGGTTCGATCCCGACCGTCACCGGCGCACAGTCATCCGAGGATTGCCCGCTGAAGGGCTCTGTGTCGCCGGTGTCAGTGGTGACCTGCTCCCAGACTAAAGTCGTGGGCTTCCCACCCGGTGTTGGCTGGGCAGGTCAATCCTGACGGTTGGGAATCTAGGCTTTGTGACCGACGGTACTGGCTCCGCTATGAAGCCGGTAGTCGTACCCCGTGTGGGGCTTCGAGTTATCTTGTTTTGTGTCGGTCGGCTCCCTTGTTTGGTATCGGCTCTCGCCGTGGCAGACACCGAGTCGACTGCCAGGGTTCCGCGCACAAGGGCTGTAACGGTTGGTTAATCAACCAAGCTTACGGCGCGTATCCCACAGCTGAAGTCGTCGGGGTTGGGCCTGCTTTCCGCTTTGACCTCCTCCCACCCCTGAAGGGGTGGATTTTCGCCTCGCACTTTCTATCACATCGATGCGCAGTAATATCACAAGCGACGCCTGCGTGCGCGCATCTGTCAACTCCGCGATTACCCGGATCGTCTCCGGGAGCGCACTCCTTGCGAAGTCGACCCGTGGCAGCTCATTGGAGGAGCAGTTCGATCCATCCCAGCGGGGCGAGTATGCCGATGGCGGCCAGCGCCCACGGGAGCCACACCATCGCGGGATGGCGATGAGCGCCCAGCCGGTACGCGAGGACGGCATAGCCGCCGACAACCGCTCCCTTGGCGGCGAGCCAGAGTCCCGGGTGTACGCGCAACAGCGAGCGCACGACGGCGGAGTCCTCCTCGCCAATTCCGAAGGCCGCCACGCCAACCAGTGTTACCAGTGGATCCCACACGAGATGGGCAAGCACCAGTGCGCCAAGTCCTAGCCGTCCGATCCGCTCGATCGAGAGCGTTCGCACGCGGTTCGCGTGGCGTTGCATCATCCTCACCCAGGTCTACAGCGACATAGGACTGCCGGGCCGGTGTGTCACCCTTTGGACTCCGCTCGGGACGTTCCAGGCGTCCGCCCTCACCCGCTTGGCCACGCGTCGGCGTCCAGTGGATCGCCATCGAGGAACGCCGCGATTCCGGCGGCGGCGTCATCGGTTGCACAGACCGCAGCGAACTGCTCGTTTGAGTACTCAAGTGCCGCCTCGTAGGGCTCATCGAGCATTGCGTAGACGGCCTGCTTTCCGCGCTGGACGGCTGCCGGGCTTTTGGCGGCGATTGTCTCGGCCAGCTCCAGGGCCGTCTCCACGTGGTCGCCGGCCGGGACAACCCGGTTCAGCAGGCCCCACTCGCGGGCCGTGTCGGCGTCAATCAACTCGCCGGTGAGCAACAGCTCCATCGCTCGCTGTTTGGTGGTGACATCCAACAGCGGCACCGCCGGGCCCATACAGAACAGTCCAACCTTGGGGGCGGTCGCGCCGAAGCGACTCTCCTCAGTTGCGACGGCAAGATCACACGCCACAACCAGCCCCAGTCCGTTGGCGGCGGCGTCGCCGTCGACGGCGGCAATCACCGGCGTTCCCATCTCTCGGAGCGTGAGAAACGGCTCTTCCATCTGCTCGACCCACGTCCGGTACTCATCGCGGGTCTCGAAGGCTGCGTGTTCGGTTAGATCGATGCCCGCCGAGAAGGCGTCACCGGCGCCCTCGATGATGATCGCGCGCACCGCCTGGGTCCCCTCAAGTGCCCAGAGGGCGTCATCAAGATCACTCGCCAGCGTTGTGCTGAAGGTGTTCAACGCGGCCGGCCGATCAAGCGTCAGCCGGGCGATGTGGTCATCGATCGTGACGTCGACTGCGTCGAGTGTGTCCGTCGATTCGACGGCCATGACACCCGATCACGGACAACTGTGTTAAAACTTCTCCGCGTGAGCACTCACTCGGTCGTGTCGGAGGGTGTCTCTCAGAACGGAGGGGGGGTCAGTCCCGCGAGGGCTCAGGCCCGGGCAACCTCGTCCGGGGTGGCTCCGTAGTACTGTGCCTCCCACTCACTGCGCGCTTCGAGTTCGCGCTCGCCGCGCTGGGAGAGCGTATAGGAGTTGGTCCGCTGGTCGATCTGGCCCTTCTCAACAAGGCCCTTCTCGACGAGCGTGTCGAGATTCGGGTAGAGTCGACCGTGGTTGATTGTGGCGCCGTAGTACTCCTCGATTTCGTCTTTGATCGCCAGGCCGTGGGGGGTGTCCATGCCGGCGATGACGTACAGCAGATCGCGTTGGAATCCGGTCAGATCGTGCATACACACTTACAATGGGTTCCTTACATATAAGGATGCCGTAATACCACGGGCGTTGATCAGTCAATCGCCAATCAGTGTTCCTGGGCGTTGCCCGTC
>JBEQAX010000096.1:0-2730 GCA_041640095.1 Salinarchaeum sp. | reverse complement strand
GGAGATACCGCGCATCGTCCGGACGTGTCGTCGCACCAATCACTGGCGCCTCACGGGCGCCAACTTCCTTGACATTCCGTAGTGTTTCATCGGGTCTAGTTCCGGGCGTGAGAACCGCAAGGACGGGTGTATTCTCTGTTACCAGTGCCAGCGGGCCGTGTTTGAGTTCGCCCGCAGCGAATCCCTCGGCGTGATCGTATGAAATCTCCTTAAGCTTCAGTGCCCCTTCGAGCGCGACCGGTTCGCCCAGTGCTCGTCCAATGAAAAAGAACGCGTCGGCGTCCGCGTGGCGTTGGGCTACCTCGATCATCTGTGGTTCCCGATCAAGTACCTGCTGAATGGCGCCGGGAACTGATCGAACTGCTTTTAGCACTGCTGACGCACGATCGGTCGACAGCGCATCTCGGCTGAGGCCGATCCGCACCGCTAGTAGGGCGAGCGTTATCACCTGCGAGGCGAAGGTCTTCGTCGCCGCCACACCGATTTCCGGGCCCGCACGAATGAACAGGCTCTCCTCAACCTCGCGGGTGACCGTGCTTCCGAGCGTGTTCGTCACCGCTATCGTCCGCGCACCAGCACGCTTAGCGTCCCGCACGGCCGACAGCGTATCGGCCGTTTCACCGCTCTGGGTCACTGCGATTACGAGCGTCCGCCATGGGTCTCGTCCGCCAGTGAATTCGTACTCACTGGCGATCGACACCGTCGTCCGGACATCAGAAAGATTCTCCAGCAGTTTCGCGGCGTACCGTCCGGCATAATTCGAGGTACCGGCAGCAACGATCTGAATCTCCTCAAGCGAGCGTAGGTACTCTTCGGGGAGGTCAAGGTCCAGCTCGACGGTTCCGGCGTCAACGTCAATCCGCCCAGAAATGGTCTGTCGAAGTGCCTGGGGCTGTTCGTGGATCTCTTTACGCATGTAGTGCTCGTAGCCCCCCTTTTCGGCAGCATCGGCCTCCCACTCAAGCGTCTCCCGATCAAGCTCGACCGGCTGGTCATCGTGATAGACCGTCGTCTCGGCGCCATCGAGCACCGCGAGATGATCATCGGGCAGGTAGGTCACCTCGCGGGTGTGCTCAAGGAAGGCCGTCACGTCGCTGGCCAGGTAGGTTGCATTCATACCGTGGCCGAGCACCAGCGGGCTGTCCCGCCGGATGGCAAACAGCTCGGGCACGCCCGCGATCGTTACCACCAGCGCGAAAGATCCTTCGAGTCGCGCAACGGTCTCCTCGATGGCCGCCTGTGGCGCTAAGCCGTCTTCGAGATACGACTCAATCAGGTGTGGCACCACCTCAGTGTCGGTGTCACTCTCGAAGTCATGCCCCTCAGCAGCGAGGTCGCTCCGGAGCGCGTCGTAGTTGTCGATAATGCCATTGTGCACAACTGCTACCTCGTCCGTACAGTCCGTATGCGGATGGGCATTTGTGTCCGTCGGCGGACCGTGTGTCGACCACCGGGTGTGGCCCACGCCGCGGTGGGCCTCGGCCGTCTTCGGGAGAGTCGCTTCCAGCTCGTCGACCTCTCCCGCTGTCTTGTAGACCGCGAGATCGCCGTCGGCCAGCGCGACGCCCGCCGAGTCATAGCCGCGGTACTCCAGGTTCTCAAGGCCTGTAGTCAACACCGGTAGGGCGGCACTTGAGCCAGTGTATCCAACAATTCCACACATGCTATCCTCGTCGCACCTCCACATCCGCGTCGATTGTCTCACGCACTCGCGTACCGGCCTCAATTGTTGCGCCATCGCCGACAATGGTTCCCGGGTCAAATGCGCTTGCACCACCGACCTGCGCGTTGTCGCCAATGGCCGCCCCCAGCGGTACCGACTGATAGACTTTGCCATCCATGACAACCGTCGCGTCACCACCAGCAACAGTCGTGTTTGGACCAACCGTCGCATTCGCACCGACCACGCAGTCCCGAAGGACAGCCCCCGCGTCCACGGTTGCATCCGAGAGAATCACCGATCGCTCAACCGTCGCATTTGGGCCGATCCGTGCGTTCGCCCCGATCACGCTGCCGCGTCCAACCACCGCGTTTGTTCCCACGGAGGCCGTTCGGGCAATGTGGGCGGTGTCACTCACCTGTGCGCCAGCCGCGACCGTTCCAACTGTGTCACCTCCGTCACGATCCAGCATGGTTGTCGTGACCGACAGCAGATCCCAGAGGTGCGAGATATCAAGCCACCGGCCGTCGTATCGGACCGCCCGGACCGTCCGGTCGCCGATGAACTCTGCGATCACGTCCGGTAACTGGTACTCGCCGTCGGCGCTCTGATCGAGATCTTGAATTATTTCGAAGACCTCCAGCGGGAAGCCATAAACGCCGGCATTGATGATCTCCGATGGCGTTTCCTGGGTTGGCTTCTCAATGATACCCGTTACGCGGTCCCCATTGAGCGTTACTACCCCATAGTCTCCAGGCGTCTCGATGCGTGCAACTGCCATCGCGACTGTTTCATCAGCAAGGCCCGTGGCGACATCTTCAACAGCCGCCGAGTCGATAATCCGGTCGCCGTTAAGCACGAGAAACGGACCGTCAACGAGTTCCTCGGCTTGAGCGACCGCGTGGGCCGTTCCTAACTGAGTTTCCTGGGCGGCGTATCGGATCGACACCCCCCAATCGTCGCCGTCACCGAAGTATGTTCGAATACGGTCTTGGCCGTAGCCTACCACCAGCACGATGTCGTCGATGCCGGCGTCGGCGACCGCCTCGACGACATACTCCAGTACCGGT
>JBEQAX010000095.1:0-2735 GCA_041640095.1 Salinarchaeum sp. | reverse complement strand
CTCAAGGACCGTCTCATCGGCAGGATCTGTGACGGTGACTGTCCCCGCACGGCGCTGGTCGGTGTCGTTGACAACGTTGACGTCCTCAAGGATCGCCCCGAAGACGGCGTTCACGACCGTGTTGCACCCGGCGACGGCTGTCGCGCTGACGGTCGCGCCGGCCGCTAAGAACCGCCGTCGACTCATGTCTCGCAATCGGTCAGTGTTTTCGCTCATAGCTGCGGGTACGCGATGCACCAACAAAGATCGGCAGGCGACATTGCAGCCGCTGCAACCGTGTTCATGCAGGCGAAGCACAGCCTGACTGTTGGTGTCAGACCGTATCGCTAGAGCGCTACGAAGGCGTTTAGCACCCCTCTGTGTGACGACTCGTGGTGTTCGCCGGCTGAACCTGCGTTGATCATCACGGGCACCAGTAGCTGACAACACGGAAGTGCTCTTCAGCAATGATCAAGTAATCGGGTGTGAAACCAGCACGATGACGTTGTCTACGCCGGAGAACGAACTCGCATTCACACCAACTGATACGTATGATGCATCACGATGTCGTCATTGTCGGTGGCGGCTGTGTCGGGCTCTCAGTCGCGAAGCACCTGGTTGAGCAAACTGACCTGGACATTGCCGTCCTTGAGAAGGAACACCACCTCGCCGCCCACCAGAGCGGACGAAACTCCGGGGTGCTTCACCCCGGATTCAATTACCCGCCGGATTCGAAGAAGGCGCGGTTTGCCACGGAGGGCACCGAACGGATGAAGGCGTACTGTGCGGAGCATGACATCCCCTGCGAGGAGTGCGGGGTGGTCGTTGTCGCACAGGACGACGAGGAGGAGGCGCGACTGGACGATCTCGCCGCACAGGCCCGGGCCAACGGCGTTGCCTACGAGCGGCTTGACTCACAGGAGGCGATCCGAGCCCACGAGCCCCACGCCGAGGGCCAGGCAGCTCTGTACGCCCCCGAGGCTGCTTCCGTGGACGCCGAGCAGTATGTCTATGCGCTCGCCAAGGAGATCCGCGAGGCCGGGGTCAGCATCTATACCGGCTACGAGGTCACCGGGATCGATCACGCGGATCCGGGGTACACCCTGAGAACGAGCAACGGCCGCTTTGCAACCGACTACCTCGTCAACGCGGCCGGACTGTACGCAGATACACTCGCCCACCAGGTCGGCGTCGGCGAGAGATACCAGGTGGTGCCGTTCCGCGGTGAGTACTACGAGGTGCGTCCTGAGCGCACGGACCTCTGTCAAAGTATGATCTATCCGACGCCGGACCCGGAACTGCCCTTCCTCGGTGTTCATTACACGCGTCGCACGGACGGGAAGGTCATTGTTGGACCAAATGCCGTCCTCGCGTTCGGCCGTGAAGCATACGACAATACTGACGTGAACCCCCGCGAGTTGCTTGAGACGCTCACCTACGCGGGCTTTCGCCGCCTGCTCGCCTCAAAGCGGATGATTGCTGTTGCCTACTCGGAGCTCAACAAATCCTACCGGAAGGCGAAGTTCACGGCGGCCTCACAGCGACTCGTACCCGAGATCCGATCGGCGGACCTCAAGAACAGTTACGCCGGAATCCGCGCCCAGCTCGTCAGCGCGGACGGCAAGCTTGTGAAGGATCCGCTGTTCATCGAGCGCGAGGACGCTATCCATATCCTCAACGCGGTATCTCCCGGGTTTACCTCCTCGCTTCCGTTCGGCGAACACATCGCCGAGAGGATCGTCGCGAAGGCGTGAGATGTCCACGCTCTGACGGCCGCCTCATCGGTGCTGTGAGTTGGCCCGGTGCTTTTCACGACGGACCGTATTCGACCCGACCATGGTGACCATCAGCGGTGTCCTGGGGCAGGCGGTGATCGGAGAGTTCCTCCAAGGAATCGTCGAGACGATCCCACGCCTGCTGTCTGGACTGACGTTCCTGATTCTCGCGTATATCGCGATTCGCATCGTCACCTCTGTTCTTCGGTCTGCCCTGACCCGCGTGTACGCAGCGGATCAAACCCCGATCGTTCATCTCACCGTGACCGTCGTCAGCATCTTTCTCTGGTTCGGGGCGGGACTGGCGTTACTGAAAATCGTCGGCATGGAGGACATCGCCGCGAGTCTTGGCACGGCGACCGGATTCATCGGCCTGGGGATCGCCTTCGCGATCAAAGAGATGATCGCCGACACGGTCGCTGGGGTGTATCTGCTCCGAGATCCGGACTTCAACGAGGGTGATGTCGTCACGACCGCCTCAGTGACCGGAACGGTCACCGGCATTGACCTGCGCAAGACGCGGATCCAAACCGACGACGGGGATCTCATTGTCGTCGCGAACCGCGAGGTCGAAAAGCGATGGACCAACGAGCGTGCCACACAGCCAGAGTGAGCTTGGTTCGATCAGTGCCTCATAGCGTTCCGATTCCGGTTCGCCTCAGTATTGTGATGCCAACTGTTTTGATGCTGCACGGCGTTTCCAATACTACACAATATTCATGGCGACGAACACACAAGCAGATGTTACCGGTATGTCGATGCGACGGGTCCTTGGCACCATTGTCGGCGTGTTTGGGCTGATCGCTACGCTGGCCGTTATTGCATATACCATAGCCATTACACTCGTTGACTGGGTGGCAATCAGTGTGCTGTCGTACCCGGTTGCAGGTGTTGCCCCGTTTATTGTGATCACCGCCGCGATCTTGACAATCCCGATTATCGTTCCGACGGTCTTTGTGTCGGCCAAGCGTCTCGGTGGCA
>JBEQAX010000094.1:0-2738 GCA_041640095.1 Salinarchaeum sp. | reverse complement strand
GGGTGGGTACTCGTCGCGTTTGGAGCCCGATAACAACGCGGTGGCCGACGACTGCTGGGGACACGCTTCGTCGCGAGCACATATTGCGCACACGCAGGACACATTGCACTGCCGACACTTTTTTTATTATTAGTTCACTACACTATTCTGCCATTACAGCATGCCATACGCTAGCACATTGAATGCACGATGTGCGTCGGTGAATGGCGTACGAACTAGGAGGGGACGGCCATGAGTGAACAGCTAACGGCCAATCAGGCTCGGCAGCGGCTTTATGAGATTCTTCGTCGTGAGGAATCCTTCGATGACAAGGCCAAAACCGCCCTTGAGGTCGGCACCGACTATCTCCCTGTCGACCTCGCCTATCTCATTCGCGTCGATCCCACGGCTGACCGCTGGACGGCAATGATACGCACCGAGCGGGCGGCGACGACAGAACCCACACACGACCTCGATCACAGCACTATCCCTTGTCAACGGGCGATCGAGGAGGAGACACAGGTCGCCGTGACAGATATGCAGACCACCGATCAAGCCAGCGATCATGCACTCGCATCCGTCGACATCAACTGCTATCTCAGTACGCCCCTGATCCTCAACGAGGAGCCACGAGGGACGGTCTGTTTCGCTGCGACCGAGCCCCGGGAAGCGTTTACCGAGACCGAGACAAGATTTGCTGAATTCCTTACTCGCCTCCTTGAACGCGAGTTAGATCGCAAGCGGGTCGAAACCGACCTCACGAGACAGTCCACCCTAACGGGTGTGCTTGATCGTGTGTTGCGGCACAATCTCCGGAACGAAATGTCGGTCATCCGTGGATTCACAACGGAGTTGACCGAGCAGACCGACGATACCAGCTACGCCGAAACGATCATCGACCATGTTGATGACCTCATTGCACTGAGTGAAACAGCCCGGAAACTTGAGACGATCATCGCAAGCGATGCCGAACGAACTGCCACCGATATCACCGACGTTGTGACCCGTGTTGCTGAGGCAGTCGATACGGAATACCCGTCTGCTTCCATCACCGTATCGGGCGACACCGAGATCATCGCGGCGGTTCGGCCGTCCTTCGAGCAGGCCGTCGAGGAGCTCATCGACAACGCCGCCAAACATGCTGGTGCCGCCCCTACTGTCACAATCACGGTTAAGCAGCTCTCAGAAACCGCTGAGATCGTCATCACCGATGACGGCCCAGGGCTCGACACACAGGAGATCGACGTGCTCAACCGGGGCGCAGAAACGCCGTTGACACACGGCAGCGGGCTTGGACTGTGGCTCGCCCACTGGGTCGTTACCAGCCATGACGGTGAGATTGACGCGACGGTGACCGGTGATGGCACCGTGATGACGATCTCACTCCCACGGACGACGGCAACCCCAGTCAGCAACCAGCAGCCAGCGGCTCCCCGGCCCCCAGACCAGTATCAGGCTGCCGTTATGGGTGCCAGCGACGCGATACTGATTGTCAACGACGACGCGTGCATCATCGATGCGAACGCTGCTGCGGGCGAACTCTTCGGGAGAGCCAAGCGGCAACTTCGTGGTCAGGAGCTAACCACCTTCTTTCCGCCGAGGGCGACAGATGCGACGACATGGAAGGCGATCCGAACAGCCACCGACGAACGTGAGATCATCCGTCTCAACACGGCCGACGGCTGCGAGCGATTCATCGAGTACACCGCAACAAGCGATATCGTTCCCGGCCGGCATCTTCTTGTCGCGCGTGAGGTCACTGACCGGATCGCTACCGACGCCGATCAGCACGCGCGGTCGGCCACAACCGCCGGATCCACGCCTGCGGTCATCCTGACTGACCCTGACAGGGACGACAATCCGATCGTCTATGTCAACGAGGCATTCTGTGAGCTCACCGGCTATAAGAAACACGAGGTTCGTGGTCGGAACTGCCGACTCCTGCAGGGCCCTGACACTGATGAGGATCGGGTTGCCACGATCAAAGCCGGGATCGAACACAGTGAGCCGGTGTCGGTCATCCTCCGCAACTACCGAGCCGATGGAACGCCGTTTTGGAACCACGTCACTATCACGCCTGTCACGACCGGCGAGACGGAGTTGTTTGTTGGCTTGCAGGAAGATGTAACCGACCGGATTGATCGACCGTTGTCACTCGAACAGCCACCGTAGCCGTTGTGCGTGATTTTGCGTCGCGAGAGTTACGTCTACCACTGCAGTCGGATGGGCGTCGTCACTCTCCGGCAGCTAGCAACCTAGTATGTTTCTGCCACTGACCGCTTCATCAAGTGTAACTCCACCCTGAACACGAATCAGTGTCGAGAGCGGGTTCACTTCCTCGGCAAATTATTGTCTTGTTGAAAAGTAACACGAGGGATTGGATGCCCAAAACTCTCCTTCGGTGTTCTCAGTTTCTAAGAATCAAATGTGCGTTTATTAATGATATTCTTACTCACTGGAACTATGGCCAATCTGGGGTTATCGACCGCCGATACGACCAGACGAAATTTCCTCCGCCTTGTTGGCTCCTCAGCAGCCGGAACCGTCATGACAGAGTACAGCACAGACGTCGCAGCCGCACTCACCAAAGCGACCGACGGCACGAAGGATGTGGTCTGGCTCCAGGGCCAGACCTGTTCTGCGTGTACGATGTCGACGCTGCAGGGAACGTCGCCAAGTCTTGAGGAGGCGATCTCCGAGTTCAAACTCAACGTCACCTACCATCCGGAAATCATGGCCGAGACAGGCCAAGACGCCAT
>JBEQAX010000093.1:0-2907 GCA_041640095.1 Salinarchaeum sp. | reverse complement strand
CCGAGGTTGTCGACCGAGCCGTTCAGGAATGCCTCAATCGTGTCGTGGATTTCACCCACGCGATCAGGGGCCTGCTCAGGCAGTCCATCCGGCGGACCGACCTGGGTGGAGGCGTTGTCGGCGCGGTCGGCGACGTCAGCGGGCGGACCGGCTCGCTCGTTAGGGCTGTGGGCCACAGGTGGAGCGGCTGATTCTGCTGTATCGGCGTCGTCCGTATCGTTCAGCTCTTCCTCACGATCGTCCGACATGTCGTCGTCCGCGTCGGGTTCGTTCTCCCGTTCTGTCTCGTCATCGCGCTCTTGTTCATTCACCCCGTCAGGTGCGTCGTCGCGTGCATCAAGCTCGTCACCATCCGTATCAATCTCATCAGGGGGCCCCGCGTGATCGGGGCCGTTGTGCTGTGCCTGCGCCGGCGGACTGGCGGCCCCGACGGCCGCGATTCCGCCGACCAGGAGCAGTGCTGCAACGGCGATCGCACCGATTCGTGTCGGGCGCATTGCAGTTGCCCGTTACGTTGCCGGCCACATAACCCGGGGCGGTCATAAACACGAGTTCGGCTTGTTGAACGCCTCTTCGTCCGATTTAATCCGAATTAACACCATTTAACAGAGACGGCCACAACGAGTGGCCTATGACACCGGTCGATTCGTGTGTGTTCTGTGATATCGTCCGAGGCGAGCGCGACGCGACGGTCATCCAAGAGTCTGAGACGCACCTGTGTTTCCTCGACGCGCATCCTGTGACCGAGGGGCACGCTCTGGTCGTACCGAAGCGGCACGTCGAAGACCTGACCGCCATTGACTGGGAACAGACGGCTGGTGCACTCCAATTAGCCCACAAGGCGATTGTTGACCGGTACGATCCCGATGGGACAAACATTGGGATCAACAATGGTCGGGCAGCCGGCCAGACGATTGATCACCTCCACTGGCACGTGATTCCGCGATACGAGGGTGATATTGAGGACCCCACCGGCGGCGTCCGCGGCGTCATTCCGGAGAAACGTGTGTATTAGAGAATGTTCCCGTTCGGACCGGACTCGATCCGTGTTGCCGTCGCCGGCGAAACTGCCCGGCCGTCGCGGTTGGCCTCAACGATCGTCTCGTGGCCAGCGGGCGACTCGGTCGTGACCGGCCTGACCCACGCCTCGAAGGCCTCGGCGTCAAGCCCGTACGGATCAAGTTGGTCCCGGAGCGACCCGAGGGAAGCACTCGCGAGCGTTCCAGGATGGCCGGTTCGCCATCGACCACCGGCGCGGTGGACGTGCGCCGGAAACACCGACAGCTCGCCTGGCAACTCACCGATGACAGTATGAAGTGTCCGATGGGCAGCGGTAACCGCCGCCTCGGGATCGCCATCGGTAAGCGCCCCAATCCGACCGATCGAATCCAGCGAGACGGCATCTCCGGTGAACAGCGCAAGGTCGCCGAGTCGAAGCCCAACGTGGCCAGGGGTATGCCCCGGTAATGCGGTGGCGGTGAGCGACTCGTCACCGAGCGGAAGCGTCATTCCATCCTCAAGACGCTCGTGGGCGATCGCCGCCTCACGCTCAGGCGTGACACCGAGATAATATGGCACGTCAAGTCGATCAGCAAGCGCACGGCCGCCGCTAAGGTGGTCATCGTGGACGTGGGTATCGATTGTCGCTGTGACCTCAAGGCCGTGTTCGGCCGCTGTGGCAAGATACTGGTCGGTGTGTCGGGTTGGATCGATCACGACGGCTTCGCCGGTCCGCTGTGACCCAACGAGATAGGAAAGACAGCCTTTCCCGCGGCGTTGGAACTGTACGACACGATAGTCCTCATCAAGAGTGGCTGTCGCCGTCTCATAGAGGTCAAGATAACCCCACATGCCGTCGCTAACGGTCTTAAGATGCTCGTACCCCGCGCCGGCGAGTTCAACCGCAAGGTGGACGCATCGGACGCCTTTCCCACAGACCGTGACGACCGTCTCGTCCGGGGCGGCGATGTCACGAAACGTGGCGAGTTGTGCCTCATCAAGCGATTCGCGGGCCCCGAACGGAAAGCTGACCGCATCGGGAAGGCGCCATGCCTCGAACTTGTGGGCCGGCCGCGAGTCAACGAGCGTGAAGGACTCATCATTATCGATCATCGTGGCCAGCGCCCGTGAGTTAATAACGTCGATCACAGAATTAATTATTCGGCCGGCCGGGTAGCCGTTACGCCACCGGCAGAGTCAAACGATGGCCTCACCCCGGGACCTCACCCTCGGACAGGGTGACGTCAATTGCATCGGCGATAACCGCTTCAATGGGACGTTCCTCAAGGGCGGCCCGGCGGTGGAGTTCGCGATACACCGGGCGGGGACACTCAAGATGAAGTCCGCAGAGGTCGATGCCGTGGGCGGCAAAGACGGCGTCGGGGTCATCACCCGACTTGAGCGCGGAGGCGAGTGTCCGCACCTCGCGGACCGACAGATCGTGCTGGAGGGTAGCCCAGGTGAGGTCGTACCGGAGCGGGCCCTCAAGACGAGCGATATGCTTGGCTGCCGTCGGGGCAAGCGTCCCATCCGCGACGGTGACCCGGACAGCCCGCGGGAGGTCGTGGACGCGCGCCCACTTGCGGATGAACGAGACCGGTACGTCCGTTCGTTTGGCGGCAGCCTTGTACGATCCCACGCCCCGAACGAGCGCGGCACACGCCGCCGCACCGCGGAGGATCGACAGCCGCTCGGCATCAGACGCGGATATCTCGGCAAACGTCTGGATTTCCACGGTCGCGCGCTCTAGGCTGTCGGGATCGTCCGGGTCAAATCGGATGGCGTCCTCGGCACGATCACCAGCGACAGCTTCGTTCCCACGGACGACGGGCGCACCGACCGGCGATTCACGGTCGGCTGGGAGATCAAGATCCTTCTCTGCCATTCGTCCTGTCCAAGGGAGCCACC
>JBEQAX010000092.1:0-2950 GCA_041640095.1 Salinarchaeum sp. | reverse complement strand
CACGATGGAGGATAGGAGTACCGGGGGCTTGGCACTCCCAGCAGTCCCGCCCGCTACAGTCCGTGAACCTCACACGGATTCTCACCGTGTCGAGGTTTGGTGGGACTGCAAACCTGAAATCTCCAACGCTCAGGATTCCTCCGCGTTCACGCAGAGGAGGATGTCAAACGACTGGATCACGATAGAGGCAGATGTCCCGTTGCCGAAATTTCCGGCCGACCACCGTCCGGACGCTATCGACTGGCAAACGAAGGGGATTGGTCAGCCGTGCCTGCGCAGATTCAAGCTGACAGCCTCGGGGAGACTCCTCCGGCAGGAACAAGAGATGCGCAAGAAGACCGCCGCCGAAAAGCAGGCGGAAGCCGAAGAGCACGGCTTTGAGACGTGGACGGAGTACGTCTCATTCCGTGAGAGCGCCGATCCTGAGGAGCTGCTTGACCGCGGCCTCGGGATCAAACCCGCGAATGAGCAGACGGTCGCCAAGGAACTCTGGCTCGATCATACCATGCACGGCACCTTCGAGTTCCACGGGACCGATGACGCCGTCGCAAACGGCTTTTTCTGGTCATACGAGGCGCGGTTCACCTGCGGTGAGCTTGATGCGATCGTTTTTCTTGGCTCCCGTAGCGGAGACGTGCCGACTGATTTTCGGCCGGACACTCAAAGTGTGGTTCGGTTCTGACGAGTGGGACGTGTTCAGTCAGCCCAGAACCGTCGGGGCCCGGGGCAAGGGCTTTGTCGACGGCTGCCGTCTGCGATACACGGTATCACTTACCGGCGTCGGACACGGTGCGATGATCGCTGTCCGCCCCCTGGCCCACTCCGCTCATGACCGACTCCATTCCATTCCCCGAGTTAACCGGTCGCCCGAACACTGAGACCATCACGGTTGCACCCGACGGGACGGTATATGTCGTTCCCTCGGGCACCCACGACCGACTCCGCGACCACGTCGTTGATGACCCGCAGGTACATGATCCCTCGGTCGATCTCGCACTCGCCGGGTGGGCAATCCTGCAGTGCGATGGGCTCACAAACCGGATCAACGCCGACGTGCCCGAGGACTTCGCGAACGGTCGGCTCATTCGGGCGTTCGCACAGGCACACGATGCCGGTGTCGCAGTCATCGCCCGCCATCCCAGCCAGGAGACGATCCACGCGACAGACCCACAGCGGTTCTCCTTCGACACAGAAGAGGGGTAGCCGCCGAGTGGCGGCCTCAGGACCCGAACGAACTGCGCATACGCACAATCACTCCAGGGCGAAGTTCACCGTCTTGGTCTGCGTGTAGTGGTCGATAGCGACCTTGGCCGTCTCGCGTCCGATGCCCGACTGCTTGTATCCGCCGAAGGGCTGGCCGGCCGGGAAGTCGTTGTAGGTGTTGACCCAGATGGTGCCCGCTTCGATGTCCCGGGCACACTGGTGGGCCTTCGTGAGGTTCTCGGTGAGAATGCCGGCGGCAAGTCCGAAGTCAACATCGTTGGCGAGCTTGATCATCTCGTCGTAGTCGTTCCAGGTAAAAACCTCCTGAACCGGGCCGAAGATCTCCTCCTGGACGGGCGCGCTGTCGTGATCGATATCGTCGATGAGCGTCGGCGTGACAAAACAGCCGTCCGCAAGCGCGCTGTCATCGGGCCGGTCACCACCGGCGACGATGCTGGCGCCGGCCTCCCGGGCCGCCTCGATATATCCGAGGGTTGTCTCAAGTTCGTCCTCGCTCACCTTCGGCCCGAGATCGGTCTCCTCAAGCAGCGGGTCGCCGATAGTCAGATCGTCGACTGCGGCGGCCAGCCTGTCGAGGTACTCCTCTTTGATGTCCTCGTGGACGAACAGCCGCGAGCCCGCACAGCAGACCTCGCCGGTGTTAAAGAAGATGGCCGTGATAGCGGTCTCGACGGCCGTCTCCATGTCGGCATCGGGGAAGACGACGACCGGGCTTTTGCCTCCAAGCTCAAGGGTGATGTCGGTGATGTTGTCGGCGGCGCTCTTCATGATGCCCTTACCGACGGTGGTCGAGCCGGTAAAGGCGACCTTGCGGATGCCATCGTGGTTGGCGAGGGCGGCGCCGGCCTCCGAGCCAAAGCCGGTCACCAGGTTGACCACGCCATCGGGGATGACATCGCCGGCCTCCTCCATTAGTTTAAGAACGGTCAGTGGGGTTGACGAGGAGGGCTTGAGGACGACGGTGTTGCCGCCGGCAAGGGCGGGCCCGAGCTTCCAGGCGGCCATGAGCAGCGGGAAGTTCCACGGAATAATCTGGCCGACCACACCGTAGGGCTCGTTGAACGTCTGGACGGTCCGACTGTCGTCGGTCTCGACAGTCGCCCCCTCATGGCCCCGGACGATTCCGGCGAAGTACCGGAAGTGATCGATCACGAGACCGACATCGATCCGGGCCTCAGTGATCGGCTTGCCGTTGTCAAGCGACTCTAGCCGGGCGAAGGCCTCCTTGTTGGCCTCCACGCGGTCGGCAATGGCCTCAAGCATGGCCTGTCTGTCGGCCGTCGAGTAGTCACAATAGACCTCGTCATACGCCTCCCAGGCGGCCTCGACGGCCCGGTCGACATCCGCCTCGGAGGCGGCCTGGACCTCTGCCAGCGCCTCACCGGTGGTCGGATCGCGTGTCTCGAAGGTTGTTCCCGAGGTGCTTGAGGACCACTCGCCACCGATGTAGAGCTCGCGGTGGTCGGGGAGCACCTCCCGGGCGGTCTGTTCGTGTCGCTGCATGATTGCGGATTTGCGCTCTGCGGCGGATTGATTGTCATTTACTGCCATGCACCCCTAGAAGCATTCAAAGAATAAAAGGTGTTTTGCTTATCGTAACTGAATCTGTCATAACCAAAAGATCGGTTCATCCTTCGAATAGCGGGGGCCCCAAGCGGATCCGGTCGATCCCGTTTTCATCCGACCACAAGCGCATGACGACGGTCATGGAGGATGGAACGGCCTA
>JBEQAX010000091.1:0-3119 GCA_041640095.1 Salinarchaeum sp. | reverse complement strand
ATCGACGTGTTCCGGACGCACCTCGTAGCACATCCGCTCTTGGGATTCAGAGAGCAGGATCTCAAGGGCGTTCATCCCCGGCTCACGCTGGTGGACCCGGTCAAGTTCGACGTGTGCGCCCAGGTCTCCCTGGGCGGCCATCTCGGAGGTGGCCCCACCGAGACCAGCCGCTCCCAGATCGCGAGCACTCTCGACGAGATCCGCCTCGATCAATTGCTCGTTGACCTCAATCAGCAGCTTCTCCTCGTAGGGATCGCCCACCTGAACAGCCGGCCGGTCCTCGGTTTCGGCATCCTCGCTGAGGTCCTCGCTTGCAAAGCTGGCACCGCCAAGTCCGTCGCGACCGGTGGCGTTGCCCACCAGCACAAGCACATTCCCCGGCTCGGTCAGCGCCCCGCGGAGAAGTCGTTCCTCGTCGGTGAGCCCGACGCAGGCGACGTTCACCAGGGGATTGCCCTCGTAATCCGGATGGAACGCAAGCGAGCCAGCGACCGTTGGGACGCCGATGGCATTCCCATAGTCGGCGATCCCCTCGACGACCCCTTCAAGCAGATACCGGCTTCGCTGGCGATCAAAGTCACCGAAGTACAACGAGTCCGCCAGCGCGATCGGGTAGGCCCCCATCGAGAGCGTATCCCGGACGATCCCGCCGACGCCGGTTGCGGCCCCATCGTAGGGATCAACGTATGAAGGGTGGTTGTGGCTCTCGACACCAATGGTGATATAGGTCTCGTCGTCGGGGAGTGCCACCGCGGCGGCGTCGTCGCCCGGCCCGACGACGACGGCATCGCCTTCGCTGTCGAACCGTCCGAGCAACGGCCGCGATGACCGGTAGGCACAGTGCTCGCTCCAGAGGTTTTCGAACAGTGCGGCCTCTTCACGAGTCGGCTCGCGACCGAGCTCCTCGACGATCAGCCGTCGGTCGGAATCGGCCAGGCTCATTACCGGCTGTTTGCCGGACGCACCTAATGGGTGTTCCGGAGTGTCTCCCAGAGAGCAGGGCGTTTTTTACCACACGACGGCTATGACTCATGTGTCTGTGTTGTCGGTCGAGCTCCACGCGCATTCGTCGGCCTCCCATGACGGTCGAGACCCGATCGACCTCCTGTTAGAGCAAGCACAAGCGATCGGGCTCGACGCTCTGGCGATCACCGATCATGATCGGATCGACGCGAGCCTCGAAGCCGCCGATCGAGCCGCGGATTACGGGCTGATCGGCATCCCTGGCATCGAGATCACGACCGCCGCCGGACATCTCCTCGGCATCGGGATCACCAAGCGGATTGAGGCTGGACTCTCCTTCGTCGAGACGGTCGATGCGATCCATGATTGCGGCGGGATCGCCATAGTTCCCCATCCGTTCCAAGAGTCTCGACACGGTGTCGCCAAGCACCTCAGCGGTGACGAGATTGCGGTCGCCGACGCCATCGAGGTGTACAACTCACGACTCCTCGTTGGACTCGGCAACCGCCGCGCACGGCGCTTTGCCGCCAGTCGCCGGCTTCCACAGGTCGCCGGCAGCGATGCCCACATCAGCGAGATGGTCGGACAGGCGCGAACGTTGATCGACGTCGATGATCGATCGGTCCAAGGGATCGTTGACGCCATCCGTGCGGGGCGGACCCAGACCGAAGGACAGCGCACGCCCTGGCGGATCAGCATGCTCCAGGCGGCTGGCGGAATCAAACGGCGCATCAACCGCCGGATGTCCAGCCATCGATGACGCTCCGCGGCGCTACTCCAGCCGTCGTTCGAACGGCCATCGACGAGCAGACCCCACTACCGGGCGGCCGGGGATTTGCTGGCGTCTGTGATGGACGGTTGGTTCGGGACGTGCTCGGTCGCGAGCCACTCTTTATCGACATGACGGCCTCGACGGACGGCCGTCCAGAATGGGCGTTCACCCCAACCGCTCTTGATCAGCCCCAGCGGTTTCCCGCCGGGGCCGTCGGGTGGGCTGATCCCACCCAACACTGGACGCTGCCGACGGACCGTGAGTCCGCAACGGCCCCGATCGACACACTCAAGCAGGCGATCCAGGCAGCGCTTGCCGATCTTCCAACCGATGTTCCCGTCGCCTTCTCCGGCGGCGTCGACTCTGGGCTCATTGCCAGCGCCACTGACGGACCATTGTTCGTCGCTGGCTTCCCCGAGAGCCATGATCTTGAGGCCGCACGCGCCGGAGCCGAGGCCCTCAACCGGTCGCTCACGGTCTGTCGCTTCGATCACGATCAGCTTCGCGAGGCAGCCACGACGGTTGCGAGAGCGACCGGTCGGACCAACGCAATGGATGTCGCGATCGCAACTCCACTGTACCTGACGGCCAAGCGCGTCGCCGAGGCCGGCTTTGACCGGCTGGCAGTCGGCCAGGGGGCCGACGAGCTCTTTGGCGGATATGCCAAGGTCGCTAAGGCGCCGACGGACCCGCGAGTCGAGGCCGACACCGTCCGGGGGGCCCGCGATGAGCTTCTTCGAACGCTGCCGGCCCAACTCGAACGCGACGTGTTGGCCATCCGAGCGGCCGGGGTCGAGCCGGTGACACCACTGCTTGACGATCGGGTTGTCCGGGCAGCGCTTGCCCTTCCGGAGGCACACCTCGTTGCCGGCGACCGCCGCAAGGTCGGCTTGCGCGAGGCCGTCACCGGATGGGTCCCCGAGTCGATCCGTATCCGCGATAAGAAGGCGCTACAGTATGGGACCTACGCCTCCCGTGAGCTGGATCGGCTGGCCCGCCAAGCGGGATTCAAACGTCGGATGGACGATCACGTCACGAAGTATCTTGAGTCGCTGATCGCCGAGGCCTAGCGCGATCGTGTCGCAAGGTTCATCCTCGTACTGGCTGTGGTACGTCCATGCCGAGTGTGGAGGACACCCACCTGCGGAACCGCTTTCGGATCCAGCCGAACGACTCGAACTCATACGGAACCGCCCATGGTGGGAGTGTCATGAAGTGGCTTGATGAGGTTGGAGCAATGGCTGCCATGCGCTTTAGCGGCGAAACGTGTGTGACCGCCCGCATGGGGGCAATCGACTTCGGGCATCCCGTTCCCGTCGGCGATACCGTCCTGATCGACGCGTACGTCTTCGACGCAGGCGAGACGAGCGTCCACGTGCATCTC
>JBEQAX010000090.1:0-3160 GCA_041640095.1 Salinarchaeum sp. | reverse complement strand
ATGCGCAACAGCGCGTAGGCCGCCGCGGTCGAGACGAGCGCGGAGATGTAGATCGTCACCGTGTCGGGGGCCTCCTGGTAGGCATCGGGCTGCCAGACGTGCAACGGGAAAAGCGCCGCTTTGACCCCAAGACCGGCGGTGATGAAGGCGACGCTGGCGATCACAAGCGGCTCGGCATACAGCGCGCCGGCCTCCGCGAGCCAGGTACCCTCGCCCCAGGTGGCCGTTCCGGCGAGCACGCGTGCGAGGTCGACCATATTGAGCGTCCCCGTGCGGACGTACAGATAGCCCACCCCGAGGAGGTACATCGATGCACCAACGGTACCGATAAGGAGATACTTGAGCGCCGCGACGGCGGCCTGCGGGCGGTCACCGGTGGCGACCAGCGCGTAGGTCGCGATGCCGGTGATCTCAAGGAACACAAAGAGGTTGAACAGGTCGCCGGTGAGGACAATGCCCATCAGCCCGCCGGTCAACAACAGGTAGCCCGCATAGAAGCCGTTGCCACGCGGGCCGGCCTGTCGAGCGTACGCGAGGACGACAAGCGCGACGGTCGCGACCGTCCCGGCGACGAGTGTCGAAAGCGGGTCGGCAACAAGTTCGATCCCGACAGCGTACCCGCCATCAGGGCGGGCAAGTTCGGTTCCGCCGAGACGGTGGACAACCCGCTGACCGTTGGCGTAGACCCCACTGGCGAGCCAGGCGGTAAGACCGGCCTCAACGGCGAGCGCAAGCGCAGCGATCGACCAGCCCACACGGCGGTTGATGGTTGTCGCCGCGATCGGCAGGGCGGCCGCGAGAATGGGCAGGACCACCAACAGCGCGGGAAGGGTCGCAAGGTCAGTCATCAGCACGCACCTCCCGGATGGCGTCCTCGTGAAGCGAGCCGTAGGCGTCGTAGATCCGGACAATCAACGCCAGCGCGATTGCCGTCATCGCCACCCCAACGACAATCGCCGTTAGGACGATGACCTGCGGCAGCGGGCTGACGAACGTTCCGGTGGCATCCTTCGGGATAACCGGGATCTGGCCGTTGACGACGTAGGCGCTGCTCACAAAAAACAGGAACACCGCGGTCTGAAACAGGTTCAACCCGATGACCTGCTTGACGAGATTGGGGCTGGCGATGATCATGTACAGTCCGAGCGCGAGGACAATCGCGAAGACGACGTAGCTGTAGCGGTTCGCGAGCACATCAACCTGGAGTGGGAGCAGATCAATCATCGTCGGATCCCTCCGAGGGGGTATCAGCGTCAAACGTCTGCAGGGGCGTCCACTCGTCGTCGTGATTGTTTGGTGCGACGTCGTGGACACCGGCGGCGATCACGAAGAACAGCCCGACGACAATCCCCGCGACGATCGGCGCGATGCCACCGACTTCCATGGCCTCAAGGCCGTACTTGCGGGGAATCCCGACGGTCTCAAAGAGGGCGTGCTGGAGAAAACGGCCGCCGGTGAGCATCGGCAGGAGCCCGACGGCGCCAAAGACAAGCACGCCGCCGGCGCTCAGGAGAACCACGGTCCGGTTGGCCAGCCAGTCGCGGGTGGGCTCAATCCCGAAGGCGAAGGCGATCATCAGGATGGTGGCACCGATGACCGCGCCACCCTGGAAGCCGCCGCCTGGTGAGTCGGCGCCGTGGAAGGTCAACACCAGCCCGTAGGTCAGCGTAAAGGGCGCGACGATCCGGACGGTGGTCATGATCACGGGACTCTCGACGTACGGCGAACGGTTCTCGTCGGTCTTACTCACGGGTGAACACCTCCGCACGCAGGACGAGCAACGCCGCAACGCCGGCGGCAAAGATCACGACCGCCTCACCGAAGGTATCAAAGCCACGGTAGCCCGCGAGGACGGCCGTAACGGCGTTTTCGACGCCGGTGTCGGCGTAGGACTCGGCGATGTAGTACTGTGAAACCGGCGAGTCCCACGCCCACGCCGTTGGCGATCCCAGCGCGGGAAACTGCGTGACCGTCACGAGGACGGCGACAAGAAGCCCACCGACAAGCAGGAGTGCCGGCCCGTCAATCGACTCGAAGGTATCGACGTCGGCCGGGCGGGTGGTCTTCGCGATTGCGAGCAACAACAACAGGGTGGTCACGCCGGCGCCGATGGCGGCCTCGGTCATGGCGACATCGGGCGCGAGCAACACCGCGTAGAAGATGGCCATCCCGAGGCTGTAGGCGGCAAAGACGACGACAATCGCGGCGGTATCGCGCAACGCGGCTGTGACGGCCGCCGTCACGACGACAAACACCGCGAGGGCCACGCCGACAGCCCCCACCGGAAGGCCCGAAACCAGCGCCGAGAGCGCGCTCACGAGCGGTCACCCCCCGTGGCGTCGTCGCCCTCGGTCCACGGCGTGAGATCGTTCTCGTGGGCCGCCCGGGCGATGGCGTGGGCGGCCGTCGGGTTGGTTACAAAGATGAACACCAACAACAACAGCGCCTGGATGCTCTTGGCCTGGAGACCAAGCGCGATGGCGACCGCGGCGACGGCAAAGCCCGCCCCGAGCGTGTCGACCTGCGAGGCCGTGTGCGCTCGGGTGTAGACATCAGGCAGCCGAAGGACGCCCACCGTCGAGACAAGGGTGAAAAACACGCCCAGAAGCAACGCGCCAACGATCACGGCAAAGACGAGCGTCCCGGTCATAGGACCCCACCCCGGTCGACGGCGAACTTCGAGATGGCGATGGCCATCAGGAAGTTCAACAGCGCGTAGATGAGTGCGACATCGATCAACGCCGGCGTCTCAAGGCCGACCGATAACAACGCAAGGACGACCACGGTGTTGGTCCCGATCACGTTGACCGCCAGCACGCGATCCTGAAGCGTGGGGCCAACGACCGCCCGGTAGAACATCACGACGGCCAGCAGCACGAACACGGCCGCCGCCGCGAGGAACGTCTGCTGAACGAGGGTGTCGGCGATCACGACTGCTCACCCTCCTTTGGATCGATCACGTCGGTGTCGCCGCGCTCCTCAGGGGTCGCAATCGATAGCGCCGAGCGGCCGTAGAAGACGAACCGAACCGCCCGCTCAAGTCCGCCCTCAACGAGTCCCTCGCGGGCCCACGGCACGAGCGTGTGGATGAGCATCAGCCGGTCGCCAGCCGCCCGGCCGGCCCGGACGGTGAGCGTTCCGGGGGTGAGCGTGATGCTGT
>JBEQAX010000089.1:0-3209 GCA_041640095.1 Salinarchaeum sp. | reverse complement strand
ATCGAGATCGCCTCCGGACTGGGCGACCTCGACGGCGAGATCTGGCGTATCGGCTGCATGGGCCACTCCGCCCGCCGCAAGAACGTCGAGTACCTGCTCGCGGCGATGGAAGACGCCCTCGCCCAGCAGGGTTACACCGCCTGATCGACGCGCATTCTCACTCCGGGGCGACCCGATCGTCTGTCTCGGCCGTGTCGATGTAGGCCTCCTTCCACGTGCCTCGGAGGAACCACGCCGCGCCGACGAGTGCCCCGAGCACGTTGCCGACGGCCATCCCCACCCAGATGCCCGTCGGGCCCCATCCGAGGACGAACACGAGTAGTGAGACCGTGCCGACCCGGCCGACCCAGAGTGTGATAATCGAGAGCACCATCGCCGTCGTCGTGTTGCCCGCCCCGCGGAAGGCCCCTAACAGCACCTGGGCGACGCCGATGAACGCGAACTCGACGCTCCGGATCCGGAGGTACTCAACCCCGTAGGCGATCGTCGTCGCTGCCGTCGGCACGTCACCCAGGAACGCCCCGACGATGGGCTGGGCGGCCGTCGCCATGACCGCCGCGACCGCGAGCATGATACCCGCGCCAGTGCCCGCCGCGAGATAGACCGCCCGTGTCGCCCGATCGGGCTGACTGGCCCCCAGGTTCTGTCCGACCATCGTGTCGATCGCCCGGCCAAGGCCCATCGCCGGGAGAAACACTAGTGAGATGATGCGGTTGCCCAGGCCGTAGGCCGCCACGATCGGCGGCGAGAACGTCACGATCATCGCGGTGAGGGTGATCATCGCCAGTGCTGAGGTCGACTGCTCGACCATCGTCGGCGTCCCCAGTCGCAGCACATCCGTGATGAGCGACCGGTCGGGCCGGAGGTCCCCGAGACCGACCGACGGCCCGGCGTCCGTTCCAAAGAGCACCGCGATACCGATCACACTTCCCGCACCGCGGGCGATAACGGTCGCGACGGCGGCGCCCTTGATGCCCAACCCGGTGAAGCCGGTCGCCGCGTAGGCGGCCGTTTCGAGCCCCTCGAGTCCGAGCCAGGCAAAGACCGGATTGCCCTGAAAGCCGAAGATGAACACCGGATCGAGCAGGACGTTCAACGCAACCGAGACCACCATGACCGCCATCGGCGTCCGGGTGTCGCCGTAGCCGCGCATCAGCGCCGAGAACACGAAAAAGCCGAACAGGAAGGGCATTCCCAGGAAGATGAGCTCAAGGTAGTCGGCCGCCAGCGGGATGACCGCCGCCGCCGTCGCCGGGTCACTCGGCAACAACGCAAGCGCCGGACGGGTGAAGCGGTAGCCGACAACGGCAAGCACACTCGAGAGAACCGCCACGAGCAACAGCGTCTGTCCGGCCACCCGGCCGGCGCTTTGATCGCCCTCGGCGCCGGTGTACTGGGCGACCAGAATCGCCCCGGCGGTGGTGAATCCGCCGGCGATAGCGATCACAAGAAAGATCAACGGGAACGCAAGACTCACCGCCCCGACAGCATCAGCCGAGAGCCGCCCGAGATACAGCGTGTCGGCGATATTGTAGGTGACCTGGAGCAACTGGATGACGACGATCGGCCAGGCCAGCCGGAAAAGCGGGCCCACCAGCGACCCGGAGGTGAGGCCGTTGGCCGTCGACTCGTCGCTCGGTGGGTCAGACTCCCTCGTCACTACTTATCCCAGCCGGCGGCGGCGTATCACCGTTTTGGACTCTCGGGAGCCATCGGCTTACGGCGCACAATCGGCCGTGTCGATTGGCTGGAGTCGGTCGGCCTCAATGTACGTATTGATCGGGACGCGAATTCGATCGCCGGTCTCACAGTCGATTCCGTAGGCCGTGTCCGCCCCAACGGAAAGCACCGTGATTGCGCCGACGATCTCCGTGTCGGTGGCCGCCTGGATCGCGAAGGCAGCCGGTGGGTCGATATCACTCGGCGAGGTGATCGACAAGGCCATGATGTGAGCATACGTCGCCAGCCATACAGACGTTGCGGCTGGCGATCTGATGCATACGATCGCCGACCGTCTGCCCGAGCCCCGTGGTCACGCCTCGTGGAGTCGGCCACCGTCGATGGCGATGTTCTGTCCGGACAGGTATGCCGCGGCGTCACTGCAGAAAAAGAGGATCGGGGCGAGTACATCCGCAAAACTGGCGGGCCGTCCCCGGGGAACGGCTGCGGGATCGGTGATCGTGTTCTCAACAGCGTACGGTGAGACGGCATTGACAGTGATCCCGTCGTCCTGGGTGTCGTAGGCGACACTCCGCGTGAACGTGAGCACTCCCTTCTTCGCGATGAAATACGGCAGATTCCGCGGCAGCGCGTGATCGTCACGGGCATCCGCCACGCCGAAGTTCACCACCCGACCCCATCCCTGATCACGCATCGCCGGGAGTGCCCGCCGAGTACAGAGGTACGTGCTGTACAGGTTTGCTGCAACCGTCTCCTGCCACTCTGTCGGCGAGAGGTCGTCCCAGTCGGCCTGTGGTAGCGGTCCGACGGCATTGATGAGGATATCCACCGTGCCGAGGGTGTCTTCGCACGTTTCGAACAATGTGTCGACGGCTGTGGGGTCGGTGACATCGCCCTTGAGGACGGTTGTCTCGACATCGTGCGCGGCCGCCTCACTCGCCGTCTCGGCTGCCGCCGTGGGATCACTGCGATGGTGCACGGCCACGTCTGCACCGGCGGCCGCCAGTCCAAGCAGTACGGCTCGGCCAACGCGTACCGCCGACCCGGTCACAAGCGCCGTCCGTCCCGATAGGTCGGGGTTCAGGTCAACGTCCATTGTCAGTCCAAGCACGGCTGCGAACAAAAGTGTGGCCGAGGCAGGCGACAACGGGGCAGCACGCTTGTCTGTCAGCGCCGTGAGAAGACATCACGGTAGCAAGTATCCTGGTGGGTAGCGACGTCGAGTGGCCAGTTCACGTATCAGGGTGGTGCGGCGGACGCAACAGCAGGGCTCCAATCCCAGCGGCGATTGCCAGGCCCGCCGCCACAAGGAAGGTGACGGCCCAGCCAGCAGTTGCGATCAACGCGCCGGCAACCGATCCGGCGAAGATGCCGCCGCCGATCTTCGCGGTATAGACGATGGCGTAGTTGCCCGAGCTGGTCTCGGTGCCGTAGTACTCGGCAATCAGACTCGGGAAGAAGACGTACAGCGGCGAGGAGAAGAAGATCGAGGCGAGCACCGCAACGACGAACACCGCGCCCATATCGCC
>JBEQAX010000088.1:0-3222 GCA_041640095.1 Salinarchaeum sp. | reverse complement strand
CCGGCGGCTCGGTCTCGTTGTCAACGTCCGCGTCGTCGCTCGCGTTGGTTTCGTTATCCGGTGGCGGCGTTTCCTCGCCGTTGCGTTGGAGGCTATCGACACAGCCGGCCAGCGAACTCACCCCGGCCACCCCGGCCAGCATCCGGCGGCGAGAAGTCATGATACCAAATCTAACGGGTTCGTGGTTAAAAATGACAGGCAGACGGCGGGCTGCTACCACGTCGCCTGCTTGGCTCGCTTATCCGCGGTGAGGCCTCACTCCGTGTAGGTGTCCTTGGTCTGACCGTCGATCTTGAAGTCGATCCGAAAATCCCCGCTTTGGAGCGCCTGCTCCTGGGTTGCGGTAAGGTCACCAAACTCGCCCAGCGCGACCGTCTCAGTGGTGCGTTCGCCACCGGTGACGGTCACCTCGCGAGACGTGCTGAATCCCTGACTCACTTCGCCACCGAAGCTGGTCTCGACGCTGAGTGTCGCCGTTTGTGTCTGCTCGCCGATATTCTCGACGGTCGCGTCAACGAAGATCGTCTGGCCCTGTGAGTATCCCTCGCCGGTCACCGTGAGCTGGTCGGCTGCCGTTGGCCCGGTGAGCACCATTACGCCGGCGACAACCGCGCCGAGCGCAAGCAGACCAACGCTACCGATAATCAGGTACTGTCGGGGCACGTCCGGGAGCGCTATGGCGGCCTCGCCCCCGTCGTCGGTGGACGCGGCAGTCTGTCGGTGTCGCCAGTAGCGGGTCGCAACCGCCACACCGCCAGTTGGCACGGCGATAAGCAACACCGGTAGAAGGTACTGGCCGGGGTTAACCGATCCGTTGCCACCGGTCGTTCCGGTCGTCCCGCTGGCACTCCCACCACCGGCGGAAAGTACCGCGATGCCGATCACGAGGATAACGAGGACAAGCACCATCATGAGGAGGTAGCCGACTGCGGTCCCGACGAAGACGAGCCCATACTGTGGAGTGTCAGCGTCGTCTCGGGGCGGTTGGGCCCCGACAACGGCGGCAACGATCGGCCCCGTGAGCAGTGCGAACGCGATAACCAGTAGCGCGAACAGCCCGGAAAAGAGGGAAGCGCCTCCGCCAAGCGCGCCGAGCATGACAACGCCGGTCAGCCCCAGTCCGACGCCGACGATGCCGAACAGCCCAAGCGGATAGCCAATCGACCGTGTGAGTGCGCTCACCGATGTGGATGACATGAGACGCTATTCGGGCACAGACGCTTAACAACTCCCCCGGATCGTTGTCCTTAGGTCGCTGTGCCTCTACCGGAGTGTCTTCGATCCCGACGTGTGAGTGGCGACCGTCAAGCGAAGCATTCTTCCCGGGATTTTCCATCGATCATTCATGAGCGTCGGAGACGAGATTTCGCGTGTCGCTCGTGTCGCAACGAAGTACTTCGTCGTCTGGGTGATCGCCGCCGCCGGACTTGCGTTGGTTGTCCCGGACGCATTCGTTCCGATCCTCGATTATGTTAATCCGCTGTTGGGGCTCATCATGCTCGGCATGGGTCTGACCCTCCAGCCCGAGGACTTCCGCCGGCTGATCGCCCGGCCGGTGGATGTCGGGATCGGTGCGGTCACTCAGTGGCTCGTGATGCCACTGGCCGCCTACGCGCTGTACGTCGCATTTGATCTGCCCGACGCCATTGGCATCGGTCTGATCCTTGTTGGTGCAGCCCCCGGCGGAACGGCCTCGAACGTGATGACCTACCTCGGGCGGGGGGATGTCGCCCTGTCGGTCGCGATCACGACCGTTACTACCCTTGCGGCACCGATCGTGATGCCCGCCTGGACGCTGTTCATCCTTGGCGAGACGATTGATGTCACCTTCATGCAGATGTTCACGAGCATTGTCCAGATCGTCATCATCCCGGTTATCGCCGGGTTCGCCATCCGGTATGTCCTTGATCGGTCGGCACCACGGGCGGCCGAGATCGGTCTGGACGTGTTCCCCGTCATCAGTGTCGCGGCGATTGTCGCCATTGTTGCCGGTGTTGTCGGGGCGAACGTCAGCAACATCCTGACGGCCGGAGTGCTTGTCCTGCTAGCGGTCGTGTTGCACAACGGTATCGGCCTCGGTGCCGGCTACGGTGTTGGCCGCGCCTTTAATATGCCACCCGATCGGACTCGGACGACCGCCTTCGAAGTCGGCCTTCAGAACAGCGGCCTTGCGGTTGCCCTCGCGACGTCGCTGTTTGACCCGGCCGCAGCACTAATCCCGGCGCTGTTCAGCGTCTGGCACAACGTCACCGGTCCGGCGCTGGCGAGTTACTTCACCTGGCGCGACGATACAGCCGGTGGGGCGCGCGCCGCAAGCGCAGACTGACGGTTAGGTGTCAGGCCCCCCACCGTTCGGTGGCGTCCGGTTGTCGCTTGCGTTGGTCGAGCCGTCAGAGCCACCTGCCGGTCCGCCGACCTCCTCGACGGTGACATCTCGGCCGGCGACGCCACTCTCGCTAATCACCGGCTGGAGGTTGTACTCGCCGGTCTGACCCCTCTCGACAACGGTGATGTCGAAGACGAAATCAAGCGCCTCCCCGGCGACCACCTCGAAGGTGGTCGTGATCTGGAGCTTGCCGCTTGGGAGCATCACCGAAACCGATTCGCCGTCGACAACACCGTCGACCTCGCTTGCGTATAATTCGATTTTGGTGTACGTACCGGCAGGCAGGGTGTCCTCAAGAATCGGCGTCGCCTTGTCGCCGACCACCTCAGTCAAATCGACGCTGGCGCCATCAAGATCGCGGATGAAAAAGCCAGGCTGGCTGTCGTCGTCCGTCTCGTTGTCCGTCGCCTGGGTCGTATTGGCCGACTGGTTGGTGTTCGGATCCCGTGTCCGGTTCGTCTCTCGGGTTTGGTTGGTGTCTGTCTCGTTGCCCGGGATTGCAGCCGAGCTGGCCGGGAAGATCCGGGCCTCGCTGAAGGTAACCGTCAACGAGTCGAACGTCTCGATAGCTGCCGGCTGATCGCTGATCAGAAGCCGGAATGTGCCCTCCGTACTGCTTGTGTCGGTCCCGTCTTCGGTCTGGTTGGCGTCGGCATCCTGGCTTGTACACCCAGTCAGTAGGACGAGACCGGCCCCGCCGACAGCCGAGAGCAGCGTCCGTCGTCCGATGCTGGTATCACTGGCGTCAGGACAGTGTGACGACATCGCCTGTGGTCTTGATCAGACGGGATGAAAATACCGGGGGATCACAGCGCATCGCTACCAATGAATCGGCC
>JBEQAX010000087.1:0-3282 GCA_041640095.1 Salinarchaeum sp. | reverse complement strand
TATGAAGAACACAGTGTCCAGGACGGTATCTTCAGCTGCCCAGTCACTATCGGGGTCGATACTGTCGTCCCACGGTCGAACATCGGCCATATACTCGGAGAACTCCCAGAGCAGTGAAATGGCAGTCCCAACCGCAATGTCTTGACCAGTGGTTGATGCATCAGTCGACAGGGTGGAGCCGATTGTGATGCCGGCACTCAGGTGGGCGACGTTGTCATACCACCACCAGTCACGATACTTTCCAGCTACATGGAACGTGATCGCAATGACAAGTGTGAGAAAGCCCAGGACTCGCTCCTGTGACGGACGAGAAAACGGAAAGCACTTACCGAACATAATCTGATTCAGACTATTGATCGGTCATCAAATTAATATAACGGGCGGAGTACCATCGGCTCTAGTCGTACTAGACTGCGAACTCATCGGATCTCCAACAGTCCGTGGGTGTGCGAATGCGGTCGCAAGTATGACTATCGGGCTTCACGATCACTGACGCCGTCGTAGTGCCGGTTGTACATGAGGATATGATCAACCTGCCAATGTGTGCGGCAAAAACAAAGTCTCTAGGCCAGCTTTCATTGTGTATCTTGTGTTGGCCTCACAGATGACCACTGCGAAAATGAATTTGAATTGGTACAACGTGCTCTCTTGAGAACACGGCTTCGTACCGCAGTGACGCCTGCTTTTTTCGCCACGTGGCCGTCTCACCAAGGCCTAAGGCTTGATGAACCGGGTATTGATGGATACCGCTGAATCAGTACACTACGGCTGTCCAAACCAGAAATAGGCGCCAAAGGCAAACAGGCCAGTAACTGCGATTGCACCCATCAGCTGCATTGCGAGTAAAAAGCCTCCGACGAAGCCTACTGCGATAACCAGGCCCACCGACACGATGAGGAGTGCCACAAGCAACGGGAGAATATTATCCATGCCATTGAGTTGAATGTCGTCCCGCAAATAACGTTATGATGCTAAACGGATCATCGATCTCGCGATTATGGGTGCGATCGAGACGAATCTGCCTTGATAAACGGTACCGATACCTAGTCACTGCGACCGGCTGTACCGGCTGAGACCACTCGTGTCGACGACAGGGTGGCGTGTTGGGGTCATTCCTCAGTGCTGACGCGCGTTGGGATCCTGTGGATGCAGAGGCTCGTCTACGCGCTCGTTAAGCCAGTGGGATGCTCATAACGGCCAGGCATGGACCCCCCCTACTCGTGCTGTAGGCCTCACTCGAGGATGTCCTCGCAGTCGGCCGGGTCACGGGGCATTCGTCCCGTCGGCGTTGAGTACTGCAGAGATGACCGCATCCTTATCTGGCGTTTGATCGGCTGTCATTGCCTCCCAGACAGCGGGAGACAGGAATGTCTCCAATACAGTGGCAAGCAGATCAAGATCACTTCGTTCTGGACGGAGCGTCTCAAGGGCTTTGATCACGTCTGTGAGTGTCGATACCGACTGATCTGGAAGTTGGCTGGCGATATCGAGTGTATACAGGTTGATTCCCGTCTCCTCAAGTTCTACCGTCTTGAGCGACTGCGCTAGTTCGGTTGGAGCGGACAGTGCATCGGGCGTAATCGCAGGCAGCGAGCGGCGAGATTGGAGGAGACGATAGACGAACAGTTGGCTGACGAGAATCGTGCCCGCTGTCTCAGCTGACAGCGCATCACTCTCGTGTGTGGATCCACGCAGTTTGGCGGCGACCGCCTGCGCCATCTGACGGAGCAGATCGACAACCTGTGTGGGATCAACCTGCGGCTCCGTCTGTACAGAGAGCGTGCTACGAAGCCACGCTGGGAGGTCCGCAACCGGGAGGGTCCCGATACTGGGCGCCTCATCGGAGCGGAGTGTTACGACCGAGCAGTTGTGTCCGGTCAACACCACCGTTGCAGGGTCCGCTTCGTCGGCGGACAGTTGCACCTGCTGAAGGGTGTTTGGATACGCAATGAGAAAGGCGCCGTCGACATCAGGCAGGCGGATGTACTCATGTATGTTGCTATAACCGTTCCACTTGGCGTCCTCCCAGGTAGCCGCGCCAAAGAACGTGTCATCGGCAGTCAGCCGGAGGTCAGGCCGAGTTCGCGTGCCAGCGGGGAGAATCGATACCTCCGTCCGGACATTGATCCCCTGTCTCCGCAAGTAGCGGGCAAAGAGGGTAGTAATCTCCTCTACCGTCGTCGTCATTATCAAAAACTAACAGCCAGCAGCCTAAGCGATTGTGTTCGTTTCGTTAGAGGGATACTCGTCCCGTTCACCGCCTCGCGTGCTTGATTCCGTCTTTCATCGTGAAACGAGTTCCAACGTGGAAGTATTGCTGTCTCGCAATATGCCTCGCCGGTTGGATAGCTGACGTTGGGCTAAACGACCGGATACAGCCCGTCCGCGAGAGTGTTGCCGAGGAGTGCCGGATGCTTGCTGAAGCGATACTTCCCGCGATAAATTCAGAGATCATTCGGTCGCCATAGACGTTCGTCATCCCGACAGTGCCGGCCGAATCGCCCGCCGGAGGCGGCGAACCGACTCGACGTGAGCGATACCGTCGCCAGAAATCCTAGCCGACGGCCGCTTGAGGCGATTAAGAAGCGCTCGGCTTATATCGATCCGATGAGGAGCAGCGCAACCAGCCCAGCGACAATCGTCGCAAGAATATTTTCGGTGTACCACGCAACCACGCTGGCGAGGAGTGCCGCTAGAAGGCGGTCGTTCCCCACGATCACAACGGTCTCGTCTGGTGCCAGCACCGCCGGCACGACCAGCGCAGACAACACCGCTACCGGAACCATGTCCAAGCTGGTCTGCACTCGCGGTGGGACGTCACCGATCCGTTCGAACAGAAACAGAAACGACGCTCGGAACGCATAGGTGCCAATCCCGGCGAGCAGTACGGCCGACCAGACAACGACGTCGGAAGCCGTCATTCACGCACATCCTCCGGCTGGCCGTCAATTGTTGCGACAATCGTACCGATCCCGACACCGGTGAGTGCACCCATAAGTAAGCCAAGATTGTACGGTAGAGCGATACCAACCGTTGCCACGCCGCCACCGACACCGGCAGCAATTGCGTGGGCCCGAGTCCGAAGGGCCGGCACCAAGAGTGCCAGGAACGTCAACGGCACGGCAAACTCCAATGGGAGCCACCCCGGAACGCTTGTCCCCACGATGGCGCCGATGATGGTACACGCCTGCCAGACGATCCACAGCGGTGCCGCCGCCCCAAGGTAGTACCACCGTCGCCGGGTCACGCCGTCCATTCCCTCGGCGTAACGAGTCACCGATA
>JBEQAX010000086.1:0-3291 GCA_041640095.1 Salinarchaeum sp. | reverse complement strand
TCCCCAGAGCGGTCCACGGTCGATTCATCACCGAGTCGCCCGTCGAGGTGCGCGTGGCCGGTGGTGGCCCTGGCGCGGCGGGGGTCACCCACAGATCGATGCCCAACTCGTCCATCCGCTCGTGCATGCGGTTTGTCTGTGCCTCAATTGTCGCCCGGGCTTCTCGGAGCACATTGTCGGTGACGGCCTGTCCTGCCCGCAACGTCTGGGCGGTCCGTGTCCGGTAGAAGGACTCGTATTCCGGGAACCATTCGGCATGCACCCGGGCGAACTCGCCGGTCGAGACCCGACGGTGAGCAGCGTCAAGGGGGCGATACGCTTTGAAGGCCGGCTCCCGACGTAGATCGAGACCAGCCGCGTCAAGTGCGGCTACCTGTGTCTGAAAGGCCTGCTCTCCGGCGGTGGTCGCCTGCTCCCGATACGGACCGGTCGGCACGCCGATAACCGGCTCAGTTGGTGTGTCCGAGGTCCACGTATCACAGAGCACATCGGCAGCGAGACGAGCACCGGCAAGGTCTTGCGTGAACGTCCCGACGGTATCAAGACTCCACGCACGCGTTAGCACGCCGTCGGTCGGAATCCGTCCGAACGACGGCTTGTAGCCAACCACCCCACAGAAGGCCGCTGGCCGGATCACGGATCCTCCCGTCTGGGTGCCGATCGTCAGCGGCACCAACCCGGCAGCAACGGCAGCGGCTGACCCGCTTGAGGAGCCACCCGGGGTGTACTCCGGCGCCCGCGGATTGCGCGTCCGAGCTGGGGCGAATCCGGCGAACTCGGTCGTCCGGGTCTTCCCGGCGATTAGCCCGCCGGCCGTCCGCAGACGCGTAACAAGTGTGGCCTCCGGTCCGTCGAATAGCTCCGGCGGGAGCGCCGAACCGGCCTGCGTCTCGAAGCCGTCAACGTGAATGATGTCCTTGATGCCCACGGGAACGCCGGCTAACTGCCCGCCATCAACCGTCTTGATCGCCTGTCGAAGCCGCCGTCGTCGCCTTGGCTCGTCCCGGAAGGCCTGCAGTCGGTCATCGACGGCATCGATCCGGTCACAGGTCGTCTCGATGAGGTCGGATAAGTCACGTTCGCCCCCTGTGAGTGCGTCAACGGTCGTTGCGAGCGCGGCATTATGACACGGGACCTGCTCGGTCATGCGGACGGGTTAGGGATTGCTGTATTCGGGTTGAGGATTCCGGCTGGGTCGATGCTCTGTTTGAGTTGACGCATCACGGCGAGTGTCGCATCGTTGAACTCATCGCGCAGATGCTCGCGCTTGTGGGTGCCGATGCCGTGTTCGCCCGTCGCCGTTCCCCCCCGCTCGATCGCCCGCTCGATGATACGGTCGTTGATCCGCTTGCACGTCGCAACGTGCTCTGGATCGTCGGCACGAGCCATGATCGCGTAATGGACGTTGCCGTCACCGGCGTGCCCAAAGCAGGGGATCAGTAGTTCCTTCTCCTCTGCCCAACGGCTGATGTCGCCGATAAGCGGCGCAAACTCGTCGATTGGTACCGCAACATCACCTAGTGCAATCGGCGTGAGCTCCGGATCATACGGTCTGAGCGCCTCAGAGAGCTGCGCCCGGGCCGCCCAGAGGGCGTCAAGATCCTCTCCAGCAGCGGCGAGATCGATCTGTTGGGCGTCGTGGGTCTCTGCAATCGATCGGAAAGTCTCGACCGCGTCGGCGCGCTCGGCCGGTCCGTGGAATTCAACGAAGACCATGGGAGCGTCCGGGAGCTCGGCTTCAAGATACGCGTTGACCATCGCCGCTGAGACGGCATCGACCAGTTCGATTTTGGCCACATCAATCCCTGCCTGGATGGTATCGGCGACGGCCGCCGCGGCAGCGACCCGGTCCTCAAAGAGCACGCGCCCGCCGTAGATCCACGCTGGCTGGGGGGCCACCGCGAGCGTCGCCTCAGTGACAACCGCGAGGGTCCCCTCGCTCCCGACTAGGAGGTCGGTGAGATTGTATCCACTCGAGGACTTTGCTGCCCGGCTCCCGGTCTCGATGACGGTCCCATCGGGCAAGACGGCTTCGAGCCGGAGCACCCGGTCGCCAACCTCGCCGTACTTGACGGTCCGCATGCCGCTGGCGTCGGTGGCAATCATCCCACCGACCGTCGCCATATCGCCTGAAGCCGGCAGCGACGGAAAGAACAGGTCCTCGGCGGCGAGTGCGTCGTTGAGATCGCTGCCGAGCACCCCTGGCTGGACGTCGACCTGGAGAGCGTCTGGACGAATCGGCCCGATTGCGTCCATCCGCGTGAGGTCCATGCTGATGCCGCCGGCGCTCGGTACCGCGCTGCCCTGGATTCCGGTCCCCGCCGCATACGGCGTCACCGGGATGGTCCGCTCGGCTGCCGCCTCAAGAACGGCGGCAACATCCGCCGTTGACTCTGGATAGACGACGGCATCGGGCGGGGTTCCGTCGTCGGCGGGGGTTCCCCAGTCGTGGCCGTGCTCGGTACGTGCGTCATCGCTCATCACAACCTGCTCGTCGTCAAGCAGGCGGCCGAGAAACGCCAGCTGCATACCACAGCCACAGCCGTGCCCGCAGTTGAAGCTTCGGACCTACAGTCCGATCATCTCGACCAACTGCGGCACAAAGCCCAGCCGGACGGCGGCTCCCATCACACCGAAGATCAACACCGCGATGAGGCTGAGGATGTAGTAGGCAACCCAGGTCCGCGAGGGATGAAACGCCTCCGGGAGATTCTGTTTGACGACATACCAGTTCGCCGGGTAGAAGATGATCTCGGTGACCGCCAGAATCGCAGCGATGTAGACAACGGCCGTGACCGGGATGTTCCCGAGGATCAACACCGTTGCGCTGCTAACGATGACGATTACAGCGAGCACCGCTCGGCGGATCGGCTCGCTATCCATCTCGGGACGGTCCATCGCCATCGGGAGAATATCACCCACTGCCCGGGATGCACCATCGAGAAGCGTGATGACCGTTGAGTAGAGTGCGGCAAACGCCCCGATCATCATCGCCCAGAACGACCACGGTCCGAAGGATTCAGACAGGATGTTCCCGACGGCGATCGCAAAGTTGGCGTCGCCCGGCGGGTCGGGATAGAGCACGTTTGTCGCGAGAATGATCATCGCCGCCAGAAGCACGAAACTCAGCAGGTAGCCGATATTGAAGTCTCGTCGCCCGGTTTTGATCCACGCCTTGATGTAATCGTGGTAGGCGCTATTGGTCGGATCGACACCACGCTGGCGGAGCTGTTGGGCGCCCTCGCCTTTGGCCATGCTCCAGGAGCCGATGAGTACACTCGTCGAAAAGCC
>JBEQAX010000085.1:0-3388 GCA_041640095.1 Salinarchaeum sp. | reverse complement strand
GCCAGATGTAGGTGACAAGCGTCTCGAACTCAAGCGGTCGGAGCAACAGCGTCGCCGGCAGTTCCTTCATCGTCGTCAGAAAGACCAGCGCCGCGCCGGTGGCAATCCCCGGCACGATCAGCGGGAGAGTAACCGACCGAAAGGCTCCAAGCCGGGAGCGCCCAAGCACCCGTGCGGCCTCAATGAGGTGTCGGTCGACCCCGAGGCGGGCGGTTCGGATCGACCCGATTGCCTGGGGGACAAACCGGACGATGTAGGCGAAGACCAACAGCGGGATCGTCTTGTATACCGCTGGGAGGATATCGAGGCTCACGCTCACGAGTGCAATGGCGAGCACGATCCCGGGGGTTGCATATCCGACGTATGGCACGCGGTCGGCGAGGGCGGCGAGCCGCGAGTCGTCAATGGCCGCACGCAGCCCAACCGGAAGCGCGACGAGAATGGCAGCCGCTGCGGCGAGCAGTGAGACGTACACCGAGTGCCAGCCATATACCCAGGAGAACGCCATCCGCCCGCCGGTGTACCCCGGCCCGGTATGGAGCAGCCACATGCCGAAGATGCCGATTGGGAGGCCGATACTCACCGCACCGACACCAGCTGGAAGCGCCATCGCCGCGTAGCGCCAGCGTCCAAGCCGGAGGGGCCCCCCTTGTCGCCCCCGGCCAGCGTAGGCATTGTCGGCACTGACGCCGATCCGCGATTCGATGAACAGGATAACGAGGGTCACCGCGACGAGTTGGAGTGAGAGTAACGCGGCGTAATCGCGCATGAAGGCGTTGTACCGGGCGTAGATGAACTGGGTGAAGACATCGACGCGCATGATGTTTGGCGTCCCAAAGTCCGAGAGGGCATACAGCGCGACAAGCAGCGCCCCGGCGGCAATCCCCGGGGCGATCTGTGGGAGAGTCACCCGACGGAACGCCGTCCACCGCCCGGCATTAAGGGTGCGTGCCGCCTCGACAAGCGAGGCATCGAGTGAAAGTAGCGACGCACGGGTGGTCAAAAACACGTACGGATACGTGTACAACGTGAGGACGATTGCGGTGCCGACGAATCCGTAGACAGTCGGCAACCGCTCGACGCCAAGGGGCGCGAGTATGTCAACAAGGGCGCCTTGCGGTCCGAACGCGGAAACGGCAGCAAACGCCCCGAGGTAACTCGGGATCGCCAGCGGAAGGGCGGCCACGATGGTCCAGAACCGTCGGAAGGGAAGATCGGACTGGACGGTCAACACGGCGAGTGGCACACCGACCACGATGCTCGCGGCCGTGACAACTGTCACTAATGCGACCGTGCGACCGAGGACAGCCAGCGTCGTTGGCGCAACGGCGAGTTCGAGTGCCTGCTCGCCTAGCCGACCGACATCGATGAGGAGCCAGGCCAGCGGAGCGACGAGAATCATCGCGATGAGGACCGTGGGAAGGACCTCACGCTCGGGGAGGCGCCGGCGCACCCGTGTGATCACAAGGCGGGCCGACAGCCCTACGCCTCCTATCAGGGGCGTGCGGTCGGTGGATTCGGTGTCCTCAGTCATGCGAGCGTCTACTGGGTGTGGGGGACACGACGGGATTATCCCAACACGCCTGCATCACGCATGAGCGTGAGTGTTGCTTCGAGATCCGATAGCTGGGCGAGGTCGATCTCGGGCGGATTCAGTTCGTCGACGGTCGGCAGATCGCCTGGCGGGGCAACGTCGGCGAGCATCGGATACGCGAAACTGACCGTTGTGAAGAACTCCTGGGCCTCCGCTGAGAGGAGGTGTCGGACGAAGTTGTTGACGAGATCGGCGTTGTCCCGGCCGGGCAACTGGAGAACGCCGGCGAGATCGACAAGTGCCCCGGCGTCGTTCTCGGTGAAGGCCAGATCGATGGGGGCATCGGGGCGGTCGTTTTGCACCCGCAGAGCGTAGTAGTGATTCGAGAAGCCTGCGGCGACCGCCCCATCGGCAACGTTGGTGACAACCGTAAACTCGTCGCCAAAGCGGCTCGTTCCGGCCGCACGAAGATCGCGCAGGAACGCCTGCGTGGGCTCAGGCCCGCGTAACAGCCGCATGGCCGTCACAAAGGACTTAAACGCGCCGTAGGTCGGCGCCCAGCCCATCGTTCCGCGAAGGGCCTCGGTTTCGGGGAAGGCCTGAACCGTATTGGGAATATCCGACGCACTCAACTGATTGGTATTGTAGGGGATGCTCCGGGCCCGGCCGGCGACGCCGGCCCAGGCATTGTCCGCTCCCCGGAAGGCATCGGGAACGCCGGCAACCGCCTCCTCGCGGAGCGGCTCGTAGGCGTCGTTGTTGGTGACGTAACTCAGCGAACTCGCATCAATTGACCAGAAGAGGTCGGCCTGCGGCGCCCCAGCGTTGACCTCCTCAACGACCGTCTGGGCGAGCGAGGAGGAGGGTGCACTGCTTGTCGAGACGGTAAAGTCGGGATAGATCTCCTCGAGGATATCGATGAAATCAAGGTAGATCCCGCTTTCGCCACCGCCGATATAGAGAGCAAGTGAGCCGGAAAGATTCGGCAGCTCAGCGATTGATGGTCCACCGGGGGCCGGCCGGTCGGCAACCAACGGCCCTGATCCGCGAAACTCGCTCAACGGGGGTACCTCGACCGCCTGGCCTGTCCCGCGATCACCGGTACAGCCGGCAATGCCGGCGATCGATCCGGCGGCTATGGTCGCAAGCGCGCGACGACGCGTGAGGGGCGTATCGTGTGACATGCGATTTAGGCTAGCCTAAACATGGTAAAACGGTTGTGATTCACAACGCATGGGCGTCGCTTGTGGTCGATGGGGGCTCGGTGTCTACGAGGACGCGGACACTCAGAACGTCGCCGCGGCGATGGCGGCCGCACTCGACAACAATAAGAAGAACACGACAAAGGCGGCCGCCGCGTCGTCTGTGTCAGGGCCGATCCCGAGCAACGGCAACATCCCGACGGCGCCGAACCCGCCGCTGATCATCACGAGCAGGAGGCCGATCCACCCGAATTCGAACGTAGCCATGCGATTTCATAATCTATCTGATACTAAACGTCTTTCGGCCGGTGGTGGCCCGGGTGTGTTTGACCGTGAGAGGTGGTGTCTGAGGACGGATGCGTGCTGAGTCGGCGGGAGATATCGTGTGTTTCCGACGCGTTCGCGCGATGATCGCACGGCGGCAGCGACCGTTGAATCGTCGCTCGACTATTCTCAGGCCGTGGAAGTTCCCAGAAAGTACTTAATAGTAAAGCGCCTAACAACGGTTGCCGTCACCCCGACGGCGAGAGACCACCAGAGGACCGCGCCACGGCCTGCCCCCTGCTTGCGGCGACCATTGTAAGTGCCATTGCTCCGATCGCCAGAGCGGTGTTGTGCACCTGGCCGGGAGTCTGGCGTCTCGCTTTTTAGC
>JBEQAX010000084.1:0-3451 GCA_041640095.1 Salinarchaeum sp. | reverse complement strand
AGAGAGTGGACCACGGACCGATCGTAAAGTACCCCGGAGACTCCCCGGAGGAGACCGCGAAGAAGGATCTCCACGAACGAAATCGTATTACGGCGTCGGCGACGATTCGAGTTTCTGATAGTCCTTGTAGTCGGAGGTACCACGGAGTTCCTCAAGCAGGTTGATGCCTGCGCGGGTGCCCTCGCCAACGGAGGTGTTGACCTGCTGTTGGCCACCGGTGACATCGCCAGCGGCGTACACACGGGGGACATTTGTTGCGGCTTCCTCGTCCGTCTGGATGTATTGCCCCTCGGTTGCAACTCCGAGTTTCTCCGCGAGGTCGGTTCCGCCAGCCGCACCGAGTGCGACAAACAGGCCATCGACCTCGATGCGTTCCTCATCGCGGGTAACAATGGCTTCGAGGCCATCCTCGCCCTCAAGTCGGTCAAGGCGGGCCGTGTTAATGGTAATGCCTGACTCCTCAAGTTGGGCCTCAAGATCGGGATCGACGGCGAGCTCGTCACCGTTGGTGAGCAACTGAACGTCGTCAGTATAATCAAGCAGCATGAGCGCCTCCTTAGCGGCGTAGTTCTCGGCGCCGACAACGGCGACGGGACGGTCCCGGTAGAAGTACGCATCACACTCGACGCAGTAGGAAACACCCTTGCCCTCGTACTCGTCAACCCCCTTGATCGCCGGGGACTCATAGGCCGCCCCGCTGGCAATGATGATCCCGCGGGCCCGGTACAGGTGTTCCATTGTCTCAAGTTCGTAGTGATCCTCGCCAGCGTGGCCGACGCGGATGATCTCCTCGGTGACGATCTCCGCACCGAAGCGGGTAGCCTGTTCCTGACCGACCTCAACGATCTCGGGGCCGGTGATGCCCTCGGGGAACCCGAAGACATTCTCCATGCGTCCGACGTCACGGGTGGTGCCCCCGCCGTCGTCGAACACGTACGTCGTCTGGTCGGCCCGGGCCGTGTACACCGCCGCACTGGTTCCGGCTGGGCCGCCACCGATCACTGCCACGTCAATGTCGATTGGATCCTCAGTCATGGGTATGGAAGAAGTTAAACGTCAAAGTCACGCCACGCCGTACTGCGAGAGCGCGCGCATGAGGGTCTGTTTTTGCTGCATCCCGACCATGCGATCGGCCGCCTCACCGTCGGAGAAGACGATCAGTGTGGGAACACCCCGAACGCCATACTGGCTGGCCAGTCGCTGGTGCTGGTCGATGTCGACCTTCGCAACGGCGGCATCGGTCTCCTCGGCAATCTCCTCAAGAATCGGCGCGATCATCTTGCACGGACCACACCAGTCCGCGTAAAAGTCCGCGATCACGACGTCGTACTGCTCGGCCGTCTCAGAGAGGTGATCAGCACCCTCGATGTGGATCGGCTCGGCGGGAGTCTCCGAGGCCGGTTCAGCGTCGGCGTCGGAGGCGTCGTCACCTTCTACCTGCGACCGAATCTCCTCAAGTTTCTGTTCGCGGAGTTCTTCGATGGACGGATCCTCGCTCACACACTGTTGTATTCGATCCACCACCTTAGGTATTGTGAATAGTAATTCGATATTTGGACAATACTCTCGATCGGCATCAACCGGGCGACCACGACGATGACACCCGGGTTGGGATCCCGCTTTCGGAGTTCTTATAGGCACCCCGCCGACCGTTGATGTACATGGCAGTTAATGACACACAGTCATCGATGATCGAGCGCGTTGGGTATCGGATTGCTACGGCGGTCGAACGATGGATGCCAAGTCCGTTTTTATTCGCCATCCTGCTTTCGTACATTGTCTTTCTCGCCGGGGTGATCGTAACGGACGCAGGTCCCGGTGCGATGGTCGGGCACTGGTATGACGGATTCTGGGCGTTTCTGACCTTCTCGATGCAGATGGTGCTGATTCTCATGACCGGATTCGCGCTAGCGTATCACCCCCGAATCAACGATCTGCTGGTGCGGCTGACGAAACTCCCGAACGGCCCCGGGCAGGCAGCAGTCCTCGTCGGGGCCTTTGCGATGGCCATCGCGTGGATCCACTGGGGATTTAGCCTGATTCTGGGAGCGATCTTCGCCCGTGAGATGGGCAAGACCGCCCATGAGGCGGACTTTGAGGTCCACTATCCGCTGTTGGCGGTGGCGGGCTACATGGGCCTTGGACTGACCTGGCACTGGGGCCTGTCAGCGTCGGCCCCGCTGATGCTTGCTACTGAGGGCAACGCGTTCATCGAACAGGGCGTTGTCGAGGGGGTCGTCCCGGCCTCTCAGACGATCTTTCATCCCTATGGACTGACACTCGTCGGATTGTCGATTCTCTTTGCGCTTGCTGTCCTGTATGTGCTAGCTCCGTCGGGGATTCGGGCACGGGGCATCACCGAGTACATCCCCGAGTCCGAACTTGTCGAGACCAGCACCGATGGTGGAACGGTCGACGCGGGCGAACAGCCGGTCGCCGAGACTGAACGCGGCGGACGGCCACCGGCGGCAGTGATCGACAACAGTCGCCTCCTCGGAGGGCTCATCGCCCTCACGGGCGTCGGGGTGGTCGGCTACCAGTTCGTCACGAACGGACTCGACGCGCTAACGCTCAATGTCGTGAATTTCGGATTTCTGATGGCCGGACTTCTGTTCTGGACGAACCCGGCGGCCTACCGCGAAAAGTTCAACGAAGGCGCGAAGGCCGCTGCCGGCATCATCCTATTGTTTCCGTTTTTCGCCGGTATTCAGGGCATGATGGCCGGCTCCGGTCTCGCACAGATGATGGCAGAGGGGCTAATCGCCATCTCGACGGAGCAGACCTTCCCAATGTTCGCCTGGTTGACCGCAGCAATCGTGAACCTCTTTGTTCCCTCCGGCGGTGGTGAGTGGATCATTCTCGGTCAGCCCATCCTCCAAGCGGCTCAGGACCTCGGCATCCCCTTAGGGCAGGCAACAATGGCTTACGCCGTTGGTGACGCCCACACCAACCTCCTGAATCCATTCTGGGCGCTTCCGCTGTTGGCGATTACGCGGATCAAGGCCCGGGAGATGTTTGGCTACGCGGTGTTGATGCTTCTCGCGTTGATCCCCTTCCTCGCTATTGTTCTCATGGTCTTGCCATACTGATCCCAACCGTTTTCCTCACTACGCCGTAGAACTGGATATGCATCAAATACACCGTCAGCAGGGCATCACGCAGCATCGGAGGGAGCGATGACCGTTTATGGGGTCGGCCTCGGACCAGGGGCACCGGGGCTGGTGACTGTTCGTGGTCGGGACCTCATCGCATCTGCCGATGCCGTTTTTGCCCCCGGTCCACACTCACGGTCGATCGTCGCCGATCTCGTTCCCGAGGCCCCGCTCCGGGATGTCGAGTTTCCGATGACAAGTGACGAAGAGCGGCTTCGCGCCGCCTGGAAGGAGGCGGCAGTAGACATTGCTACCGCAGGAACGGACGCCGATGCCGTCTTTGTCACACTGGGCGATCC
>JBEQAX010000083.1:0-3499 GCA_041640095.1 Salinarchaeum sp. | reverse complement strand
ATCAGAGACCGCTGTCACGATCACAACCGTAAGCAGGCTCCGAGCGAAAAAATCGATATGGACCGTCGCGATGTCCGGGCGGTATACGACGAGATCGCCACCCACTTCGCGCAGACACGCCAACACCCCTGGCCGGAGGTTGAGGCGTTTCTCGCAGACGTTAGAGGACGTACCGGCCTCGACATCGGGTGTGGGAACGGCCGGCATCTCGAACCGCTCGGGAACCGGGTCGATCGCGTCCTCGGCCTTGATGTGAGTCCCGCGCTGCTCGGCGTTGCAGCCGCCGATCATCCCAGTGTCTCGTTGCTCGCCGGCGACGCCGCGCGACTCCCGGTCGCCACAGACACGATCGATGTCGCCCTCTATGTTGCGACCCTACATCACCTTCCCGAGCGCTCGCTTCGGATCGACAGTCTCGACGAACTAGCGCGCGTGCTTACCCCAGACGGACAGGCGCTGGTCAGCGTCTGGAGCACTGCTCACGACCGCTTCGATCGGACGGCGGGGTTTGATACAACGATCGACTGGACGTTGCCCGGTGGACGGACCCTCCAGCGGTTCTACCACATCTATGATCCCGAGGAGTTCAGTGCCGATCTTGCGGCGAGTGCGCTTACCGTTGAGCGGACACGGATCTCAAGTGGGAACTGTTACGCGCGAGTACGCGGAAGAAAGTGAGCTACGCCGGGACGGCCTCGGTGCGTTTCTTGCGGGCGATGTAGCCCGCGATCTTGTTACGCACGTTCTTTGAGGTGATGTTCGTCAACGTCTCAACAGCCTCCTTGTTGTGCTCGAAGTCCGTCGAGAAGGCATCGGGGTAGCGTTCGAGCAGTACCTGTCCGGTCTTTTTGATGTACCCGGGCTTGATGGTCATATCTCGTGTGTTGCCGGTCCGACCAAAAAAGGGTTCGATCCGCCCGGACCTATCGCCGCCGCGCAAGACCGGACGCAATCAAGAGGCCGAGTACTGCACCCAGGAGGCCGAATCCGGGTTGTGTCGAGGATACCGGCGCGGGCTCCGGCGACTGGACTGCGATCGTCACACGTGCCGTATCAGCCTCGATAGTTGTCGTGCCGGTTGCCGGCGCCCGATAGGTGATCGTGTGGGTCACCGTTTCGCCCGCATCAAGTGTTCCCGCGAGTCGGTCGATCGCGCGACCGTCGGCGAAGATGGTCTCGCGGTACGTCCCAGGGAGATCGCCCTCGTTGGCAACACGCACGTCGATGGCGACAGTCGCATTTGGTGTGACAGTAATGGTCTCGTTCGGGGTGACGGCACTGTCATTGACGCGGATCGCCGTGATTGTGTAGGTGATACGCTCTGGGTCAATATCGAAAACGCGCTGGAAGGTCTCGCGGGTCCACAGCGTTGGGCGCTCGGTTGTGTCGGTGTAACGCCGGCCGGCCTCGCGGACTGACCGGTTGCCGGCGGCTTCAAGCATCGAAAGAAACGCCGCGTTGTCAACCGGTCCCTCGTGATCGTTCAGCGCACGAAAGACCGTCGCGAGCCGACTGTTTGCCTGCCGGAGGTGGCCGTCAAGTGCACCGGCAACCAGCGGGCCAACGTAGTAGTTACCGTGGGTGTACCGCCATGATGATGGGGCGGTCAGGCGAACGTCCGCATAGCGCTCGCGCGCACCCATGGCAAGTCGCTCGCGGAATGCTGCATAGCCAATGCGGCGCTGTTCGAGCGTCATCGCCGCGGCGTAATAGACCGCGGAGGCTTCGCGGTACCACCGCAACGACGGCTCAAGTGCGAACGCCTGACGGGTGTGGACGTACTCGTGGAGCCAGACGTTATCAGCGGTCGCAAGCGGCTCGTCGGCCTGAACCCACAGGTCGGCCGGGCCGGTCTGGAGGCCACGTACCCCCCAGTCGACGCCCGTTGGTGCCGCGACAACAAAGACCCGCTCGTCGCGGTCGCCAACGCGCAGCCGGCCGGCCGCGTCCGTTAGCGAGGCAAGAATCGCATCCGCGTCCGCCTCAAGCTCGGCCGCCGCCGGGATCACTAACTGGATCGTCTGGCCGTTCGCGTTGCGGGTGTACTGGCGGTAATCACCGAAAACGGCGATAACGTCGCTCGCGACTCCCACACCATCGACGCGGGTACTGCGGTTGAACCCGACGGGTTCACCACGCGAACGCCAGCGGTGGCTAGTCGGCGGGCGAGCGACAATTCCCCAGTCACCGGTATCAGCAAAGACATACCGGCCGGTGGTGGCGATCGGATCGGTGCGGTCAATCGTCCGATTAGCCGGGGTGCGGTAGGTAAGCGTCGGCTGACGCGTTCGGCCATCCCACGCGAAGGTCCGGGTGTCGATTCGGTCGAATCCCCGGGCATCAAGCGCGGTTGCACCGTTAGGAAGCGTCACCTCCAACTCAACGAGCGGATCAGGCAGTTGGTAGGACTGACGCACGCCGAAAGAGCCCGGTCGCTCCGGTGTTGGATAGTAGGTCTGCTGGAGATCGATTGTCGCCTCTGCGTCGTCGGGCCCGGGCTGGATCTCCCCGCCAGGGTCGTACTCACCGGTCTCGGCGGGGGAGATCGACGGCGTTGCGTTCGTCGTGTTCGTGACAGTCGCCGCTGTTGCCGCGGGGGTGAGAAGCCCGATAAGCAGGAGAATACCGATACCCACACAGCCGACCAGCGCAATCCGGGCTAAACGAGTGGGTAACACGGCTCACATTCGGATGGGGGTGCTACTTGGGATCCTATCCGGAGGCCTCTGGTGTGTCTGCCTCAGTCTCCGCGGTCAGCCGACGCTCGGCCTCGTCGCGGTCCTCGGGATAGCCGATGTCGATCCGCCAGCCGTCGAGCTCAACGGCATCAATGGTCCGTCCGGAGTGTAACAGCAGATCAATCGCATCCGAGAGCTCGTACTCGCCACGGTTCGAGGGCTGAACGAGGTGACAGGCGTGGAAAATCTCGGGAGTAAACGTATAGAAACCAGTCATCACGAGGTTCGATGGGGGCTCCTCGGGCTTCTCAATCACCTCGACGATTTCGCCATATTTGTTGGTGTCACACACCCCGTAGCGGTCCGCCTCCTCGTAGGGAACCTCCTCGACAAGGAAGGCAGCATCGGCCCGTTCCTCCTGCTGTCGACGGACCACGTCCGCGAGGTTGGCCCGGAAGACGTTGTCCCCGAGCATCAACATGAAGTCCTCGTCGATGTGCTCCTCAACGGTCAACAGCGCATGGGCGAGTCCCGTCGGCTCACGCTGGTGGGCGTAAGTGATTGGTACGCCCTCGAAGGCGTCGCCGTAGTGTTCGATGATGTCCTCCTTGCGGTAGCCGACAACGACGTGCAGTTCCGAGGCACCTAACGCGACGAGTTGCTCGAAGCAGTGCGTGAGAATCGGCTTGCCGGCCACCTCGACCATCCCCTTCGGGGTGTCCTCGGTCAGCGGCCGCAGCCGCGTCCCTTCGCCGGCCGCGAGCACGACCGCCGGCATGTCACTCTGCATATACGGGGCAACGACCGGCCTGTTCAAGTAC
>JBEQAX010000082.1:0-3619 GCA_041640095.1 Salinarchaeum sp. | reverse complement strand
ATGCACGAGCGGATGGACGAGTTGGGCATCGATCTGTGGGTGACCCCCGCCGCGCCAGGGCCACCACCGGCCACGCGCACCTCGACGGGCGACTCGGTGATGAATCGACCGTGGACCGCTCTGGGGACGCCCGCGGTGACAGTTCCAGCCGGTCACGTCGACGGTCGGCCAGTCGGACTGCAGTGTGTCGCCAGACGGGGGGCCGATGAGGCGCTTCTCAAGTGGGCTGAATCGATTGTGACAGCACAAGCGTGAGCTACTCGTCTTCGTGTTGGCCCCAGAAGCCGTCGTGCTTGAAGACGGTGACATCGCCTTGAACACGTGTTTGACAGGCCAGCCGGAGGTTCTCTGTGTCGCCCAGCGGCGGTTTCGACAGCCGGTTGCGCTCTGCGGATGTCGGCTCGCTCACAGTGCCAGCCACCTCGACCGCACAGGTGCCACAGGCACCGTGACCCCGACAGTTCAGATACGCCGAGAGGCCGTTGTGCGGACTCTCACCGGCCTCACGAAGTACCTCTCGGAGGATAGCCCCCTCCTCGCACTCAATCTCGGTTCCGTCGAACCAGACGGTTGGCATGCCATACGCTATCGGGCGGTGATACAAAGACGCTTCGCGCTCACAAGTCGGTGACAACATACGGACCATCCTGAACGTATCCGAGGTGCTCGCGGTAGTACTCGCGGGCGCCGATCCCGCTGATAACGGCGAGTCGGTCATACCCCGCGTCGCGGGCAATATCCTCGGCCCACCGCACGAGCTCGCGTCCGTATCCCTGATGTTGCCAGTCGCCCTCAGCCCCAAGTGTCGCCTGTGAGCCATAAACGTGTAATTCGCGGATGATTGCCGCCTGCTGGAGTTCATCGCGGTGCGGATCGGCCGGGAATCGCAGCCGACAAAAGCCGATGAGCAGGTCACCGTCGTCGCTTGGGACCTCGACGCTGAGGAAGTGTTCGGTTCCACCACAGGCCGTATACGTGTGCATACGCCGCTCAACCTCGGCCGGGTCGGGCGTGGCGTCACTGAACCCAATTTCGCGACACCGGATACAGTCACAGCGCTCATCGCGATCATCCAGCCGCTGGCGGGCGAGCTGGCGGAGGTTCGACTTCTGGACGCCTGCCTCGATAAAATCGGCGGGGATGTCTCGCTGGACGCGCTGAAGGCGGGTATACGGCGGAATATCGGCCTTGATGTCGGCAACCAGTTCGGCCGCCTCCGAACTCGAAAGCGGTTCGAACTCCCCCCGGTGGGTCATATCGTAGACAACCGTGCCACCGACAACGAGCGTCGGATAAATCTTGAGATAATCCGGCTGCCACTCCGGCCGGGAGAAAAGCCGCTTAAAGTCCGCGCGGGCCATAGCCTTCGAAGAGCCTGGCTGGCCCGGCATCATGTGAAACCCGACTTTGAAGCCAGCGTCTCGGAGCCGACGGTTGGCGTCGATTGCCTCCTGGGTGCCATGCCCGCGGCCCATCTCGCGGTTGATCCGATCGAAGGTGGTCTGGACGCCAACCTCCACCTTCGTGCCGCCGAGTGACAACATCCGGTCGACCGCCTCGGTGGTACACCAGTCGGGTTTGGTCTCGAAGGTCGTCCCGATGTTGCGAACCGCCGCCGTCTCGTTGGTTTCGATCACGTCCTCAAGATACTCGAAGGGGCGCTCGCCGGGACGGGCCGCCGGTCGGGCATCAGGCTGGTCGGGATCGAAATCGTTCATCGCCTGCAGCGCCCGCTTGACAAACCAGCTTTGATAGTCATGGCTCCGAGCGGTGAGCGTCCCGCCCATCAGGATGAGTTCGACCTTGTCAACGGGGTGGCCGATATCACGGAGTTGGCGCAGTCGGGTGGTCACCTGATCATAGGGATCGTAGTCGGCGCGCTCGCCGCGTGCAGCAGCAGGTTCGTGTCCGGTGTAACTCTGAGCGGAGCCAAACTCGGAGTCTGGACCGCCAGGACAGTACAGACACCGGCCGTGTGGGCACCGATGGGGACTAGTCATAATCGCCACCGGCGAGACACCTGAGGCCGTCCGGACAGGCTTGCGCCGGAGAACCGCCTCAAGATCCTCGCGGTGTTCCTCGGGAGCGTGCTCAAGGAGGTCGCTGTTTTGGGGCACCACCGGCGCGGAGTGGGCAGCACAGACCTCGCGTTTGAGCGACTCAATGTCTTCGCGGTCGACATCCTCGGCGAGAATCCGATCAACGATCGTCCGACAGACACGCTCAAGAACCTCTGCGTCGGCGGTGCTCATCGCCAACCGATCAGGGAGTCACGTGAATAAGCATGACGGAGCCCGGGGTTCAGGGGCGGTACGCACGAGAAGGGTGTCGATTGTTACTGTTGGGCCGTCCCGCCGACGCGGGCGGCAACGGCGCCGACAACGGCCTCAAGTGCCTCATCGCGAATCCCCGAGAGGAACTCGATGTAGCCGTCTTCGCCCCCGACGACACGGACGCCATCAACGACATCAGCAGTGCGATCAACGATCGCATCAAGATCAATCGGCTCGGTTGATCGGACGTGGATTTCGTCAACGCCGACACCAAGGGTAACTAGCGGACTGCCGGTCTCCTCACGCTCGCGACGGTGGAGCTCATCAAGTAGGAGGCTCGTCGGCGGGAAGTCAAACCGGTGGGAAAACTTGTCCGTATCGAGCACAACGAAGGTGACACCTGCCGCCTCCTTGCGACTGAGGTGTTCGCGTGCTGGGTCGAGTTCGGCCCGCAGCCGCTCGCGGTACTGATCGGCGACGTGTTCGACAAGGTCCGTGGCATCGCCGAATAGCAGGTCACTGATAAGTTCGCGCTTGCCGTTGTGAGACTGGTAATACGCCTCGATCGCGAGGGCCTCGCGGATACGCTGGCGGTCGGTGTCGTCATATCCGGCAGCCTCGGCGAGCGTCTCGTAGGCCGTCGGCAAGGCCTCCCAGTAGCTGATACCAGGGAGCGGTCGGAGGTCATCGACAACTGACGGTTCAACGGTGGCGCTCACGGTCGCCGTCAGAGCTGTACTGGTCGTCGTCTCAGCGTCGATGTCGGCGCTGAGATACGGGTCAACCACCGCCGAAGCAGCGTTTTCGAGGCCGTCGGCAGGAACGCCGTCATCGATGACAACGCGGTCGATGTCGTAGCTCTCCAGCAGTTTGAACGCATCAAGCGCCTCGCCGGAGGAGCCGAGATCAATGAGGACAAACAGTGGCCGTGGTTCATCGTGGCGTTCGCAGATCTCAAGCGCGTTGGTGAGGTCGCCGATAACGGCATCCATCCCGTAGACCGGATCATCAAGCGGACGTCGGTCGAGGTAGTGATATTCAGCGTCGCTACGGGCGTGTTCCGAGCGGATCCGTGGAAGGACGGCTCGCTCTAAGGCGGCACCGGCAGCATACCCGTCAACGGTCGCCGTGTGACGGACAACGATGGGGCGACCCTCAGAGACAGCCCGGCGGATGGCAGTCGCCGCGTCAAGAATCGCGTCCGCAAGTGGTGTAAGAGGATCAGCGTCGGAGAGGTACGCCACCTCCGAAGGTCGAGCACGCTGTTCGAGAGCGGTTTCAATGCGCTCAACGACAGCCGCTTGCTCGTCGCCAGCCAGCACGAGGAGCGTCTCCGTTTCGACCTG
>JBEQAX010000081.1:0-3717 GCA_041640095.1 Salinarchaeum sp. | reverse complement strand
GCGTCCTCGGCACGATCACCAGCGACAGCTTCGTTCCCACGGACGACGGGCGCACCGACCGGCGATTCACGGTCGGCTGGGAGATCAAGATCCTTCTCTGCCATTCGTCCTGTCCAAGGGAGCCACCCACATATGCGCTCCCCTCTGGACCAGCGGTCACTCGGTTTCGGTGACCCACCCGGTCTCGACATCCGCTGGTGCCACCCGCGGCACATAGGGCTTCAAATCGAGCACGGGAGTACCATCAACGAGATCAATCCCGCGGACGCTGAGCGTAGCACTATCACGGGCACAAATCTCGACGACGGTTTCGGCGATGCCGTTTGGCCGGTGTGGTGAACGGGTGGCGAAAACACCCACCTCCACGTCATCGGCGTGTGGTGGACGAGCAATCAACGATGACTCCTCACTCTGATCGAGATCGGCGAGTATCACAGCGTGAGAGAATCCTGCAAGCCCATCAAGGCCGGCGGCGTACGTGTCGTCAAGAACAATCGCTCCTTCGGCGTCAGGATCGTGGCCGACAGCGTCGGGCGTCTCGAAGGGCGAACGAACGGTACCGATCGGCGTGTACTGGATGGACACAGATCTAAATGCGGGTCAGAGCACAATAAACCGGGAGGTCTGGCGGCATCCGCCCACTTGTACAACAAGCGCGATAACACCGTGTCAGGCGGCCCCCGCTCAGATCGGGGCGCCCTCAATGTCGTCGCTACGCCGACCGCGTCGGCGATTATGAATCACAAGTCCGAACAGTAACACCACTCCGACGGTCCGGAGTCCGATATCGACGGCCGCCGTGGTTGGGAGCGGACCGAGTGCAAGCAGCGAGAGGAGGTCCGAAACACCGGTCACCAGGAGTGTCGGTACCATCAACAGTGCTGCGCTGACGGCAAACCCGGTACGCTCGAGGCTTGAGACCGTATCATAGAGATAGCCGATGACGGTCGGACCGAGGGCGAATACCCCGATGAAAAGGCTCACGATGGGAATAGCCACCTCCGGGATGGAGAAGGTGACATCAAGAAGGTCACTACCGGTGAGCACCCGGTAGGTGTCATCGGAGTTTGGCACCTCAACGCCAGTTTTGAGCAGCAGAATGCCTGGCGAGACCACGAAGGCGAAAGGAACAATCGCCTTGTTGAGCGACAGCGCAAAGGCCTTGACGCCGGTCTCGAAGGCATCAGACTTGGCCACCCCCGAGGCCGCGTAGGCGGCGACAGCGACCGGCGGGGTAATGTCGGCGATCACGCCAAAGTACAGGATGAACAGGTGGGCAGCGAGTTCGGCAATCCCGAACTGCACAAGCGCCGGACCCAACAGTGATACCAGGATGATATAGGTCACCGTTGTCGGCATGCCCATACCGAGGATGATCGACGCGATAGCGGTCATGAGCAATAACAATACGAGCGATCCGCTGGCGACCTCAGTGATAAGCGACACCAGATTCGGACCAAGGCCGGAAACGCTGATTACTCCCGGGATGATTCCAGCGGCGGCAACAGCGATGACTACCGGGACCGCCGTCCGGGCGCCGTTATCCATTGCGCTTCCTGTGTAAACCAGATACCGGAACAGTTGGTGATTGCTGAGTTCCGGGCGACCAAGTCCCTCGGACACATCAAGCGTCGTCGACTGAACGGCCGGATCAAGTGAGAGCAGCGGTGCGGTAATCCAGGGCCGCAACAGCATCACGACGACACTCGCGAGGATGATGTACCAGCCGAGATTGCCGAGAACCGCCGACAGCGCCGCTGCGGGTGCTATTGCTCCTTGGGGCCCAGTGATAACCAGCCCAAGGAGATCGACCCCGGTTAGGAGAAGCGATATGAACTGAAGGACAATGGTGCCACCGAGGACGGCCGGCAGCAATCGCCGTGTTTCGTCGGCATAGGCGGCCACCAGCGCGATGATCGCCCCGATTGCAAGGATGGTATACCACGCCGAGCGTGCCACCGACAGTCGCTCGACAAGCAGGAAATACAGCAGCATGACAAGCGGGACGAGGTAGAACCAGCCCTGTCGGAGGTGGGGTCGGACGTTGATGAGTTCGCTCGAATCAAGACCGCCGACACCGCGGCGCCGGGCCTCAAGGTGGACCATCACCCAGACACCGAAGAAAAAGGCAACCGCAGGAATGGTTGCCACGACAATCACGTCGGCGAACGGCGTCGCGGTATACTGGACGATAAGAAACGCAGCGGCTCCCATTACCGGCGGAAGGATCTGTCCGCCAGCGGAGGCGGCCGACTCAACAGCCCCTGAGAACTCGGGATCATACCCCGAGCGCTTCATCAGCGGGATGGTAAACGTCCCCGTCGTGACCGTATTGGCGATCGAAGACCCGGAGATTGTTCCCATGAAGCCGCTGGCGAGAATTGACGCCTTGGCCGGGCCACCGGTGCGAGTGCCCGTTGCAGCGTACGCGAGGTTAATGAACCACTGGCCGGCACCGCTCTTCTCAAGGAACGCACCAAAGAGGATGAAGATATAGATGAACTGGACGGAGACGGTCACTGGAATGCCAAAGACGCCGTTTTCGGTATTATACCAGAGGTTCTGAATGATCGACTCCCAGGAAAGGGGCGGAATTGAGAGCACCCCCACATAGGGCGCTCCAGCGGGAATGAGGTGTCCCCAGCGAGCGTAGACGATAAACGCGGCGACGATGAGCATCAGTGGCAGGCCAATTGTGCGGCGAGTGGCCTCAAGCACCAACCCGACCCCGAGAATGCCAAGCAAAAACGCGTAGGACAGTTCGCCTCCGGGCACGCCACCGATGAACTCAAGCAACGGGAGCATCTCGTTGACCGATCGGCCGGAAGAGAGCCCGAACACGCGCATGTTCTGGATCTCCTGGAACTCACTGAGAAAGTAAAGTGCAGCGAGGATGGCAATCCCCGAAAAAATGACATCGATCGGCGTCAGGCGCTTTTTCTCGGGATCAACGAATGCCCACCGACCGACACGTCGCACAGTGGCGACTGTCCGGCCGAGAGCGCTCTTAGCACCAACACGCGCCTGCAGTCCTGCGGCTCCGCGCCCGAATGTACGGACAACCGCCCCATCACCGGTTGAGGGTGGATACAAAAGGAAGGTCAATACTAGCGCGAAGCTGACGTGAATGGCGTTTGCTTGGAGCAACTGGAGGCCGACCAGTTGGATTTCACCGACAATTGGGAGCGGAAGCGTCCAGTAGAAGCTCTTGGCGGCCAGAAGGATCTGGAACATCGAGAAGGCGATCCCGATGAGCGCAACGGCAATGGCCAGCCAGCCGGTGACGCTTCGCTTGCGCTGGATTTCCTGGACGAGATCGTCCGCGTCGGGCGACGACTCGTCATCTGACGGCAGATTCGTAGTGGTCATCGGATGCTCAGAGACTTCCGAGGAGTCTCACTGGGAGAGTAGGGTTGCGGACGCGAATACGTACCGAAGTCCCGTTGGTCCGTTCAACGAGGTCATACCGAGTTTCGCCGACGATCAGGGTGTGATCAGCGATTTTACCCGGCGCTACCTGAAGCTGTTCATACTGCCCCGGGGGGTCATAGACGAACATCCCGTCTTCGTGGGTAACGTTGGCCGTCGCTGGAAGGCCCCAGCCATAGGACTCAAACTCCATGCGGGTATTTTCGAGCGTTGTGCCGTTGACCCGATAGGCATCGTACACCCGGGTCTTCTCGACACTGTGGGTGTACTCAAGGGCAACGAGGGTCC
>JBEQAX010000080.1:0-3803 GCA_041640095.1 Salinarchaeum sp. | reverse complement strand
ATCGGTGGTCTTCGATCTTGGTGACGTGACCCGCGAGGTCGTCACCTTCGAGACGACGTACACGATCGATGGAGCACCACACCACACGACGGAGACGGTTGATCTCGACAACAAACTGCAGGTGCCCGGCCAGATCCGACTGACGGGGATCGAACAGACGCCGACCGGAACGGGACTACGTCTTGAGGGCGATGCCGCGAATGTCGGAGGGACTGATGTCGAGTCGGTCCTCGTCTCAGTCCCGGAGACGGATGATATACGTCCGCAGCCACCGTCGGCAACGTATTTCGTCGGTGAAGTTGAGGCCAGCGAGTTCGCCACCTTTGAGTTAACCGCCAGCGCCACCCAGAATACATCGAGGGTTCCCGTTACCATCACGTACATCGTCGATAACGTCCAGTATACCACCCAACAACAACTGGGCATCACCCCACCGGCTGCCGTCGAGTCGGCCGATGAGAGCACTGGCGGCGGACTCCCGCTTTTACCGCTGCTCGTCGGAGTGCTCATCATTGGGGCAGCCGGGTACTACTGGCGTCGACGATGACCGTCATCGAACTTGAAAGCGTAACCAAGCGCTATGAGAGCGGGCAAGAGACCGTTACCGCTCTTCAATCGGTGGACTTCGCAGCTTCCCGGGGTGAGATGGTCACCGTGATCGGGCCCTCGGGCTCCGGCAAAAGCACGATGCTCAATCTGATCGGACTGCTTGATACCCCCTCGGAGGGGACGGTGCGGGTGGACGGCCGCGATGTGACTGACTTCAGCGAGGACGACCTCACCGAGGAGCGGCGCTCCGAGATTGGCTTCGTCTTCCAGGACTTCCATCTCCTTCCCATGTTGACGGCAACCGAAAACGTCGAACTGCCGTCAATGTGGGATCCCGATGTCGACCGTCACGAGCGGGCGATCCGGCTGCTTGAGCGGGTCGGACTCGGCGATCGACTCACACACACGCCGGAGCAACTTTCCGGCGGCCAACGCCAGCGCGTGGCGATTGCGCGAGCACTCGTCAATCACCCCGACATCGTTCTTGCCGACGAACCGACGGGGAATCTCGATCGGGATACCGGCCAGACTATTCTTGAGGAACTGACACGGCTGAAGGAGACGGAAAACATCGCTATCGTCGCCGTGACCCACGATGAACAACTGATGGATTACGCAGACCGTGTCGTCCAACTGGTTGACGGTCGGATTCAATGAGCCGGATTGCCCCGTTTCTTCGGCGGACCCCCAGCGTGCTGATGGCCTGGCGGAACCTCGGACGGAACCGGATTCGCACCGCGTTGGCCACGCTCGGAATCGTTATCGGGGTGGTTGCCATCGCCGGACTCGGGATGACCGGCGTGGCGCTCCAACAGCAGGCCACGAGCAATCTCGGAGGGCTTACAAACCAGGTCTCAGTCACGTCGGGCGCCGACAGCCCCGAAGACGGCGTCACAACAGCGCAGGTAGCCGACATCCGTAACCTCGTCGTGAATGCGGAGGTCGTCCCACAGCGGACCGATCGGACGACGCTTTCGACACGCAGTGGCGCCGAGCAGGTGGTAAGCGTAACGGCACTCAGCGAGGCGAGCGTCCTCTATGATTCCGTTCGGGGGGCCACGCCGGATCGGCTCCGGGCAGGGGCACTCATTGGACAGGAGACGGCAGCCCGTCTCAACCTTGAGGTGGGTGACCCTGTCGAGTACGATGACACGCTCTATCGCATCCAGGGGATCGTTACGCCACAGCAGGGGTTTGGCGGGGGCGCCGGACTCGTGCTGCCCCAAAGCGCGCTTGACGAGGAGCCCACCTACGATAGCGTCACCGTCGTCGCCGCTAGCGGCAGTCAGGCACGGGCGATCGCCGACGCGATTGATGCCGAGTTCAACGAGGCGGACGAACAGATCGTTTCGGTGACCGACTACGCAAGCGTGCAGGAGAATATCGGCTCGTTCTTCGCAACGCTTAATCTCGCGTTGCTTGGGATCGGGTTAATCTCGTTGGTCGTCGCGAGCGTCGCCATTCTGAATGTCATGCTCATGAGCACAATTGAGCGGCGCGGCGAGATCGGTGTCCTTCGTGCGGTTGGGATCCGCCGTGGCGAGGTCCTCCGGATGATCCTCGCCGAGGCAGTTTTCCTTGGGGTACTCGGTGGGATCGTCGGCGCAGGACTATCACTGGCCATTGGCGCTACGCTCTTCGCGATCCTCACCGACAGCCCGTGGCTTGTCTTCGGATGGTCAAGTGCACAGTACCTGCTGTATGGGTTCGCGTTCGCCGTGGTCGCTAGTCTTCTCAGCGGCCTCTATCCCGCCTGGAAGGCGGCGAACGATCCGCCGGTTGAGGCGCTCCGGGGATAGCGGGACTCACTCGTCGTCTTGCTGTTGTTCCTTGAGCGCCCGAAGCGCGTCTGTTTGATCGTCGACCCCTTCGCCGCTAGCTGTGGTGACGTCGTCACTCTGCAGATTCGACAGTTGCGAGACGGCATCGTCAACCGACTTGGCGTCGGTTCGGGTTTCGACCGAGTCCGGGATGTGCTCGCGGTCAATCTCCTCGGTTGCGCTTAGGTCTAGTTCAAGCCGACGTGTCTGTGAGGCCGATCCGCCGGCGATCGAAACATCCGATTCTGAGAGTTCCCGTTCGATGTCGGCGCGCACCTGCTCTTCGGTAATCTCCTCTTCATCGCCAGCAACCCCCTCACCGAGTGCACCAGCCTGTCCACGGGCGCCCGCGGGAATATCAGCGTCAAGATCGATCGCGAACAGATTCCCCGCCTCGTTGTCGACGTACGCAACGGTGTCGTGGATCATCGGGGCTCCGATTCCCTCGCCGAGTGAGATTGTCCAGTTGCGGCTTCCTTCCTCAGGGTCAATTCCGTAGACAACGCCCTCGGCACTCCCGATAACGACCTCGTCGTCGTTCCAGACCGGCGTGGTCTCAATAGCACCACTAACCGGGTGCTGCCAGTGGGTCGTTCCGGTTGTCGCATCAATGGCGTACAGTCGGCCCTCGGCATCACCGACATAGACCGTCTCATTAGCGACGATCGGACCGGCAGTGACCGCTTCGTGTGTGCCGGCTGTCCACATCGACTCGCCGGTCTGGGCATCAATCGCGTAGACAGTGCCGCTATTGTCCCCGGTGTAGACTGTTCCCTCGAAGACTGAGACTGCCGCATGAACGGCGCCGTTAAGCCCGAGGTCCCACCGCTTATCGCCGTCGGTGGTCATCGCGTAGAGTCGGCCCGGCGTGCTCCCGACGTACAGTCCCGTAAAGTCAACCGCAGGGGTGGCAGTCACCCGACGCCCAATAACCGTTCCCCAGGTACGACGCTTGTACCGCTCCCGGCCGGTCGCGAGCCAGTGATCCCATTGCGGGTCACCGGTGGCAGCATCAAGTGCGTACAGGTGATCACCGGCACCAAGATAAACGGTCCCATCGGCAGCCGCCGGAGCAATCTCGACGTCGGTTCCATAGCCTTCGGCCCAGAGGGCTTCGCCCGACTTCGCGTCAATCCCGTAGATTGCTCCGGCCTCGGTGGCGACACAGACCACCCGATCGGTCACCGCAGGAGCCACCCGAACGGCGCTCTCAACGGAGCACTCCCAATCAAGTTCGCCTGCGGATGCGTCCACGGCGTAGACCGTTCCGGTGTCGTCTCCGAAAAAGACGAACCCATCGGAGACGATTGGCCGCGAAAGGGTCTCGCCGGCAGATACGAACCGCCACATCTGCGCGCTTTGCGGACGTTCCATATCTGCGGGTATTTGTCGTGCAGTACTAAAACGTACGCCCAATCGACTCGCGCGAGACCG
>JBEQAX010000079.1:0-3864 GCA_041640095.1 Salinarchaeum sp. | reverse complement strand
CCATGGTTACTCAGATCAATAGTAACTCTATGTTCAAGCATTATAAAACTATGTGTCCGACACGAACGGGCACTTAAGTAGTCCGGATGACAGGCCTTCGACATGGTCAACGATTCGGTCGCAGAGCAACTGTTTGCTCGCCTTGACCTCTCCGAGTACGAGGCGACGGCACTCGAAGCGCTCCTTACGCACGGACGATCAACAGCACCGAATCTCGTTGAGGCGACAGACATTCCAAAAGCACGAATCTACGGCGTGCTTGAGGACCTCGCCAATCGAGGCCTTATCGAAATTATTCCTGGACGGCCCAAACGCTATCAGCCGAAAGCACCTAAAGAAATTCTTGACCGCGTCGTCGAAAACCGTCGACAGGCCTTCGAGTCGTTTCGATCAGACATTGAGAATCTTAAAGAGGAATTCATCGAGACATTCGAGCCCCGGTACCAGCAGGCCAGTAAGGAGATCACCCCGGCTGAAGAACTGTTTCATGTTGTTGATGTCGGCGATCCGAGCGAGGCCGAGACTCGGACAATCTACCAGAATGCTCAACAGACGGTCAATGTAATCACTAAAAGTCTTGAGTATCTTGACGCTGTTGAGCCAGCGTTACAAAACGCAATCGACCGCGGAGTTGAGGTACAGATGTTGTTTCTTCACCCGCGTCATCTTTCGGAGGCCAACACGCGAATCCAGCGTGATATTCTCGCCCATCTCAACACCGAGTATCCATCGGTGGGGGTGCGATTCAGCGAACGACTGCTCCCGTGGCGTGGCACACTTGCTGACCCAAGCATGGACTACGACTCGGGCGTCGCTATCTTACTCGTTGAGGAGAAAGATGTGCCGTTACACATGCGACAGGCAGCTGTGACCGAAAATGGATCATTTGTTGCCGGCCTGCGGCGGTACTTTGAGTTGATCTGGACACACGAAAGTGTCGAGAACCCTCACACGGAGTAACCAATCAAGTCGTCTGGCGCTCGATCAACTCGCGAATCGTTGACTCGACGGTACGGGTCGGTTCCCAGTCGAGGGTCGATCGGGCGCGAGTTGTATCGACAGTAAACGTGTCAGTTAGCGTTTCATCCTCGCGTCGGGGATTCTCAACGAGTTGTACCTCGACATCAAGACCGGCTAAATCGGCTGCAATCGCCTGCACACGTTCAGCCACTGCCTGCACGCTTGGATCCTCGCCACCGGCAATCTCATATGCCTCTGCCCCGGTGTCGTCCGCATCAAGCCGGTCAAGCAGCCGTTCGGCACTCCGTATATAGGCGTCGGCGACATCTTTGACATGGATGTAATTGCGTGACTGCGTGCCCGGCTTGTAAACGGTCAAGGGCTCGCCATCAAGCGCCCGCTGAATGAAGAAGTTAATGACGGTCGTTTTCGTGATCCGTTGCCCGTCAATGTAGTGATCCCCATAGAGGTTCGATTTCAAGAAGAGGTGAGCTGGAAACGCCCCCTCGGCGAGCGTCTCGATAGTCTGTTCGCCGAGGCGTTTGGTCCGGCCATACCAGTTCAATGGATCCCGACGGTGCTCGACGGTAATCGGGAACGACTGTGGGTCACCGAGGACGGCCATACTAAATGGAAATGCGAGACCGGCACCGATCTTCCGGCAGGCCCATGCAACATTGTTAGTACCTTGTACATTGACCTCATAGGCGAGGTCCGGATTATCAGCACAGTCGTCAACACCACTGATGGCGGCCAAGTGTAATACAACATCGACACCATCAAGCGCAGCCTCAAGTCGGTCGCGGTTTCGAATATCGACGTGCTGGATCGTAAGCTCACCAACCTCACGGGTTTTCCCGAGGTAGAAGTTATCAAGCGCGATGAGCTCCCAGTCAGGGTGTTCTTGCTGGAGCTGTCGGACAACACGGCTCCCAATATAACCAGCGGCTCCGGTAATCGCGATCGTTGGCGTATTAGCTGTCATCCTTATATGAGAGGCGAGCGGTACCAGGCTGATTTTGCTTGCGGAACCGGGCGGTGAGATCACGCACACTCTCGCGAAGCGTTTGATCGGGTGCAAAGCCAGTCTCACCAAGGCGATCAAAGTTGACGTGATACGAGGGCCCAGGGTGTTCGTCCTCAAGATAGGTGATGTCGATGTCTGCGCCGGTCTCCTCGCGGATGATCGTTGCAATCTCGCTAATTTGGTAGTTCTCGGCGTTCGCACCGACGTTGTACCGCAGCTGTGGCCACCGCTCGGGATGAAGCGTGGCGTCGGCAAAGGCTCGGGCGGCATCCTGCACGTGAATGAACGGTCGCCAGTTCGAGCCATCACCATAGACGGTCAGCGGTCGGCCAGTCAGCGCGCGGAACACGAACGTGTTGACGACGAGGTTGAACCGGATACCCGGCGCCCAGCCGTAGACCGTGCTCATCCGAAGGGCCGTCGCGTCCCCATCGAAGTCGGCAAGCAGGTCCTCAGCGGCGAGTTTGGACTCGGCGTAGGGATTGATTGGCTCTGGATCGACCGTCTCATCAACGTTCTCGTGGGGGGCCCGGCCGTAGATGTTACACGAGGACGCTAGCGTCACCGTGTCCACTCCACACTTCTCGGCAGCGGTGAGGACGTTCTCGGTGCCCTCCAGATTGACCGCGAAGGTCTCCTCACGTCGGTCGTGCGTGCTGGCCGCGCCGGTGATAGCGGCGAGGTGGACGACCGCGTCGATGTCGCGCATGGCCGCCTCGATGGCGCCGTACCTGCGGACATCGCCCTCGCGAAAGTGCACGCCATCGCCGAGCTGGGCGTCGATGAGGTTTGCCGGCGAGCCACCCCGTAACGAGTCGAAGACAACGACCGTGTCGGTCTCGGGGGCCTGCTGGAGACGGGGCACGAGGGCGCTGCCGATGTACCCACACCCACCGGTGACGAGGACGCGTCGGTCGGCGGTGGCGGTTGGTGGCATCTTAGTCTTCGAGCACGTCTGGGAGGAACCGGTCCTCGTGGGTGGTGATGCGGTCGGTGTGCGTGAGCAGTGTGTCGATCATTTCCTCAACGGCTTCCTCGAAGGTCTGTGACTGCCCATCGATCAACTCGGCGTAGCGGGCGTTTTCAATTTCCATCTGGTGGGTCTCGTCTTCCTCACGCGGGTTCTCGAAGTGCTCGACAGGGGCGTCAAGCCCGTGATCCTGGGCGACATTGGCGATGGTGTTGGCGACCTCGACGATGCTGATCGCCCGGGTGACCTGGTTGTAGACGACGTGATCGTCGGGACGATCATCAGGGTCAGCGAGCGCGAGGCGGGTAAGCCCCTCGACAGCGTCCTCAAGCGCGATGAACGGCTTGCGCTGTTCGCCCTTGCCGTAGACAGTAATGGGGTACTCGGCGATGGCCTGGGCGACAAAGCGGTGGGCAACAACGCCGAAGTAGTAATCAAAGTCAAAGCGGGTGGCGAGCCGCTCGTCAGCGGCGGTTTCGGGGGTTTCGGTGCCGTAGACGATGGCGGTGCGCACGTCAGAGATTGGAATGTCGAACTGGGTGTGTGCAAGCCGGAGGTTGGCGGCGTCGTGGCATTTGGTGAGGTGATACCACGAGCCGGCCATCGCGGGGAAGGGCACCTCGTCGCGCTCGCCCTGGTTCTCCATGACCGCGCCGCCTTCGGGGATCGGGAACTCGGGGGCGCCGTAGACGCCGGTGGTCGTGGTTTCGATGAAGTGGGTATCGGTCAGGTCGGTTTCCTTGAGGCCAAAGAGCAGGTTGCGGGTCGCCTGGAGGTTGTTGTGCTGGGTGTAGTTCGCGCGTTCGCCGTTGATCTGGGAGTAGGGCGCAGAGGGCTGGGCGGCGGCGTGGATGACCGTCTCGGGCTCGTGGACCTGAAGCAGTTCGGTGACGGCATCGCGATCCGT
>JBEQAX010000078.1:0-3923 GCA_041640095.1 Salinarchaeum sp. | reverse complement strand
CTTGCCGATGACCGTCGAGATGTCGTTCTCATCGACATAGACTGTTGCCGTGTTCGGGCCCTGCAGTTCGACCTCAACGTGTCCGCTGGCGACCGAGCGGATCTCGCGTTCGATCTCCTGGCGGGCAATGCGTTCGACGCCACGGGATTCCTCTTCGCCCTCGCCGATCGGGACGGTGACAACCTGGCGGTTGAAGGTGTAGATCTCGTAGGCCGGGTCCTGAGTGACAAAGTCCCGGACGACAATGACCGGCCGGGCGAGGTCCTCCTCGGTCAGTCCGTGGGGAACCTTGACCTCCGTGACAACGTCATAGACGGTCTCCACCTCACCGGCTTCGATGTAGACAACCGTATCAACAATCTGTGGTATCATCCCGAGTTCGACGCGACCAACCAGCCGCTGAAGGGCGTCGATAGCCCGCGTCGCGTGGACAACACCAATCATCCCGACACCCGCCATCCGCATGTCCGCGAAGACCTCAAAGTCGTCAGTCTTGCGAACCTCGTCGTAGATGGTATAATCCGGCCGGACCATCAATAGCGCATCGGCCGTCCGGGCCATGGACCCGCCGAGTTCGGTATACTGGGTGATCTCAGGATCGACCTGAAGGTCCCGCGGCTTCTCCATGGTCTTAACGGCGTAATCGCTGTCGGCCAAGAACTCGGCGACAGCCTGAGCGAAGGTGGACTTGCCAGCCCCAGGTGACCCGGAGATGAGCACGCCCCGCTGCTGGGCGACCAGCCGCTCTTTGAGCTCCTCGGCGTGGTCGTACTCCTCTATCGAGGTCTGGACGATAGGGCGGACGGCCGTGATCTCAAAGCCGTCGGCAAACGGTGGTTCCGCAAGGGCGATGCGGTAATCCCGGAACTGGACGATGGTCATCCCCGGCTCAGAGAGTTCAACGAATCCGGCGTCAGACTGCCGGGCGGCATTTTTGATCTCCTGAATGAGTTCACGGAGTTCGTCGGCCGACTGCGGGGTATCACCGATCCGTTCGAATGACATCTCACCAACCGAACCACGTTTGGCCTTGGGCACCGCGTCCGATCGGAGGTGAACGCTCATCGTCTGGTCGTCAAAGTACTCCTCGATGCTGAGCCGATCGACCGTCTCGACGCGCGGGGAGACATACTCGACATCAAGGCCCTTGCCGCGGGCAATCTCGGCCTGGACGACATCGCTCGTGAAGAACGTCGCTCCCAGGTCGGCCGCAAGCGACCGAATGAAGGCATCGATCTCGCCCTCACTCGCCGCATCACGGGTATCGACATCGGGACGATCGCCAACGTACTCAAGAGCAATGTCACCGGCGGCGGCCAGATCGGCCAGCCGCTGGAGTTCCTCAATACCGTTCCATCCGCTCTCGCGGCCGTCGTTGGCCTGCGCCTCAAGCTCAGCGACAACAGCCTCGGGGACCGAAACCGTCGCATCGGCAAACTCCCCCGAGTCGATCCGCTCGGAGACACGGCCGTCCACGATCACGCTCGTGTCCGGCACGACGTGTACTGCCACAATACGAGATACAAGGAGACAGACGCGTAAATACCGCTTGGTCCAGCGGCCGAAGGTTCTTACCACCCTGGTAGACATACTATACCACAGCTGGATGAAGCTCCTTGAGCACCAAGCGAAATCGCTGTTCGACGAGGTCGACATCACGACGCCGGAGTCGTGGCACGTTGGAACGGTTGCCGAGGCCGTGCAGGCCGCACACGGAATCGGCTATCCGGTTTACATCAAGGCGCAGGTTCGTGCGAGCGGACGGATGAAGGCTGGTGGCGTCAAGACGGCGACGTCAGACGCCGAGGCGCGGACCGTCGCCGACGAGATGCTTGGCAGTACCGTCCGTGGACTGCCAGTCGAGAGCGTTCTTGTTGAGGAAACGATCGACAGTAACGACGAGTTGTACCTCGGCATAACGATGGACCGAGCGGTGGGACAACCGGTGTTGATGCTCTCTGCGAGCGGTGGCATCGATGTCGAGTCGGCAGCGACAGCGGGGGCGATGGCACGGATTCCGGTCGATCCGGTCTACGGCCTGTATCCCTACCAGGTCAGACAGGCGATCACCGAGGCCGGCATCGACGCCGCCGACACCCGACCGCTAACACAGGTGGCGATGCGGCTGTACGATCTGTGGACGACATACGATGGGACCGAAATCGAGATCAATCCACTGGTCATCACCGGATCGGGACTGGTCGCACTTGACGCCGTGTTCAATATCGATGACGATGCACTATTTCGACAGCCACAACTCGATGCCGAGGCCGACGTGCCGGCGGATCCACTTGAGCGGAAGGCGGTCGAGTACGACCTTGAGTATGTCAGACTGGACGGGTCAATCGGCGTCATCGGTAACGGCGCCGGACTGGTAATGGCAACACTGGACCTCATCGATCATATCGGAGGGGAACCGGCAAACTTTCTCGATGTTGGCGGGGGGGCCGACGCCGACCGGATCGGTAACGCATTGTCACTCGTCTTCGAGGATCCGAACGTCGATGTCGTGTTGTTCACCATCTTTGGCGGGATCACCCGGTGCGATGAGGTGGCGACGGGACTCAATGCGGTCGTCGAAGCCAACGAAACGCTCCCGGCACCGTTGGTTGTTCGTCTTGCCGGGACAAATCAGCAAGCTGGCTTGGACAAGCTGACTGATGACCGAATCACCGTCGAGGCCGATCTAGACGCCGCCGTCCGTCGGGCCGTCGACCTGGCCGGAGGACACCCATGAGTGTCTTCATCGATGACACCACCCGGGTGCTCGTACAGGGGATCACGGGGGAGCATGGCCGGTTTCACACCGAGCGGATGCAGGCGGCCGGAACAGAGGTCGTCGCCGGGGTCGTACCTGGAAAGGCAGGCGAGCGCGTCCACGGCGTTCCGGTCTACGAGACCGTACGGATGGCGATGCAGCATCACGACATCAACGCGTCGGTGATCTTCGTGCCACCGGCGGTTGCCACAGACGCGATCATGGAGGCCATCGACGCGGCTCTTGAACTCGTGGTGGTCGTCTCTGAGGGGATTCCAATGCAGGACATGGCCACTATTCGCCGGCGGCTTGGGGAGACCCACACGCGGCTCGTCGGACCGAACTCACCAGGAATCATCGCCCCTGATCAGGCATTATTGGGGATCATCCCGACGACGATTACGCGTCCGGGACGGGTTGGACTCGTCTCCCGGTCGGGGACGCTGACCTACCAGATTATCGATGATCTCACCCGTCGGGGGATCGGGCAGTCAACCGCACTCGGCATCGGTGGGGATCCGATCGTCGGAACGACCTTCAGAGAGGCCCTCCCCGCGTTTGAGACCGATCCAGACACCGATGTGGTCGTCCTCTGCGGGGAGATCGGCGGGGCCGCCGAGGAGACCGCTGCGGAATACATCGCCACCATGGAGACTCCTGTCGTCGGGTTTGTCGCCGGACGAACTGCTCCGACCGGCACGCGCATGGGACACGCCGGGGCAATCGTCACCGGCGAGGGAACCGGAACGGCCGACAGCAAAATCACCGCGCTTCGCGACGCCGGCGCGTACGTCGAAGCGACCCCGTCAACGGTCGTCGAGCGAGTCGTCGAACTTGTCGGGTGAGTGCCGGCACATCAATGGTCAACCGCCTCGGGGGCAAGCCCCGAGGCTTGTCAGTGGACTCCCGCTCTATCCACGCAGGGCGGAAGGGCGGAATTGGCCGTTCGCGTTCAGCGTCCCTGACTTGAGGGCCAGTTGACTGGTGGCCCGTCCAGCCCCAGACTTGAGCCAGTGCTGGATAAGACGCCACCCAATATTCCGAGCGGCGTTGTAATCCGCGTGGAGTTCCTTTCCACACTTCAGGCACTCGTACTCGTCGCGCCTGTGATTAACAGTTGTTGGTAATACGATTTCTTTATTCAGTGTGGGGCGTGGAGGTCGTA
>JBEQAX010000077.1:0-4278 GCA_041640095.1 Salinarchaeum sp. | reverse complement strand
CGTCATTGTACCGGAGGAACCACGTCTCCTGTTCGGCCACCTCAACATCGCCGCCACACCGACAGACAACCTCCTCGGCGAAGTCGTACATGCTGGCGAAGGCCCCCTGCGAGCGGTAGTGCTCGTCTAAGACATCGCGAACATCTTCGATGACCTCGCCGCCGAACTCGCCGTAGGTATCGTGGAGCACACCCTGGTGGAACTCTCGGTTATACAGTTCTTGTGTCGCCTCCTCGAGTGCGGGATCGCCCTGGGTATCGATCCCATACTCCTCAACGACATCGCGCGCCGGGATCTCGCCGTAGCCCTCGATATCGAGGATCGACACCGGTTCGATCGCACGCACCCGCTCGGGGTCAACGCCGTAGTCGGCAAGATCGTCCGCGCGCGATTTGGCATCCTGGAGGGCGACATAGTCATCGGGCGAGTGCGCCGGGACCGACATCACGACGCCGGTTGCATTCTCGACATCAACGAAGTCCGCCGGAAGGATCAACAGCTGATCGCCGGTGACGGGATTCTCGACCTCGCGGCCGACCAGGCGGGCGCCTTCAAAGCGCTCTTCGACGGTGACATCGTGTGCCTGCAGATCAAGCTTCTCGGTAGCGGCCGCCGAGACGATCCAGGTCTCGCCATCGACGGTCGCACGGACGTAGGTGGCCTCGGGATCGACGTAGGCGTTGGTGACACCTCGGACGGTCTCCGGCCGGAGTGTTGCCATCGGATAGATCGCCTCAGCGTCACTGAACTTGATCAGGGTGTACTCCTGAAACTCCGCATCCTCGCCCTCAAGTAGATCGTGTGTCGTCACCGGCTGTTTCTCGTTAGTACAGTAGTTGACGGGGTGCAGGCCCTTCTCAAGGAGTCCATGTTCGCGGAGGGTCTCGTACTGCCAGGAAATAAACTGCTTGTACCGTTCGTCCTCGGTAGTAAACTCGCGGCGCCAGTCGATCGAGAGGCCAAGTTGGCTCATCCCCGTCTTATACGAGCAGTCGGCCTCTTCGATAAAGTACCGCGCGTAGCCCATCGGAGTTTCGAGATCAGCTAGATCCGCTTCGGGCACGCCGAAGGCGTTCTGGAGGCTGTTGATCTGGGCCTGTTCCCCTTCTTTGAGCCGCTCAACAGCACCGATAATCGGGGTGCCGGTGACGTGCCAGGCGATTGGAAAGAGGACGTTATCGCCCTGCTGGCGACGGTAGCGCGCGTAGACATCGGGGACGGTATAGGTGCGCGCGTGGCCGATGTGCATCCCGCCACTCGGGTAGGGATACGGGACGGTAATGAACGTGGCATCCGCCTCGGAGTCCGGATCAACCTCGTAGCGACCCTCCTCAGCCCACCGGCGACGCCAGCGATCCTCAATCTCCGCGGGCTCGTAACTCATGCGTGACCGTTCGGACGGCAGGAGTAAAAAGGACTGCCGACTTCTCGCGCCGAGCTCATCACTCAACCGACGACCAGCTATTCGATTTCGATCTCGTGGCCGCCGGTTGCATCCTCGGCTTTTGGAAGCGTGATCTCAAGAACCCCATCGGAGTACGTCGCTGAGATTGCTGTCTCATCGACCGGATCTGGGATTCGTACCGTGCGGTTAACCACTGCACGGCGACGCTCGCGTCGGATGTAGGCGTCCTCCTCAACATCGAGGTGATCCTGTCGTTCGCCGTGGATGTGAAGCCGTCCATCGGAGTAGGTGACATCAAGCTCGTCGGCGTCGTATCCCGGAAGATCAACGAGAACGGTATACGCATCATCACGGTCGACGACATCACACGATGCCGCCCGTGGCATCGACACGTCAATCCCGGTGTCGAGACGGTCTAACAACTGTTCGAGATCATCGAGTGGACTAGAGCGCATAGTCAGCAGGTTGGTAGGTTTGAGTCGAATAAAACTCTACCGGAGCACCGGATCAGACGACGTGTTCGACGTCATAAGAGCCAAAGCGCTTGACCCATCCGTTGGACGCCAGTTCCTCAATATCCGCAAGCGCGTCCTGGGTCCGATCCTCATAGAGTCCGGCAGCGATGTCGATGTGAAAGACATAATCACCGAGTCGGGCACCGCTGGGGCGAGACTCGATACGGGTGAGATTGATGTCGCGGTCCGCGAACGGCTGGAGCAACTCCAGCAGGAGACCGGGGTAATCGGTGTTTGGATAGACCGCAAAGGAGGATTTCCCGCCGGCACGGTCAAGCGTCTCGCGCGGGCCAATCCCGAAAAAGCGAGTGGCATTCGAGGTGCGGTCTTGGATGGCCTCGGCGATAACCTGGAGATTGTCGGTGGCGTTCTGGGGGTGGCCGATGGCAGCGACGGTCGGATCCTCACGGGCAATCTCAACGCCACGGGCCGTTGAGGCAACCGCCTCAAGCGAGGCGTTCGGATACTCGGCGGCGAGGTATTCGCGGCACTGTGCAAGCGCCTGCGAGTGGCTGGCGACTGTCTCGAAGTCGGGACGCTGGGCAAGTAGCGCGTGGCGAATCGGCGTGACGATTTCTCGGAGGACGGCCACATCCGCCTCGGCAAGCGCGTCAAGGCTTTCGGTAACCGACCCTTCGATGCTGTTTTCGATCGGGATCACACCGCGAGGGTGCTCACCGGCTTCGACGGCTTCGACGATGTTCGTGACCGACTCGCGGAAGGCGATGTCGTCCGAAACGGCCGTCGCAGCCCGGTGGGAGTAGGTGCCTTCGGGACCCAGCGTGACGACTTGCATACAGACAGGATACTCAGGATATCGACTAAAACGCGTCGGGAGCAGAATGGGCGTCCTCAAAAGGAGACATCAGTCTCCATGTCTTCGGTTGCCTCGCCGAGACCGTCCTCGCGGGCCCGCTGGGTCAGTCCTCCCGTGAGATCAGCGTCGGCAAGCAGTTCGGCGAACTCATCGCGATACCGATCGTTTGCCCGACGGGCCTGATCGCGGGCTTCAAGCAGTTGTCGATACCGACGAATCGTCGCTGTGGAGGCTTCAAACCGGTCGACGAGATCCTCGACTGACGCCCCCTGGGCGACGGCACGACGAAATGCGTCGAACGCGAAGGGGGCCTCGAAGTCCTCTTCACGGAAGCAGTGAAGATCAAGTCGGGCCTCGAAGACCGTCTGCTCGGAGCACTCCACGGCATCGGCGATGGCGGCGTCCGAGTCCCCGTCGTAGAATCGCCGGATAACGGTGAGTAGCTGATCGTCCGTGAGGTCACTCCGGAAGGTATACCGCTCGCGCATCTCGGCGAGCATCGCCTCAAGACGCTCGTCGGTGGATGTATCGTCAGTGAGCGTCCCACGGGCGTCTGACTGCGCCTCAGTAACGGTCTCGGTGTCTGAGACCTCTAAGAAAACCTCTCGGAGGGATTCGGTTTTCTCGTCCATACGGATAGCCAACACAGAGACCGATATATAAGCCTTCTTCGCTGTGTCGTAAACCAATGGTTATTTTTGGGTTGACGGATCCAGCATAGCCGTGAGCACCGACTACGACGACGTTGATCTCGTTGCCGATCGAACGGTCCACCAGCTGGCCTATGCGGCAGCGATGGCCGCACTGACCGCTGCCTTGGCCTACGTCGCTGTCCCGTATCCGCTCTCACCGGCACCGATCACATTACAGGTACTCGGCGTCTTTCTCGCCGGGATCTTCCTCGGACCCCGGTGGGGGGCCGCCGCCATGGCGCTGTACGTCTTTACCGGTGCGGTCGGCGTTCCGGTCTTCGCACAGGGCAACGCCGGGCTCGGCTACCTACGAGGCCCGACCGGTGGGTATCTTCTCTCGTTTCCGATCGCCGCCGCTGTCATTGGGCTCGGCGTTCATCGCAGCACGCGGGTGACCGACCTCCGGCAGATCGGACTGCCGTGGTACGCATTCGGGCTTGCCGGTGGGATCGCCACCATGTACGTGCTCGGCGGACTCTGGTTAAGCCTGGTCCTCGAGATCTCGATCCCGAAGGCGCTCGTAACCGGAGGATTAGTGTTCCTACCCGGCGATATCGCCAAGGCGATCGCCGCCATCCTCGCCGGACGAAGTGGAGTCGTCACTGGACCCGGACAGGCGTGATTAGCGTACAGAACCTCACGCACCAATATGATAGCGTCGCTGCGGTTACCGATGTCTCACTAACACTTGGCGACGATGAGGCAGTAGCGATTGTCGGGGCGAACGGCAGCGGGAAGACGACGCTGGTGCGTCACTTCAACGGCCTATTGACGCCCGATACCGGGACCGTCAGCGTTGACGGACGCGCGGTTACCGACGACCCGGTTTATGCTCGGACGACCGTCGGG
>JBEQAX010000076.1:0-4426 GCA_041640095.1 Salinarchaeum sp. | reverse complement strand
CTTCGGGAGACTGCAGAAGGACTCACCCGACGGCCAGGCGTCGGCCTGCCGGTCGCCGAACTCACCACCGGCCTCGCGTTTACGCTCTGGCTCCACGCGGAGTTCTCCGGCGACCCAGAGGCTGTCGCGTCACATCTTGAGCGCGTCGATGCGACCGACGATCCGACGCGTCTCGATGCGGACGCCCACCGTCGGGTGGCGTCACTTGTGGCCATCCTCGGGACAAGCACTCCAACACCACAGCGGGCGGCCGAGACCATCGATACGCTCGTCCATCCGACTGTCAACGCCGGTCCGTTTCCGACGGTCGAGGGGTACGCGGAAGTGCTCGACGCTGTCGCACGCGAGCACCCCGGAACGGCCGTCGCAATTGCCCTCGGTGGCGATGCCGTCGACAGTGCTCGGACGAGTTGGCGACAGCACGCCGAGGCAGTACACGCCGCTATCGAAGCCGCCGAAACCGAACGTTACGGCGGTCTGTACGCCGCGTTCGTTGCGGACCACCGGGCGCTTACCGTTGCCCGAGTGCTCCACCGGAGCGTCTCGCCCGAGCCCGTCACGCTCGTGCTTGGCGAGGAGCGGGCCGCCCTTGTTGGCGATCCAGAAGCCGATCTCCGGGCGGCAACAACGGCCATCGCTGAGACCGTCTCCGGCAGTAGCGACGGCACCCAGCACTACGGCATGATCGACCACGACGGCACCGTCGCGGACCGAACCCTTGTCGCGACCGCCCGGGAGGAGCTATGAGCGACACACGCGCAACAATCACCTCGACCGTGGCCGACCCCGAGACGATCGCCGCCGCGATCGCCCCGGACAACACCGATGATGTCGAGACGACCGTTACCGACGGCCAGGTGGTGACGACGATGTGCCGCGACCGGACGGCTAGTCTTGAGGCGACGGTGGATGACTACGTGTTAAATCTCGCCGTCGCAACCGATGTCGCACGCATCGCCCGCCAGCAATCTGATCGTACCGCTAGCGAACCGACACCGTCATCCGACACGACAGCAACCACAGACCAATGAGCGAACGATCCGTTTCACGACAACGACAGGACAAGCGGTGGTACACCGTATACGCCCCCGAGGGATTCGATCGCGCCGAAATCGGCGAGACCCTCGCGGAGGAACCAGAACAGCTCATCGACCGACGCGTTGAGACCACCCTCGGTGAACTCACTGAGGAGGCCGGCGAGAACAACACCAAGCTGACCTTCCGCATCACCGATGTTGGTAGCGACAGCGCCTACACCCAGTTCGTCAAGCACGAACTCACGCGGGATTATCTGCGCTCGCTGGTCCGCCGCGGGGCCTCGAAGGTCGAGGCCTACGTGACTGACCTGACAGCCGATGACTACCGCGTGCAGGTGCAGCCCGTCGCGTTCACAACGAAGAAGGCCGACAGCAGTCAGGAGCAGGCCATCCGCCGCATTATGATCGACCGCGTGCGAGAGACGATCCAGGAGCACTCCTATGCAGACCTGGCGGACTCGGTCGTTAACGGCCGACTCTCGAGTACCATCTACAGCGACGCCAAGACCGTCTACCCGCTCCGCCGCGTTGAGATGCAGAAGCTGACCCTTGAGGCGCCACCGTCGGAGGTTGCCGCCGAGCAGGAGGCGTCCGCCGACGTCGACGAGGACATCGAACTGTAGGCCGTCTCTCGGCGTGTTTTCTGTCGGCCTGCCGGAAGAGGAGCGTTTAACGGAGTTTGTCACTAGCTACGGATGTGAGTCGTGTGTGTGAGGAGGCTCCCGTAACGTCGATTGCGACCGCGGAGACAACTGTCGATTCGGTATCGCTCACCGGTGTGTTCAATGCGCTTTCCGCCCCACGAATCGCCTGGTTTGGGGCCGATCAGACCTACGTCGCTGGCGGTGCCGTCACCACGATACAGGCGGATGGTCCAGAGCGGTTGACACAGGTGCGCCAGCAGGCCAACGCAGTCTTCAATGGGGGCGACGCCTCGCAACTGGAGTCCATCCCGATGCTCGGTGGGGTTCGATTCGGCCCGAGCGACGCGACGACCCCAGACTGGCAGGCCTTCCCGTCAGCCTGGTTCGTCCTCCCAGAGGTTCTTGCTGTCGAGGAGGATGCGGGAACCCGACTCGTTGCCATCGGAGCAGAGCAAGCGAGCGCTCGACGGCGTCTTGAGCAGTTCGAACACACCGCTGTAGTCGCCGCAGAGCCAACGCCTGCCCCACCAGGCGTCAAGCGGACCGTCCGTCGTGGGACCCGATCGGACTGGTGCCAGACAGTGGCCGATGTAACCGATCAACTCGACACAGGCACCCTCGACAAAGTCGTCTTAGCGCAGGCCCTCGAAGCTACTCTTGAAGCGCCGCTTGATCCGGGTGGCGCACTAGCACAGCTATCAGAGGCCTATCCTCGATGTTACCGGTTCGCAATGCAACCAGCGCCCGACGCCGGCATCTTCATCGGCGCCTCGCCGGAACAACTGATTGCCACTGATGGCACGACCATCCGGACAGAGGCGCTCGCCGGATCGGCCAGTCGCAATGCCGAGGCCGGCCTCGATACGGATCTGCAGGCCGACCCGAAGACAGACCGCGAGCACGGCTACGTCCTTGAGACAATCCGAGATCGACTCCGACCCCACGCCGCGTCGATTGAGATTGCTGGGACCGGCCTCCGACAGCTCCAGACGCTTGAGCACCGCCGGACACCGATTACCGCTACGCCCGCGGGTGACGTACACGTGCTCTCGCTGGTGGAGGCGCTACACCCAACGCCGGCAGTCGGCGGCCACCCGACTGATCCGGCCCGAACGCTCATCAAGCGGATTGAGGACTTCGATCGGGGGTGGTATGCCGGACCGATTGGCTGGTTCGACGCCGCCGGACGAGGGCACTTTGCGGTCGGGATTCGATCGATGCTGACACAGGGCCAGCAAGCCCACCTGTTTGCTGGCGCCGGGATTGTTGCCGAGAGCGACCCCGAAACCGAATACGATGAGATTGGGCTAAAGTACCAACCAATGCTTGATGTCCTCCAATGACCGCGCCAAATCGCAGTACGCTCTGGGGTGAGGTGATCGTCTCAGAACTCGCCGCCGCCGGTGTCGATACGGCGGTGATTGCCCCTGGGAGTCGGTCGACACCGCTGACGGTCGCGCTTGCCGAGCACGACGGCATCGAAACCTACACCCACCTCGACGAGCGCTCGGCGGCATACTTCGCGTTAGGACGGGCTCGGACGACAGGAACGCCCACGCCGCTGGTGTGCACCTCCGGAACCGCCGCCGCGAATTTCCACCCGGCGGTCATCGAAGCGTTTCACTCGCGAGTACCGCTGGTGGTGTTGACGGCAGATCGACCACCGGAACTCATCGATAGCGGCGCCAACCAGACCATCGATCAGCAGGACCTCTATGGCGATGCTGTCCGGTGGTTCCGGCAGCTCCCCGAACCGGCGGCCGAGGCACGCACACTCCGGTCGCTCCGGGTGACGATCGATCGCGCGGTCGCAACCGCCGGCGGCCCACCGGCCGGGCCGGTTCATCTCAACGTGCCGGCGCACAAGCCACTTGACCCGACGCCCGTTGAGGGAGCCGTGTCCGACGATCTAGCGGAGCAGGCTCCCCTCGCCGTGACCGGTCGCGAGGGGCCGTTTGTCGAGACTACTACTGGTACGCCAACAATCGACGGAGATCGCCTTGAACGCCTCGTCGGGACAATCGAGGCGGCCGAACGCGGGGTCATCGTCACCGGGCCGGCGAATCAGCCGACACCGTCCCGCGACGCGCTGGCGGCGCTTAGTGACGCCAGTGGCTTTCCGGTCTTCGCGGATCCCCTTTCGGGACACCGCTTCGGGCACGAGACGGCCCCGATCTGCGGTGGCTACGACGCGTACCTTGCGTGCGACGGGTGGCCGTCACTCGATGTCGTCCTACGGTTTGGCGCCTCACCGACTTCAAAGTCGCTGCGGAAGTTCCTTCGCGACCAGGCGGATCGACAGGTGATCGTTGACGCCGGCGGCGAGTGGCCCGAAGCGGAGTTCACCGCGAGTGACCTCGTTGTCGCCGATCCGACCCGTCTTGCAACGCGCCTCGCCGACGCCCTTGAGCCAGGCGCGGCGAGCGACGCGTGGCGCGACCGGGTTACGGCGGTCGAGGCAACCTACTGGGAGACCCTCGGGCTGGACGATCAACCACTGTTCGAGGGAGCGATTGCGGCGACGGTGGCCGAAACGATGCCGACTGGCGGGACGCTGATGGTCTCGAACAGTATGCCGGTGCGCGATCTTGACCGGTTTGCCCGTCCGCGGGCAACACCGGTATCGGTCTTTGGCAACCGGGGGGCAAGCGGGATCGACGGCATCACCAGCACGGCCTTCGGTCTCGACAGCGCGACCGACGGCCCGACGGTGTTGCTCACCGGCGACCTGGCGTTCTATCACGA
>JBEQAX010000075.1:0-4462 GCA_041640095.1 Salinarchaeum sp. | reverse complement strand
CTCGTATTGCGTCAGCCGGGCCGTGATCGTCTCGTAGTCTGGGGCCTCCTCGACACGATCGATGATGGCCTGGTGGGTACGCTCGGTCAACTCAAGCCGCGTCTCCGGCGTCGAAACGACCTTCGAGACGTGACCGAGACGATCTGACACCGCCTCGCGCGAGACAACGCCGTCATCCGCGACCGACCGGAGAATCGTCGCAGCACGGTCGCGATCAACATCGTAGGTGGCGACGACCACATCGACCGCATCGTCAAGGGCGAGGCCAGCGAGTTCAGGAGGCTCCTCCGTCGAGGACATACCTGGGGCTTCTATTGACAGGGCGTAAGCCCTTCGGGTGTTGCCAGGGTCGGCGTCCAGACGGGTATATAGCACTATATTACGAACATATGGGTATACGCGCCTATGGCGGGCGTTATACCACAATTATAAATCGTCTTTATAGTCCAAAGAGCCTATACTGGTGATGGCGTCCGACCAGTCAACAGGCAGCGATATTGTATCACGCCGCAAATTCCTCGTCGCATCGGGAGCGGTCGGTGCGGCCGGCGTCGCCGGCTGTACCTCACAGAGCGACGGAGATGACACGGACGAGACCGCCGGGTCGGGCAGCACCGACACGTCGATGCTGAACGCCGAAGGATCCTCGACGGTCTATCCGATCTCCAACACCGGCAGCGCTTACTGGAACTCAAACTCACCACCGGACGACGGCGAGTACTGGGGCTCCTCGGGCGAGAGTACGGTTCCTGGCTGGAGCGATCTGGGCGAGCCCGACATGAACATCGCCGATTACTTCGCCAGTCTGTACGGCTTTGAGCCGACTGGAGAGAGGTCGAACCCCCCATTCCCGACAAGTATCGGGCTGAGTCACTCGGGGACCGGCTGTAAGGCGGTGCGCGACGGTAAAGTCGACATCGGGAACTCATCCGGCCCGATCACAGCCGAGCTCGGTATCAGCGAGTCCGAGGCCCAAGAGGAGTACGTCGACCACGTCGTCGGTCGCGACGGGCAGCCGGTCGTCGTCAGCAGCGACGTGTACGAGGCGGGGGTGACCCAGCTCACCGGCGACCAGGTTCGGCAGATCTACCAGGACGAAATCACCAACTGGAGCGAGGTCGGTGGTCCAGACCAGGAGATTTACGCTGTCGCCCGTGCGGAGGGCTCTGGGACGGACACCAGCTTCCGACTCAACATGCTCGGCGGCGCCGACGCCGCGATGCCGGGCGTTGACACTCGAAAGGGCCAGAACCAGCAGGTCGCGACGGTCATTGAACAAAACGAGGGCGCCATCGGCTACATGGCGCTGGCGTTTACGAGCGACGCGGTTCAACCGATTGCCATTGACTTCGAGGGCACGGTCTACGAGCCCGATCGGGATGCCGAAAACACGATCTTTGATAGCGACTATCCGCTCAACCGAGACCTCCACATGTACACGAAGATCACAGAGGACACCCCCGACGGGACGGACATGCGTGAGGCGGCATTCCTCAACATGTTCCTGACCACCTTCGGTCAGAAGCTCTTCGTCGAGGACGTCAATTACATCCCGCTGCCGACAAGCGATATCCAGTCCGAGAAGGACAAGTTGCCGGAGCAGACGGCCTAAGACAACTCGCGTAACCGGGAGTCGTTAAGCCCACGGACCCGGGGGCTCCCCTTCTCAAATGATGACCATTCCATCGACACTCGATCCCGATTCACTCCGTTCGGCCGGCATGCAGTATGTCAGGTCGAGCCGGAGGTTCATCGACGAAGCGACGCCATCCGAACTCGCGACGGTCCTCCTCAGTTCACTGAGTCTAATTGCCGCATTCATTGGGTTTCTGCTCGTGTCAAGCTGGACTGTCATTCCGTTCGCCGTCTTCTTGATCGCGACCGGATACGGGTGGGCAAAACACCAGGGGTTGATGGCTCGTGCGCTGACACTCTCGATGACCATCTCAACGCTGGTCATTTTGGGATTAATCATCGTGTTTATTTTCCTGCGCGCGTGGCCAGCCCTGCAATACGGATCGGCCGAGGTCTTCGGTCTCAACGTGCCGGGACTGCGGATGTTCATCCAGACACGGTGGAACGCCGCCGCGGATCCGATCCGGTACTCGATGTTACCGATGATCCACGGCACCGTGATGGTGACCATCATCGCAACGCTGGTCGCCGGTCCGCTGGGTGTGGCGGCGGCGCTGTTTCTCAGCGAGATTGCCCCAGGGGTTGTTCGGGAGACGGTGAAGCCGGCCGTCGAGATTCTCGCCGGGATTCCATCGATCGTGTATGGATTCATCGGATTTACCGTTCTCAGTCCGTGGGCCTCAGATCAGTTCGATCTCGTCGGTCAGGGGACCTACCTGTTCGTGGGGATCGTCGTCGGACTCATGGCCCTCCCGACGGTGGTCTCGGTCGCCGAGGATGCACTCACGAGTATCCCCGAGTCGATGAAGAGCGGCTCGCTGGCGCTTGGGACCACCGACTGGCAGACGATGACGTCAATCACCCTCCCAGCCGCCTTCTCCGGGGTTTCAGCGGCGGTGCTGCTCGGCGTTGGACGGGCGATTGGCGAGACGATGGCAGCGACAGTCATGCTACGGAACAACCCGACGATTCCAGACCCCATTTTTAACGTCTTCTACGGCTACGAAACGCTAACCTCACTTGTCGCCGCAAACTACGGTGAAGCCACTGGAATACAGATGAATGCCCTGTTCGTGGCCGGGGTGATCCTCTTCATCACCGTCCTGTTCATCAGCATCGGCTCGCAGCTGATTGAGGCGCGGATGGAACAGAAACTCGGAGGTGTCGAATAATGGCACAGGCTACGCGGACATCGGTGATGCGACGACAGTCGACTAGGACGCGACTGCTCGCCGGCACGGCAGTTGGGCTCGCAGCACTGATCTTTGCGGGCTCGATGGCGACGGTCTTCGGGGTCGTATCGCTGACATCACAGGTGGCCGGGATTACGACGGTCACCTTGCTCGGAGTGCTGTTGATCGGACTAGGCGTTGCCGTGATCGGATTCGGGGTCGGATCAGCCACCGGATACATGGATTCGACCCCACGTGAGAGTTCGGGGATTGTCGCCGGCGTCGCTTTCTCGGGAATCTGGTTCGTTGTCGGTGGACTGATTGGCTCACAGACGCTCGGAATCGGCACAATCGGATGGGTCGTCTCCGGACTGCTGCTTGGCAGCGGTGCCTTCGTACTCACGGTGCTACCCCGAGAGGACATTGGATCGACGGTTCCAGCCGGTATATTCGCCGCGTTCGCCGGCCTGATTCTCCTGAGTGGTGTGATCGGTCCGGCCTGGGTCTGGACACCGAAGGGACTGCGCGCCAGCTTTCGCGGCGAGCTCATGGTCCCGGTGATCACGCTCTTTGCCTCGTTGATCACCGGCTGGGCGGCAGCGAAGGCCTATGGTGGGTTTGGCGCCCGTGGCCGGCACATGGGCGCGTACGCGCTGATTTACCTCAACGTGATTGCGATCATTTCCGTGCTGTTCGTACTGGTTGGGCTCACCTTCTACCGGGGACTGCCACGGCTTCTTGAGGGCATCACGATCGGTCTCGGAGTGGGTCCCGGTACGACGATCTCCCTGTTTGGGGTCTCGGTGACACTTGCACTCCCGATCCAGTGGCCGTTCGCGATGAAAGGGGTCGCTTTGACCAACACACTCAACGGTGTGCTCCCGGCCGTTGTCGGGACCGTCTGGCTTGTCGTTGGTGCTGTGCTCTTCGCGGTCCCGCTGGGGGTTGGGGCGGCTATCTTCCTCAGCGAGTATGCCGAGCAGGGACGGTTTACTCGGGCGGTTGACATCGCAACGAACGGTCTGTGGAGCACACCGTCGATCGTCTTCGGGCTGTTCGGGTACGCCTTCTTGATCCCACGGTTTGGCGGGGAAAAATCGCTGATCTCCGGGATGCTCACGCTCGGGTTCATGCTGCTCCCACTCGTGTTGATCACGAGCCGGGAGGCAATCATCGCGGTGCCGCGAGAGTACAGAGACGCAAGTGCGGCACTCGGAGTCTCGAAGTGGGAGACGATCCGGAGCGTTGTGCTGCCGGCAGCGTTGCCGGGCGTCGTTACGGGCGTGATCCTCGGTGTCGGTCGAATCGCCGGCGAGACCGCTCCAATCCTGCTCACGATGGCCGGCGGGACCTTTATGCCCGGGAGTCAGACGGTCGACGTAATCGGAGGATTTGAATTCACGGCGTCACCACCCTTCGTTGCAAATCCAGAATTGCTCGACGCAACCTCTGCGCTTCCGTACCAGCTCTACGCATTGATCACCGCTGGTGTCGGCGGCGGCGGCCTCATCGAGGGGACAAACGGTTTCCAGTGGGCGACTGCCCTGCTGCTTCTGATCGTTGTACTGTCGTTTTACGCAATCGGGATCGGAATGCGATATTACTTCCGCAGTAAACTCCAGAGCTAACATGAGCCAAAACACCGACTCCACGGC
>JBEQAX010000074.1:0-4500 GCA_041640095.1 Salinarchaeum sp. | reverse complement strand
GACCGCGATACCCGCATTGGGTTGATCGCGCTGCTGGCCGGCAGTGGGCTCTGGGCAACCTTCCATGTCGGCCGGTTTGTTGCCCACACGCCACAGGTGAAACTCGTCTTCTACATCTTCGGGTTGATCGTCGGGCTCTCGACGGTCGGCGCGTGGCTGTATTTCTGTTCGGCGTACGCCGGCAAGTCCTATCATCAACGGCCGCTGTTCCGTCGGCTCGCTGTCGGCACGTTTCTCGCGATTGTCGCGATCAAGCTCACCAGTCCTATCCACGGCCTGTATTTCTCGACCCAGATCGTCACCGAGCCATTTCGCCAGCTCATCATCACGCTCGGGCCGTTACACTGGATCGTTACCGGGCTGGCCTACGCGCTCTCGGCGGTCGGATTTTACATCCTCTTTGACCTCTTCGAGGACTCGCAGTACGCCACCCGTCGACTGAGTGCGCTTGTCGCGCTGGCCGGGCTTCCCGTGCTCTTCGATCTGATCAGCTACCTCCAGCCGGACGTGTTGCTCCCGATGAACTACGAGCCTATCGGGGTCGGCCTCTTCGCGTTGGGCGTGCTCTACGTCACCGATCGCACCTTCTTGGCGGTCCAGACCTTCGGACGCGAACAGCTCATCGATGAACTTGAGGAGGCGATTGTCCTGCTCGACAACAACGGGGTTGTCCGCGATGCCAACGAGAGCGCCGTTGCGCTGTTTCCCCGACTGTCCGGTGCGGCCGGTGAGCCGATTCGTGAGGCGGTCCCAGCACTTGCGGACTTTCTCCCCGCCGATACGGGACAGGTCGTGTCACTCGATGACGACGCCGAGACGTACTACCTATTGACGACGACGGAACTCGCTGCCGGTGAGGTAACGATTGGCCACGCCGTGGTGCTCTCTGATGTCACCCGGGTTGAACGCCAGCGGCGCGAACTCGACCACCAGCGGGCTCAGCTTGATGACTTCGCCGAGGCGATCACCCACGAGCTTCGCAACATGGTCAACGTCATCCAGGGCCACCTCGATCTCGTTGAGACCCAACTTGATCCCCAGGCCGACGCCACCGCCACCGAGAGCGTCAGGACGGCCGGACAGATGGCCGACCGGATGACCGACATTGTCGCCGATTTAACGACCCTCGCCCGCTATGGCCGTAGCGTTGAGACAACCGAGGTGGTTGATCTCGACCCGGTTGTTCGGCGGGCCTGGTCGCGGGCCGAGACGGGCGATCTTGCGTTGGAGCTTCACGAACTCACGACGATCGAGGCCGATCCCGCCCGGCTTGAGCACCTCTTTGAGAACGCCTTCCGGTTCGCCGTTCACAACGGCGCGACCACGGTGACCGTCTCCCAAGAGGCCGATCGGTTCGTGATCGCCGGCGATGGGGCCACGCTTGATGGAGTCGATGCCGAGGCGGTCTTCGCGTACGGCGAGGCTGTCCCGGACGCTGAGTCAGGTATGCTCTTGCCGATCGTCCGGACACTTGCGGAGGCCCACGACTGGTCGGTCGAACTTGACACCCAGGACGAAGGCGGCCTTCGATTGTGTATCACGTACTGATCAAGCGGCCTTCGGACACCCCGCCTACTGCGGTCGCCGGCTGAACATACATGATCATCGAGACCGAATGGTTTGGTGATGGCCAGTAGCGATCGTGTCGAGGGGGTCCTTGAGCGTCTCTTTCGCGATAGCCGGCTGAATGCCGTGTTGGCGTGGGCGCTCGTTGGGATTCTGGGGCTCGTTTTCGTCGACAGTGTGCTTGATGTCGACTATGGGTGGATCGCGTTTGTGGCGACCGCCGCGGGTGTCGTGTTGTTGCCACCGGGAGCGCACCGCGACTGGCGGGTGATGCTTCCGTGGGAGCTACTCGTCGTTGCGCTGTTGCCGGTATTGATCCGCGGACTCGTCGGTGGGACCGTTGGGACCTTTGCGACCTACTTCGCGCTTGCCGGCCTCGCGCTCCTCGTCATCGTTGAGCTACACATGTTCACGACACTGCAGGTGACCCACTGGTTTGCCGTTGTGCTGGTCGTGTTGACCACGCTTGCACTGGCGGCTGTCTGGACAATCTTCCGATGGAACGCTGATCGACTGCTCGGGACGCAGTTTCTGAGCACGAACGAGGCGCTCATGATCGAGTGGCTGTATGTCGCCCTCGCTGGCGGGACCGCCGGGGTGCTCTTCGATAGCTACTTTCGGCGTCGTGACAGACAGTTACGCGCACTTGTTCGTCGAACGATCAACCGATGATTCCCCGTCTGCTTCACTCTGACAACGTACACGAGCACCTCACGCGTGGCATGCAAGGGGTGTTGCTTCTCCTCGTAGGATTCGGGGTTATCGCGAACCAGCCAAAGGCAATTACGAACGGTCTGATTGCGCTGGCGGTCACGTTCGTTCCGGCGCTGCTTGAGCGCAACTATCGGGTGTTGGTCGACCCTTGGCTGGGCCTCTGGCTCACGGCCGCGGTTTTCTTACACACCCTCGGATCCGCCGGGGCGTACACGCTTGTCACCTGGTGGGATCACCTGACTCATGCTCTATCAGCCTCGCTGGTCGCCGGAACAGGGTACACGGTCACACGGGCGATCGATCTCCACACCGAGGAGATTGTCATCCCCAAGCGGTTCGCGTTCGTGTACATTCTTGTGATCGTCCTCGCCTTCGGTGTTATCTGGGAACTCTTCGAGTTTGGGCTGGACCTGCTGTCGGCGGCAACCGGGCTGACCATGCCGCTGGCCCAACACGGCCTTGATGACACGGTGCGGGATCTGATGTTCAACGCGGCCGGCGCCTTGCTGATCGCGCTGTTTGGCCAGGCGTATCTCGCCGGTGTTGCCGAGCGCCTGCGCGAACAGTTCATTGAGGCCAACTCGCGGGACGCGTAGCCGATGACGCCACGAGGTTTATTACTCCGTCCACGTCAGCATTGAGCGATGGACACCCGTACCGGGGCCTTTGTCGCGCTGATTGCGTTGCTTGGCGGCGTCGGCTTTCTGCTGGTCGCCCCACTGCTGCAGTACGTCCTCGCAGCGGCGTTGCTCGCATTCATTCTCAATCCGCTCCACCAGCGGTTCGTGGCGACCACCCCGTATCTCGGGCCGCGGCTGTCGGGAGCAGTATTGACGCTGGTCGCGTTGGTGGCGGCCATCGTCCCGATTCTGGTGTTGACTGTCGTGTTGTTCGATACGGCCCTCTCGCTTTCACAGGGCTTCACCCGGGCGGATATCAGCGCGCTGCTCAATACCCTCCGGCGGCTTGCCATCGATCTGGGTATCGATCCGGGCTATGTCACTGCCATTGAGGCCCAGCTCACCGCCGAGGTGACTCAGGCGCTCTCCTCGGCCACCCAGATCCTCTTTGCCCGGCTGGTCACTCTCCTCGGGACGACTGTCCAGACGAGTTTCGGGGTGATGATCACCCTGTTCTTACTGTATTATTTTCTCGTTGATGGCGAGGCCTTTCTTGACTGGCTTCGCTCAATCTCGCCGATTGAGTCCACTACCCTTGATGAGCTGTTCGCGGAGATCTCCACGGTCACATGGGCGGTCGTCGGCAGCCACCTGCTCGTGGCGATTGTCGAAGCCATCGCCGGTGGGATCGGATTCTGGATTGTCGGCGTGCCGAATCCGATCTTCTGGATGGTGGTGATGTTCGTCCTTTCAGTGCTTCCGCTTGTCGGCGTTGCGCTGGTGTGGGCGCCCGCACTGGTGTGGGTGCTTGCCGCCGGTCGTCTTGGCGCAGCACTGTTTTTACTCGTGTATGGCCTCATCATGTTGGTACTTCTTGATAGTTATCTTCGGGCGCTGTTCGTTGATCACAGCACCGGCTTACACCCCGCGGTGGTCCTCGTGGGCGTGCTGGGTGGGATCTATCTGCTGGGGGTGATCGGGCTGTTTCTCGGGCCGGTGCTACTGGCCGTCCTGAAGGCCAGCATCGTCGTCTTCGCTCGTGTCGAGAGATGATTCGGCTCGCTCTTCTTCAATCTCCTCAAGCCGCTCGTGAAGCTCCTCAACATCGGGCTCGTCAACACTCCCCCAGTAGCCGATACCGACAATCGCGAGAAGGAACACGACCCCCCAGCCCAGTGTAGTGTATGCTGCCGGGACGTACGCCGAGAACAGCCCCTCGATGACGCCCTCAAGCGAGAAGACGACGACAACAGGGCCGATAACCTCCCGCGGGAGGAAGTGATCGAGATAGGCCTTGAGTACGCGCGAATCCATAAGTGAGGCTTGCCGGGCGAGCGGTTAACCGGTACGGTCAGGGGCCACCCGAGCGGTCGCCGCCACGCCAGACGAGTACGCCCATCGATAGCCCTGAGAGGCCGACCAACACGAGTGCTGGGACGGCCGCCTGGCCGTAGAGGCCGGCCTCCTGCACCCGCCAGATGTAGGTGACAAGCGTCTCGAACTCAAGCGGTCGGAGCAACAGCGTCGCCGGCAGTTCCTTCATCGTCGTCAGAAAGACCAGCGCCGCGCCGGTGGCAATCCCCGGCACGATCAGCGGGAG
>JBEQAX010000073.1:0-4525 GCA_041640095.1 Salinarchaeum sp. | reverse complement strand
GCATACGAAAGCGGCAACAGCAGCTTCGAGGGCGACAGCTGGAGCTGCTCGGCGATCTTCGTGATCATCGGAACGAAGACGGCAACAACGGGCGTGTTGTTGATAATGCCGGCGGTTACCCCTGTCAGGCCGACGGTGGCGCCGAGCAGCCGGGACTCGCGACCGGCGGTCCGCCGGACAAGGGCAACGCCGAGTCGATCAACGACCCCCGTTTTCTGGACGCCGGCACTGAGAATGTACATTGCGATGATGGTCACGGTTGCCGGCGTGCCGAACCCGGCGACGGCCTCGGCGGCGGGAACGCCCGTGTATGGCTCAAGCACCACGAGCGTCACAAGCACGCCGATGGCGGTCACATCCGGCGGAATGTAGTCGGTGAGAAAAAGGACGAGTGCGGCTCCGATGATGCCGAAGACTAACACCGTCCCGGTCGTCGCCATGGATCGACAGTTCAACGAATGGAGATAAATACGTGACGGGGGTCGCCCGCTGACTCCCTCTTTTTTGCCATATATTGGAAAAGATATATAAACTCAACTTCCTGTATTTTATTCGATATAATGGTGGCACGCCAATGACCCCCGAGCTTGAACAGATTCCCGGCATTGGACCGAAACGCGCGAAGGCGCTTCGGGTGGCCGGATACGAAACGCTTGATGATCTTGAGGCGGCCACCGAGGAGGAGTTGCGTGATGTCGCGCTGTTTGACGACATCCTCGCACGTGATATCAAGGCAACAGTCAGCCCCTCCGCTGAGGACCCCGTTGCGGTGAAGGCGCCACACAGTGTGTCGCCGGCGGACTGGCAGGTCACGAGTCTCCAGGCAGAGCACCTCCAGACACTGTCCATGGACCATTCTGCGGAGCTGGCGGGAGCAACAGCACGCGACCTGCGCGAGCGTCTTGAGCCCGTGCTCGACCCTGAGTTGCTTATGCTTCGACAGATCCGCGGGCGGGTCGTCACCTACGATGCGACAACCGACGAGTATCATCCGGTCCCTAACGCGACCGTCCACATTGAGGACACCGACTGTTCGTTTCTGTCGTACTTTCCGTCGGATCTCGGCTACGGCTGGTTCTTCCCGTTTCACTGCACGCGCGAACCCATCGCGACAACCACTACCGATGAGTGTGGGGAGTTTCGCGTGTTCGTGCCGCGCTGGGAGATCGACCGGATCCGCTCGTTCCGCCGTGAGCGTGTCTGTCTTCCCGACATCGTGCGGCCTCGGCTTCGGGACATCCTTGAGCGCCCCGAGGTGTTTCCCGAACCGGTAGGGCCACCAGGGCCCCGCCCCGATCCACGTTCTGATCGCCTGCTTACGCCGGGGGTCGCCGAGCGGCTCGGCGAACTGGTCGGGCCGGACACCGTTCGTCGTCTTGATGTCGGGCCACAGACGTTCGGCGAGACGGATCCAACACGCGAGCGGCTTGATCGACTAGCCTTCCCGGACCCGCCGGATCCGCCGATGCCGGCCGGCCTCATGCACGCCGACCCCGACAAGCGGGTTGAGCGGCTCGGAGACGATCTGCCGGTTGACCAATCCGTCATCCGCGCGATTGATCCCGAGCGGGTGATCGGTCCCTTCCTCCGGTGCCGGGACGTGATCGTCCCCGAGTGGCGGACCATCTTTGATGTGCCCGACATCAGCTTCCGGGTCACACAGGATGTTGACGGCGACGGCACGACGGAGTCAATCTACTCAGAGGGGTTTTTCGATGTGCGCTGGAACGACACCGGCCCGTTAGAGGTTGACCTTGTCGCCTCTGATGATGCGCTTTCGGTGCCGGTCTGTGACGGGCTCACGCCTGAGAACGTCACGTGTGAGGGCCCCTCGATTGAATCGATCGGGATGATGCCGACCCGAACGCCGACGTACGACGATGCCTCCGGATACGCCCTGCAGGTCAACCGGCCCAAACCGGATCCGATGCCGGCCGGCGGCCGACCGGACGGCACGGCGCCGTTCGCCGGAACACTCCAGTTACACGGGTGCCATCGCTTCGAGGAGGCCTCCTACTATCGGGTGTTGTACACCCACGATGGGGGCACCGAGCAGCCGTTTACCGGCCACGAGTGGTACGTTCCTGCTATCGGTCGCGATCCGGTCCATGTCACCCCGGCCTCCGGCGACGGGTGGTACCCGATTCTCGATGTCCCGTATCTGGAGGATTATTACGGCGAAACGCTCGCGGATAATCCGCTGTTGTTCCCCTTCTGGGTGCTCAACTGGAACACCCGCCAGTATCCCAACGGCCCCTACGAGGTGCGCCTCCAGCTCGCGGACGAGGATATGACGCCGCTCTCGACAACCTCCCCGTCGTATACAATCGAGGTTGACAACCGGGCGCCGAACCTCGACATCAGTCGCATTGTGTGGGGACGCATGGACGAGTCCCCGGCGGAGTGGGACAATGACATCTCCGCGGCGTGTCCGACCATCGAGCGCCCGCCAGGGGTGGATATCGGCATCCGGGTGACCTTCCGCGCCTGGGGGGAGCACTTCCGTAGTGTTCGGGCCTCGGCGTACGGCTGTGATCAGCACCCGCCAGTTGTCCAGCCGTCCTCCGGTGGGAGCTCGTCGAACCACTACACCTACTGGCACAACGCGGTCAACGACCGGGAGCACCAGCAGACGGTCGTCTTCGAGGTGCCGGCAAGTTACGAACAGGGCGGCTACCGCATCCACCTGAATGGCATCAGCCGAGCGTTCAACCCAGCCGGTGGCGATACCGGCCCGGAAACGAACTGGCAACACGACGTCAACTACATCGACGCTCACTTCGACCGGCAGATCTGCATCATGAATGGGTAGGCTCCACCGGCCGGTCCCCCGTCTGAGCGTGATTCCGATTCTGCCGAAAGGACACTATCGGTCCGTGTGGGTGTCCGCTGTGTAATGTAAGTGATGGTCGTACGAGGGCGTCCCAGCGAGGGATCTGACGCCTGGACCGATCTCCTCAGGACGTTGAGTTGTTCGCCGAGGTGTCTGTGGTTGAGTTGTTAACCGATTGGCCCTCCTCCGGCGGGAGTCCGGCGCCGTTGTTGTGTCGACACTGCTCGGTATAAAAGCCGAGATCGAAGGCGGCGCTGTCTGATTGGACCTCATTGCCGTGGTCAACGGGCAGCCACCACTCGATCCCGAGACAGTAGGTACTCGATCCGACGAAACACTCGCGATTGGGATCGGTCGGATCGCCGGTCACCTCATCGAACGGCGTTGTCGGGTCGCCATCTAACGGCAGCCCAACGCCCTGACTGAGTCGGTCAAGCAGTGCGCCGAGACTGCCCTGGAAGATGACCTCCTCATCGCCGCCGCCCGCACAGATCTGATTTCGGACACTCTCCATTGCATCCACCATTGAGGTGCAATCGTAGCCGGCGTTGGCGACGGCGTCGGGACACGTCGCCGTCGGATCATCGTAATGATTGACGAACAACGGCTGTTCAGCGGTCGTCGCCAGCGTTTCGGCGAAAAGCACGTCATTGGCTGAGGGATCTTCGTTAACCAGGATCGGCTGAATGTCGATGCCGAGGTTTTCGGCATTCTCTCGAACACTTCGTGCACTTTCTTCGATATTGCCGGGATCGAAGATTGGTTCGGGGTCGTCCTCGCCAACTCCAGAGTACGAACCGTCCTCGATATACACGAGCTTCTTTCGGGCGGCGCCCGGTTCTGACGCGTTCCCCGAGGGATCGATGCCGCGGATTGGCTCGTCGACGGTCACGCCCGGTCGTTCTTGCCACTCGTAGGTCTCACCCTCCGGCAACAGTGCCTGGATGGCCTTCACGAGACCGTCGTCCGGCGTCGAATCGCCATCGCCGGTATAGGGACGCTCCGCAACGAACGTGTCGTTGCCGTTGCCCAGCGTGTAATCGTCGTTCCCGCTGATCGTCGGATCATATCGGGCACCGTTAAACGGCGTGCCGTCGCTTCGGTCATCGATGACGAACTCGTTTTCGTCGCTGAAGTCGGTCCCTCCACCGAAGAGCTGTTTGAGCTCCTCGTACTCGGTGGCGCCACCGTTGTCCGTCCCGGCGTTTGGATTATCGTCGGTCGGGAAGGTCTGGTTGTCGGCTCCGACAGGCATGAGCGCCTTGTCGAGGGCGGCATCCTGCCCCTCGGCGTCGTTCCCCGGTGGCGGACCGTCGTCGCCGTCGTTGTCGTTATCCTGGTGTTCGAGATTCTCCGAGAAGCTCACGGCCCCGATTGTGACGTCCTGTGAACACTGCTCGTTGAGTTGACTGAGAAAGCCCGGTCCGTCGTAGTCGCCGATCGCTGCCCTGACCGCCTCAAGGATGGTGGCATCGCCGGTGTCGCCGTCAACGCCGGCCGGCGTTCCCGGCAGCTCGCTCGAATCTATCGACTCGGAGAGATCGGTGGCCAGCATGACCTCCGTCTCGCGGTCAAGGAAGGTGTTGTCACAGTTTTCGTCGTACCAAACACAGGTCTGGATCGCCCCAGGGAGTTCGCCGGGCTCGCCGCCGTTCTCGTCGGGGTCGGCCGCCTCGGGCTCGGTAAGGCCGT
>JBEQAX010000072.1:0-4529 GCA_041640095.1 Salinarchaeum sp. | reverse complement strand
AGGCGTCTGGCGGCCACCTCAAGCAGGAATACAATCAGGCCGAGGACCAACGGGAGCCAGCTCAAATCACGCTGGATGGTTCGCTCCTGGACGGGAGCCGACCGAACGAACTCCGCCATCGCGCCCGCCTCGCCCGGAGCGAACAGTTGCCCGCCGGTCTGCTCAACCGCCGCCCCAAGGGCCTCGTGTTGGCCGAAGGCAGCGAACTCCGCCGGGTAGTCGGCGGCGTACTCCGTGTCGAGGACGCGGTGGAATCCGGACTCGTCGGGAGTCACACGGGCCTCATACCGGGTCTCTCCTGCGCTGACAAAGCGTGCGTCGGCCGCGGCTGGCCGTTCGGTCCCGCGGTACACCGCAGTCGTCGATGCGCCAACGCGGGTGTCCGGCAGATCGATGATTCCCGTCTGGGTGCGCAGTGGGTTGCCGATCGCCCAGTTGACCGTCTTGGTCGTCATCGCCGCATCCGGCTGGACCAGTAGACCACCGAGGCTGCCGTCGTCATCGTAGACGGTGACTGACGCGACGCGACCGAGCCCGAAGCGCCAGGTGGTCACCGCGGGCGTTCCCTCGGCGGTGGTCACGAGCACACGCGCCCCTGGCTTCGCGGAGATGCTGTGGGCCCGATCCGGATTGGCCGTCGGCTCCACGTTCCGGGTGATGAACGAGGTCGTGTCGGTTCGGACGAGTCGGTCGGCCTGCAGTGCGCTCGCCTCGCTGAAGAGCAACTGCAGGCGGTCGCGCTGGTCGGCCTGGATGTAGGTGCCGCCGGTCGTCCGGGCGAGTTTCGTCATCAGACTGTCATCGCGCCACCGGCCGGTCCCCACCCCGGTGATCCGCACGTTCTGGTCGGCCAGCTGCTCGGCGACCGACAGCGGCTCGCTGTGGGTGCCGACGCCCTCGCTGAGGAGGATGAGTTCCCCGCCGTCAGGGAGCTCCTCGCCGGCCGCTTCGAGACCGCTCGCGATGTTGTTCGCGTAATCGCCCGCCTCAAGACGCCGGAGTGTCGCTTTGATCTCCTCTTCGGTCCGTCCGAGGGACCCTAGTGGAACCAGCGTCTCGGCCTCCGAGTCGAAGGCGACCAGCCCGACGTTGTGGGTATCGCCGAGCTGATCGACGATATCGATCGCCTGTCCGCGGATCCGAGGCATCCGGCGTGCTGCATCGCCGGAGACATCGACGGCCAGAATGATATCGCGACTTCCGGCCTGGTTCTGGAACCGGACGGGCAGGAGCGTGCCGATGGCCGAGGACTGGTAGCCGCCCTGCTCGTAGGCATTCTTGCCGCCGACGGAGACCACCCCGTTGCCGTCGGCCGCATATGATTGAAGCGCCCCGACGTTCCCGAGATCGCCCGCGGCGACATCCTGGATCACGACGGCATGGTACTCCGCAAGCCGGTCGCGATCAGGGATCGACTCGACCTGCGTGACATCGTAGATGTCCCCAAGATACGATCCCAGCGGGTAGTCCGCCCGGGCAACATATAGCACGTCCGGGGGTTCGATCACTCGCACGGACGCCCGCGAGAGACGATTCTGCTCGAATCCGGGGCCGTCAAGCTGTGCGGTGACCCGTCGGTCGCCAACCGACTCGAAGGTATGTGATACGGTCAGTGTTTGCTGTCCCGACACACGCTCTGTGTGGATCGGCTCGCCGTCAACGGCGACGGTCACCGAGGTACTCGTCTCGCCAACTCCGCCGACGGAGACCCGGAGCTCCTCTTCGGCGCCCACGCTCGTCGTCTCGGGGGCGGACACCGAGACGTGTCGTTCGGTCCGTGTTGGCGACAGATCAACGGCGCTGATCGTCGCATTCTGCGTCTCCGCGGCGCTCACGACACTCCCGAGGTTTCGTCCATCGGTCACCTGGCCGTCGGAGAGCACTAACAGGTGCTCGCCCTCGCCGACCAACGGCAGCAGCTGATCGCCGAGGGGCGAACTCTGGTCGCTGCCGATCGTCGTTGTCGTGACAGGGACCCCCTGTGCTTCGATCCGATCGGCGACAGCGGCCGGATTAACATCGTAGACGTCCATGCTCTCTGAGTCGTCGACCACCAGATGAACCGAGGGGTCCTCCGGCGTTGCGCTCACGCTTACGATGTACGGTCCGGCGACGGCGAGCAGCACCAGCGCGATGATAAGTCCCCGCGAGACGAACAGCGCAAGCCGGCCGCGACTCGGTCGTCGGGCGCCTGTCCTAACGAAGAGCAGTCCCGCCAGGATCGCAATCGCGACCGGAATCGCCAGTAGAACCAGCGGCCGCTGGAGTTCAACCGGGCCAACGAACAGACCGATCATCAGAGTTCACCCCGATACCGCAGAAAGCCCATCTCGGCAAGGACGAGGATGGCCCCCAGACCGGCCAGCCACGGGGTCAGCGACGCCACCGTCTGTCGAACGGTCCTATCGCCACCGGAGGTCTCGATCGCCGGTGCGGTCACGTTCGACTCGGAGGCGGAGACCAGATTCGCCGCCAGCACGCCATCCGGCGTCTCATACACGCCAGCCTCCGCGAGTGTCAGTCGGTCGGTGGTCGTCGCCCCACGAGGCGTTTGGACCTGCGTTTCGTTCTCAAGGGCGATGCGATCCCCCGTCTGATGGAGCCGTTCCTCAAGGCGCTCCTGTCCGGCAGCATATAGGATGGCGTCCTGCCAGAAGACCGGATACTGGTAGCTAAAGCGGAAACTCGACTGAGCATCGAGATAGCCGTAGTACAGGATACGTCCGCCGTCTGTCTCGGCCGTAGCCAGCATCGGTGCACCGCCGTCGGTCGTTGCGAGCACCTCGCCGCGTCGAAGCGTCCCACGGACGTACCGGTCAGCGGAGACGAGGTCGATGTCCTCGGTCAGCGCGTGGGAGCCCGTCGGCTGAACGTCGGTACTCTGTCCCAGCGACGCCGGGTCAACGAGGAGCAGGTCACCGTATTCTGTGGCGTCCAGCTCGGTGTGCCCGCGGACGATCACCCCGCCGCCGTTTTCGACTGTCGTCTGTGCCGCCTCAACCGTGCTTTCGAGGAGGCGGTCAGGGTCGATATCGCCAAAGACGACAACATCGTACCCGCCGGCGTCGGCGATTGGCGGACGGGCAACATCGTGATCAACGTATCCACTCGCCGCGAAGGCAGCCTCCAGTGAGGGCTGTGGATCGTTGGTGACCAGGAGGACGTCAACGGTGCGATCGGCTGGAGCGGGCACGTAGACCGTGTCGTCGGCCGGGAACGAATCTCCCGGGGTCAAGCGCAGCTCACCGGGTCCAGACGGCACCGGAAGGGTCACATCCACCAGGTCGCCGGCAGCGAGATCAACGCTTTGCTCCGTGTTGCCGAGTCGTACCGTCCGCGTCTGATCGCTATCGCCTGTGTTGGCGAGCGTCGCGGTGAGCTCCGTTCCGGAGACCGAGAGCCCGACAATGCCGACATTGTCTGTTCCACCGTCGGCGAACTGCCGAACGTCCACCTCGTGGCCGGCCGCTCGGGCGCTCGCGACGGCCCCCTGCCAGTCGCTGGTGTCGGCAAAGTCACTGTAGATCACGATCCGTCCGGGCTCATCGCCGGGAACGCTCCCGGCGGCTAGTGCAACCGCCCGTCGGAGATTCCCGTCGGTATCAGTCGCCGAAAGATCGCTCAGGACGGCCTGTGCGTTCGGCCCGCCGCTTTGGCCGGCGGCGATCGTTGGCTGTGGGGCACTCTGGACGAGCGTTGTTCCGCCGCCGACCGTGCCGAGTGCCGCCTGTCTGGCGGCCTCAAAGCGGGTCGTGTCGCCCCCGGCCTGGGTCTGCATGCTCGCGCTCGTATCGATCACGACGACCGTCTGGCCGCCCGCAGCCACGCCGGGGATGGCGAGCTGTGGACCAGCCAGTGCGAGGGCAACCGCGACGATAACCGCCGCCTGGATGAGCAGAAGGGCGTGGATCCGAAAGCGTTCGAACAGCCGATCGCGATCGGCGTCGGTGTCGTCGTCATCCGCCAGGAACTCGATTGTCGGGAGGGCGTACCGTTGGGGCTCTGATCGAACGAAATAGAGGATGATCAACGGCACCAGCCCCAGGAGGGCCGCCAGACCGAGCGGACTCTGGAAGGGACCGAGTGCCGCGGGGAGGAGCATACACGTACCCGTGGCGGGCAGCGCGTTTGTGTCTTTATGCTCTGATCGCGTCTCGCCGCTCGGTGATCAGATCGAACTCTGCTTCGGTATCGCCCAGAATCAACAGCGCGTAGTACCGAAGGAAGGTGCGCATCGGCACGGCGACAAACAGCGAGATGATCGTGACCGCGAAGACGAACGCGATGACGGCGATGGCGATAATGAGACCGCCCGCCGCCAGTTCGGCGGTTGTGATCACCACCGCCCCGAGCACGCCAAGTAGGCCCAGTGGAATCGCCACCACCACGGCAAGCAGTGCCGTCACGATGCCTGCGGCGATGCCCACAGCGATCCGCAGGACCGTCCCAACGACGACGTATGCAAGATACTGCTTCCACTGCGCGGTCAGCGTCGGCCAGAACCGGCGCCAGGCGCCGATGATCCCGCG
>JBEQAX010000071.1:0-4556 GCA_041640095.1 Salinarchaeum sp. | reverse complement strand
CCGCTGGCGGCCGAGCCGGTCCAGGGGACGCTTCTCCGGCTGCACGACGCTCGGCTCCACGAGGACGCCATCCACCGTGGGCCCGCTCAGGTCATCCCGGCGATCCGCGATGCGGTTCACCGCGCGCTGGTCGATGCCGAGGTGCGCCTGCTTGAGCCCATCCAAGATGTCCGGATCGATGTCCCCAACGAGCACATGGGGGCCGCATCCGGTGAGATCCAGGGTCGCCGTGGCCGTGTTGACGATATGTACCAGGAGGGCGACCTGATGGTCGTCGAAGGGGTCGCTCCCGTTGAAGAGATGATCGGATTCGCTAGTGATATCCGGTCGGCAACGGAGGGCCGCGCCTCTTGGAACACTGAGAACGCCGGCTTCCAGGTTATGGCTGACAACCTCCAGACCGATCAGATCATGGCCATCCGCGAGCGCAAGGGCATGAAGCAGGAACTGCCCGGCGGCATCGATTACATCAACTAACCCTCGACACTTCTGTTGCGGTCGGTCGACGGCCGCCCCCGCCCGAGTGCGTTCGATCGGCTCCAGGCTGTAAGAGTTAAACCGCGGCACGTCGCAGTAAGCCGTATATGATGGTAGACGCGCGGCTGTGCCGTCGCCGATATGGGTGGCGGCTGGAGGTGATCGAATGACCGACGGCGACCCCGAGGAAGCCAGCCAGGCACAGGCGTACACGGTGCGCCTTGAACTCGTGGACGAGCCTGGCGCGCTGCTTGATGCGCTTCAGCCGATTGCCGATCACGGTGGCAACCTGCTGAGCATCCTGCACGAGCGGGGTAATGTCACGCCACGCGGTCGGATTCCCGTCGAAATCGACCTTGAGATCCACCCTGAGCGGTTTGATGATCTTGTCGAGGCGCTCCGCACCGCGGGGGTGAACGTCGTTGAGGCTGGTGAAGAACGCTATAGTGAGGAGCTGACTGTGCTGTTGAGCGGCCCGCTTGTCGCGACCGACCTCTCAGATACTATCTCCGAACTGGAGGCACACTCGAACGTGGCGGTGACCGATATCTCGTTGTCGGCACCAGAAGGAGCCGACGCGACCGCCAGTGCCCGGTTTCGGCTTGCGACCGACCGAGGGGATCCCGAGTCGACGCTTGCCCACGTCCGAGCACTCGCTGATCAAAAGGGGCTCACGGTTGTTGAGCCACAGATCGATCACGGAGGTGAGGCCTGATGCGCGTCGCCATTGCCGGGGCCGGTGCCGTCGGACAGGCCGTTCTTGAGCTTGCTGGCGGCTATGGCCATGATGTCACCGCCATCTTTGACTCCTCGGGGGCGGCTATTGCCGCCGACGGTCTCGATCCAGAGGCGGTTCTTGACCGCAAGGAACGAACTGGATCGGTCGGCAGCGCTGATCGTGATCGGGCGCTTGATGGTCCCTACGATGTGCTTGTTGAGGCAACGCCAGTGACCCTCGGCGATGCGCAGCCGGCCTTCGGGCACTGTCGACAGGCGCTTGAGCGTGATCGACACCTCGTATTGGCGAACAAAGGCCCAGTCGCCGAACGCTACTCCGATCTCCGTGCGCTTGAAGCCGATAGTGCCGGGACAGTACGGTTTGAGGCGACCGTTGGTGGGGCGATTCCGGCCATCCGGACAATCGAGGATTATGGCCCCTCGAAGGTCCGGGCCGTCCGGGGAGTGCTCAATGGAACGGCCAACTTCGTGTTGACGCGAATGGCCGCTGAGGGGCTTGGCTACGAGGATGCCCTGCTTGAGGCCCAGGACCTTGGTGTCGCCGAGGCGGATCCGAGTTTCGATGTCGAGGGGACCGACGCGGCACTGAAGGGTGTGATCCTCGCGAACGTGTTGACCGGCGGGGATCCCGAATTCACTCTCGCGGACGCCACCGTCGATGGAATCACTGACATCCCTGCGAGTGCGCTTGAGTTGGCGGCGGAGGACGGGCAAACCGTCCGACTGATCGGCGAGGCGACTCGTGAGACGGTCCGCGTTGGCCCGCGATTGATCCCCGAGCATGGAACGTTGGCGGTGTCGGGCACGCGAAACATTGTCCAGCTGGATACCGAGCACGCCGGCCGGCTAAACATCTCTGGACGGGGCGCCGGTGGCCCCGAGACGGCCACCGCGGTGCTTGCTGATATCGGCCGACTCGGGTGATACGGCGGCGCTGAGTCGCCGTATCGAAATGGTTTTAATAGCGTCACCCGAACATTTCGGACACAGCGCCTCTGAGCGTGACACATCCATGAGCGACGACAAACCCCATCAGAACCTGGCCATCATCGGTCACGTCGACCACGGTAAGAGTACCCTGGTCGGCCGACTGCTGTACGAGACAGGCAGTGTACCGGAACACGTCATCGAACAGCACAAGGAAGAAGCCGAAGAGAAGGGCAAGGGCGGATTCGAGTTCGCCTACGTGATGGACAACCTCGCCGAAGAGCGTGAGCGCGGGGTCACCATCGACATCGCCCACCAGGAGTTCGAAACGGACGAGTACTACTTCACGATCGTCGACTGTCCGGGTCACCGGGACTTCGTGAAGAACATGATCACGGGCGCGAGCCAGGCCGACAACGCCCTGCTGGTGGTCGCCGCCGACGACGGCGTCGCCCCCCAGACCCAGGAGCACGTTTTCCTGGCCCGTACGCTCGGGATCAACGAGCTGCTCGTTGGCATCAACAAGATGGACCTCGTCGACTACGAGGAAGACAGCTTCAATCAGGTTGTCAACGAGGTCCAGCAGCTCCTCAAGCAGGTCCAGTTCCAGGCCGACAGCGCGACGTTCATTCCGATCTCGGCCTTTGAGGGCGACAACATCGCCGAGATCTCCGATAACACGCCGTGGTACGACGGCCCAACGGTCCTCGACAGTCTGAATGCGCTTGAGGAACCCGAGCCGCCGACGGATGCGCCGCTGCGCCTGCCGATCCAGGACGTCTATACCATCTCCGGCATCGGGACGGTCCCGGTCGGTCGGATCGAGACCGGGATCATGCAGCCCGGCGATCAGGTCAGCTTCCAGCCCTCCGATGTGGGCGGTGAGGTCAAGTCCGTCGAGATGCACCACGAGGAGGTCCCCGAGGCCGGCCCCGGTGACAACGTTGGGTTCAACGTCCGTGGCGTCGGCAAGGACGACATCCGCCGTGGTGACGTCTGTGGTCCCGCCGACGATCCGCCAACGGTCGCCGAGACCTTCCAGGCGCAGGTCGTCGTCATGCAGCACCCCAGCGTGATCACCGCTGGCTACACGCCGGTCTTCCACGCCCACACGGCGCAGGTCGCGTGTACGATCGAGTCCATCGACAAGAAGATGGACCCCTCCTCCGGGCAGGTCCAGGAGGAGAACCCCGACTTCATCCAGTCGGGTGACGCGGCGGTCGTCACCGTCCGTCCCCAGAAGCCCCTCTCGATCGAGCCGTCGAGCGAGATTCCCGAACTGGGGAGCTTCGCCATCCGCGACATGGGTCAGACCATCGCCGCCGGGAAGGTGCTGAGCGTCGACGAAGCCTAACGCATGCAGCAGGCACGCGTCCGACTGGCCGGCACCAGTCCGTCCGACCTCGATGACATCTGCGAGGAGGTCCAGGGCATCGCCGACAAGACCGGCGTGAGCCTCTCGGGCCCTGTCCCACTCCCGACGAAGACCCTTGAGGTACCCGCCCGGAAGTCCCCTGACGGTGAGGGGACCGCCACGTGGGAGCACTGGGAGATGCGAGTGCACAAGCGGCTGATCGATATTGACGCCGACGAACGCGCACTCCGCCAGCTGATGCGGATTCAGGTGCCGAACGACGTCTCCATCGAGATCGTCCTCGAGGACTGATCGCAGGTCACACCCGACCGATGGCTGGGTCCGGGGACGCCGTTTATCTTTCCGCTCTCGCTTCTTTATGATCTCGGTGTCCCGCAGCCCAACGCTTGAGGTCCTCGCGCTCTGTCTGTTCGTCTTTCTCGCCCAGCAGCTGGGCACGCTGGTGTTCGGCTCGGTGACGCCACTGGTCGCGCTGGCGCCACCGCTTGATCGCTTTGCGTGGACACTCCTCACGAGCGTCTATGCACACGCGACAATCGGCCACCTGCTTGGGAACGCGCTGGTGATCGGGCTGATCGGCCTGCCGCTTGAGCGGGTGACCACCCGGCTGCGCTATCACGCGTACTTCCTCGGCACCGGAGCGCTCTCGGGAGTCGTTCAGACGTTGGTCACTGGGACGGCCGTCCTTGGAGCCAGCGGTGCGGCGTTCGCCTTGTTGGGATACGCGCTGTCGGGCAACCGGCTGGCCGGTGGCCTACTTGATCGGTTGCCGATCCCTCCACGGTGGCAACTCGTCGGTTTCGCGCTGCTCGCTGGCGCGATCGCGGTGTGGACCTACGCGCCGGGGGTGGCGTTACTTGGGCATTTCACCGGGCTATTCATCGGCCTGGTGGCCGGACGCCTCCATCTGTTGCGTCCCCGGAGAAAACACAATCCCTAAGTGCGATTCGAGGCTACCAACCGGTGCGGGCTCGTAGATCAGTGGCAGATCGCTTCCTTCGCAAGGAAGAGGCCCCGGGTTCAAATCCCGGCGAGTCCA
>JBEQAX010000070.1:0-4760 GCA_041640095.1 Salinarchaeum sp. | reverse complement strand
AACGCCTGTGGGACCGCCAGCGGCGTCACGGCTGCCGCGAGGGCCGCCGAACTCATGCCGACCGAGGCAGTGATCCCGGTGTACATGATTCCGAAGACCAGGACCGCGAACCACTGCATCCAGTTGTGCGGACCGGGGAGCTGGTCGTAGGCCTCAATTGGATTGCCGCCGGCCCCGTAATTATACCGGATACCGAGTTCCCAGGCGCCGTATTTTACGATGTAAATGAGTCCGAACACCCAGATGGCGAACAGCCCGAACGTTGCTGCCATCTCCGGCCCCAGGACGATGTGGCTCCCGCCGATGCTGATCAGCGCCCACATCATTGAGGGACCGAAATGGTGTTTGAAGAAGCCGACCCAGTCCTGATCCGGATACTCAAGGGTGAGATCCGCCGGTGCGGTGTTCTCCTCTTGGTTGCTCATCGGTGCCCCCGTGTCGGCTGTCGTGGCGACACGTCCTCGACTCTTCCGGGTGATGACACCACGTCTGTCTGTTCGTAGCGAGACAGCCACTCACACATATCCTGAGTCTTCCGAACCAGCAACTTAACCTAGTCGAAACGGCTGCTTACAGCAGCCGCCGAACGTGCTTGCTGGCGTGTGCTGGCACCATATCGCGAAGCGCCTTCGGGTCACGTGTGCCGTCGGCGTTGACGAGGTAGGTGCGCCCGTCAACCTCACCGTAGGTTCCATGGAAGTCATACATGCAGCCGTAGACGGTGACCTCAGCGTCGAGTCGCTCTCGGAGGAAGGCAACCTGGCGGTCGACATTATACTCGGCAAGTTGATCGACAAGCGGCGCGTCGGCATCGGGACTGACCCGGTCGTCAGCGAGGCCCGCCTCGATCACCGGCGTGAGCAGCCGGATCCACTTCTCGACGCCGGTGGGGGCGGGCTCGCCCTCGTTGCGGACCGCCTTGAGCGCGGCCGATACCGCACCACAGTCGGTGTGCCCGACGACAACGACAACGCCTGTCCCGGTGAAGGCGACGGGATACTGGACGCTTCCGTCGATCACGCGCTCGCCATCGACACGGTCCCAGACCTGGTTGCCGATGGTACTAGGAGTAAAGAGCCACCCAGGCCGATCGACATCCCACATTGCTGTCTGGGGGACACGTGAGTCCGGACAACACATCGCGACAACCGGTGGGTGCTGCCCGTCTTTGACCTCCGAAAAGTGGTCGTCTTCGAGGGCGGTGGTGTGTCGGTCGTTTCGTTCGAGTAACTCCGCAAGGAGCGTCTCAGCCATACGCGAGGCTCACGATCACACCTCTTGAGTGTTGTCGACTTGTCCTCATTCGATGTCGGTTGTTGAGAGGACGCTCTCGTCCCCATCACGGTCGACACGCCCACGGGCGATGGCGAACGCGCTGGTGCGGTCGACGCGCCGGCGCCCGTAGCCGAAATAGATGAGCACGCCGCCGACAGTGATTCCCAGCGCGCCCAGAATCGGGAAGGTGCCAAGCTGGGCGATCATGAAAAAGCCAGCAAGCGTGCCGACAATCTGGACGAATGGATAGCCAGGCGAGCGGAAGTCCGGGTCGTAGTCCTCGATATTGGCCTCGCGGAACGCGATAAGCGCGAGGTTGATGATCGAGAGCACGAACATGATGAAGGCGCTGGCCATCTTCGCGAGGCTGATCACCGGGACAAACGCGATCAGCAGGATGAGGGCCGCACCGGTCACCAGAATGGAGTTCCGCGGTGTCATAAACCGCGGGTCGATCGCGGTGAGAAACGGCGGGAGCAGGTCATCGCGGCTCATCGCGAGGGGAAACCGCGAGGAGGCCAACACGCCGGCGTTGGCCATGCTAGTCAGTGCGACTACCGCGAGAATCGAGATCAGGACCACCCCCGCCCCACCGAAGAGCGCACCGGCTCCATCGGCCATCGGCGTCAGCGATGCCCCGTGAGCGGCCCCGTGCAGCAGATTTTCCGGATCGTTGAGCACGACAATCGAGCCGATCACGCCGATGTAGACCACCGACATGATCGCCAGCGAGCCGAGAATCCCCCGTGGGATGTTCTTTCCGGGGTCTTTGATCTCCTCGGCGATGCTTGCGACCTTTGTGACGCCCGCGTAGGAGACAAAGACAAACGCCGCCGCCGTTACAATCCCCATTGAGCCAGTCTCGAACATGCCGCTTAACCGGGCGAACTCCGCACCGCCGGTCCCACTGCTGGCGAGCAGGGCCGTGTTCCCGACGTAGGCGGCCAGTCCGATGACGACAATCGAGACGACAACGGCCTGGGCCTGGCCTGTGAGTTCGGTCCCGGAGATATTGAGCAGAACGATAAGCACGGCTAGTGCGATACCGATGAACTTGATCTGGCCGGCTCCAAGCGGTGCGAACAACAGAAGATAGGCGCCAAGCCCGACCAGCGCGAAGGCGCTTTTGAACACCAACGAGAACCACGCGCCGATTCCGGCGATTGTCCCAACCATTGGGCCAAGGGCCCGGTCAATGTAGAGATAATCCCCGCCTGACTCAGGCATGGCTGTTCCAAGCTCGGATTTCGAGAGTGCGGCCGGCAGCGCAACGAACGCCGAGAGCAAGTACGCCAGTACTACCCCTGATCCCGCCTCCTTGAACCCGACTGCGGGCAACACGAAAATCCCGCTACCAATCATCGCCCCCATACTAATCATCAATGTCGGGAAGAGCCCGAGACTGCGTTCTAGATCCTCCTCGACCATTATGATAAGGCAACAACGATGGAGCCGGGTATACCCTTCGACGTATTTGATCCTGCGATGCAACTAGACACATGACGCATCGTTGTGGTTCCTGCTCTCCCGGGTTGAGTTGACTGTTCGAATGGATAGTCTGTTGGGCACTGCTAGATTGAGGTCAAACCAGAAGAAGTTCTTCGAAGAAGATTGGCTGTTGTTCGAGAGCGTGAATTGCTGATAACGGGTTCTGCGGATAGAACGATGCTCAGACAGAAGGGTTCACTCTAGCAGTGCCGATGGAAGACAGCAGTCAACGAATCCGACCATAGCTGGGCCGCCAAAATCTGGCGCTGGTGATTGAAGAGCCGCGCCAAAACGTACAAGTCATTATCGAAGTAATCATTATTCAAAGTATGACGTTCTATGACCGGGGAGAGGAGCTTGCTGTGCTTTCAGACGCGTTTGAGTCGCCCGGTTCGGACGTGTTCGTCGTCTACGGGCGTCGGCGTGTCGGCAAAACCGAGTTGCTGAAGGAGTTCTGTACTGATCGGCCGTATATTTACTTTCTCGCGGCACAGGAGGCCGAACACCGGCAGCGCGAGAAGTTCATCGATCAGGTTGCAGCGTTCTTCGACGATCGCACCCCACGGATCGACGGGTGGGACGAGGCCTTCGACTATCTCGGGGAGAAACTCCAGTCCGAGGCAGCTGTGGTCGTCATCGACGAGTTCCCGTACCTCGTCGCAGAGAACGACTCGGTACCATCCTACGTACAGGGATTCGTCGACGAACAACTCCAGGAAACCGATTCGATGCTGATTCTCTGTGGATCAAGCGTGAGTACAATGAAATCGGAGGTACTCGGCCACGAGAGCCCGTTGTACGGTCGCCGCACGGGGCAACTCGACGTGCGGCCGTTCTCGTTTCAGCAGGCCCGTGCGGTCATCGACTACGAGATGGTAGACGCGATTCGATCCTACGCGATCACCGGCGGGACGCCAATGTATCTCACACTGTTCGATTACGGACGATCGCTCGCGGAGAACGTCCGAGCGCAGGTGCTGTCGCCGTCAGCAGTACTATACAACGAGCCGGAGTTCTTGCTTCGGACGGAGCTCCGGAATCCCGCGCGGTATATGAGTATTCTCGAAGCGGTTGCCCTGGGACACACAACACCGAACGAGATCTCGGGAGCGACGGGAATCGATGCCGGTCCGTTATCGAAGTATTTGCAAACGTTGCGGCAGCTCCGACTGATCGACCGGGAAGTCCCTGTGACAGCGTCCGGAAAGAAGTCCAAGCGGTCGCGGTACCGCGTCGCTGACGAGTTCCTTCGGTTCTGGTTCCGGTACGTCGAGCCGAACCGTTCCAGCATCGAGGAAGCACCAGATATCGTGTACGACAGAACCATCGCTCCGGATCTCCCGATGCACGTCGCCACCACGTTCGAGGACGTGTGCCAAGAAGCCGTGTGGGAAGGAATTCGACGCGGTGAGTTCGAACCGTACTCGGAGGTCGGCCGCTGGTGGTACGGAGAAGACGAAATCGATATTGTCGGGCTCGCACCGAACGACGACCGGATCCTGTTCGCCGAGTGCAAGTGGACATCGGATCCAGTCGGGACGGCGCTCGTCGAGGATCTGCAGACAAAAGCAGGGAACGTTAGATGGGGGCCAGATGAGCGGGAGGAGTGCTTCGCGCTGTTCTCAAAGAGCGGGTTCGTTGAGGGACTCGAAGATCAACTCGATAAACACTGGTCGCTATGGAGTCTCGCAGAGATCGATGATCTCCTCACACCGTCCTGAAGCATTCTGTCGATGAGAGCGGCGCCAAGCTTTGGTTTGGCTGTCTGTGGATCGCCCAAGATCTATTTGACCAGCATCAAGCGGCTTGATCTATCTCTTGGGTTCCTCTCGAACGAGTTCATAGCGTCGGGAGCGAGGCAACTTTTCTACATTGAGTCGTCGTATCCGCTTCTTTTCCACTAATTCCGCACCTGCCTGTTGGACATCGAGTAGCGAACACTCACGGTCTTCATTGTTGACTACTTCAGTGATAGTGCGATCCGTGGCGCTATCGAT
>JBEQAX010000069.1:0-4784 GCA_041640095.1 Salinarchaeum sp. | reverse complement strand
GGGAGGTCTTTTGTCGGCGGTCACCTACCGGCAGGTATGACCACCGCCGAACGCAAGCGAGCCGCGGCACAGGCCGCCGTGGAGGCGGTCCCCGAGGGGGCGACCGTTGGACTCGGGTCGGGGAGTACCGCCGCCTACGCCATCGATCTGCTCGGTGATCACGATATCCGTGGCGTGCCGACCTCATTTCAGGCCCGAGAGCGGGCACTTGACGCTGGGATTCCGGTCCGCTCGCTGGATCAGGTCGATGGAATCGACATCGCCATCGACGGAGCCGATCAGGTGGGCCCACAGGCGCTGATCAAGGGTGGAGGGGCCGCCCATGCCCGCGAGAAGGTCATTGATACCCTTGCCGATGAGCTTGTCATCATTGTCGATCCACGCAAACTGACCGACACGCTTGATCAACCGGTGCCACTTGAGGTTCTGCCGGCCGCTCGAACGGTCGTCGCCGAGACAGTCGCCGACCTTGGCGGTGAGCCAACCCTCCGGCGAGCCAGCGAAAAGAGCGGGCCCGTCGTGACTGATAACGGAAACCTGCTGCTCGACTGTGATTTCGGCCATATCGACGCCCCAGAGCACCTCGCCCGGCAGCTGGCCGATCTCCCAGGAGTGCTTGAACACGGACTATTCGTTGAGGTCGCCGACACGGTATACATCGGTCGTGACGATGGCGTCGAGACCCAGCCCCGGTAGCCGCAGGTTTATCGACCCAGTAGGACAAACGGGGAGGTGGCTGTGGCAACGACCACATCGTTTCCGGTGCCAGCTCTTAAGTCACGAGCCACCCGCTGTGCAGCGGCACTACGGGAGGCCGAGGAGGTGCTTGTCGTCTCACATATTGACGCCGACGGACTTACAAGCGCCGCAATCGCCGCCCAGGCGCTCCAGCGGGCAGACATCGCCCACGGCGTCATCTTCGAGAATCAACTCGACGCCGATGTCATTGAGCGGATCGCCGCCGATACCTACCAGACGGTGCTGTTCACCGACTTCGGCAGCGGCCAGTTACCATCAATCGTCCCACGGGCCGAAGCTGGCGCGATCGACCCAATCGTCGTTGATCATCATCAGCCTGCGGACGTGGACTTCGAGCCCCACCTGAATCCATTGCTTGAGGGGATCGACGGTGCGGCAGAGCTCTCGGGCGCCGGCGCGACGTACCTGCTTGCTCGGGCCCTTGGCGGGGCATCAAACCGCGATCTGGCGGCGCTGGCAGTTGTCGGCGCACTCGGTGACCGACAGGAAACCGACGGGGAACTGATCGGAGCCAACGCGAGCATCGCCGAGGAAGGGGTCGACGCTGGTGTTCTCGACACGACAACCGATCTGGCGTTGTATGGCCGACAGACCCGGCCGTTGCCGAAGTTGCTCGCGTACGCTGGTGAGATCGACATTCCGGGAATCACCGGTGACCGTGACGGCGCCGCTCGCTTTCTCGACGGGCTCGACGCTGATCTCCGTCGAGGTGACGAGTGGGCGCGGTGGGTGGACCTGAGCGATGACGACCGCCAGACGGTCGCAAGCGAACTACTCAAGCGGGCAATCACCCGCGGAGTACCCGCCGCGAAGGTTGACCGTCTTGTCGGGACGACCTACACGCTCGTTGAGGAAGCCCCGGGAACGGTCCTTCGGGATGCGACCGAGTTTTCGACGCTGTTGAACGCGACGGCTCGGTATGACCGTGCGGATGTTGGGCTGGCCGTCTGCCTGGGTGATCGCGGCGGGGCGACCGAGCGCGCTCAACAGCTGCTTCAGGAGCACCGGCGGAATCTCTCGGCGGGCGTTGAGTGGGTGCGCGAGAATGGCGTCACCCGCATGGAGCACTGTCAGTGGTTTCACGCCGGTGACGCGATCCGCGAGACGATCGTTGGGATTGTCGCAGGAATGGCCGTTGGCGTCGAGGAGGTCGACCGATCGCTGCCGATTATCGCCTTCGCCGAGAAGGGTGATGATAAGGTGAAAGTCTCGGCGCGAGCAACGCCGGCGCTGACCGATCGCGGCGTGGATCTCTCGGTGGCGATGCATAAGGCCGCAACCACCGTTGACGGCGAGGGGGGCGGACACACCGTCGCTGCCGGCGCGACCATCCCAGCGGAGACCGAAGAGACATTCCTTGAGACAGTTGACGCGGTGCTCGGCGAGCAGCAGTGATCAACGCACCACGGTAACCGGTACCGGTGCGTGGCGGAAGACCCGTTCAGCAACGTTACCGACCACAAGTTGGTCCGCGAGCGACCCGCCGTGGGTCCCCATGACGATGAGATCGACATCCTCGGCCGCAGCAAGGATGGCTCGGGCAGGATTGCCGACCCGCGTTTCGGTTGTGATCTCGACATCGTGAGCATCGGCCACTGCCTGCGCGGACTCGAAAACCGACGCCGCATGCTCTTCGGCAGCGGCTTCGATATCCTCTGCAAGGGACAATCCGACCGCCTCACCCATCATGAGTGAGGGTTCGCCGACAACGTGAAGCACGGTGATCGTTCCGTCGGGATGGGTCTTACAGGCATACTCAAGAGCGTGACGGGCCATCTCCGAGTCATCAACGGGAACGAGCACGTGCGCAGGCATACAACACACATTGGAATGCCAACACAAAAGCGTTGTCGAGAGGAGTGGCATCTGGCGGTGTGTACAGCCAGGAACACCTCAGAGTCGCGATTGCTCGCAGGGAAGGACAGACCGCTCGCATGGCAGATTTGATATCGCGATATATGATTTATAGACGAGGACGGAGTATTCAAACCGAGGCCGAAGCAACCGGAGAAAATCAGCCGACAGCGTCGGGGGCGTTGCTCAGGCGTACTCCTCGCGAGCGCCGAGAGTGAGCTGTTCAACTCGTGGCTCGCCGTCACGCCAGAGGTGGATGTCAATCGTTTCTCCCGGACTCGTCTGGAGGGCAAGATACCGCGAGAGATCAGCCGTTACATTGATCGGCTGGTCATCAAGCCGATAGATGACATCACCGCCGACGGGGACAGTGATGCCATCGGAGAGCTGCGTCCCATCTGAGCCTTGGAGGGCAGACGCAGCTGGGGTTCCATCCTGCGTCTCAACGACATAGACACCGCGGGCCTGGTAAGGCTCAATCGGCAGGTTGTTCTCAGCTGCGATACGCCAGGTCACATCCTGGAGGACAATGCCCATGTAGGCGTGTCGATACTCACCGGTAGCGATGAGTTCCGGGATCACTCGCCGGACAAGCGCTGAGGAAATGCCAAAGCCGAGGCCCTCACCGGTCCCAAGGCTCACTACGGCAACGACCTCACCGTCCATGTTGACCAGTGGTCCACCGCTGTTGCCGGGATTGAGTGCTGCGTCCGTCTGCACGGCGTTTGGCAGGGAGATGTCTCCGGAAGCAGGGATCGATCGGCCAACGTGACCGACCATCCCTGCCGACACCGAGCTCTCGTATCCCAGCGGATTGCCGAGTGCAAGCACCTCGGTGCCCTGGGCGGGTCGGCCATCGATGAGCGGCAGGGGTGTTGCATACGCCGGTCGGTTATCAACGCGGACGGCTGCAAGGTCCGATCGGGCATCCGAACCGACGACTTCGCCGGTCGCCCAGTCGTTTTGCGTGTACCGGATGTCGATCGTATCGCGATCGGCGACAACGTGGTGATTGGTGACGAGGTGGTTCTCGTCGTAGACGAACGCCGACCCCTGGGCGGATGAGCCCTGCGGGGCCGTGCCGTTGTAGGCTCGAAGGAGCGTCACCGAGTCGATCGTTTGCTCAATGACATCGGTGTACCGGCCGTCCTCAACGGGCTCTGTTGGCTCAGTCGTCGAATTTGAGGGCGGCTGTGGGGACTCGGGGTCATCGAAGTGGGTTTCTCCGGTACAGCCAGCGAGAAACAAGGAACTGCCGGCGAGGGCGCCAAGCACCTCCCGGCGGGTGGACCGATCCATGTGCGGGCGTGAGGAATCTCGGGTGAAAAAGGCTCGCACATCGAACCAAAGGTCTAAGCGTGCCAGGGGGCAACAGTAGATACCATGAGCACCGAGTCCTCAGAGGAGACCACAAGTGATCTTGAGACCCGCGTGACGAACTTTCTGCGCCGGAACTTCCCACAGATTCAGATGCACGGCGGATCGGCCGCAATCGAAGAACTCGACGCAGAGGAGGGCCGTGTCCGGATCAGTCTTAGCGGCGCCTGCAGCGGATGTGGGATCTCCCCGATGACAATCCAGGCAATCAAGAGTCGAATGGTCCAAGAGATCCCCGAGATCGAGACGGTCGAGGCGAGTGCCGGCGGTCCTGGCATGGGCGGGATGCCCCCACAGCCCGGTGCCGGTCATGAGCAGGACGACAGCGACGACGAGCCGCCAGCCCCCTTCTGAGGCCGCCAATCCTCCGTTCGATCGCTTGTGCTTCGTTGAGTATCACGGCCGTGTGTCGCCGGTATAAACTACATATCGCGATATCAAACTGCATTCCAGCGGGTACGAACGAGCGACCGCCCTGTTCAACCAGCGACTCGGTACAGAAGATAAGGAGTCCTGGCGCGAACACGCACCCGAGGAACCGCATCCAAGCGCCGAGGACAAACAGTGACCGACGAAAAGAGGCGCCGATTTTCGAGCGTGGCGACGTCGTCTGTGGGGCTGATCCGCTCAAAGGTGGGGAAGGGGCCCGACCGTGGCTCATTCTCTCGAATCACGAAGGCCGTCCGTTCCACGGCGAGCAGTATATTGCGCTCACGTTGGCGTCGAAATCTTGGATGGACGGCCTGATCGACATTTCTGGTGAGAGTTGGCTTCGTGGTGGGACCCCGGATGAG
>JBEQAX010000068.1:0-4814 GCA_041640095.1 Salinarchaeum sp. | reverse complement strand
TCGGGTCATTGTCCTCGACGTATACCGCTCCACCATAATCCTCGACGAGCGTCGCAACGAGATACAGGCCAATACCGGTCCCATCGCTCCCAAGCCCGGTTTCCCCCTCCTCAAAGATTTCTTCGCGTGACGCTTCGGGGATCCCCGGTCCATTGTCGGCCACTCGGATGACGACTCGCTCTGGGCGTTCCTCCGCTGAGACGGTCACCCGCGGGAGTTCCTTGTCGTTGTGTTCGATGGCGTTTGTCAGGAGGTTCCGAAAGACTGCTGGCAGGAGGTCGTCTGCGCGGATCTCAACATCGGGTAGTGGTCCTTCAAGTTGCACAACGGCGTCCTCGTGGTAAGAGCGAATCTCGTCAACTTCGTCCGTGAGCACTGATGCGAGCGCGACCGGACGTGGTTCGGTTCCCGTACGCAAGACCACCTCGGCGACATCGCGTGCCGTGTCAGTAATCTCGACGGCCTCCTGTGCGCTTGCAAGCAGTCGAGTGAGGGTTTCTTGCCCCTGCTCATCGACGTGTGCTTCAAGCGTCTGTCCGGCTCCAAGCACCACTTGGAGTTTGTTTCGGATGTCGTGTCGGACGATCTTGTTCAGCAATTCGAGGTTTCGTTCACGCTCTTTCCGATTGGTGACATCCCGACTTGCCGTAATGTATCCGTCGATGCTGTCGGATTCGGGGGCTGTCCCGGTAACCTCAAGCCAGATCCAGCCCTCTGTCTTGTGATTAAACCGAAACTCGGCCTTGCGCTCGATCCGGCCGCTTTCGGTTATGAGGTCGCGAAACTTCTCTTCGACGCGTTCGCGGTCGTCCGGATGGACGTACTCAAGGATGTCATCGCCGATCATCTCCTCGGCTGTCCAGCCCTTGACCTCGTGTGACTGTGGCGACTGGTAGGTGATCGTGCCGTCCGCATTAACGATGGTGATAATGTCGGACCCACGCGTGATTAGCTGCTGATATTGTTCGGTAGTAAGCTCCTGACCGTCAGATGCCATTCTGTGCGGTGCGCACACTAGACTCGTCTGACACAAATGCTTACCCCCTTTGATGTGATGCCAGCCATTGCTCGGGGATACTTGATCGATTCGTCCGTTTTGCCGTGCCGGCGGGAATCGCCACGGCGGCTTTTGTGGCCGGCCGGCTCGATTACTAGTTATTGTAAATACGATTTGTTATACGCTGAACAGGCGCAATACCACGGCGTTCACGCCGTGGATACGCGCCGTCACTTGGGGAAGTATCCGCGTTCGACAGTACTCTGGGTTTCAGAATACCGGCGTTTAAGGGGCAGACAACCCTATCAGTAGGTAGGAATCGGTCGGAACGGAGCGGATTCCGAACCGTCCTTCGGAGGTGGCCTGTCCACCCACACAATGAGACAGTATCCGAAAGGGCAGTCGGTGAACGCATATTCCAGAAGAGTGTGTCTGTGCCGACTGCTCAAAGCGAACCGGACGATACCCCCGAGTCTGCTGACGCCTGCTGGCGTCCCTGTGGCAAAAACAACACCGGGACGCCGTACACGGCCGAGGATAGGGGTACCGGCCACTTGGCATGGCCAGCAGTCCACCAGTCCGATACCGTGGGACTACCCGTGCCCGAAAGGACTGGTAGTCCGGTGACTGAACTGCGAACCTGAAACTCCCACCGCTCGGGATTCCTCCACCTGCAGGTGGAGGAGGATGTCAATCAACGCAGGCGGCGTCAGCATGCCGTTTCACAGGCGATACGAGACGGTTGACGCCTAATCACCTGGTCCTTGCCGAATAGTAGTTCTGTGTTTCAACTACTGCTACGACCAGCTATTGCGGCGGAGCCAGACCGGTCCCCAGACAATAACGATGATCGCGGTCGTTCCCGCGAGAACGATCAGGTATACCTCCCGCGCTACTGGCGATTCGAGCACCGGGAATGCCCAGTGTGAGAAATTGAACGAGGCGTGGGTAAACACCGCTGCAAGAAGACTTCCACCGGTGTTGTTGTGGATCCAAGTCATGATAATCGTCACTAGCACAATCGCGGGAAGAAATCCGATGACGTTCTCAGAGCGGTAGATGGCCGCCGTCTCGAAGAAAAACAGCGGCAGATGCCACGCCGCCCAGATCCCCCCAAGTGTAAAGCTCGCGAGTAGTGCTGGCCACCGTGTTCGCCTTCCAATCACCTGGAGTCGATCAAGCGCGTACCCCCGCCACCCAAGCTCCTCTTGGATTGGGCCTGTACTCACCAGTACGATGATAAAGCCAACAGCCAGCGTTAATGGCTGGTCACGCCAGGGCATGGCCGGCAGCGGTGCTCCCAGCAGTGCACTCCCGAGAAGAAGTCCAGCATTCATCGATGGAAAGAGCAAGAGTATTGCCAGCCACCAGCGCGCTCGAAATCTCGCATCAACCGTCCTCCCAAGCAGTCGCTTGACCCCCGGGCGACCGGTCGCGTGATAGGTGAGAACGAGTGCGGCGATGGTCGGCCCAAATGCCCCGAGATTTGGGAGCACTGGGACGGCGGTGATTCCCTGTGAGGTGAGCGCCCGAGGGAGCCACAGCCCCCAGGACCATACGCCGGTAAGCATGAGAAAGGCGAGTAGCTCCCGCTTGGGTGTCTGCGTCCTTGCGACTGACGGCGCGGCGTCGTCGCTCATTCTGTGAGCTATTTCTCATATGAAGTGATTCTGGAAAAATATATTGGCTTTCCTATACTAATCGACGGTCAGCGTAAGCGATCGAGACCAATCTGGCGGCAATTATACCGGTTTGTTACTGACTTTGGATCGTCATCTGGCCCCCGCGGCCGTATGGCGCTGCCATGTTCCGTCGATGGATTCCACCCGTTGGATGATGTCGTTGCGGGCGCCTTCCGGAGCCGTACAGTGGACCGTGATAGTGTCTGTATACGCGGTCTCCCGCACGACCGTGTGGTCGTGAAGCCACGAAACGAGCGTGTGAGCATCGTCGGCGTACGGCAACTCGATTGCCAACTGTACGGTCGGGAGTCGCTCTGCGACGGCGGCGGGAATCGACGCCGTCTCGTCGGTCACAACCGTTGGTGTGTCCGAGTCGGTGATGCGCTTAAGAAACGTACCTGGCGCTCCGACGACGACATCAGCGCGGTCAAGCGCCGGCTCAATCCCGGGAACAGCGGCTGTAACCCACTCCGGGAGCCCCCTGTCCCCAGGAATGTCGGGGATCGTTGTCACCGCGACTGTGTGCGCCTGGACCGTTGTTATCGTTGTCTGCGGACGTCGGGGTCGAAGGCCTGAGGCGGCTGGTTCGTCGGTTAGGGCTGCCCACCCGGCGGCTGCTTCCGCGTTTGCTTGGCGAATCGTTACGACGTGTGCGTCAACATCGGTGTGAGCGGTACGAATTCGATTCCGGGCAGCACGCTGTCGCTCTTCGAGTTCCTGTCGTAGATCCTGACACTGTCGGGTGAGGTCGTCTAGTCGGCCACTGGTCCCCGTTGGAGCGCTCGTTGACTGCTGACGCTCTCGGGTGGCGACGGCCCGACGCTCGATGCGCCGCCGGCGTAGCGCCAACCGGGTTTCAGCGACCGGGTTCGCTTCTGCCAGGTGCTCCCAGACGATCCCCCGTCGGTCGCGGGTCTCGACGCCGAGTCGGTCTTCAAGATCGACCGTCTGGCCCGGATGCATCTCGCCGTCCACGATAACACCGGTAGCCTCTGTTTCTCTCAGTAGCGCTTCGAGTCGCTTGACCGTCGCTGGCGAGAGATAGTATTGGCCATCCTCAGGACGGTCATGAACAAGGGTCTCCACTGGCTGCCGGTCAAGATGATCGAGTGTCCGCTTGATCCCCGGTGTAGGGGTCTCTGATGGAATGGCCAGCACCACGGACTCGTTCATGCTCTCCGTATTAGTGGCCACTCGGAGGCGCTGTTGAGCTTTTCGTCACCACTCAGACGGGTCATACAGCCGTTTCGCTGCGCAGTGGCTTAACCTCCAGCCCGCCGGCCGCGGGACTTATTCGACTTACTGACATACATTCGACATGCGCTCGCTTGCGCGGCTCATTGTGAGTCTGCTGATCGGCGGCCTCGGCGGCCTGTTTGTCGCCGTTGCGGTTACGGCGGTACTTGATCCGTACATCTGGCCATCGGCGATCGTCGGACTGCCGGTCGGTATTTTCGTCGCCGTTGCCCTTGTGGCACTCAGCCATGCTGGCCTCACCCTTCAGGCCGAGCGTCGAGCTGGCGGTGTCACGGCACAGACACGACGGCGAAGCTGGGCGACACTCGCGGCAGTCCTTGGCGGTGGTATCGGCATCGGCATGGGGGTGATAATCGCTTGGCAACAGGCGCTTGGGGTTGCCGCTGGACTGCTTGCGCTCGGACTCCCAGGCGGTGTCGTTGGTGCTCTCCTCGGGGTGGCACTCGTGTACTGGCGCTCACGCGCGAAGTGAGTGCCCAGAGATGGCGACTGATCACCCGACTTGTCCGCTGAGATGATAACCCATCACGCCTGGGGCGGCACCCCCGCGGGGAGGGTCATCCGGGCGATGGCTCCGCCGTCATCGGCCGTCTCGTAGTCAATCGTACCGCCGAGGTGTCGCACCCCCCACGTAACGAGCCACAGCCCAAGCCCGCTTCCGTGGACGAGGGCCGTTTCCGTCCCGTTCTTGAGTGGCGCCAGCTCGCTCTCTGGAATTCCCGGTCCGTTGTCGGATACGAACAACTCGTAGTGACGGTCGCCGGTCCGGCAGGCCTCAATCCTGATTGTCGGTCGTTCAGTCTCGGTATGTTCGACTGCGTTGTCAACCAGTTCCTCAACGATCACCTGGAGAAGTTCAGGATTGGTCTGGATGGGGT
>JBEQAX010000067.1:0-4867 GCA_041640095.1 Salinarchaeum sp. | reverse complement strand
GTCCGGCACCTGATGCTTGTTGCCGACATCATGACCAACCGCGGGACAATCGAGTCGATCGGTCGTCACGGCATCTCCGGCTCGAAGAACTCCGTACTCGCTCGGGCGGCCTTCGAGGTCACGGTCAACCACCTCCTGAGTTCGGCCATCCACGGCGAGATTGACGACCTCAATGGCGTGACCGAGAACGTCATTGTCGGTAAGCCGATTAAGCTCGGAACTGGCGATGTCAACCTCCGGATGGGGGCGTTCGAGCCCGCCAGCGACGCCAGCGAATCTGCTGACTGACCTGTTCCCCGCCGGGGACACTTTGCTCATGTCACGACGCCTCACCGATACCGAACGACAGCATATCGTCCTGTTTGAGGACAAGACCGGCGTGGCCCCCAGCGACTGCGTTCTTGATCCTGATCGCGATCGGATCATCGTCGTCGTGCCGCCTGGTGACATGGCCGATGCGATCGGCCCGGATGGGCGTGCGGTTGGTCGCGTGGAGACGGCGATCGATGCGACGGTGATGGTCGTCGCCGACGCAGAGGCGCCCGAGGATTTTGTCGCGAATGCGCTTGCTCCAGCGGCCGTGTATGATGTGACGATCACCGATAACGACGACCGGGTGGCTCACGTTGAGGTGGATCCGGCCGATATGGGTGTGGCGATCGGGACCGACGGCCGGACGGTCGAGGCGGCGCGACTGCTGGCTGATCGGCACTTCGATATCGATGATGTGCGCATCTCGGCGAGCGAGTGAAAGGAGACGCTTAAGTGCCCAGATTGGGTACGTATCGGCACTATGGCAAACGGCAAGTACGCCGCGCGGAAGCTCAAACAGGACCGCCAGCAACACCGGTGGTCCGACTCGAAGTACGCGCGACGGGAACGGGGGCTCCGTGAGGAATCCGATCCGCTCGAAGGAGCGCCCCAGGCACGCGGGATTGTACTCGAAAAGGTTGGCATTGAGGCCAAACAGCCCAACTCGGCCGTCCGGAAGTGTGTCCGAGTACAGCTGATCAAGAACGGTAAGCAGGTCACCGCCTTTTGTCCCGGCGACGGCGCCATCTCGTTCATCGATGAGCACGACGAGGTGACCATCGCCGGTATCGGTGGTGCAAAGGGCCGTGCGATGGGCGACCTCTCCGGTGTGAACTACAAGGTCGAGAAGGTCAACGGCGTCTCGCTCATCGAGCTGGTACGCGGTAACGCCGAGAAACCCGTCCGATAATCATGAGTGAAGCTGCCACTACTGCCGATCTCTTCGGACGCTGGGATACCGCTGAGATCGAGTACTCCGATCCGAGCACCCGACGGTATATCAGCGTCACCCCAATCGCCCACACGATGGGTCGGCACGCCGACAAGCAATTCGAGAAAAGCGACCTCTCGATTGTCGAGCGACTGATCAACCGGCTCATGCAGACCGGTGAGAATACCGGCAAGAAACAACAGACCACCCGGATCGTTCGCGAGGCGCTTGAGATTGTCCACGAGCGCACCGGTGACAACCCCGTCCAGACGCTCGTCTACGCCGTTGAGAACGCGGCGCCGCGAGAGGAGACGGTCCGCCTGAAATACGGTGGTATTTCCGTGCCCAAGGCTGTTGATGTCTCGCCGCAGCGTCGGGTTGATCAGGCGCTGAAGTTCCTCGCCGAGGGCACCCACAACGCAGCGTTCAAGAGTCCGACTGATGCTGAGGAGGCACTGGCCTCCCAGCTGATCGGTGCTGCGAACGACGACGTCGAGACCTACGCGGTCAATCAGAAAGAAGAGAAAGAGCGCGTCGCCGCGGCGGCTCGGTAACTCAGGCCGTCGTGTTGGACGCCGAGGTGCTCGTCTCGTTATCTGCTTCCGTCTCGATGGATTCGTAGGACACTTCGATTTCTGCTGGCACCGGCTGGATAAGATACCGCGTTGAGCCGGGCGGCCCGGTGCGAACCGGCGTGAAGTCGGCGACAAACTGCGTGCGGGTGTTCGCGCGGATCTCGAAGGCCCGGTTGAACGTGATTGGAGCCTCTCCTGGGGTTCTGACGGATGCCGTTGTGCCATCCGTGAGCGTCCCCTCAACGTCTGTGACATCAAGCTGAAGGAATGCGTACTCGCCGACGGGCACCGCACGGTCCTCGTCGATGAATGTCCGGGCATCCCCTTGTAGGTCGACGAGATCCGCTGTTTGTGGCTCTTCGAAGGTGTAGTACTCCCGTTCAGCGTCGTCGGCCTCGGTGTCGTTGGTTGGAGAACTGGTGTTGTTCTCGGCGGTATCTGTCGACTGGGGCCCAAGCCAGATCCCCTCGATTGTCACAACGCAGGACTCAAACTCATCGATGTCGCCTGGTCGGTCGCTCACGCCGGTCGAGAGATAGCCAACGGCAGCACTCGATGAGTTACTTTGTGCACACCCGGCAAGTCCGGTTGCTGCTAGTCCAGCGGTGGCCGCTAGCGCGTCTCGTCGGGTCAGATCAATCGCTGTCATACGAGTGATCCATCGCCCTCTATTGTCCTTAACCCCGGCAATTGTTACTTCGGATTAACGCGATTTGTCCCGATTTTGGCGGTCAGTCGGCGGCCCGCTCGGGATGTGACCGGGCACGGGCGTAGGCCTGGGTCGCCTCAACCAGCGTCTGACGATACTCCGCCGGCGTGGGGTCGGTGGTGAGCGACTGAAAGAGAGACTTGAATCGGTCAAAGGAGACGTACGGTGCGTCGGCCGCGGCGGCCTCGGCAAGCGTATAGATCCGGTGATCGCGATCAGCCAGGCCGTGGCGTTCGATGAGTGCGAGGGCGAAGGCCGCGTTGACCGCAGTGATCGACGGGTCCGACCGGGCAGTGATCCGGGTTCCCGCGGTGTGTCCGGTCGGGTGCGGACGATCCTCAAGGGCGCCAGCAAGGCCGGCTTCGAGATATCGGACGAGCTTGTCCGGGCCGGTTACCGCGAGTGTGAGGTCGTCGGCGTAGATGTCCTTCATGTGGTTGGCAATCTGGTGGCAGTGTGCGAGTGTCTCGCGATCGACCTGTCGACCGGCGAGCGCGAGATAGATGGCCTCGGTTGTCGATTGGACGTGTGATGGGTGTTCCTCCTCGTGGCGACGCATGTGCGCGAATTCGTGAAGCGCCAGCTCGGTGGCCATTGCTGAGGTGGCGGCCGCCTGCGAGAGTTCCATGACGTGGTGGTCCTCGTGGTGGCCGGTCTTGGTTCGCTCGTCGGGGTCGTCGCTAATGTGGATCCGCACGGGTAACGTGAGGTCGTGTTCGGTCTCGAAGCGATCGGCAGCCGAGAGGAACGGGCCAGTCGGTCCCGGACCGTGGATCCGGATGTCCATTCTTCACAAGGAAGGCGTCGCATGCGTATAAAGACCACGCGACACCCGTGTGAGGGGTTGCCGGATAAATCATCAGCGTTGGCCGCCTTGTCCCGGGAATCACTAGCCTTTTGAGTTGGCTCCCGATAGGTACCGCTAATGGGCCGACGTAAGAAAATCGTCCAACAGTGTGAGCGACTGATGGACAACCGGAACCGGATCCGGAACATTGCCATCGCCGCTCACATCGATCACGGCAAGACGACGCTGTCAGACAACCTCCTCGCCGGTGCAGGCATGATCTCTGAGGATCTCGCCGGCAACCAGCTCGCCATGGACACGGAGGAAGATGAACAGGAGCGGGGGATCACCATCGACGCGGCAAACGTTTCGATGACCCACGAGTACGACGATGAGGACTACCTCATTAACCTGATCGACACTCCGGGCCACGTCGACTTCGGCGGTGACGTGACCCGTGCGATGCGGGCTGTCGACGGGGCACTGGTGGTTGTTGACGCCGTCGAGGGCACGATGCCCCAGACAGAGACGGTCCTTCGGCAGGCGCTTCGAGAGAACGTCAAGCCGACCCTGTTCATCAACAAGGTTGACCGACTGATCAACGAGCTTCAGGAGGGTCCCGAAGAGATCCAGGCGCGTCTGCAGGATGTCATCCGCGAGGTCAATGAACTCATCCGCGGGATGGCCGAGGAGAAATACGAGAACGAAGGCTGGAAGGTCTCCGTCCAAGACGGGACCGTCGCCTTCGGCTCGGCGCTGTACAACTGGGCCATTTCGATGCCGTTCATGCAGCGCACCGGCATCGACTTTGGCGACATCATTGATTACAACCGCAACGACAACGTTGAGAAGCTGGTTGAGCAGTCCCCGCTGTCAGATGTGGTGCTCAACATGGTCGTTGAGCACTTCCCCTCGCCGATTGACGCCCAGCCCGACCGGATTCCGACGGTCTGGCGTGGCAACGCCGACAGCGACCTCGCCGAGAGCATGATGACCGTCGATCCCGACGGTGAGGTTGTCTTCATGGTGACGGATATCTCGATGGACCCCCACGCCGGTGAGATTGCGACCGGACGGGTCTTCTCGGGCACCCTTGAGGAGGGTCAGGATCTGTACGTCTCCGGGACAGCCGGGACCAACCGGATTCAGAGTGTCGGCCTGTTCATGGGTGACGAACGCGAGGAGGTTGATCGTGTCCCCGCGGGGAACATCGCCGCGGTCACCGGACTCGACGACGCCATCGCCGGCTCGACGGTTTCGAGCATCGAGATGACCGCCTTCGAGGGGATCGAGCACATCTCCGAGCCGGTGATCACCAAGGCCGTTGAGGCGAAGAACATGGACGACCTGCCGAAGCTTATCGAGACCCTCCAGCAGGTCTCGAAGGAGGACCCGACCGTCCAGGTCGAGATCAACGAGGACACCGGCGAACACCTCATTTCCGGGCAGGGCGAACTCCACCTTGAGGTCATCACCCAGCGTATCGAGCGCAACCAGGGCATCCCCGTCAAGACCGGCGAACCGATTGTTGTCTTCCGGGAGGCTCCCCAGAC
>JBEQAX010000066.1:0-4871 GCA_041640095.1 Salinarchaeum sp. | reverse complement strand
AGCCGGCCCTTTGAACGGGACTCCTCCCGTTGCGGGGCAATCATCAGGGCATCCTGCTCCTGGTGAAACTGTACCTCGCTCCCCGATTCGATCCCCTGTTCGGTCGCCCACTCTTTCGGCAGCGAGACAGTATAGGTCGAGCCACCGGTGAGCTGGACTTTCCGGGTTTCCATACGTACGCATACGGAACGACTCTATAAAATTGTTCTCAAATATATATTGTCCGTATCCATCAGTGAGTCAATAGACAGAACGATACTCCTGTCTGCGTTACACTCCAGTGTGTAACGGACAACCCAACGATAACAGAAATATATAGACCACACCAGACCGGGAAGTTACTGTGCGTCGTCCGATTCAGCCAGCTCAGTAGTGCCCCATGGCCCGGCGCGTTTGGGGCGGGCAGTCACTGGCCGGACATCGAGTGGCTCATCCTGAGCCTCAAGCGCTTCGAGAACAGCCTTGGCGCTGGCGACCGTCGAGAAGTAGGTCACATCTTCTTCGACGCACGCTTCGAGGGCCGGGCGGTCGCGTGAGACAACGAGGTCAACCTCACCCTGTTGGATCGCGCTGATACGATCGTCGAAGTCGGTGACAGTAAAGTACTCCTCAAAGCCCTCAACCGGCAGGTCGACAATGGCCGTTCCTTCCGATGGGATCGGCTTGCCGACAGCCCGCTGGGCCTTGTCATAGGCCCGCCCGAAGGAGTCGGCCGTGCCCATGACCTCACCGGTAGATTTCATCTCGGGCCCAAGCCGGGGATCGGATCCAGGTAGTCGATCGAAGGGGAGGACAACCTCTTTGATTGAGGTCTGCTCGGGAATCTGCTCTTCGATGTCGAGGTCTGCAAGCGAGCGGCCAGTCATGACCTTTGCGGCAATCCGAGCGATGTCAACGCCGGTAGTTTTCGAGACGAACGGGACCGTCCGCGACGACCGTGGATTGGCCTCAAGGACGTACACATCGCCGTCTTGGACAGCCAGTTGGACGTTCAACAGCCCGACCGTCTCAAGGGCCCGTGCGATGTCCTCGGTGACCTCGCGCACGCGAGCGAGGGTGTCGTTCGACAGCGACCGTGGTGGGATCGCACATGCTGAGTCACCGGAGTGGACCCCGGCGGACTCGACATGCTCCATGACACCGCCGAGAAGCACGTCTTCGCCGTCGGACACAGCATCAACGTCCAGTTCGATGGCCCCGTCGAGGAACTCATCGATCAAGATGGGCTTGTCTGGCGACACCCGAACCGCCTTCTCGATGTACTCGACAAGCTGTCCATCATCGTAGACGACGTCCATGGCTCGGCCACCAAGGACATACGACGGACGGACCAGCACAGGATAGCCAATCTCGTTGGCAAGTTCAAGCGCCTCTTCACGAGAGGTCGCTGCCCCGCCCTCTGGCTGGACGATTCCCAGGTCATCAAGCAGCCGGTTGAACCGATCACGGTCCTCGGCAAGGTCCATCGCCTCAACGCTCGTGCCGAGAATCTCACAGTCAAGGCCGCGGCGATCGAGTTCCTCGGCTAGTGGTTCACCGACGTCAACGGATGTCTGTCCCCCGAACTGGACCATCACGCCATCGGCGCCGGTCGCCTCGATGGCGTCGGCCACCTCCTCGGCGGAGATTGGCTCAAAGAACAGCCCGTCGGACGTGTCATAGTCTGTCGAGACCGTTTCGGGATTGTTGTTGATGACGTGCGCCTCGATTCCCTCTTCTTCGAGCGCTTGGACCGCGTGTACGGTACAGTAGTCGAATTCGACGCCCTGACCGATGCGGATCGGGCCGCCGCCGACGATGACGACACTCTCAACATCCTGGTCCATCATGAGTTCGTCTCGACCGGTCGAGAGCCCGCTTGCAACAGGGCGCCGTGCTGAGTAATAATACGGCGTCGAGGCGGCGAACTCACCGGCGCAGGTATCGACCTGCTTGTAGGTCCGGTCAGGTGAGGCGGCATCGACCTCGTCGATCGCCGCTGCCGCCGGACGCGGGAGCGTTGAGGCATCAGTCGCGTCAAGGCCCGCCGCAAGCTGTGCGTCAGTAAAGCCGAGTTCGGCTGCCGATCCGAATTCGCCATCCTGTGCGCGTTCGGCTGCTTCGACAATCCGGCCGTACCGCTCGATGTACCACTCGCGGATGCCCGTGAGATCACTAATCTCTTCAACGGTATATCCCCGTTCGAAGGCCTCAAAGATGGCATAGGGGCGATCCGGTGTCGGCGTCTCAAGATAGGCCATCTCAAGGGCCCGGTCATCGACGGTCTCCCAGTCGACCGCCGGAGAGTACTCCGAGGAGCGAAGCGCCTTGAGAAGCGATTCCTCGAAGGTTCGACCGATGGCCATGGCCTCGCCCGTGGACTTCATCGCCGTCCCAAGATCAAAATCAACATCGTCGAACTTGTCGATTGGCCACCGCGGCACCTTCGTGACGATATAGTCGATTGCGGGCTCGAAGGCAGCGGTCGTCTCGCCGGTAATCTCGTTTTCAATCTCGTGGAGTCGCTTGCCGAGTGCAACCTTCGCGGTAACCCGCGCAATCGGATAGCCAGTCGCCTTCGAAGCCAGTGCTGAGGACCGCGAGACCCGCGGGTTAACCTCAACAACGCGGTACTCTCCGGCGTCGGTGCCGTCATCGTGCCAGGCGAACTGGATGTTACAACCGCCGTGGATACCCAGATCGCGGATGACCTTCAACGCGACATCGCGCATCTCCTGGTGGCCCTTGTCGGGGATGACCTGGCTCGGTGTAACCACCGTCGACTCGCCGGTGTGGATCCCCATCGGGTCGATATTCTCCATATTACAGATGATCACACACGAGTCGTCGGCGTCACGCATGACCTCATATTCGAGTTCGACCCAGCCCTCAATCGACTCGGTGATAAGCACTTCATCGTTCCGGGAGAGCCGTAGGCCCCGCCGGACCCGTTCGAGAAGTTCATCCATCTCATAGACAACCCCGGAGCCGGACCCGCCGAGCGTATAGGTTGTTCGGGCGATAACAGGGAGACCGCCAACTGCCTCAACAGCCGCCTCAACACGGTCGGACAACTCATCCGCACCGAGTTCGGTTACTGTCTCGTCGTTATCAAGCGAGATAGTCGTCGATTTGGGCACCGGCTCATCGAGGTTGTGCATCCGCTGACGGAACAGATCACGATCCTCGGTCGCGTAGATCGTGTCAAGCGGCGTGCCCATGATTTCGACACCATGCTTTTCGAGGATACCACGTTCGGCGAGTTCAGCGGTCACGTTGAGCCCGGTCTGTCCACCGAGACCGGCAATGACGCCATCGGGCTCCTCGGCTCGGATAATCTCGGCGATCGCATCCGGCGTGATAGGCTCGATATATACCTGATCGGCCATCTCCGGGTCGGTCATGATTGTCGCCGGGTTGGAGTTGACCAACACCACCTCGGCACCCTCTTCTTGGAGGGCTCGACAAGCCTGCGCACCCGAGTAATCGAACTCGGCTGCCTGGCCGATTTGAATCGGCCCCGACCCGATCAACAGGATTTTACGCCCCTCGCCAGCCTTGCCTTGCCCGGTTGGCATCGTTCCAAGTCACTGGAGCCAATACATGCTAATAAGCCCGGCGAAACTTCGAACTCGGCTGTGAGGGCCTCACATTGCCGGCCATTAATCCGGCCGGTCTGTCCAGCGCACCCGCCACGAATACGCCGCACAGGGACAGCCCTCAGGCGACCACACGCTACAGGCCAACCGCGTCGGTGGCTACAGCCGGTAGCGATACGGCTGATCTTGGATCACGTCAATGTCGTCGTACTCGGCGCGACTTCCAAGCACTGTGGCGACGCGGTGGGGACTGTCCACGCCGGCCTCGGCGTCAAGTGCCTCAACGATCTCGCGGGCGGTGAGGGGTTCGTCGGCGTCCTCCAGGATCGAGCGGATGTGCTCGAACTCCCGGTGGCGGGCTGACATGCCTACGCATACACTAGGGCTAGTTCGGCATAAAACGGCGTCAGACAACCGTATGACGACGGTTGGATGCGACCGGTGACTGACAGTCGTTCACCGGGGTCCGGGGACGACCGGACGAGTGTGGGAGTGAATCGGTATCTCGGGTGACAGATTCGGAACTGTTATGACCGTGGGCCGTCTCTTCTGGAGTACAATGCCAACTGGCGAAGTTGATTTCTTCAACGACACTGGCGGCTACGGATTCATCTCGACGGCGGACTCCGAGGAGGACGTGTTCTTCCACATGGAGGATGTTGGCGGTGAGGATCTGACTGAGGGCACCGAGCTCGAATTCGACATCGAACAGGCCCCCAAGGGGCCCCGAGCGACGAACGTCGTTCGGCTCTGAACCGGCTGGGAGTCACGTCTCAACCGAGGTATCCGCTTCACAGCCGATTGTGATGCGGCTTTTTTGATGGACCAGTGTGCGAGTGACAACTATTATTGCGCGCATCCGCCGGAACCCATACCGAGCGTATACGCGGCGGTTAGCTGTCCCAAACGAGAAAGCTGGGGGCGGAACGACAACGGTCGCAAGCAACGTCGCCAGCGCGCTTGTCACCGTCACTGGAACGGCTCACGGACAACGCCCTGCGAGCGTGTCGGGAAAGGTTCGTGTCGGCACTCGCTGAAGCAACCTCTCAGCATGCGCTTGAACACGCTGAGACTGTAAGACAAACTATGGGCCGACATTGGCACTGGCAGGGATCCTGACAAGCTGAATCGGAGTCAACGGCGAGGCCGACTGGATACTCGGGTGGTTCATCGAACCCGATAGCGAGTAGTATCCACTCGGGATAGTCCACAATCGGGTGGCAATTAACTGGACCTTCGAGGGTGTCGCTACGGGGTTATAACAAGCGGCATCGACGACAACGGTTATTTCCC
>JBEQAX010000065.1:0-5011 GCA_041640095.1 Salinarchaeum sp. | reverse complement strand
GTCACGCCACAACCGCTACGCGACGAGGTGGATCGTCGTCTACCGACCGCCCGTCGGCCTACATGTAGCCGAGATCGCGCAGCCGCTCCATCAGGTCCTCCTTGTCCTGGGCGCGGCCGGCGCGCTCGGTGGTGTTCTCGATGTCCTGCATCCAGGCGGGCTCCTCGGCGGACTTATCCGTGGAGACCTCGCTGCCGAGCGACCGAAAGCCCTCCCAGTACTTCGGCGAGATCGGCAGGTCGTCGGGGGAGAGCCCCTCGGGGAGATCGTCCGTGCTCTTGGGGACGTGACCGGCGGGATAGCCCTCGACGGTCTCGGGGACGACATACTCGAAGAAGGCATCCCAGACGTCCCGCTCGGTGAACTGCAGGATGGGGTGGATCCGGTCGTGCGGCGGGTACGTATCAGGGTCGTGACGCGGCGAGAAGAAGGTCTCATCGGCGCGGGCCTCCTGTTCGTCCCAGCGCACCCCCGAGATCACGCCGTCGACATCGTGCTCCCGGAGCGCGTCGTTCAGCGCGACGGTCTTCAGCAGGTGGTTGCCGACGTACGTATCCAACAGGAACGGGAAGGTCTCCTCCTCGTACTCAAGCAGATCCCGCACGTGGTGCTGGTTGTGCTCGTTAAGCGCGTCGACGGGGATGTCATCGCCCGGCGCAAGGTCGTTGGCCTCAACGTACGCGCCGACGTCCTCGTTGCGGGCGTAGATGACCTCAAGCTCAAAGGCCGCCCCCCAGCGCTCGACGAAGTCATGGATGGCCTCGAAGTGCTGGTAATGATCAATGAAGATCGCCGGCGGCACCTCGACGCCGAGGTCCCGAGCGACCTCCTGGACGACATACAGCGTGAGCGTCGAGTCCTTCCCGCCGGTCCACATGATCGCCGGGCTGTCGTACTCGGTGAGCGCCTTCTCGGTGACGGCGATTGCCTGCTCAAGTTTGTCCTGCAGACTCGGGTAGTCCGCGGGGGTCTCGCCCGCGCCGGCCTCATAATCGACCTCGACGGCCGGAGGTGCTTCTTCGGACATGATGTCGGAGCGTCGGCGCCGCCGCTGAAAGGTGTTGTGACCTCCGCCGGGCCAGGGGAGTTAATTTCTTGAGTCTGGGTCCCCTACAGCAACATAGCACAAACGGCGACTCACCGCCGCGGCGGTGAGGGTTCGGTCGCCGGAGTCTTCACCATGTCATCGGAAACCTGCGTCTACCGACTGCATTCGACACTTGAACTGCCCCTTGAAGACGTTCGGACGCTCATCGAGTCGATGTCCTTCCCCGATGGAATCGAGGACGTCGAGATCACCCGTCGGAACAACACACTCATTCTCAGCGCCGTCGCCGCGGACGAGTCGATCAGTAAGTACACCCCGACCGCCCAACTCAAGGCCTCGATCAGCGAAAACCGTGTCTACGAGGAGGATCCCGAGGAGGTCCGCCGCCAGCACGGGCCCCGCTGGGAGGAGGACGAGGAGATCGAAATCGAGTCCGAACTCATCGAGTACGCTGGCTTCAAGGGCGATCGCGAGACCGTCCTCCAGAACACCACCCTCCAGTACGAGATGTTCGAAGTCCTCCTGCATATCGCCGAAAACGCCGAACAGGGCACCTTGACGGCCATCACCGCCAACGAAGGCGAGCTTGAGTCCTGGCGGATCGTCGATGGCGAGCCCCGATCGTGTTCGGTCGAGGTTGTCGAGGGCCCGGGCAACGACGAACCCGCCCAAAACGGTGTCAACTGGCGCGATAACAAGTTCATCTCCGACTGATGGAAACCTACCGGTGTGTCTGTGGGGCGACCATCCGCTACCGCCAGGACATGCGCCTCGAACGCGGTGCCGACGGGCGCACCTGGAAGTGCACGGACTGTCTGACGCCACTACCAGGCGTTGTCGCCGAGCGGATTGGTCACCAACACCCACAGTGAGTGATTCGTCAGACGGTGAGCCGAGACACCGATGGGTGGCGTCAGGGACCGAGTTGACCGACACGTTTTAATCTGCGTGACGACAGTCACAGCATGGGCGCGCAAGGTCGTTGTCTTCCCCCCCACATGGACGTCGCCTCCGCGCGCCCGGTTTTTGTTCGAGGCGAAGACGGATGAAATCCAATAGCTTATGCCGTGGCTGCTATCACAGACGGGTAGATGGGGGGCCCATCCGATGAACTGCGCTTTCTCGCCGACTCGGACAACCGCTTAGCGCTACTCACGCAGTTACCCGAGGTAGACACGCTTGATCGCTACGCCCTTGAGGACGAACTGGAGGCCTCCCGACGCACCATCGTCCGCACGCTGGATGCCTTCGATCGCCGGGGCTATCTCCGGACAGCCGACACCGCTGACGCGTATGTCCCCACGAGCTACGGCACCTACCTTGGCCAGCTCTTTGCGGAGTTCGAGACGGACCTAGCGGCCGCTATCCGCCTGCGGCCGTTTCTCGAACAGATCGATGCCGCCGAGTTCGGATTCGATCCGCGACGCCTCCGGGACGCCGAGCTCACAGTCGCCTCAGAAATCTGCCCGTACGCCGCCTTCGACCGCTTTCTTGAGATCCGCACCGAGGCCGAGTTCGTCCGCTTTCTTGCCCCCAAAATCGAACGCCGGAGCCTCAACCAGATCGTCCGGCGCATTGAGGAAGAGCCGGCCTTCGAGGCCGAGATCATCATCACCGAACCGGTTCAATCGAGCATGCAGGCCCACCAGGGCTTTCAGGATGCCTTCGAGACGATGCTGGCCGCCGAGGCCGTCAGCGTGTACCGCTACACCGACTCGATTCCGTATCTGCTCGCCGAGCTCGACGACCGCATCGCCATCGGAGTCTCCCGCAACGAGCAGCCCTACGCGCTTGTCGAAACCGAGGATACCGTCATCCGCGAGTGGGTTCGCGACCAGCTTACGGCCTACAAGGACGCCTCCGAACCGCTTGAAGCCTGATCGCACGGCGTGTCGAGACGACAACGGGTGTGAAACCGGCGACGGATATCGTTATGGAGGTCCCACCGGATAGTATCGATGGGAACGCACTGACACCACAACGACAGGCTGGAATCCGGTCCCGTATCGGATCATCCCGGTCGCCACGTCACTGGTCCCCCACGTGTCTGATTCCGAGATGATCCGGTACCGGTGTCGTGTTCCCGCGGTCAAGCCGGCACACGCCGGATTGCCGCGTCTTCTTAGTCGTCGGCGCTAACAGCCGGATCGATGTCGTCCTCAATGCTGGGTGGATAGACACCCATTTCGAGTTTTAGATCCGACTGCGGCCGGGCCATGCACGTCAGGGCGTACTCGTCGCGTTGGTCCTCCGGCAGCGCGTGGGCAGCCGGTTGGGCCACCTCACCCGCAAGAATCTGTGCGGTACACGCCAGGCACATCCCGACCCGACAGGAATACTCCTGGTTGATCCCCTCCTCGAGACTCCGCGAGAGGATGGTTTCCTTATCGGAGACCGTGATCGTCTCGCCCTTGCCGACGAACTCGACGGTGTACTCGGTCATGACCACCGATAGAGCGACCGGCAGCAAAACTCTTCATCTTTGAGCGAGCGGGCCCACCGCCACGGGAGTATATGTGCTCACAGGTCATAGCACGCGATATGTCTGATCAGGTACTCGTTGCCATCGACGACTCCGATCCGGCCCGCCGCGCCCTCGAGTACGCCTACGAACAGTTTTCCGACGACGATATCACCGTATTGACCGTCGTGACCGACCTTGAGGCCGCCGGCATCCCTGATGAGTCGCTGTCGTTTGCCCGCGATGAGGTTCTTGCGTCACTTCGCGAACAGGCCGAAGAGCGCCTCGACCGGGCCGAACAGCGCGCCACAAACCACGACATCGAAATCACCCGGGTGATCGAGACGGGCAACCCCGCCGCCGCGATCCTCGAGTACACCGAGGCGCATAGTCCCGATCACATCGTCATCGGCACGCACGGCCGGTCGGGCATCTCCCGGATGTTCCTTGGAAGCGTCGCCGAGAAGATCATCCGACGCGCGCCGGCACCGGTCATCGTCGTTCGCTGAACATCGACCGCCGTAGCGATCAAAGACGGCTACGCTGCCGCCGTCGCCTCCGTGTGCTCGACCGTGACGCCGGTCACCCGGTAGCGCACGCTCGCGGTGTACGACGAGTCGAGATGGACCTCCCAGCCGTGGACGCGAGCAAGCGTCCGGACGTTCGGCAAGAGCAGTCCCGCCTCAGACGTCGGGGCCGCCTCCTCGTAGCCGAATGACGCCTCACCATAATCGGGCCCAGCGGACGCGCCGTCATCGGCGATCGTGAAGCCGCCGACGGTGGTAGTCCCGGCCGGTATAGGCCGAGCAGCAGTACAGCCACGCCCAGACGGTGCCAAAGCCGATCATCAAGCCCGCGGTGAACAACGCGACCGCGAGCCCGCGATCGGTCACAAGCATCTGGATCGCCTGCAGGCCCGCCAGACGCCGACGGCCACAAGCAGAACGCGCAGCCCGAGGCGGGCGTCGCGTCGGCGCAGCCGCGAGCCGCGGTACGCACCGGCAAAACACGCCAGGGCGGCCGCACCGAAGATCGCGGCGATCACGCCGTTGAGCAACATTGTATTACCAGATCTTAGGACACCACAGGACTAAACCACCTCCTATCGACCCTCAACTGCCGCCGAGCCGCCGTTTGATCTCGTCCTGCTTGAGGTAGCCGAACACCGAGACGGTGACGAGGATCGCGATGGCGACAAGCCCCTGCAGCAGCTGGCCCGTTGCGAGCTGGCTACCGGCATAGACGGTCATGACGTACGCGGGGAGCCGACCGACGATGATGACGGCAAGGAACGTCCGCAGGCGGAACTGCGCGAGGCCCGCCAGAAACGAGATAGCATCATCGGGCAGCCCTGGGATGAGCACGAACACGAACAGGCCGGGAACGCCCACCCACTCGACGAACTCATCGAACGTTTCGATAAGCGCGTCATCAAGCAGTCGCTCGACCGCCGGCCGGCCGAAGCGCCGGGCGATCAAAAACGCGATTGCGCTGCCGGCGAC
>JBEQAX010000064.1:0-5051 GCA_041640095.1 Salinarchaeum sp. | reverse complement strand
ATCTCAGACAGATCACCCCCGATGGCGCGACACTCCCAGAGTCTCGCGTTGCACTCGGAACGGGCGCTGAGCTCGCCTTCGGTCGTCTTGATGCGCTTGATGATGCGGTCTCGCTTGAGACAACAACTGACGCCCTTGAGGACATCCTTGCTGCTGTCGCCGAACGAGACCCGGCGACAGGCGAGCGTATCGACACCTACTCGAAAGCGCGCTCGGACGTGCCACAAGGCGAATAAAACCGAAGTGTCCCCGTACTCACCTTTGGTTGTTGTTCCTTTGTGCCTCGGTGCCCCAACTGCTAAGACACTTCATCTGTGATATGTGTTCATGGCACTAACAATTCTTGTCCCAGTTGACGGCTCACCACTCGCCGAACACGCGCTCCGGCATAGCCTTGAGACCTATCCCGAGGCGGAGATCGTCGCCTACTACGTGAGCAGTCCATTCGACCCACACGAGGGCCAGGGTGGCGAATCAGCCTACGAGCCCATCGTCGGCTCCGATGAGTGGTACGCCGACGAGCAAGAGGCGGCCGATCGGGTGTTTGAGGAGGCCGAGGAAATCGCTGCCGAGTACGACCGGCAGATTACCACCGAATACGAGATCGGCGATCCCCAACGCCTGATCCCCGAGTACGCCACCCAGGAGGATGTCGATCATATCGTCATGGGCGCCCATGGCCGACAGGATGCGGACCGTCAGCTGGTCGGACGGGTGGCCGAGACGGTTGTCTTCCGGTCGCCTGTCTCGGTGACGGTCATCCGCGAGTAGCCAGCCAATGCCCGAACTCACATTCTACGGTCTTGACATCGGCCGTGTTGAGCCGGGCGACGATCTCGTGAAGCGGATTGTGGAGACGACCGCCGAGGAGTATCCGCTGACCGACGGCGATGTTCTTGTGATCACCTCAAAGGTCGTCTCGATTGCCGAGAACCGCCTCGTTGAGGCTGATGGTGTCGAGGTGACCGACCGCGATGACCGCGTGGCTAATGTCACCGGCCTTGATCCCGCCGAGGTCGCCCTCATGTACCAGGAGGCTGAGGTTCTCGGGGCGCTTCCCATCGCACGGATCGGAGAGGAGGTGCTTGTCGAACACGCCGTTGATCCGGAGACCGCCCGCGAGGCCGCTGCGGACTTTCCGGCGGCACTGATCACCGATCGCGATGGCCACCTCTGTACGAACGCTGGTGTCGACTGGTCGAATACGCCGGCGGGGCAGATGACCCTCTTACCAGCGGATCCCGACGCGAGTGCCCGGCGCATCCGGGAGGAAATTGCGGAACGAACCGACACGGACGTAGCTGTCGTCCTCTCGGATTCGGAGATTCTCGGTCCAGGAACAATGGATCTCGCCGTTGGATGCTCCGGGATTGCGGCGGTCGACAGCAACTTCGGCAAGAGTGACCTGTACGGGCAGCCGAAGGTTGGCGGGCTTGATCTCATTGCCGACGAACTCAGCGCGGGGTCTGCGTTGCTGTTCGGTCAGGCGGACGAACAGGTGCCGGTCGTGATCGTCCGGGGCCTTACGTACGACGACGGCGAGGGGGTGTACAACGCCGGTGGACTGGTCCGCCGGGCGATCCGTCAGGGAATCGCGTTGACCGCCCGGCTCAAAGCCCGAGAGTGGTTTTAGCCAATCCAGGCGTCCGCGAACGCCTCGAAGAAGTCGCCGTCGGTCCGTACCCGGACGTACTCCGCGCCGTGGCGATCGGCCACTGCCTGGAGGTCCGCCCAGTGCGCTTCGAGGTCCTCGCGATACTGCTGTTTACGGCGCGGACTGAAGTAGGTCCGCAGTCGGGAGACGGTCTCGATCCCCTCGAAGATGGTCTCACCGCTGACCGGCGGTGAAACCTCCTCGGGGGCCACCACGTTCACTAGGACGACCTCGTGATCGCTTAGCGCATCAAGCCCGGCGGCGAGTGCGTCCGGATCGACCAAGAAATCACTCCCCAGTACGATCAGCGACCGGGCGGTTGTCGTGCCAGCGTAGGCCTTAAGCGCGGCGTCGACCGCCAGCTCGCCCGCAAGGCTGACGCCGTTGAGCCGCTCGATGATCGAGAGCAACTCTCCGGGGGTGCTCGCCCCCGAGTCAAGGCGCTGTGGTTGCTCACCGAGGGTCGCTACCCGGAAGTCGTCGTGGTCGGCGGCAAACAGATAGCAGTATCCCAGCGCGATCTTCGCTGCCCGCTCGAATTTCGCCCGATCACCGAAGCCCATCGATGCACTCGTGTCAACAAGCGCGTGCACCCGCATACTGCGTTCGGCCTCGAACTGTTTGACGTAGAGCTCATTCGTCCGGGCGTAGATCTTCCAGTCAATCAGGCCCGGATCGTCGCCTTCGACGTACCGCCGGAAGTCACTGAATGTCAGTCCCTCGCCGAGATCCTGCGAGCGCCGCTCGCCTTGCTGGGCGACCGCCAGCTCCCGCCGGCCGGCCACGTCAAAGCGTTTGAGCTCTTGGAGGAATGCCGGGTCAATCGCCATGGCCGTTACACCAGCGTGTCGATGACCTCATCGGGGGTCAGCCCATCCTGCTGGGCGCGGAAGTCGAGTCCGATTCGGTGACGCAGGATCGGCACGGCCATCGCCTCAAGATCGGCCTCAGTCACGTAGGTTCGCCCCTCGAAAAGCGCTTGGGCCTTGCCCGCGGTCACGAGCGCCATACTCGCCCGTGGGCTGGCGCCATAATCGATGCGGTCAGCGTCACGCGTTGCGTTGACGATGGCAACGGCCCGCTCGCGGATGTCCTCAGCTACGGGGACCTGTCGAACCGTGCGCTGGAGGTCCCGCAGGCGCTCGCTTGAGAGCACCGTCTCGACCTCCGGCAGCGTGTTTAGCCGCTCGGTGTAACGCTTGACAATCTCGATTTCGTCCTCCGGTGGGGGCGCCTCAAGCAGGAGCTTCATTGTAAATCGATCCTGCTGGGCCTCCGGAAGCGGGTAGGTGCCCTCCTGCTCGATTGGGTTCTGTGTCGCCAGCACGAAAAACGGCTCTGGCAGGTGTCGAGTCTCGCCGCCAGCGGTGACCTGCTCTTCTTCCATGGCCTCAAGCAGTGCCGCCTGGGTCTTTGGCGTCGCCCGGTTGATCTCGTCGGCCAACACGACGTTCGCGAAGATCGGGCCCTCCTCGAAGACGAACTCGCGGTCGTTGCCGACCTCGCGGATGACCTCCGTGCCGGTCACGTCAGAGGGCATCAGATCGGGGGTGTTCTGGATGCGCGAGAACGACAGATCGACCGCCTCGGCGAGCGTCCGGACAAGGAGCGTCTTCCCCAGTCCGGGGGCTCCCTCAAGCAGGGCATTGCCGTCGGTCAACAGACAGACAAGCAGGCGTCGCACGATCTCCTCCTGGCCGACGATCCGGTTGGCGATCTGTGTCTCAACCGCGGCGAGGGTCTCCGCAACCGCCTCGGCGTCGATTCCTCCGTTCTCCGTGTCTAGTGCTGTCTCGGATTCGTGATCGCTCATGGGTCCTCCGCGGTGTTCCCGCGTAGTTGTTCGTAGTAGTCTCGCACGAGATCGGCGTTTTCAGGACGGGCTTCGTCGGTGAACGAGGCCTGGGCGGCCTCAAGCGAGGCGGCGTCGATGCTGAACTCGCCGGCATCGTACTCGCCGGTCACATCCGCTGTGTCGCCGGTCTGCCCTAACACGATTTCGCGGCTCTCGCTCCCGCGATCAACCGGCGCCTCCTCGCCGACGAAGTCCTGCCCACCGGTGTCGATTGTCGGTGTCGTGTCCCCACCACCGTCACCTACCTCAAGACCGAGGCCGACAACACCAGCACCGACAACGGCGAGCAGAAGCACCACTCCAAAGGCGGCGTACATCTGTCGCCAGCGGACGAACTCGCGGGTCGATGCGCGTTCGAGTCCCTCTAGTACCTCCGCATAGAGGTGCCCGGCGACCGGCGAGTCCTTCGCGTCACTGGCGGCATCCCGGGCTGTCCGGAAGGCCACTTCGAGTTCAGGATTGTAGGCCTCAAGCTGTGTGACATCGAATCGCCGATACCGGACGGCGGCGTCAACGAGGGCAACGATGAGCGTCCCGCCGAGTACTACCACGTCGATCCCCGAGATCGTCAGTGATCCAGGGATGTAGAGTCCAACCGCCTCGCCGGCGCTGGCGAGCCCCTCCGGTAGGCCGATCCGGACGGTTCCACCGCGAGTGCCACTGCCGGTGAGATACACCGCGAGACTCCCCAGGATGAACACCAACAGGCCATCGACTGTGGCATGGAGGGCAACCGCCTTGCGGGCCTCCTGACGGACCTCCTCGACGGCCTCAAGAACGGCCTCGCGGCGGTCGGTGGCAGTGTCGGCGTGGGTGTCGCTCATACGTTGCTAGTTCCCTGATTGGTTGTTTGACTGACGAGCTTCTTCGAGGTCCTGCTTAAGCCGATCTATCGTCTCATTTTTATCCTCAATCTTAGCTCTGGCTGCCTGAAGCTCATCCTCCGTGCTCTGGAGGTCGTCCTGCGTCTCCTGCAGTTGCTGCTCGGTCGACTGCAGCTCTGAGCGAACCGATTCAAGCTCCGATCTGGTACTCGACAGCTCCTCCTCGGTCTGTTCGAGATCGCTGACGACCTGATCGAGATCCTGCTCGCGCGTTTCGAGTCGCTCCTGGAGGTCCTGGCGTTCAGCCTCGGTCGCATTGAGTTGTGCCCGCAGTTCCTCGTTTTCGGCCTGGAGCTCCTCGTTTGAACTCTGGAGCTGGCCGGCGGCGGACTGATACACCCAGCCGGTCCCGATGAAGCTCGCCGCGAGAACGACAACCAGCACGACGAGCCGCGTCTGGATGGTTGAGCCGATCCGTGCCATTCGGGTCAATCACGCTAACCAGTCCGGACGTATCGCTCTTGCGCTCACTCGTCGCGGCCCCTTGGTGTCGCCGGCTGATTGGGCTGTCCGATCGTCGGGAATCGGTCGAGGCGTCTGGCGGCCACCTCAAGCAGGAATACAATCAGGCCGAGGACCAACGGGAGCCAGCTCAAATCACGCTGGATGGTTCGCTCCTGGACGGGAGCCGACCGAACGAACTCCGCCATCGCGCCCG
>JBEQAX010000063.1:0-5190 GCA_041640095.1 Salinarchaeum sp. | reverse complement strand
CACGCCACGCCGGCAGCGACAGGCCGACCGGAAGTCCGGCGATAAGCCACGGCCGGCCGGTACGCCAGGCCACAAGACCAGCGACAAGCGCGAATCCGACGCCGATGACAAGTGTCGGGTAGACCACCGAGCGGCGCGGACGACCCTGCCAGCGCACCGTTTCGTCCGGGCCCAGTGGAATGACTCTATCGGTCATCGGTGTTGGTTGTCGTCTACGGGCGGTTCACGCGACTCAAGCGCCGTTCGGATTGCGTGTAGCTCCGCGCGGATGTCATCAAGCACCTCCGCCGGTGACTCCTCGTCGTCGGCCGCGTCGTCGCGGCGGGCAGCAATCCGGCTGTTAATCCGCTCCTGGAGGGCGCGGGGCTCGGGGACCGACCGGAACTGCATTTCGACGCCCGATCCACCGGCGGTCGAGATGTCGACGTTGCCGTAGCCATAGCGCGATCCAACAACACCCTGGCTGTAGGAGGTGTTCTGCACCTTCCCGAAGTCAATCCGCTGGACATCACGAGAGAGGATGCCGGTCTTCTTGTATAGCGCCTCGGTGGTGAGGACGTACTCGGTGTTCTCCCGGTTGAAATACGCCGCCGCGATGATCGGAATGCCGATAAGCACCAGCGACAGCGGGAGTCCGACCACGAGCGCGGGGATCAGACTGCTTTTGTGCGGTTGGGCCTGCCAGCGAAGTTCCTCCTCGGCCTCAAGCGTCAGCCACGCGGGTGGTTCCTGCGGATCGGTCATACCGACAGTCGGGCACACATGCGTATGACTCCGGTGGTCGCCGAAACGCGATTCGACCGACATCGAAGCGATCCGAGCGATGAAGATCCAGCGACAGTCTCAACGCGGCGGACGCAATCATCCGGAACACGATCGGCCAAAACTCTCCCCAAGCCCCTCAGTCTGACCGCGATCGGTTCTGGGGCTGGGGTGAGTGGTCCGGTTCGGTGATCCGACGGCGGAGCGCACCGAGATCGACGCTCTCGGACCCGATGACGCCGAATCCAATCGCGATTACCAGGAAGCCGGCAACCGTCGTCGGCGCCGTTGATTCACCCAGCAGCACGATCCCACCCAGCGTCGAGACCACGGGAACGGCGTAGAACACCAGGTTGGCCCGGATCGGCCCGGCGGTATCAAGCAGCGCGAAGTACGCAACGTACGCGAAGACCCCGGCAGCTACCGCCACGTACGCCAGCGCGAGGACCCCCGCGGGGGCCCAGGTGATTGCTGCGGGTGACTCGCCGGCTGCGATGGCGAGGACATGAGAGATGGCCGCCGCAAGCGGTAGGCCCCACGCGATCCGGACGGTACTTGAGAGGGTTGCCTCCGCCCGGCGGATCAACACGGCGCCGGTTGCGGCGCTGAACGCACCGGCGAAGATGATGGCCCGACCTGATGCCGTCCCGCCGGTGAGCATCGCCGGATCGGGGTTGATGACGAGCACAACGCCCGCCAGTCCGACGAGCAGCCCGAGCGTCTCGCGACGGGAGATACGCGTCGCCGGCAGGAGGACGGCGGCGACAACGGGCGTGAGGATCGGAATCAGGCTGAACAACACGGCGCCGACGGCACTGGTGGTGTGTTGCTGGCCGACGAACAGCAGGGCGTTCGCGAGACCGATCACGAAGCCGCCGGTGGCGATAATCCCGAGCCAGTCGCCGCGACTCCGGGGCCACAGTGCCGACGGCGAGCGGGTCGCCAGCACGTACCCGCCCAAGAGGAGTGCCGCGATATCGAAGCGGAGGGCAACGAACGTCAGCGGGGGAAAGTACGCCAGACCGGCCTTTGCGGCGACAAACGTCCCACCGAAGAAGACGGCGACGACCGCGAACAGGCCGAGCGATCGACGGTCCATTAGGACGACACCTCCGTGCGGGGACGACGACTAATCACACCAATACAAAGGGGCTAGACCCCTATGAGTCCGCTCAGAAACTGTTGCAACGTCGCGTTCGGGGGACACGGCCCGCAACCCGGACTGGTCGTGCGAGTCTTGCACGGGGTGAAACGGCTACAGCGGTAGGGCTACACGTTGGCCGATGCTTCATTCCTGTTGATATCGTTGATGAGCGGGTAGTCAATGTGCATCTCGATCCGACCAAACGGGACAATGGGTTGCATAGCCCCGTCAGGGCCGCCTTCTTTCGGCCGGAGTACGACGTTCTTGACGAAACCAGCTTCGATGGGTTGCTGAAAGACGGGCTTGTTGGCCATCGCTTGTATGTTGGGCCGCATCCCCACACAAGAACATCAGCCGGGAATCCGTCGGTCGTGTCCACCAGTCGTTGCGACGACCCCTACGAGATCAGCGCGGGCGGGAAACGCGACGGCCAGCTGCAGGAAGGTGACGGTGTGAGCGGTCCAGTCCGCTACAACGGCCGTCGTAAAGGCCGTCTGGGGAAGCAAACAACAACTGTCGTGATTCATCAGTCGGCCGTGAGCCCTTTTGACCCGTAGCCCCCAGTCACGGTATGGAGTCGGCCTTAGAGGAGATTGAGTTTCTCGCGCGGTCCACCAACCGGGTGACGGTCCTACGGCTGCTCACCGAGGCGGAGTACACACGACCGGAACTAGCCGCCGAGACGGGCGTCTCGCAGGCCACCCTCGGCCGCATCCTCGGTGACTTCCAGGATCGGTCGTGGGTCACTCGCGACGGCAGCACCTACCAGGCCACCGCTACCGGCCGGCTGGTCGCTAGTGGTTTCGAGGAGCTCCAGGACATCATCGAGACCGAACGCCGACTGCGCGATCTCGTACCGTTTTTACCAGCCGCAGCCCTTGAGTTTGATCTGCGACACCTGGCGGATGCAACGCTGGTCACCCCGACGCGGATCCGTCCCGACGCGCCGCTACAGCGGCTCCTTGAGTTGCTCGATGGCGCCAGCGAGGTTGCCGCCGTCTCACACGCGTTCAACGAGCAGGCATTGTCAATTGTTGCGACGAAGGTGGCTGACGGCACCATGACCTTTGAGGGGATATTCGCAGCGGCAGCCATCGAGGGGCTTCGGGCTGATCCCGAGCTCCGCGATCAGTTGCGCCAGCTTGTCGGGGATGACCGCGCGACCGTCGCCGTCGTTGAGGAGATCGATGTCGCAGTCATGATTCTTGATGAGACGGTCTGTTTTCTCATCCGCGATGACGACGGCATCCTCCGGGCCTCGATCGATACCGACGCCCAGCCGGTTCGGGCATGGGCACGCGAGCGGATCGCGACACTCACCACCAACGCTCAGACGGTTGCGCCGGCCGACATCGAGCCGTGACGCCGCTCAGGCCTGCTCGACAACGCGAACCGTCTCTGGCGTGATTTCGAGACGGAGTCCTTGGACGGTCACCCGGACAACCACATCACCGTCTGCAGAGGCCAAGAACCGGGGTAGCGCCTCTACATCGATAGTGTCGTGTAACCGGTAGGGATCGTGTGGGACGCCGGGGGCTTCAAGCGTTACACCAATCCTCAAGGGCAGATTATCGCCAGCGCCTTTGTTCCTAAGTAACACAGAGTACCCGGATCCCGTCAGTGTCATAACAGCATAGGAGTCAACCAGAGTTTCGGATCGACGGCCCCGTTGCCGTAGCGCGATTCCAATGTGAATCGATGCAATCGGCAACAGATATGCGCCTGGACGCGGACTGGATGTCCCGTGCTGACGACCGGATTCTTGAGTATCTCTCGGAGGCGGGTCCCGACACGCCGAAGCAGATGGCCGATAGCGGGCGCGTCCGCTTTTCGCGCCAGCATATCAACGCCCGCTGTAAGAAGCTCGTCACCTACGGGCTGCTGGTGCACCTTGGCAACGGTGTCTATGAGATCACCGAGGCCGGCAGACAGTATCTCAACGGCGATCTTGACGCCCGCTCGCTTGACGGCGAGTGAGCACTGCGAATCGCTGTCATTTTGTGCCGCGGTCGAGGATACCACTCAATGACTGACAGCGACCAGTCGACAAGCGCTGAGACGGCGGGAGTCAACCCGCTGCTTGCGGGACTTGACGGCGACGCCCGGTTGACCCGCGAGGGGGCTCAGACAGCGATCGACCAACACCCGTTTCTCTCCTGGCTCGATGTCAGCGTTGAGGCCGTTGCAGACGGTCGGGTCGTTCTCGCGGTGCCCTATCACGACCGGCTGTGTAACACGCCCTTCGGGGCCGATACCATCCACGGCGGCGTGATGGCCACACTCGTAGACACCATCGGTGCGTTCGCGCTGTACGCGACCGTCGAGAACCTCGCCAGTCTGGAGATGGCGACAACCGATCTCAACGTCTCGTACATGCGGCCGGCAACGGGCCGGCTTGAGGCGGAAGGGACGGTTCTCCGGGCCGGCAACAGCATGGGTGTTGTCGACGTGACGATCACGAGCGAAACCGATGGCGACCGTGTCGAGAGCAGCCACGGTCGAGTGAGCTACCGGCTATTCCGGTAAACAGCGATACGTGGCGATCTAGAGATCATGCATACGCTCGCCGAAGGTAGGCGAGGACGCCGCCGAGCATGGCGACGTTGCTGAGAAAGGAGAGTCGCTCCTCGTCGCGATTCTCGGCGTTCCAGAAGTCGTGCATCGTCGGCGTGACCGCCACCAGGAACGTTGCTGCAGCGCCGGTCGCCAGCTTGGGAAGCCGCCAGAGGGCGATTCCAATCCCGCCAGCGACCATCATCCCGGTTGCAACCGGCGCCATGACGTCGGGCTTTGGAACGCCTGCATGCTCGGCGTATCCGATGGTCGTCTCCATATCACGGAAGGCCTCGGCGGCTTGAAGCGCCAGGCCGAGCCCGAAGATCACTCGTGCGAGTGTCGAATGTGGTGTCGCGGTCGTCTCATCGTCGGACATAACGGCTACTGTTGGTGATCGCGCATGATAAACCGCCCGGGCTGCGACAGCGGGCTCTCGTGGCACTTAGGGCGCCGTGGGCGAAATCTCTTGGTGGACCACTCGATGGCGCTATTGGCTGGACTTCGACACGAAGCGGCCGCGTTGCTCGGCGACGGCAAGGCGAAATACCTTGTGACCATCGCCGGCGGCTGGGGAACGCTGCTTGGCATCCGGATGATCTACCCCGTGGTGTTACCGTATTTCCGCTCGGCGTTTGATCTGAGTCTTACCGTCGCCGGGCTGTTGATCACGGTTCTCTGGCTTGGGTCGGCCCTTGGCCAGCTCCCTGGGGGACTGCTTGCTGATCGCT
>JBEQAX010000062.1:0-5282 GCA_041640095.1 Salinarchaeum sp. | reverse complement strand
CCGCATCCGGGCGGTTCGGGCGGCACTTGATCCAGCCGTGCGCCTCCGTGGTGACGCCAACGGCGCGTGGTCGTTTGCGCAGGCCGAGCGGGTCTACGCCGCCCTTGAGCCGTCAACGCTTGAGTACATCGAACAGCCGCTGCCGGCGGCCGATCTGACGGGCCACGCCCGTCTTCGCGGGCCGGATCGCGTCGGGGTCGCCCTCGATGAGTCCTGTCGTGACCTCGCGCTGTCGACCATCCTCGCGGCCGACGCCGCCGACGTGGTTGTCCTCAAGCCGATGGTAATCGGCGGGCCGATGCGAACCCGGGCCCTCGCCATGCGGGCCCACAACGCCGGGTGTACGCCGGTGATCACGACAACGATTGATGGTGTTGTCGCCCGAACCGGTGCTGTGCATATCGCCGCCAGCCTTCCAACGATGACGGCCCACGGGCTCGCGACGGCCGACCGTCTCGCCACCGACCAGGGTCCTGACCCCGCTCGCGTCACTGACGGAGCGATTGCCGTGCCCCAACAACCGGGACACGGCGTCACCCAGATCGATGACCGATACACCCCAGCCTGATCCGCTCGCGCAACGGGCACGGGCAACGCCGGATCGTACCGCACTTGTCGACACCGACACCGATCGGTCGGTTTCCTACGCGGCCCTCGATCAGGCGGTCGACGGCCTCGCGGCCGCCCTCAAGGCGCGTGGTGTTACCCCCGGTGATCGCGTTGGGCTGCTGGCGCCAACGGGGGCGGACTTTGTTCGGGGTGTGCATGCCATTTTCAGGGTCGGTGGCGTAGTCGTCCCGCTTGATCCAGCGGGGACCGATACCCGCACGCGGCTTGACCGCACTGACGCAGTCGCGTGCTGTCATCACCCAGCAACAACGGCGACCGCGGAGGCGATGGCCGACCGGCCACCGGGACTCGTGACTATCGCGACCGACGCCGCCGAGGAGGGGGACATTACGCCGGCGTGGGACCCAACGACTGAGGCGGCCATCCTCTTCACCTCGGGGACGACCGGGACGGCCAAGGGTGTGCGGTTGACCGGGCGGAATCTCCGAGCCAGTGCAGAGGCCTCAGCCTACCGGCTGGGGGTAACTCCGACGGATCGCTGGCTCGACTGCCTGCCAGCTCACCACATGGGTGGGTTTGCTCCGATTGTTCGCACGGCCGTATATGGAACTACCCTCTACACCCAGCGCGCGTTTGCTGTCGACACGACCGCTGCGTACCTCGACACGCACGATATCACCGGTATCTCGGTCGTGCCGACGATGCTCAAGCGCCTGCTTGCGGCTGATTGGACACCCCCAGCGACCCTTGAGACCGTTCTTGTGGGCGGGGCCCCCGCCACGCCGGACCTGCTTGAGACGGCCCGCGAGCGGGGCGTACCGGTGTATCCGACCTACGGCATGACCGAGGCGGCCTCTCAGATCGCAACGGCAACGCCGACCGATGTCGATACTCAGCCCGACACAGCAGGCCAGCCGCTGATTGCTGTTGATGTCACGGTCGTCGCCGATGGCGAGCCGGCGGCACCGGGCGAGGTGGGTGAGCTCGTCGTCGACGGGCCGGCGGTCTCCCCTGGGTATCTCGATCCGGAGCGGACCGCTGCCACCCACGGCCCATACGGGCTCCGGACAGGGGATCGCGGGTACCGCGACACCGATGGGTACCTCTGGGTGACCGGCCGGGTGGATGATCTCATCGTCTCCGGTGGAGTGAACGTCGATCCGACCGCGGTGGCCGACACCCTCGCGGCCCATCCCGATGTCGCAACAGCAGCCGTCGTCGGCGTTGCAGACGAGACCTGGGGCGAGCGGGTGTGTGCGGCGGTGGTCCCGGTCGGTGAGCTTGACGAGGAGACGTTACGGACACACGCCCGCGAACATCTTGCGCCACCCGAACGGCCGAAGGACTACACAATGTATGAGACACTACCTCGGACCGCCTCAGGGACGATTGATCGGGGGGCCCTGCGCGAGCGCTTCGAGTGAGATACGGCCTTCTTTAGTCCCCGGGACTCAACGTAGCATGTGCATCCAAGCGGCCTCAGCTTCGGTACGGCGGTGAGTCGACCATGATCGACCAGGAGGAAGTCGTCGTCGTCCGGTTAGGGCATCGACCCGGGCGTGATGACCGGATGACCACCCACGTCGCGTTGACCGCTCGTGCTTTAGGGGCTGATCGGGTCGTTCTGCCGGGTAACGCGACCGACGCCGTCGAGACCGCCCGCGACGTGACCGACCGTTTCGGCGGGCCCTTTACCGTTGAGTCGACGAACGCGCTTCAGGGCTTTCTACGCGGGTGGGAGGGAGCGATTGTCCACCTAACGATGTACGGCGAGCCCGTCGAGCAGCGGATCGAGGCCATCCGCAAGCGCCACCGGAGCGGGCCGCTGGCGGTCGTCGTTGGAGCAGAGAAGGTGCCCTTCGAGGTGTACGATCTGGCGACGTTCAACGTCGGGGTAACCAACCAGCCCCACTCGGAGGTGGCCGCGCTGGCGGTGACGCTTGATCGGCTGTTCGAGGGCGCAGAACTCGATCGGCCGTGGGTCAACGCGGACAAACGGGTGGTGCCACAGGCGGTTGGCAAGCGGGTTGTTGATGAGTCAGACTGAGCCTCCGATGGGTTTAACCGGGGGCACCCCCCAACTCCGGCAATGGCTTTTGAGGCGCTGCTCGAGGATCCCGTCATTCAGAAGTACCTCCACGAGCTCGTCGGCCCGAAGGGGATGCCTGTCGCCGCCGCCCCACCGGACGGCGAGGTGACCGACGAGGAACTCGCCCAGCGGTTGGACATGGAGCTCAACGATGTCCGTCGGGCGCTGTTTATCCTGTATGAGAACGATCTCGCCTCCTACCGGCGGGTGCGTGATGAGGACTCGGGGTGGCTGACATACCTGTGGACCTTCGAGTACGAGAGCATCCCCCAGAACCTCGAAGAGGAGATGAATCGCCTTTATGAGGCCCTTGATGAGCGCCAGGACTACGAGGCCCAAAACGAGTTTTACCTCTGTGAGGTCTGCTCGATCCGCTTTGAGTTCGAGGAGGCCATGGAGTTCGGCTTCGAGTGTCCGGAGTGTGGCTCGCCGGTGGAGGCGATGGATAACGACCGCCTGATCAACGCCATCGACGAGCGACGGGCGGCGCTGGCCGAGGAACTTAACCTCGACGTGCGGGCGGAGTGAGATGGTCACACTCGCGTCGAAACTCTACGTCGAAGGCGAGGCGCGCGATCGGGCCCAGACCTCCCTTGCGGGGACCATCGACTCGCTACTGGCCGATCTTGAGGTGACGACCACGATTGACGTTCGCGCGGATGACTTTCCATCGATTAGCGTCGAGGGGCCGGACGCAACCGCCGCCGAGAATCTACTCGCTGCGGAGTTTGGGACACTCCCGGTAGCACTTGAGGCCGGTGAAACCTACACCGGCACGCTCGTTGCGTGGGACGATGCGGGGCTCACACTGGACGTTGGTGAGGGCCGACAGGTGCAGATTCCAACGGCCGGCCTCGGGCTTGGTCCGGGAACGCCAACGCAGTTGCGCACCCGCTTTGGCCTCGTTCAGCACCTCCCGATGCAGTTCGTCCACGGCGATCCGCCGGAGCTAGCAGACGCCGAGCGCGACCGGCTGTATGAGTGGCGCCGCGGGCCCGGACGGGTGAACATCAACAGTGCAACCCGCTCGGAGGTCCGTGCGACAATCAACCGCGCCGGCCATGCCCATGACATTGTGACCGTCGAGCGTCTGGGAGTTCTCGAGCAGAGTGTAATCTGTCGTGAAGGGACCGATCCACCGGGACTGATCGCCGCGATCGGCGAGTACCTCCCCTCGGAACTGCTGGCAATCGTATCCTAGTATGGAGCGTCGTCACGCGATTGCACTAGTGGCCGTGCTCGCCCTTGCGGCGACCGCCGGGTGTGTCGGCACGGACATCCCCGAAGAGGAGCTCGCCGCGAATGCGACGTATGACTGGGAGACAAACGCGACAGCGACGATTACGGTCATCGAAAGCGGATGGATCGGGACCAGCAACTTCGAGGCGGTCTACCAGATCGAGAACCGCAGCGAGATTACACTCTACCGGAGTTCGCTAGCACGGGATCGGCCGCTTAAGATCCGGTCCGTCAAGTTCCAGTACCCTAACGGTACGGTTGTTGGCTCCGAGACCCTACAGGTTGAGACCACCAGAGAGCAGACGGTTGTCGAGTTCCCAGCAACCAACGGGCAGTTCGCCTTCACCGCAACCCACCGTAGCAAGAAACTCGAACTTGAGCCGTACGTTGAGGGATCCTATCGGGTGATCCTCCCTCCGAACCACGACGTCCAAGACTTCCTGCTTGGTGATGTCGTCCCTGGAACGTACGAGCTCGGGAGCATCGACGGTCAACGGACGATCACCTGGGACGATGTCGAGGAGCCGGTGTTCGTACGGTATTACGCTACTCGTGACCGGGTCGTGTTCTGGGGTGTCTTCGGCATCCTCGGGGTCATCGCCCTCGGGGGCTACCTCTATTTCCGGCGGCAGATCAACCAACTGGTCGGCTGGCGCGAGCGCCAGGGGCTCGACATTGACGAGGACGAGGATGACCGCCGCCGGCCACCGAGAGGGCCCTAAGCGAGTAACCGTTTTCCGCCTGCGCCCCCGAGCAGGAACGAATGAGTACCGTCACCCTGATCGGAAGCCGGTTGGCCGAGGTGGGACAGACCTTCGTCTACGAGGGAGAGGCCCCGGGCTGTGCGGACTGTCCGTTCCGTGAGCAGTGTCTCAACCTGGACGTCGGGAGTCACTACCGCGTGAGCAGCGTCCGAGAGGGGGGCCAGGAACTCGAGTGTGCGGTCCACGACCAAGGCGTCCGGGCGGTCGAGGTTGAGCCGGCCTCGTTTGTGGCGGCCGTGCCATCAGCAAACGCGTACGTCGGCAGTCGCGTCCAGTTGGCCGGACCGTGTCCGCACACCGGGTGTCCGAGTCACGGCTACTGTGATCCCGAGGGCGGAGCGTTCAACACGACCTACCGGATCAACGAGGTGGTCGGCGAACCGCCACACGAGTACTGCAATCTTGACCGGGAGCTGACGCTGGTTGAACTCTCAGAGGAGTAGCGTTGACCTACAGATTGTCGATCATGCGCTGAATCTGTTCGAGTTTGTACGAGAGGTCATCGGCGGACATCGCGTTCTCATCAAGATCCTGAACGGTCGACAGAATCTCGTTTTGGGTGGTCTGAAGCTCGTCGAGTTGGTCTTCGATGGCGCTGAGGCGATCACCAAGGTCCATAC
>JBEQAX010000061.1:0-5602 GCA_041640095.1 Salinarchaeum sp. | reverse complement strand
GTGGAGCCCTGCGACAACGGCGTCACAGGCGTCAAGCCACGCCTCAGAGAGGCCAAGTCCCTCTGCGGTGATTTCCGCCTCGATGCCTTGACGTACGGCGATATCAAGCGCCTCATCTGCTGTCTTGACGGCGTCCCGCTGTTTCGCGAAGCTCTCACGATCGAGTCGGTCGGGAATGGGGGCGTTCGGTCCGTGGTCGGTGATGAGAACGTACTCGTGTCCGCGATCGGCCGCTGCCACAGCCATCTCCTGGACGCTGTGTGTGCCGTCGGAGGCCTCGGTATGCATCTGGAGGTCACCGCGGATGTCCTCGACGGTGACCAACGTCGGGAGCTCTTCGGCGGCAGCTGCCGCAACCTCGCCGGTGTCTTCCCGGAGCTCCGGCGGAATCCAGGCCAACTCAAGTGTCTTGTAGACCTCCTGCTCTGTTGCTCCGGCGAGACGCGTGTCGTCTCCCTCAAAGAGTCCATACTCGTTGAGCTTTCGATCCTGATCGATCGCCCGATTGCGAAGCGCGATGTTGTGGTCCTTTGACCCGGTGAAATAGACCATGGCCGCACCATAGGCCGCCTCCTCGACGAGCCGCAGATCCATCTGGAGGTCGCCCGAGACAACGACCGACGCCTTGGTGTCCCCACGGGAGCGCACCTCATTGACGTCGTCGTGCGTGCAAAAAGCCTCCATGGCCGCCTCAGGATCACTCGCGGTCGCGAGGATATCGATATCGCCCACCGTCGGCCGTCGCCGTCGAAACGACCCGACGATGTCGACCCGATCAAATGCCGGTGCTGCTTCGAGTCTGGTCTCGACAGCATCGGCGATTGGAAACGCTCGGCCGAGCAGCATCCGCGCTTCGCCGGCCTTCGCCCGCTCGATGTGGTCAAGGATGTTCTGTTGTGAGGTTTCTCCGAACCCTTCAAGCTCGGCGATTTTCCCTTCGCGGGCTGCTCGTTCGAGGTCCTCAAGCGTTTGGACGCCGAGATCCTGATAGAGCCGCTTGGCGGTCGTTGGGCCGACGCCCTCCACACGTGTCAACGCCTCGATGTCGATGGGGAGGTCGGCCCGGAGGTCCTCGTAGTATGCGAGGTCGCCCGTCTCGAGATATTCGGCGATCTTCTCGGCGATCGACTCGCCAACTCCCTCGATTTCTTCGAGCTTGCCCTGCTCGTGGATGTCCTCGATATCTTCCGAAAGGGACGCGATGGTTCTGGCGGCTCGACGGTAGGCCCGGGGTTTGTACTCGACCTGCTTGATCTCAAGGAAGTCAGCAATTTCGCGGAGAAGCGTTGCGATTTCCTGATTTTTCATCGGGGGTTCCGACCTCTAGAAACAAGCTATCGATCAAGTGATATTTGACTTTTGCCGGTCAGTAAGGATGCTCAATCACCACCGCGCCGTTCGCATCGCGGACAATGACCGTGTCGCCACCGTTGTTCCAGATCGCGCTGTTCGCCCCCCAGTACAGGTCACTCTCGCTGTCGGGTCCGTCACCAGTATGCAGTGTAAGCGTCGCTCCCGGTTCGAGTGTCACTCCGTCAGGAATCCGGTAGGTGTGGCCGACCTCATCGGAGACGGTCCAACCACCGAGTGCAAGAGCCGTGTCGTTACGATTCGCGAAGACGACGTACTCATCATTGAGGTTCTCGTTGTCGTTACCTTCGGCATCGGCGTGCACCCGTTCAACGACCACCCCGTCAACGGTTCCGCCGTCAGGGATGCCCGTGCCGTATCCCCAGACACCGGTGCCGTCCGTCCGGGCGGTTGTTTCGGTCGCTTGGTAGGTGTCGGCGTTGGAGAATGTGCTGTCGTAGTACCGGGCGTATCCCCGTTCGAGAAGTTTGCGGTTGAACGCGACGTTGGACTGGTCCGTATAGATGTACACTAACAGCCGGCCGTAGTATCCCCGTCGGTCGGCTTCGGGATCCACGCGGATTGTCACCGTCTCGCCGGCCAATTCGGAACGAGCATACCCGGTCGCCCGACCCGCCCAGTTCGCCAGCCAGTCCCGGCCCTCTACCGTGTCCGGGATCGACTCCCACTCGTCAGGACTCACCTGTGTGACCGTCGACTCCGGAGTGTCAACGCCTAGCAACCGGACCGTCTCGACGGTGCCGTCGGCGAACCGAACCTCCATCGTATCCCCGTCGGTGACCGACTCAACCGTAACAGTCCATTCTGTCGCTTCGCTCGTCGCGTCAGGTGGAGCATCAGCCGGTGGTGCGCCTGTACACCCGGCGACAAAGAACACAAGCACGAGCGCGACAACGTGACCGCGCATTCGTCGGGGCCAACTGGGACAGGATAATGAGTCTATCGTCTGACTCGTTATGCTTTACCCGTTGAGCAGGGCGAGTGTCTCGGGATCAAGCCCCAGAGCAGTTGACTACTGAGACCATTGGCGGCGCTGTCGTGTCCCGTCTATCGCCACCACAACAGACACTCATCAGGGAAGCGCCCAGTCAATGTCGAGCGCGCGGCGACGGAACCGGGGATAGGTCACTACCTCGAAGGTCGCATTCGCCGCTGCGTCGGTCGCGAGCGCGGCGACCATCAGGTATGCGACATCCGCGCGGGTCGTCACGCCCCAGAGCTTCGCACCCGGCTCGGCAACTGTAACACCATGGGTCCGGCTGCCGCCGACGAGGACGCCCGGTCGGAGGATCGTGTGACGGATCGCGGCATCCTCGATCGCCGCTTCGGCGTCGGCCTTTGCCCGTTGGATCGGTCCGATTGCCACATCAAACAGCCGCGCCAGTGGACTCGCCGGGCCGGATCCAACGCCAAGGGCGGACTCCATCACGAACGCCTCCACGTCTGCGTCAACGGCCGCCTCAAGTAGTGCCCTGGTCCCTGCTCCATCGACCAGCGGTCCATCGCCAAGGAGATCCGCGGGCCCTGATCCAACGGCTGAGAGCACGGCGTCAACACCTGTGACAGCGGTATCAAGCGCCTCGGGAGCGAGCAGGTCGTCGACCACGACGTCGTCAGCGCCATCGGCCCGAAGGCGTGACCGGGCGTCAGCCGATCGAGTGAGGGCCCGCACCTCGACATCAAGTGGCGCGAGCACGCGAAGCAGTTCCTTGCCGGTGTCACCCGTGGCACCAGCAACGAGTACCGTGTCGATTGGATCAATGGACATACACAATGCTACGAACTCGCCCTACAAGAGCGACTCCACCGCGGTGGCGTTACTCAACCGCGACAACTTCGACGTTGAACTCAAGCGTTTCGCCGGCGAGGGCGTGATTGAAATCAAGCCGGACGACTTCATCATCAACGTGCGTGATCCGACCGACGTCGCCGCGTTCGGTTTCGACGCGGTCCCCCTCTTCGGGTACCTGTCCATCGAGCATCTCGATGAACTGTTCGGCGTCGTACGCCTGGAGCAGCTCGTCATCGTGTTCGCCGTAGGCCTCCTCCGGTGGGATGACAAACGTCGGCGTGTCACCGACTTCACAGCCCACGAGTCCGTCATCAAGCCCAGCAATAACCTCGCCAGCTCCGACCTCAAAGGTCAGCGGCTCGTACTCCCGATTTGGCTGTGCGTCCTCAAGACCGGCCTCTTCGGCGACCGAAGCGCGTGAGGTATCGAAGACGTGGCCGTCTTCGAACTGGCCAGTGTACTCAATGGTGACCGTGTCACCTGTAGCAATCGTCATGCTATATCAAGTGACCGTAGACAGATAAGTCGTTGTATCACTCCTTGACCGCTCCAGACTCCCAGCCCTCGCTGTGAATGCGCGCCTCTGGTGCGCCGAGCTCGCTGAGCCGGTCGGTTGTCTCGACAACCATCGGCGGTACCCCACAGACGTAGAAGTCTCGTTCGTCGAACGCGTCGAAGCAGTCCTCAAGGTGCTCTTGGACGTAGCCCACATTGTCGAGCCAGTCCCATCCGGGATCCGAGAGCGTATAGGTAACCGTCAGGTTCGGATTGGCCGCCGCAAGGTCGTTCAATAGCCCACGGAGGATGATTGACTCGGCCCGTTTCTCGCCGAAGACGAGGTGGGCGTCGCCGGTTCCCTCCCGAAGATACTGTCGGAGAATCGCCACCAGCGGGGTGATGCCTGTCCCGCTTGCCAAAAGAGCAATGTCGCGGTCGGGATCAGCAAGGGTGAGATCGCCGTCGATGGGACCGATGGTCACCTCGTCGCCACGGTCACGGGTGTGCATGTACGACGAGGCCAACCCATCCTCGTAGCGTTTGATGGCGAGCGTGAGCTGGTCAGTCCCCGGAAGATTCGTCGGCGTATACGGCCGGGCTACCTCCTCGCCGCCGGCCTCGAAGTGGATAGTCGTGTGCTGCCCGGGCTCATATTCGAAGGTGTGTCCTGGGACCTGCAGGCGAAACCCCCGCACCCGCGGCGTGAGCCGATACGTGTCGCGAACGATGGCCGTGTGTGTCATCGTCTCTCTTATCTCCTGGGTGACAATAAGCTGTCTGGTCACTTAGGATAGGCGAGTTGCTCGTTACACGCTCACAGTGCCCTTTCGACGTTTGTATCCGTAGGTTGTCAGATCATGAACACAGTTCCGTCTCCGAGGTCCCTATCAGAGCAGACAGGTATATATGCATACGGCAAAAAGGGCCGCTAGTCCATGACAGACCGCATTAACCGACGGCGCGCACTCGAAGCGATTGGTGCAATCGGTGTTGCTGGCCTCGCTGGATGTACAAGCAACGGTGATAATGGTGAGACCACCGCGCTCTCTTGGCATGCTGGTGGCACCGGTGGAACGTACTATCCGCTCTCGAATGAATTCAAGAGTATTGTTGAGGAAAACGCCGATTACACTCTCAATGTCCAGTCGACCGGGGCGAGTGTCGAGAACGTCGGCAGTCTGCAAAGCGGCGACGCTGACTTCGCTCTCATTCAGAACGATATCGCCTATTTCGCCCGTAACGGCGAGGGAATTGAGACCTTCCAGGGCAGTCCGGTCGAGACCCTCCGTGGTGTCGCGACGCTGTATCCGGAGACCATTACCCTTGTTACCCTCGCAGACAGTGGCATCACCCAGCTGTCAGACCTCTCGGGGGCGACGATCAACACCGGGGATCTCGGATCGGGGACGCAGGTCAACGCCCTCCAGATTCTCGATACTGTTGGTATCACCGACTTCGAAGAGCAAAACGCGTCGTTCTCACAGGCGGCCGACCAGCTCCGTGATGGCACCATCGACGCCTCCTTCGTTGTCGGTGGCTATCCGGTCGGCGCAATTGAGGAGCTCGCGAACACCAATGATATCGAGATTGTCCCGATCGCGGGCGAGAACCGCGAGGCTATCAAAGATGCCGCCTCGTGGTTCGCCGACGACACGATTCCGGGCGGTACGTACTCCGGCGTTGAGGAGGATGTCGATACCGTTGCTGTCCAGGCGATGATCGCGACGCGGTCCGGCCTTGATGCCACTACCGTCGAGGACGTTACGGCGGCCATCTTCGACAACACTGACGACCTCACAATCAAGTCCGACTCCATTAGCGTCGAGACGGCCCAGGACGGCATGTCCATTGAACTCCACGAGGGCGCCAGCGCGTACTTCGGATAACATACGTCGCTTCCCCTTGTCGTCTATCCATGAGTCGTACCGACTGGTCGGTCTC
>JBEQAX010000060.1:0-5633 GCA_041640095.1 Salinarchaeum sp. | reverse complement strand
GGTCGTCGTACGTCTCACCGGGCTCCTTGAGTTCATGGAGTTCCTTGCGCGTTTCCTCGGTCACGGGGATCCGCTTATCAGCCGACATTATCCTACCAGAACGTATCGGGCTAACAGTCTTAACAGCCATTCTTGGACGCACTCTGGCTCTACGATTGAGATAACGCCCCGATGACACGTACCAATTCAGACAGTTATCTGTGGAAGGGGCGTCGACCTTCTTGGCGGCCTATTCGCTCCGTGCTCCCAACTGGTTGGAAGCTCTCGCTCTGTGTGGCCGGGGGGTTCGGCCTCGATACTGCTGCAGGCGATGCTCGCACGTGAGGTCGATATTCAGAACGGAAACACGCAAACGGGCGGCATGGCCACGGTGGAGTACGGCCTACCAGGGAGTGTCGAGGACGCGTGAGGGTCGGGGGACTCACTCGTCGTCTGTTGCGGCTTCGAGCATCGCGTCGGTGCGCTCTGCGACGCGCTGGCGGTGCTCGGCGTCACAGTCCGCCGCTTGGGCGGCCTCAAGCTGGCCGTTGACGATTGCATTCTGTTGTGGCCCCCACACGGAGGCCGGCTCGGACGTGATGTACTCCGCCCAGCGTCGAATCGCCTCTAGACGCTGCTCCATGTCGTCGGCGTGTTTCGCGTCGAGTGCTTCACGAAGTTCGGAGTCGGGCATGGGTTGTTGCGAATACGATCGCGGTATTCGGTGTGGACGACATGAGAACGCCGTCTTACGCCTACGTAGTTGATCAGTGCTGAATAACCTGTCTGTGTGTTCAAGACCGCGAAGGAGTTCCTCGAAGCGTAGATACCGGTGCGCGGTGTCTCCAAGGGCCGTTTCGGATTTGCGACGTACCCGGCGACGAAGATGTGGTCGATACCGAGTCAATCGAGCATTGCCGAGCACTCCAGTGCCAGCGTGTCGAGCTGGTTTGGCTTGCGATCGACGATGAGCCTGTCCTCGCGCAGTTCGATGTCTCCCATGCGCGATTCATTGGTGCGACCGACTATAACGGGGGTGGCCCGTGGCGGTTCGATTGGAACCTCCCCTAAGCGAATATCCACAGTCCGGCGACAAACGCCAATGAGCCGCCAACGAAGACGATATCCCGCATACTAATGGCCATGTGTCCCGTCCGCAACTCGCGACTCTCGGGGCTGCCCAGCGAGTGTGAGAATCCCTTGGTCTCCATTGCCTCGACGGTAACGCGGGCACGTTTGGCGACGCTGAAGATGAGTGGATAGAACGCTCGTACCGAGAGCTTCAGCAGGTACAGGTAGTACCGCCAGTTGAGCAGACCGCGCTTTTCGGGAACCTTGTTCCGCAGCCGGAACGAGTTGATGAGATCGTGATACTCCTCGACGAGCAGCGGCATCATCCGGTAGCCGTAGGTGATCGCGAAGGTGAGTTGTCGTGGGACACCGAGGCGTAACATCCCCTGGCTGATCTTCTGTGGGCTAAGTGCCGAGAAGACGGCGAGGCTGATCACTGAGATGATCGTGAGTTTGAGGAAAAACGGGACAAGCGGCCCCACAGCGTCGATCCCAACCTCCTGGCTGGTCGTTGCCGTCGTGATCCCCTGGCTGGTGGCGGTGACAACGATTGTGACCGTCTCGGCGAGCACGCTCGGGTCAAGCGCGAGTACTCCCTTGAGGATCGCCGAGGCATTCGAGACAACGTGGCCACCAGCCTCAAGAAGACCGCCCATCAGCGGTACCATCACGACGAAGAATCCGAGGTTGGTGAGCTGGCCGAACAACAGGAGTGCGATCAGATACTTGCTCACCTGCGAGAGTGCGGCGAGCCCGAAGGCAGCCGCCAGCATGATCGCCAGCGGCAGGGGATCATAGAACAGCCACGGGATGATCATGAAGAGTACGCTCCACAGCAGCACTACCCGCGGGTCAAATGTGTTCAACAGTGCCCGGTCGTTGTCGTAGGCGGTGCGCATCAGGTCGACCTTGATGTCGGCGACGGAGATGTCCGTCAACGCATCGAGGTAGCTCATGCCGATCCCTCTGTTAGCGCGTTGATTATTCGATCGGCGGTCAGCGCCGGCGGATCGAGTTCGAGGCGGGTGCTTAATTCGACGACCTGCGGTGGCCGCAACCCGGTCCGTTCGAGTAGAGCGTTGTCGGTGAAGACGGATGCTGGTGGCGCATCAGCTAGGATTGATCCGTTCCCCATGACAATCACGCGATCGGCCCATGCGGCGACCAGCTGGAGGTCGTGTGAGGCAATGATCACCGTCTCGACGCGGGACTCGGTCTTTTTGAGCATCTGCTGGACCTCCTGCCGACTCTGGAGATCAAGGCTCCCAGTTGGTTCATCGAGCAATACGACCCGTGGATCGGTCGCCAGCCCGATGCCAAGTGACGCTCGCCGCTGTTGGCCGAGGCTCAGTAGTCGGCCATCCCGATCGGCCAGTGCTTCAAGATTCAGGTAGCTGAGTATCTCGTTGACGCGGTCGTCAACTCCGTCGGCATTGCGGTTTTTGAGGTAGTAGGCGATATCCTTCCGGACAGTATCTTCGACGAACATCTCCTCGGGGTTCTGGTGGATGTAGACAGTCTCCTCTGCGAGCGTCTCCGGAAGGGTTTCGCCGGTGTCCTGCCCGAGGACGGTGAGGGTGCCGCTGTCAGGTGATTCGATGCCAGTGATCAGCCGCAGAAGCGTGGATTTACCGGCGCCGTTAGCACCGACGAGCGCGACGCGCTCGCCTCGATGGATCGTGAGATCAATTTCCTTGAGGACCTGCTTGTATCCTTCGCGGAGCGTGGGATAGCCGTGGGACACTGACTCAAGAGCGATAACGGCCTCGCCGGCTGTCCCACCATCGGCCGTTCGCTGGGGAACGGTGCCGGTGGGTGTCGGGAGTGCTGTTGTCGCCTCTCCGACGGTCACGGGATACCGGTTGCCGTCGATGCGGGCCGTGCCATCGGGCAGGTCAGCAGCGATCCGCGTCACCTGTGGTGGGTGAATGTCGTTTGCGACGAGATCATCAAGTCGGTTCAGACCGACGCGGGCCGGTTCGTTCCAGGCAACCTGCCCGTCGCTGACAAGCACCATCTGGTCGCAGTACTTAGCGATATACTCGGCGTGATGTTCGATGACGATGATTGTCTTGTCGTACTCCTCGTGAAGTGTCCGGAGCTGATCGTAGACAGCGCGGGCGTTCTGTGGATCGAGTTGGGCGGCTGGTTCGTCAACAACGATGAACGCTGGGTCCATCGCGAGAACACTTGCGAGTGCGACGAGGTGCTGTTGGCCGCCGGAGAGCTCCCAGATGAACCGATCGTCGAGGTGTTCGAGGCCAACGATCTCAAGTCCACGGGTGGCCCGTTCCTCGTAGTCCTCAAGACCGTGATTGAGCGGGGCGAATTCGACTTCGTCACGGACGGTCGACTCGACGAGCTGGTTCTCGAAGTCTTGGAAGACGTATCCGACCTGTCGGGAGAGCTCGGCAACGTCCGCCTCGCGGGTATCGGTACCAGCAACGGTCACCTGTCCCTCGAAGGCGCCGTCGAAGAACTGCGGAATGAGGCCGTTGAACGTCTTACAGAGGGTCGTTTTGCCGCTGCCGTTCCCCCCGACGACGGCGGTGAAGGTCCCTGCCTCAATCGTCACCGAACAGTCGCGAAGGACCGGCGTTTCGCTGCCAGGATATCGAAACGTCAGATCGTCGACCGTGATGCGCGATTCGGACATGAGCGGTGGGGGTCAGGAGGCCGACCGCTGACTACGGTAGTACAGCAGGCCGAAAGCGAGGACTGCAGCGACGGTAATCGGCACGAGGAGGAAGGCCTGTCCGTAGCTCTCGACAAACTGCGGCGTGAAGGTGATAAGTCCGCCGCTGGTCTCGCTGATGGCCTCGATGACAAAGGCGATTGGCAACAGCACTAGCCAGGCGGCGAACCGCCGGATCGCTGTCGTGGTGATCATCGGTCCATCACGACCCGCCGCCGGATCCATGCCGAGCAACGGTTCGATCTTCCCGCGGAGCCGGGGGTACAAGAAGTACGTCGGTACCGCGCCGAAGATGATCCCAGCGATGATAATCTGGACAAATGCACCCATTCCCTCGGTCGCCCAGACCGTCTGAGGTAGCCAGGCGATCGATGAGAGCTCCTCAACACCGACGTAGAACTTTCCGACGTCGATGAACCACGCGGCGGTCTCCTCCATTGCCTTGGCGAGAAAGCCGAGCAGAGCGATCTGGGTCGGACTCTCGGGGTCGGTGATGAGTGACATCACGAAGAACCACGAGGTGGTGATGACGATCAGCCCTTCAACAGCGCCGAGCGCGCTGAAGTCGCCGATAAGGATCTCACCAAAGACGATACCGCCAACAGGGATAGCCAAACACGCCCAGAACGACCGGAACAACAGCGCGACCGACATCGCGACGAACCAGAACGGCCCGATCTCGACGCCGAGGCCGCCGACAGAAAACTCCGGCAACAGCTCGGTGATCATGCTCTGCAGACCGTGCAGCGACATGACGAGAATGAATACCATCATGTCGCGGTGGTCGAAGCTGAACCAGTCCTTTTGATCCGCGGTTTGGGTGGCTGACACGACATCTCGCACCCTAGAGCCCACCAACTAAAATGATTCTATGAGTGATATGTATGGTAGCGGATATGTACCAATCTGTCCGGAGATATCAATGCCCGTATATGGTCGTCTAGACGGCTCTTAGTCAGGATTAAGCCCCGTTCACCCTGGAGGGTGGATCATGGCCGCGGACATTGAACGCCCCTTTGAGCATCGGTTGATCGATAGTCGAGACAACCTCCCGCGTGTCCCTGATCCCGGCGATTACGTTGTGGTTGATGTGACGCACTTCTCAACGACGGTCGCCGAGTTGCTTGGACGTGGGGCCGCGTACGTGCACGTCCCTGACGAGCGGGGTGACGAGTTTGCCTTCCGGGCCGATACGCCGGAGGCACTTATTGGCGGCGGCAAGACCGACGCATACGAGCCGACGCCGGGATATGACTTTTTCAACTCGCCGAGTTACGTGCAGGATCTCCCCGTTGACGGACGACCAACAAGTCTGACCTCAACGAACGGTGGCACCGCAGTCGCCCGGTTGCGCCGCCGCGGTGGCGAAGATGTTGCGGTATTCGTTGGCGGCTACACGAATGCCAGTGCGCTGGCGGACCACCTTCGTGGACGCGACCGACCGGTTACACTTGTCGCGTGCGGATCGAAGGGTGAGCCGACGCTTGATGACTTGCTCGGGGCGGTCGTGATCGACCGGTACCTGCAGGAGCAGCCGCTCTCCTCGGTTGAGCAGCGCCACTTCGCAACGATGCTCAAGACCAGCAAGGGCCCGCAACTCGCGGAAAAACACGAGCTGCGTCAGCGCGATATCACGGAGTTTGCCACCGCGATTAACCGCCGGTCGGTCGTGCCCAAGTTGTCGGGTGATCGGCTGGTAGACGTATCCGAGTGAACGGTCACGACAGCACTTGATTTTCGTGTCGGCTGTTGCGGATCGATACAGCATCCTTTATTCACGCCGCCTGTCTGGTGTCGATCATGACATGCGATCGGGGTGATCGCCGGTGGAGCTGATCGACGAGGAGGGCAACCTCTTCGGGGTCGTCAACGTGATCGACGCGTTGGT
>JBEQAX010000059.1:0-6029 GCA_041640095.1 Salinarchaeum sp. | reverse complement strand
TGACAGACAGCGCGTCAAGCACAACAGACGCAAAGGAGAGTTCCCGGGCGTCCTCTCGATCGTTTTAATGTATAAGTCACCGCCTGACCTCAGCACATCGTGAATGGCTTCAAGCAAGTCGGTCGTCCTCGCGGCATTGTTCGCAAATGGTGCGATCGCGATTCTGAAGTTCATCGGCTTTCTGCTGACAGGAAGTCCGTCAATGCTGTCGGAGACGTATCACTCCATCTCTGATACCGGCAACCAGGTGTTTTTGTTGATCGGCCTCCGCTTCAGCCAGCGAAGCGCCAGCCGCAAGCACCCCTTCGGATACGGGAAGGCCCAGTTCTTCTACTCGTTTCTTGTCTCGGTGCTGCTCTTTGGGATCGCCGGCTGGGAGTCGGCGAAACACGGCTATCACGCCCTGATGAATCCCCATCCACCGGAGATGACAACGGCGACGCTCCCGGTGGTCGGCATCACAATCGAGGCGGTGGTCATCAACTACGCCGTCCTCATTGGGGCGATTCTCTTCGAGTCCTACGCCTTCCAACAGGCCTATCGCAACATGCGCCGGCAGATCGAGGCCAACAACTGGTCCGGCTTCCGGGAGGCCTTCCGGAAGACCTCGGACGTGACGGTGCTGACGGCGCTGACAGAGGACACGATTGCTCTCGCCGGCGCGGGGATTGCCCTCACCGGCGTCTACCTCACGCGCGTCACTCAGAATCCCGTCTACGACGCTGCGACCGCATTACTGATCGGCCTCATGCTCATGGGCTTTGCCCTCGCGCTGGCGTGGGAGAACAAGCGACTGCTGCTTGGCGAGAGCGTTCCAGCCGATCAGGAAGCACAGATGCGCGAACGCGTCCGGGCGCATCCAGAGGTGGTAGAGCTCGTCGACTTCCGGACCGTGTACTTTGGGCCCGATCAGGTGGTCGTGACCGCCGACATCAACTTCGCCGACGGGCTGTCAACGACTGAAATCGAGGACCATATTGACACGATTGAAGCGGAGCTCACACAGGCTAACAGCGACATCTCGCGGGTGTACATCGAGCCGGTCTAGACCCCGGATCCCCGCTCAATCCGCGACGCGAGCGGAGTAATCATCAGGCGCCTCCGCCCATAGGAGGATTATCGGTCGGGTGATCAAAACTCGGAGAAACCGACGGTGACCGCCGAATGCGGCCGGATATCAAAGGACTTCCCGAGCCAGGCGACATATCCCATCGAGACAGTCGCTGAAAGTGAAAGCGGAAACGCCTCGTCAAGGAGCATCGTTTCCACCCGTTGGAACGCCTCAACCAGCGTCGATGGCGGGCCGTCAACCTCAAGCCCACAGGTCCACGCCGATTTCCCGTTGACCTGGAGTTCTGTTAAAGCTGTGCGGTTGCAGTAATATCGTTGACCGGTACCGATCGAGTGTATAGTCGGCGGGTCTTCTCGACGGGAAGCCACAGACCAGTCGTGTTGTCATCCCAGAGGGTAGTGGACTCGGCGAGCGCAAAGCTCCACTTGTACCACTGCTCGATCATCCCAGTGACGACGGCAGTGAACGACTGAGCCGTCGTGCCGAGGCGCCATTTGAGCTCAATTCGAGGAGGGTCGCCCCCCGCGAAGTTTGAGGTTCCGCCCCGCTGTTTCCCCGGCGAAATACAGGTCACGTCGGTCGGTGCGCTCAACAGAGCCCTGTGTGTCGAGCCAGTCGAGAAGTTAAGCAGGAGGATCGCCGTCGCCGAACCAACGGACCGCAGGGGTGTTCAGCTCCATCAGCTGCGTCATCGTCGTTCGAGGTAGGCGGCGTGACACGCCGGGCAGAGATCTCCCTCGCGTAGTGGGGTCTCCGTCCGTGTCCACGTCGTATCACACGCACTACATCCGAGTTGATCCGACGTCGTGTCAGCCTGCTCGGCTGTGGTCTGGTCGCTCCGCCAGGCATCCTCGGCAGGACGGGGTACCGACGATCCGCCATCGGTCGCCCGTGCGGTTGTCTCAGTGAGAATCACGGCGTCGTCGTCTTCCGGGTCCGTTGGCGGCTTCTCGCTCTCGTCGGCCGCGGAAGCCGCTGGTGTGGGCGCGTCCGTGTCCGTCGAGTCATCAGAAGGATTCGCCGACGACGGTGTCTGACGCGCGTTCTCGGGGGAGGATCGAGGTGAGTCGTCCGCTTGTGAACGATCCGCTTCGGGCGGTTCGGTCGATGACTCGACGGAAGGGGTGTCATCCGTTGATTGATCACCCGTCCCAGAACGCGCCGTCGTTGCCGACGTTGCGGAGGGTGCTGGCTCGGGTGTCGACTCATCAGGGCTCTCGGTCGATGCTGGGATGTCCGTCGGCGTGTCATCTGTCGTCGGCTGGGGTTCGGACTCGGACGGACTGGGATCGGACGCCGCGGCGGGATCGATCAGGCGCTCGTTGTGATAGAGTTCCTCACGATGGCCACACCGACTGCAAACCCGGTACTCACGGCAGATCAACACAGTCCCCTCGGCACGCTCCTCACGGTCCTGTTCGAACTCCGTGGACTCATAGGCATGTCCGAGGGTCCGACAGTGTACTCCCATCGCTCCATAGTATCTTGAGGCAGTATCATAAGCGTGCGCCCGTTGTCATGCGCACGTCTGACGCTTACCGGGCGGACCAACAATACAGTGAGCTGATCCGATGAGCGTGGGTGACTCCTCCGCGCTATATCGATAGTCGGTATCATGCCACAACCGGAAAAAGCCCCGGGCAAGCGGGGGATATTCACTAAGCAACCCTCTTGGTCGATGATGACGCATACAGACGACTCCGGGCCGGGTGTCGGCAATCAGCGGGTTCGCCAGATGTACCGCGAGGGCATGTACGAGGGCGAAAGTCCCTCGTATCCAATCGCATTCGAGGACATCCGCGAGGCCGCCTGGGAACAAATGGACGAGGCGGCGCGGGCGTATGTCCACGGTGGCTCGGGCACGGAGGAAACCTTTGAGCGCAACAAGGACTTCTCTCGGTATCGCATCGTGCCGCGGATGCTCCGGGGGGTCGCCGACCGTGATCTCACCGTCAACCTCTTCGGTGAAACCCACCCGTTTCCGCTGATGATCACCCCACTGGGCGTGCAGTCGTTGCTTCACGAGGCAGCGGAGTTGGGAACTGCACGCGCCTGTGCCGATCTCGGCGTGCCGTTCACGCTGAGTTCGCTGGCCTCGACACCCATGGAGGACGTCGCGGAGGCTCTCGGAGAGACCACCAAGTGGTTTCAGTTCTACTGGAGTTCGGACCGCGCTGTCGCACGGAGTTTTCTGGATCGGGCGGAGGCGGCCGGCTATGACGCCATCGTCCTCACCGTCGACGCTCCGACGCTGGGCTGGCGTGATCGCCTCCTCAAGCGGGGCTATTACCCGTTTCTCGACGGCGAAGGTGTCGCGAACTACTTCTCGGATCCAGCCTTCCGCGAGTCGCTTGCGGCTCCGCCGGAGGAGGACCCACAGGCGGCAGTCGACCGGTTCCTCTCGATTTTCGGCGACGAGTCGCTTACCTGGGAGGACCTCGCGTTTGTCCGCGAACACACTGACCTGCCGATTGTTATCAAAGGCGTGTTACACCCCGATGATGCCCGCCGTGCGATTGAGTACGGTGCCGATGCAATCCAGGTGTCGACTCACGGCGGCCGACAGGTTGATGGGTCGATCAGCGCCGTCGAAGCCCTCCCCGGCGTTGCCGAGGCGGTCGACAGCGAGGTGCCGATCCTATTTGATAGCGGAGTGCGCCGCGGATCACACGTGTTCAAAGCGCTTGCACTCGGTGCGGACTCGGTCATGCTCGGTCGGCCCTTCGCGTATGGCCTTGCGATGGACGGTGCCGACGGAGTCCGGTGGGTGCTTGAGAACACAATCGCCGAGTTCGACCTGACGATGGGGCTGGCCGGCTACGACGAGGCCGCCGCTATCGATCGGGCCGCCCTCCGGGACGAGCGGACACTCTGAACAAGGGGGCGTTGCTGCAGCGCGTGTGACGCCGGGCGGGGCTCTTAGTGATTCTACGCCGGAGAACGACACCGATGCTCGGTTCGTTCGCACCGCTGGTGGTCTGGGGGGCGCGTCTTGGGAGCGTTGCCGTTCTCGGTAGTATCGCCGCCTACGCCGTTTCCCGACGGGATTATCCAAGTGCGCTATCGTTTGGGCTCCTCGCGGGAGCATTCGCCGTGTGGGCCCTCGCTAGACTGATTGCCCCGCCCTTGCCGGAGGGCTCGCCGGTTGAGAGCGTTCTCTCGTTCGTCGGCGTGCTCAGCGTCCTAACAATCCCGATCGGATGGGTGGCATACACGCTCACCTATACCGGTCGACAGGATGTGCTTACCTGGCCCCGTATGATGGCGCTGCTCGCACTCGGACCGGGACTGATGGGGGCCTCGCTGTATGTCTTCGGCCTGCGGGCCGATCCAATGGAGATGCCGATTCTGAGCACCATGTTATTCGAGGGGCTGTTGTTTGGCGCACTCCTGTTCATCGGCACCTATGTACTTCTCAAACGCTACCGATCACACCCCTCGGTCTCGGCCGTGCAGCTTACGGGTCTCTTCGCGGGCGTCCTAGCCCCTTTCGTTGTGCCGAACATTACCGGGAGTGGGCTGATCGGACTGCAGCGGGGCAACACCGCCATCGGACTACTCGTTGGAGGGACGGTGCTGGCGGCGACACTCCGGTGCTATCCGCTGTTGACGGCTCTTCCGACGACCAACCCCGTGACCCGCGAGACGCTCGTCGAACAACTTCAAGAGGCGGTGTTCGTCCTTGACTGGAACAACCGGGTCGTCGATCTGAATGCGGCCGCAAATACGCTTGTCTCCGCCGACCGCCAAGCGGTGCTCGGCCAGCAGGCTCAGACGGTATTCGACGCCGTCCCCGCGTCGGCAACCGCATACGAGACCATCGAGCAACAGACACCGGAAGGCATGCGTCGCTACCGCATCAGTCGCTCACCGATTGGTCCGGGAGATCCCCCTGCGGGGGCAGCACTCGTCTTTCGGGACGTGACCCAGCGAGAAACCCGCGAGCAACAACTCGAGATCCTCACACGCGTCCTACGGCACAACCTCCGCAACCGGCTGGATGTAATCCTCGGGCAGACCGAACGGATCACCGATGAGGAGCCCCGCAAGCGTATCCAAGCGGCCGTTGCGGACCTTCGAGAGCTTGGAGCGCAAGCACGTAACGCCGAGGAAATCCTTGACGCATACACCGAGCACCCGAGCAATAGCGACGTGATGGCCGTCGTCACCACGGTCGTCGAGACAATGGACCACCGGTACCCCGATAGCGACCTCCGGGTGGCCGGGCCGGACACCGCCAGGGTCGCTACCCACACGACGATGCTGGAGCGTGCGCTGGTCGAAGTGATTGAGAACGCCATCGAACACACCGATCGAACCACCCCGACCGTCGAGGTTACTGTCGAGACACCGACTGGGACAGACGGCGTACAGATCCACATCGCCGACGAGGGGCCGGGGCTTCCCGACCGAGAGCGTGAGATTCTCGCTAGCGGCGAGGAGACGCCGCTGAAACATGGTCAGGGGATCGGCCTGTGGATCGCCAAGTGGGCCATCGACGGTATTGGCGGTACAATCACTTTTGAGGACAACAAGCCCCGTGGAACCATCGTCACCATCACCGTGCCCGATATCCCGAGCTAGTCGCGTTATTTGATCTGTTAAGTTGCGAATTACACGAAACGTTCACGGCTTCTCTTATTCATAACTAGGACCTAACAGAATGACTGGAAGAGCATATCAAAACCTACAGGGACACGATTCAATTCTACTTGGCACTGCTAGATTGAGATTGAACTGAACGGAGTTCTTTGAGGAAAGTGGGAAACTGCTGTTCGAAGAACTCCACGTAGACATAGTGGATTTTTCGGATGTGGAGTTTTTGGATAATGATCGGACGCACACGTCAGCCTGGCTGATCAGGCTGGCGTGCGCTGCTCATGCCGGAGCGGCATCGTTAGCGGAGTGTCGAGATCTCTGTGAGTAGTTCGGCGTCGAACGACGCCGAGCCACGATT
>JBEQAX010000058.1:0-6068 GCA_041640095.1 Salinarchaeum sp. | reverse complement strand
GAAATGCTCCGACGGGGATTTGAACCCCGGTCATTGCCTCGAGAGGGCAATATGATTGGCCGGCCTACACTATCGGAGCGCGACAGTAGGACATTGGCTGATGGCCAGTAAAATAGTTGCGTTTTTCCGCCGACTACGTCCCGACGTCCTCCGGTCGTTTCAGCCCGTAGTATCCCGGTTCGTCCTCTTCGCGGGGGTCGGCGACAACAAGCTCATCGGCGTTGGTCATAATCCACGGAATGGCCCAGTCCAGCAGGATGTCCTCGGTCTCGCGGTCAAGTTCGGCATCGGGCTCAAGATCCTGCAGGAGGCGAGCAATCTCGTAGACGGTGTACATCTGATCGGGCGCAAGCAGCTCCTCTGGCGTGTAAAAGTCACAGGGATAGAGAGCATCGAAGGCGTCCTTTTCAATGGGCATACGCCCACTTGACGATTCGACGGCAATACCCTTGCGGGCAGAGCCGAGTGTTCATGGGGTCGCAGTCCTCACCAACGGGCGTCATGCGATCGATCGCCACCTGGTTTGAGACCGGTCCACTCGCGAGCGTTGACCGGACAATCGCTACGGTCATGCGACGCTGGGGACACCCGATTGTCCGCGTCGGGCTCGGGGTGGTCTTTGTCTGGTTCGGTGCGCTCAAGATCATCGGCATTAGCCCCGCAGCAGAGCTGGTCGCGATGACGGTTCCAATCGTGCCATCGGAGCTGTTTGTTCCCGTGTTGGGCGTCTGGGAGACGCTTATCGGGCTGTGTCTACTGTATCGCCCACTTGTCCGGATCGGCCTCTTGTTGCTGGTCTTTCAGTTGCCCGGGACGTTCCTCCCGATGCTCGTCGTGCCCGAGGTCGTATTCACGCAGTTCCCCTATGGGCTAACCGTTGAGGGACAGTATATCATCAAGAATCTCGTGCTCGTCGGCGCTGCGCTAGTAGTCGGTGGACAGGTGCGTGAGCGAACGGCGACCGAAGGGTAGGCGGCTATAGCTCGACGCCGCTTGGAATCAGGCTGTGGTTCCGCAGGAGGTTACCCTCCTCATCATAGACCAGGAAGGTCTGCTTGCGGAAGGTGATCGTGCGGTCGCCAGTGTCAACCTCAACAGCGTACTCACCGTCCTCGGCGGCCCGGGACTCCCCAAAGCGGCGCGCTGCTGCAAGGAAGTCAAAGACGTTGTCGGCCCGCTCGTTGAGTTCCAGCACGAAGTCCCCCGTCAGCCGCCGGGTGAGCCCGACAACTCCGCGGGCATCAGCGGCATCAACGGGATCCTGTAGCCGGTAGGCCACATCGATGTCCTCCGAGCCGAGATACGAGCCGGTGTCGTCCGTGAGGCGCTCCTGGAGGGGGTCGGCCGGCCCTTCAAAGTCGATCGTTACTGTCGGTCGTGCCGGCTCCGCGTTGCTATTGACCCAGTCGACGTTCCGTACCTCCAGGCTGAAGTAATCGCGCCTCATTACTCAGTCTCACTTTGTGGACGGATTACAAAGAACGTAACGCTCCCGGGGGTACATGGCGGGGAGCTGGCGTACACGCCACCGGAGAAGCCTACAAGAGTTAAGGCCGCGGCTCGACTAGTTGTGATACTGGTTAGGTGACGATGGACGAGGACACGCGCGAGAGGCGGGGCCATCCACGACGGCCCGATGGCGGGACATCAGCGGATCAGCCCGGGCCGGTTGGTCACGGGGTCGATAGCGACCGGGTCGTCGCAGACCCACCCGAAGGCCGGATTGCGACCGTCCGTCGGCAGCTCGGCCGGCTCAATGCGATCCTCCGGCCCAGCACGCTTCATGTCGAATCGTACGATCCGCGTCAGCATCGTCCGATTGTCGGCTTCGACGGCGTGCCCGGGGCCGAGGAGGTTGAGCGCTACTGGGTCAACCCACCGTTTGCCTTCGTCGTCATCCTTTATCATCACGACAAGAACGAACACCGCTATCGGGTCGTTGAGCCCGAGTTGACCGAGGAGGAGTACGCTCTTCTTGAGCGGGTCTTTGCCGATATTCGTGATCCGCTGATCAACCGATCATCGCTTGAGGAGACCGATCCCCAGCAGCTGTTGCGGGATGCGCTACGCGAGCAACTCGGTCAGTACGGCGTTCGCCTCGACACGCCCGCGTTTAGTAAACTCCTGTATTATCTTCATCGGGCGTTCCGTGGCTACGGCAAGATCGATCCGCTGATGCACGATCCACACATCGAGGACATCTCCTGTGATGGGTATGATCTGCCGATCTTCGTCTATCACGACGGCTACACCGACCTCCAGACAAACGTCACCTTCGAGCGGGAGGACCTCGACAACTTCGTTGTCCGACTGGCCCAACAGTCTGGGCGGCACGTCTCTGTCGGTGACCCGATGGTCGAGGCGACGTTGGCCGGCGGCTCGCGGGTGCAACTGGCCTTCGGCGAGGAGGTCACCCCTCGTGGGTCGGCCTTTACCATCCGAAAGTACGCCGACGAGCCGTTCACCCCGGTTGATCTCATCGACTACGGCACGTTCAGCGTCGAGCAGATGGCCTACCTCTGGCTGGCGATCGAGCACAACAAGTCGCTGATCTTCGCCGGCGGGACCGCCAGCGGGAAGACCACCTCAATGAACGCCGTCTCGATGTTTATTCCGCCGCGCTCGAAGGTCATCTCCATTGAGGACATTCCCGAGTTGACGCTGTATCACGATAACTGGCTCTCGAATGTCACCCGCGAACGACTTCATGAGAGTACCGACATCGACATGTACGACCTGCTGCGGGCGGCGTTGCGTCACCGTCCGGAGTATATCATCGTTGGTGAGGTCCGCGGAGCGGAGGCCATTACACTCTTTCAGGCGATGAATACCGGGCATACCACCTACTCAACGCTCCACGCCGACTCCGTCCAGACGGTCATCAACCGGCTTGAAAACGAGCCGATCAACGTGCCCCGGCCGATGGTCGCCTCACTCGATATCCTCTGTGTCCAGACGCTCACCCGATTCGGCGACGAGCGCGTCCGGCGCAACCAGACCATCGCCGAGATCCAAGGGATCGACCAGCGGACGGGCGAACTCGATTACTCGCCGGCCTACCGGTGGGACCCCCAGACCGACACCGTCGAGTCAATGGGGAGTGCAGTCCTTGATGAGATTGCCGACGATCGCGGCTGGGACTTCGATGCGTTGCGGACCGAACTTGAGCATCGCGAGCGCGTACTTGAGTACCTTCTCGAGCAGGAAGTCACTGACTACCGCCGGTTCACCGCGATTGTCAACGAGTACTACGCCGACAAGGCAGCCGTGCTTGAGCGGATCGGGGCCGACATCACCGCGGCTGCCGACGGAGTCTGAGCGATGTTGGTCCCCGAACAGCGGCTGGCGGCCGAGTCGCTGCTTGAGGGGCTTCAGATCTACGCGCCGCTGGGGGTTGCGCTTGTGGTTGCCGGCCTGCTTGTCGGGGCGGCACTCAGTCCGCGGCTCTCGGTTGTTGCAACCCGGTTCGCACTGCTGGTGTTCGAGAGGGCCATCGGCCGACATCAAAGCGAACGGACCCACCGACTACAGGCCGCGCGGTACGCGACGTCGTACCGGGTGTATGCGACTCGGACGCTGTTATTCGCTGTCGGCGGAGGGATCGCCATCGGGACGGTCAGCGCGTACGTCGGGTGGTGGGTGCTCCGGGCGCTTGCGCTTGAATTGTCAACACTTCCCGGATGGCTGATTGCCCCGACGGCACCGGTGGTCTTCGCTGTGTTACTCGCCAGCGCCATCGGCATCGGACTTCTCGCCGGCGGCGTCATCTACTGGCTGCGGTGGTGGTATCCCGGCTCGCTCGCTGAATCCCGAGAAAAGCGGATCGACGCGACCATGCCCCAGATTGTCGCGTTCGTCTACGCGCTCGCTCGCAGCGGCATGGCTTTTCCTGAAGTCATGCGGATCACGGCTGCACATAGCGATATCTATGGGGCGGCCGCTGAGGAGTTCGAGGTTGGGGTCCGGCACATGGACATCTTCGGTCGCGACATCGTCACCGCGCTCCGTGAAATGGGCGATCGATCGGCGAGTGACACCTTCGGCGAATTCGCTGAGAATCTCGCGAGCGTTCTCCAGAGCGGTCGTGATCTTGAGTCGTTTCTCGAAACCCAACACCAGGAGTTCCGCGAGGAGGCCGAGGCCCAACAGCGCCAACTGCTCACGCTGTTGTCGACGCTCGCAGAGGCCTACGTGACGCTCTTTGTCGCCGGACCCCTGTTTTTGATCACCATTCTCATCATCTTCGGGTTGACCGGCGCCCAGACGTTGACGCCGTTGCGACTCTTCGTCTATCTGGTGTTGCCCGCAGGGAATGTCATCTTCATGGCGTACTTAGATACGGCGCTTGGCTCCTTCGGCGGGATTGGGCGTGGGACGCCGGAAGCGGACAAAACGGCGCCTGAACCGGTTGCCGGAGGAGTGAATGGTATCCCCAGAGCGGACCAGGGGCGGGCCGACGGTGGGCACCCGGTCCGCTCGGAGGTCACCCGTCAACTGGCTCTGTACGACCGCCTTAGCCGGATCCAGACCCGCCTGCGAGACCCTCTCGGCACGCTGCGACAGTCACCAGAGGTGATCCTCTATGTAAGCGTTCCGCTCATGATTGTGATCACCGCCATTCGCGCGCTGCTTGGTGGACCGCTCACGCTGGGGCGGGCCGAGGGGCTGCTCGTCCAGTTTGCTGTTGTCGTTGTCGGCTCCTTTGCCATAGCGTATACGTATCATCGACGGCGGATCGAACGGATTGAGGCGGTTGTGCCGGACTTTCTTGATCGGTTGGCAAGCGTCAATCAAGCAGGGGTGGCGGTCATCCGGAGCATCGACCGGGTGCGCGAGAGTGATCTAGGCGCACTCAACCCCGAAATCGACCGGCTCTGGGCGGAATTACAGTGGGGGGCAAGCATCGAGACGGGGCTTAAACGGCTTGAGGCGCGCGTGCAGACGGTTACGATGTCGCGCGTCGTTGCACTCATCACCAACGCGATGAGCGCCAGCGGCCAGATCGCACGCGTACTCGCAATTGCGGCAGCCCAGGCAAAGGCCGACCGGACGCTCAAGCGCGAACGCCGCCAAGAGATGCTCGTCTATACGATCGTCATTTACGTCTCCTTTGCGGTATTTCTCGCGATTATCGTCGCCCTCGATACCGTGTTGCTGCCGAATCTCCCCGAGGCCGGGATCGGTGGTGGGGGCACACCGGCTGGCGTTCCAACCGGTGGGCTCTCGGGCTTCGGCGATGTCGATGTCGCCGCCTACCAGACCGTCTTCCGGCACACGGCCTACATCCAGGCGCTTGTCACCGGGCTCATTGCGGGGCAGATGAGCCGGGGTGACATTCGTGCCGGTGCGGTCCACGCCACCGTGTTGCTGGTCGTGGCTGCGGTGACCTTCGCAGTACTTTGAGCAGTCAGCTACGCCACGAGCGTCTTGGCGGCATCAATGTCCGCCGGCGTGTTGACGTTTACCCGGTCGGTCCCAAGCGGTACTGCTAACACCGGCTCGGTCGCCGCGAGCCGATCAATTGCGTGGGTGAGTTCGATCTCACCGGTCGTCGCCGGCGGGGTCGCCGCGATGGCGTCAAAGATGGCTGGCGAGAGCACGTAGCAGCCAGTGGTGACGCGTGTTCCCGGTGGGTTCTCGGGCTTCTCGACGATCGATTCCACCCGGTCGTCAGTGGTCTGGACCACGCCCGTGGTCCGGGCAACATCGGGGGTGGTCGTCTCGGTCGCCACCACGGCTGCTGTGGAGTGCGTCCGAAACCGGTTGATCGGCCGGTGAAGTGTCCCGGCAACGATATTGTCGCCGTTGAGGACCACGAACGGACCCGCGACCGCCTCGCGGGCCTGATACACGGCGTGGCCGAGGCCGCGACGGTCGTCCTGCCAGACGTACTCGATTGGCGTCTCCTGGTAAGTAGTACCGAAGCGCGCACGGATCTGCTCGCCGCGGTAGCCACACACCACAATCAGTCGGTCGACGCCGCTGTCGATGAGCGTTTCAAAGACGTGTGCAAGCAGTGGCCGGTCGGCCACCGCGACGAGCCCCTTTGGCTGGTCCGCCGTCAGCGG
>JBEQAX010000057.1:0-6132 GCA_041640095.1 Salinarchaeum sp. | reverse complement strand
GATTCACGAAGCCGACGTAGCGGACAGCTATCACCTTGGGACAGTCGTCGATAGCCTCCGGCGGACAGCGGAGTACGGGGCGAACTTGGCTGAGGCAGGGCTACAGGCAGCGATGCGCGGTCGTTCAAACAGCTGACGGAGGCGAGTCACGCTGTAGAGTCCTGTTGGTCTTCGGGACGATAGGTCATGAGCACGTCCTGTACGGCGCCCCAGTTCACAGGAGGGTCAAATGCGTCAAGTTCTGTCTCGAAGGCGTCGAACCGGTCTGCGAATCGGTTGGGCCACTCCGGGCGAGCGATCGCCTGAAGTTGGTCGTTGAGTTCGGCAGTATGCGTCTCAAGCGTATCGATCCGCTCACCGACCGTCTTAAGTCCGGTCTCACCGGCGCCGATTGTCGTTTCCCACTCAGTGAGTTCACCATGTTCGAACCGTAGGTCGGCGACCAACAACGCGAAGACGCGCTGACGGAGCGACGCGTCAAGCCACCGACGATCGGCGTCCGCAACGGTGTCATCTGACTGAATATCATCGAGTGATGTTTCCAAACTCTCCAGACCCTCCTCAATCAGGTCGACATCCTCCGCAAGCCGGTCAGTACGTACGGAAGGATCGTCAAGCCAGTCTTCGAACTCCTCAAGCTCAGCATTGAGTCTGTCGGCCTGCTGCTGGAGCTGCTTGGCACGTGCATTGAGGTGCTCAATATCGCGAGCGAGCGGGAACAGCGCAGCATCCTCACGTCGGTCGATAATGCGCTGAAGTGATGTGCTAAGAGATATAATCGCTTCTCGGGTGTCCGCAAGGCGGGTTTCATACTGTGTCAGCCGAGCGGCAATTGTCTCATACTCCGGCTTCTCCTCAGCGCGCTCGGCGACAGTCTGGTAGGTACGTTCGGTCAACTCAAGTCGTGTCTCCGGCGTCGAAACGACCTTTGAAACATGACCGAGGCGATCAGATACCGCCTCACGCGAGATGACCCCGTCGTCTGCAACCGACCGGAGGATCGCCATGACACGATCACGGTCGGCATCATAGGTAGCGACAGCTGCGTCAACGGCATCATCGAGTGCCAGACCAGCGAGTTCAGGAGACTCCTCCGTTGAGGGCATATCCGAGGCTTTTGCTGACAGCGGGTAAGCCCTTGGGGTGTTGGCGGGTCGAATGTCTGTATGAGTATATAGCACTATATTACAAACATAGAGGTACCCCTGCCTATGGCGGGCGTTATACTACAATTATAAACCGTCTTTATAATTCAAAGGGCCTATACTGATGATGGCGTCCGATCAGTCAACAGGCAGCGATATTGTATCACGCCGCAAGTTCCTCGTCGCATCGGGGGCGGTCGGTGCGGCCGGCGTCGCCGGGTGTACCTCACAAAGCGACGGAGGAGACACAGACGACGCCTCTGGCTCGGGGAGTAGCACCGACACGTCAATGCTGACTGCGGAGGGATCCTCGACAGTCTATCCAATCTCCAACACCGGTAGTTCCTACTGGAACTCCAACGCACCGCCGAACGACGGCGAGTACTGGGGCTCCTCAAGCGAGAGTACGGTTCCTGGCTGGAGCGATCTAGGCGAGCCTGACATGCGGCTGGCCGACTACTTCGCCGGCCTGTATGGGTTTGAGCCCACCGAAGAAGGGTCGAATCCACCGTTCCCGACAAGTGTTGGGCTAAGCCACTCGGGGACCGGCTGCAAGGCGGTGCGCGACGGTCGGGTTGACATCGGGAACTCCTCCGGCCCAATTACGGCCGAGCTCGGCATTAGTGAATCAGAAGCGCAGGAGACCTACGTTGATCACGTCGTCGGTCGCGACGGTCAGCCGGTCGTCGTCAGCAACGATGTCTATGAGGCTGGTGTGACCCAGCTCACCGGCGAGCAGATTCAGCAGATCTACCAAGACGAGATCACCAACTGGAGTGAGGTTGGTGGGCCCGACCAGGAGATCTACGTTGTTGGCCGTGCGGAGGGCTCCGGAACGGACACCAGTTTCCGACTTAACATGCTTGGCAGCGCCGACGCCCCGATGCCGGGCGTCGACACCCGAAAAGGCCAGAACCAGCAGGTTGCAACTGTCATCCAGCAGAACGAGGGCGCCATCGGCTACATGGCGCTGGCGTTCACGAGCGATGCGGTTCAGCCGATTGCTATCGAGTTCGAGGGAACAGTCTATGAGCCTGACCGGGACGCTGAGAACACGATCTTCGACAGCGACTATCCGCTCAATCGGGACCTCCACATGTACACGAAGATTACAGAGGACACGCCCGACGGGACGGACATGCGCGAGGCAGCGTTCCTCAACATGTTCCTGACCACCTTCGGTCAGAAGATCTTCGTCGAGGACGTCAACTACATCCCGCTGCCAACAAGCGACATCCAATCGGAGAAGGACAAGCTACCGGAGCAGACGGCCTGATGAATCACGCGTAGCCGGGAGTCGTTACTTCCACGGACCCGGAAACCACCCTTCTCAAATGATGCCCATTCCATCGATACTCGATCCCGATTCACTCCGCTCGGCCGGCATACGATATATCAGGTCGAGTCGGACGTTTGTCAATGAGGCGACGCCATCCGAACTCGCGACAGTCCTGATCAGCTCACTGAGTCTGATCGCTGCATTCGGTGGATTTCTACTCGTCTCAAACTGGACTGTTGTTCCGTTCGCGGTTTTTCTGATCGTGACTGGATACGGGTGGGCCAAACACCAGGAGTTGATGGCTCGCGCGTTGACGCTCTCGATGACCGTCTCCACGCTAGTCATCCTGGGACTGATTATCATATTTATCTTCCTGCGTGCGTGGCCAGCCCTACAGTACGGATCGGCCGAAGTCTTCGGCATCAACGTCCCAGGACTACGGATGTTTATTCAGACGCGGTGGAACGCCGCCGCGGATCCGGTCCGGTACTCGATGTTGCCCATGATCCACGGTACAGTTGTGGTGACCGTCATTGCGACACTGGTCGCCGGACCGCTGGGTGTGGCGGCGGCACTGTTCCTCAGCGAGATCGCCCCGGGGATCGTCCGGGAGACGGTAAAGCCGGCTGTCGAGATTCTCGCCGGGATCCCATCGATCGTATATGGGTTCATCGGGTTTACTGTTCTCAGTCCGTGGGCCTCAGATCAGTTTGGTCTCACTGGACAAGGGACCTACCTGTTTGTCGGGATCGTCGTTGGACTGATGGCACTCCCAACGGTCGTTTCGGTCGCCGAGGATGCGCTCACGAGCATCCCCGAGTCGATGAAGAGTGGATCGCTGGCGCTTGGAACTACTGACTGGCAGACGATGACCTCAATCACGCTGCCTGCCGCCTTCTCCGGAGTCTCAGCGGCGGTACTACTTGGGGTTGGCCGGGCGATCGGCGAAACAATGGCGGCAACGGTGATGTTACGGAACAACCCGACGATTCCAGATCCCATTTTCAATGTCTTCTATGGCTATGAGACACTGACCTCGCTCATCGCCGCGAACTACGGCGAGGCGACCGGGATGCAAATGAACGCCCTGTTCGTCGCCGGTGCAATCCTCTTCATCACCGTTCTGTTCATCAGCATCGGCTCACAGTTGATCGAAGCGCGGATGGAACAGAAACTCGGAGGTGTCGAATAATGGCACAGGCCACTCGGACATCGGTGATGCGACAACAGTCGACTAGAACGCGGCTCCTCGCCGCTGCGGCCGTCGGGGGCGCAGCGTTGATGTTTGCCGTCTCGATGGCGACAGTCTTTGGGGCGGTCTCCTTGACCGCACAGATTGGAGGAGTCACGACGGTCACGCTCCTCGGCGTGCTCTTGATCGGACTAGGCGTTGCCGTGATCGGCTTCGGGGTCGGGTCGGCCACCGGATACATGGACTCAACCCCACGCGAGAGTTCGGGAATTATCGCCGGCATCGCCTTCTCAGGCATCTGGTTTATTGTTGGTGGACTGATCGGCTCGCAGACGCTTGGGATCGGCACAATCGGGTGGGTCTTCTCCGGATTTCTGCTCGGTGCCGGTGCCTTCGCGCTCACGGTGTTTCCCCGTGAGGATATCGGCTCGACAGTTCCGGCCGGTATCTTTGCCATGTTCGCCGGCCTTGTTCTGCTGAGTGGCGTGATCGGCCCGACCTGGGTTTGGACGCCAAAGGGGCTGCGCGCCAGCTTCCGCGGCGAGCTCATGGTCCCAGTCATTACCCTCTTCGCCTCATTGGTCGCCGGATGGGCTGCGGCGAAGGCCTACGGTGGATTTGGCGCCCGTGGTCGACACATGGGTGCATACGCGCTGATCTATCTCAACGCGATTGCGATTATCTCCGTGCTATTCGTACTGGTTGGCTACACCTTCTATCGTGGATTGCCGCGGCTACTAGAGGGTATCACAGTCGGGCTCGGAGCAGGGCCTGGCATGACCATCTCACTTTTCGGGGTCTCGGTGACCCTTGCTCTCCCGGTTCAGTGGCCGTTCGTGATGAAAGGGGTCGCCCTATTCAACGAACTCAACGGAGTACTCCCAGCCATCGTCGGAACCTTCTGGCTCGTCATCGGTGCGATCCTCTTTGCGGTTCCGCTTGGAGTTGGCGCCGCCATCTTCCTCAGCGAGTACGCCGAGCAGGGACGCTTCACGCGGGCAGTCGACATCGCAACGAATGGACTCTGGAGCACACCATCGATCGTCTTCGGACTGTTTGGGTACGCTTTCTTGGTCCCTCGCTTCGGGGGGCAGAAATCATTGATTTCGGGAATGTTGACACTCGGGTTCATGCTCCTCCCGCTCGTGTTGATTACCAGCCGCGAGGCGATCATCGCGGTTCCACGGGAGTACCGCGACGCAAGTGCAGCCCTCGGGGTGTCAAAGTGGGAGACCATCCGGAGTGTTGTGATACCAGCAGCGTTACCCGGCGTCGTCACAGGCGTAATCCTCGGTGTCGGTCGAATCGCTGGCGAAACCGCTCCGATCCTCCTCACGATGGCCGGTGGGACGTTCGTTCCGGGAAGTCAGACGGTCGACGTAATCGGAGGATTTGAATTCACGGCGTCACCACCATTTGTTGCGAACCCAGAATTGCTTGACGCAACCGCTGCGCTCCCGTACCAGCTGTACGCGCTGATCACCGCCGGTGTCGGCGGCGGTGGGCTGATCGAAGGAACAAGTAGCTTCCAGTGGGCAACCGCGTTGATGCTTCTGATCGTCGTGCTATCATTCTACGCGATTGGGATTGGGATGCGGTATTACTTCCGCAGCAAACTCCAGAGTTAACATGAGCCAAAACACCGACTCCACGGCGCGACAACCGGCCGAACAGACTCTCGAAACGACCAGCGGGGAAACCAAAGAGACAATCAAAGACGAGTGGAGCGACTACTCCTTCGACGGCAAAACGAAGGTCTCGGTCAGTGATCTAGATGTCTACTACGGCGACGAGCAGGCACTCCAGGACATCTCAATCGACATCCCTGCAAAGAGCGTCACCGCCCTTGTCGGGCCATCGGGGTGTGGGAAATCCACGTTCTTACGATGTCTCAACCGGATGAACGACCGGATCGACTCGGCGCGGGTCGACGGGTCGGTCGAACTTGACGGTGAGGAGATCTACCAGGATGAGGTCGATCTTGTTGAGCTACGCCGACAGGTCGGCATGGTCTTTCAGGCACCGAACCCGTTCCCCAAGAGCATCCGGGACAACATCTCCTATGGCCCGCGCAAGCACGGGGAGATCAACAAGGGGCTACTCGCCCGACTGACGGGGCGGGACGACAGCGAGAAAGAAGAGGAACTCGTCAGGCAGTCGCTCAAGCAGGCCGCACTGTGGGACGAGGTCAAGGATCGGCTTGACGACAACGCACTGGGACTCTCTGGTGGACAACAACAGCGACTGTGTATCGCACGAGCACTCGCTACAGGGCCTGATGTCCTGTTGATGGACGAGCCAGCAAGCGCACTTGACCCGATCGCAACCGCGAAGATCGAGGAACTGATCCAGGATCTCGCCGAGGCGTATACCGTTGTAATCGTCACCCACAGCATGCAACAGGCCGAGCGGATCTCGGATCAGACTGCGGTCTTCCTCACCGGTGGTGAACTTGCTGAGTACGGTGACACCGAGCAGATCTTTAACAATCCGAAGAGTCAGCGCGTGGACGATTA
>JBEQAX010000056.1:0-6660 GCA_041640095.1 Salinarchaeum sp. | reverse complement strand
GGCCACTCATGCGTATACGAGCTCTGCGAAAACGAAGATATGGTCGTGAACGCTCAGTTTGCCCGTAATGTCATCGTGCAGGAGAAGTCCCTGAACGAGATCGTCGACACGTGCTTTTCCGGCCGGCGTGTGGTCGCGAATCTCAACACAGATCCGGCCGGCACTGACCGTTTCAGCATAGCGAACAAGCGCGTCAACTGTCGTATCAGCTGTGGAGAGAGTCATTGCACAACGAAGACCGCGCGCATGGACACGATCGCTAAGACGGACAATGGAAACGGCTTCGTTGGGACGAATCAGATACACCGGGTCCGTCGATGAGACGACCGTATCGACCGTCTCGATGATTGCCGATCGGTGATCCGTTGTTCGGAGGAGCAGCAAGGTCGTCATGACGGGCCGAACACCACCTCACAGAGCGTTCGTTCAACGCGTCGAAGCCGCTCGCTCAGTGTCGACGGACTGATGTCGAGTGTCGCTGCCAGCTCGGCGACAGTCGCGTCCTGAGGGACGTTGAAATAGCCCATCTCGTAGGCGGTCTCAAGCAGTTCGAGTTGCGACGCCGATAGTTGGCCGGCCATCGCGTGACGAATCTGTTCACTTCCAAGGGGTGGACTGAGTCGGTCGACCTGGGTCGTCCCGAGGAGCTCAAGCGAGCCATGTTCGTGCTCGATAGCGTCGGCCACCTGTTTGAGATGCTCCCAATCACGGACTGAGACGGTCGCCGTGGTGTTCGCTGGGGTGGCGGTTACCTGGTGGGGAACGGCCATCTGCGTCGCCAGAGCGACAACTAGCGGGATTGCGTCGAGAGGTGTCGAAGCTACCACGTAATGGGCGTGAGTGCCGGCCGACGCCGGTTGTGTGTGGACGATATCAAGCTCGGTGTCTTCGGCCGCCATCGTGAGTTCCTCGGACGCAGAAACAGTGATGAATATTAACGACCGGCTGTCGATCAGTGGCAGCGCATTGTTGAGTTCGATGGTCGTCGCCTCTGTACAGCAATCAAAGACCGTCGAGGCGATACCACTGGTGGGAAACTGAAACTCGACACGGAGCATAGATCGCGTACTCATCAGGTGCGGTACAGCACGGGGGGCAGCGGCGTTACTGAGCATCGATACCAACTACCACGGTACGACACGATACGCGAATGTACGACATGAGCATAATAAATCCTCGGCCGGAGTGACCGATTAATGTACCATCCGTCGATAATTAATGGTCGGCATATATCGAGCCGGTTCATGATGCCTCGGATGGCGTTCGCAACGTTCCATGACAGTTGGTGACAATTAATAAGCTGACGGTGTCCAACCGGGGGTCGATGGCAACTTCCGAAGACCACACGCCGGAGATTCTGTCGATCGACGCTGGAGGAACGATGACCGACACGTTCCTGATGGACGCCGACGGCGAGTTCACCGTCGGGAAAGCAAAAACGACCCCTGACGACGAGTCACGTGGATTCGTCAATTCATCCCAAGACGCGCTTGCCTCTTGGGAGTTCGACATCGACGAGGCGTTTCCAAACCTCGTCTCGGTGGTATACTCGGGTACAGCAATGTTGAACCGGCTGGTTGAGCGCGAGAGCGAGGTCGATGTCGGCGTGCTCGTCACCGGTGGCATGGAGGATACACTTCGAATGGGGCGGGGCCGACAGTCCTACACGGGCTACTCCTACTCGGATCGGCTCCACGTTAACACACACAAGCATCCCGAGCCGCTGATCGGTCGGGACAACATCCGTGGGGTCCGCGAGCGAATCGACGTTAAAGGAAACGTTCTCATTCCGCTGTTCGAGGACGACGTTGAGGCTGCCGTCGACGATCTTCTTGAGCGAGATGTGGACTACATCACCGTGATGTATCTTCATTCGTACAAAAACGGCGAGCACGAGCGGCGGACCAAGGAGCTCGCCGAACAGCGGATTGAGGAGCACGGTGCCGACACCGATGTGTTGCTCTCAAGTGAATACTACCCGACACTCAAGGAACTCCAGCGGTTGAATACCCTCGTTGCAGAAGCCTTCGCCGCCGAGCCCTCTCGCCATCAGCTTGAGAACGTACAGAACGCCGTCGATAGCCAGGGCGGTGACGTCGGCGTCCGGGTGATGGCGAGCCACGGTGGCACCATCGATATCTACGCGAACGAGCTGGCGCGGACGCTAATCTCGGGCCCAATCGGTGGGATGATCGGCGCGAACTATTTCGGTAAGGAGCTGGGCTATGAGAACCTCGTGTGCACAGACATCGGGGGGACCAGCTTCGACATGGGGATCATCATCAACAACGACTGGCAGATTGACTACAATCCCGAGATGGCCCGGTTGTTGCTCTCGTTGCCGATGGTCAACATGGAGAGCGTCGGTGCTGGCACCGGTAGCTACGTCACCGTCGATCCGACCTTCGACACGATCAACCTCGGCCCCGAGAGCGCCGGCGACAAGGTGGGGGTCTGTGCGACCAATACGGATGTCGAGACGGTTACCGTCACGGACTGTCACGTCGCTCTCGGATGGATCGATCCGGAGAACTTCCTGGGCGGGGACATGCCAATCGACCGGGATGCCGCGGAGGCGGCGATCAAGAAGCAGATCGCCGAGCCGCTCGGACTGGGCGTCTACGAAGCGGCCCAGGGCGTCGTTGACCTGCTTGAGAGCAAGCTCCGGAACGACCTAGAGGCTGTGGTCACCGGTGAAGGGTACTCGCCGACGAACTTCAAGTGTCTCTCCTACGGTGGTGGCGGGCCTGTGCACACCGCCGGGTACACTCGGAGTTTGGACTTCGATGAGGTACTCGTTCCTGAGTGGGCCGCTGCGTTCTCAGCGTTCGGGTGTGGCGCCGCCGACTACGAGTATCGGTACGACCACACTACCAGCATCGATATCGACGCCGACCTCACCGTGGCGGAGGCCGCCCAGACGGCCGGCGAGGAACTCACCGATATCTGGAAGGATCTTGAGACAAAGGTGCTCGACGAGTTCGACAACAGCGGCATCGGCCGCGACGAGATCGAGTTCAAATATCACATCCTCGGCCAGTACCAGGGTCAGCTCAACAGCATCGACGTTACCTCGCCGGTTGGACGGGTTGACAGCGCTGAGAATCTCGAACGGTTACTGGAGGTCTTCGAGGCCGAGTACGGTCGACAGTACTCAGAGGAGGCGCGCTCGCCTGAGTTGGGCCACACCATCACTCAGGCGTCGGTGCGAGGCGTCCATAACGTCGTCAAACCGCAGATTCCCGAGGAGCCGCTCCAGGGGCCCGAGCCCCCGGAGCACGCGTATAAAACACCCCGACAGACCTACTGGGACGGCGAATGGCTTGAGACGGAGATCTACAACCTCCATGCGCTCCAGCCCGGAAACGAAGTAACCGGGCCAGCCGTCCTTGAGGGGGCGGCGACAACCTTCGTCGTGCCACCGGAGCACTACACCTACCTCGACGAGCACCGCGTCCACCACCTCACCGGTCCCTGAGTGGAGCCGGATGAGGGCGCAGACACGCATCCACTGCGTGTGCGGTGGATGCGCTGTGCCAGTTCGTATCTGTCTGTTTACAGATACCAGACCTGCCCGACTGTGACCGGGCGTCACACAAGCATCCATGAGCACGATCGAACAAACCGAAGGCGAGGAACGACGTAAGGAAGTCCAGCGCGAGAAGGAGAAGGTCGCCCAGAAACGCAACCGCGGCGAGGGCATCGGCTGGAATGGCCAGACCCTCCGCGAGCAGATGGCCGAGCTTGAGGATCGGACCAAAGCGACCGACCACTACGGCGGACTCACCGAGTTACCGTTGAAGGAGGAAGATCCGATCCGATACGAGCAGATGTTCTCCCAGCTTCGAGGCGGACTGGTCACGGCCCGGGAGACCTCAAAGGAGGTGGCGGCGACACCAATCGTCGAACAAGAGGGCGAGCTCTGCTATGGTCTGTTCACTCCTGAAGGGGACTCAATCGCCGTCTCGACCGGCATCATCGTGCACATCCACACGATGAGCGAGGCGATCAAGTACATGATCAACCATGACTACGAGGAGAGTCCCGGGATCGAACCGGGGGACGTTTTCGTCAACAACGATCCCCACATCGGCGATGTCCACCCCTGTGACGTGATGACACTCATTCCGATTTTCCACGAAGGGGAGTTAATCGCCTGGGCCGGCGGGGTCACGCACGTCATCGACACCGGGGCAATCGGCCCCGGGAGTATGAACGTCTCGCAGGCCTCACGGTTCGGTGACGGCGCCCACTACAGCGCCCGGAAAATCGGCGAGGACTTCGAGCTGTACAACTCCTGGGAGAAGGACTACGTTGATAAGACCCGGACCCCCGACTTCCTCAAGCTCGACGAGCGCACCCGGATGACGGGCTGTCTAATGATCCGGCACGTCGTCAAGGACATGATCGAGGAGTACGGGGTCGAGAACTACAAGGAACTCGCCCGGGAGGCCGTCGAGGACGGCCGCCGAGGGTTCCGCAAGCGCATTAAGAAGACAATGATGCCGGGTACCTACCGGGGCGTATCCTTCGTCGATGCGCTCTATGAGGGCCAAGACAACCTGACTCGGGAGTATGCCGATGAGAATCACATCATGCACGCCCCTTCCGAGTTACACGTCCGCGAAGACGGCACGTTCCAGGTATCTTTTGAGGGGGCCAACAAGTGGGGCTGGCATCCATATAACTGCACGCCAGCGGCCATCCAAGGCGGCATCTGGGTGATGCTCACGCAGACGGTCATCCCCAACGAGACGGTCAACGATGGAGCGTACTACGCATGTGACTTTCACCTGCCGGTGGGGTCTTGGGCGAATACACAGAACACCGAGACCGCCCACGCCTACGCGTGGCACTTCCTGGTGTCGGCGTGGGCTCCGCTGTGGCAGCACCTCTCGCGGGGCTACTTCTCCCGTGGCTTCTGGGAGGAGATCAACGCCGGTAACGCCAATACCTCCAACTGGCTGCAGGGCGGCGGAATCGATCAGTTCGGCAAGCTCCACGCGGTGAACTCCTTCGAGTCGGCCTGTGAGGGCACCGGCGGCCAGTACGTCAAAGACGGCGAGCCCTACGCGGCGGCCATCTGGAACCCCGAGGGGGACATGGGCGACGCCGAAGTCTGGGAAATGACCGAGCCGCTTCCCTTCCTAGGACGGGCGGCCAAGCCCAACACGGGTGGGCCCGGCCGGCGGACCGGCGGGAGCGGGTTCGAGTCCCTCCGGACCGTCAAGGATGTCAGCCGCTGGTTGCTCTACGAGATGGGCAACGGCTACATGACCAGCGACAGCGGCCTCTTCGGGGGCTATCCGGCCGCAACCGGCTACATCCTCAACGCCAACGACACCGATCTTGAGGAACGCTTCGAACAACAGGAGGACTACCCCCAGCACGACCTCGATCCCGAAAGTGGAGCCTTCGAGGCCGCCATTGAGGGCGACATCACGCGCCGACCGGAGGGGATCTCCACGCCCAAGCAGTTCGATGACTACGGACTGTATCTGAACTACCTGCGTGGTGGGCCCGGCGTCGGCGATCCGCTTGAGCGCGACCCCGAAGATGTCATTGACGATATCCATGATGGGTTCATGTTGCCACGGTACGCCGAGCGGGTCTACGGAGTTGTCGTCGAGCAGGTCGACGAAGATGCCAAGCATAACTCCGCGACAGCCGGCGAGTATGCCGTTGACGAAGCGGCGACCAGAGAACGCCGGGAGACCATGCGCGGCGAGCGTGCCGAGCAGGCCCAGCCGGTCTCAGAGTGGCTCAAGGAGGAACGCGAGCGGATTCAAGAGGAGCGCCATCTCATCGACGACGTCAAGAAGACCTACGCGAGTAGCATGCGGCTGAGCGACCACTTCGGGGAGTTCTTCCGGAGCTTCTGGGAGTTGCCCGAGGACTTCGAGTTCACGCTGAGCGAGAAGGCCGAACAGTCTCTCAAGTTCCGCTTCGATAGTGGCACCCGACCCAAGTGGGACAACCATACGATGGGCCACGAGACGTGGCTCAACGTGGAAGACGAACCGTATGTCCCCTATACTTGGACCGACCGGTCGATCAAGGACCTGTCCGGGCCCGAGGGCACCTTCGGGCGCCGGGGACGTGCAGGAGACGACTAATCACGGTGAGTACCCATGCCAGAGACTTACCCCCAGGAAATCATCGACGACCTCGTGGACGACAACCTTGATTGGGACCAGCTCCACGACATGATGAGCGACTACAAGGACACCGACCGCTTCCTAAAGATCCGCCACGCGCTTCAAGAGCGTGTCGAGTGGGACGACCCGATCGTCCTGCCGTACGCCGATCACCTCTACGTGGTGGCCAAGCCTAACGACCGGATGGTCATCAAGTGTGACTGCGGCCACGAGTTCTGCGAGCACGACGAGAACTGGAAGCTCGAAGCGCTCATCAACGTCCGCGACAGCGAGGCGGACTATCAGGAACTGTACCCCGAGAACATGCACCCACACCCTGACTACATGGAACTTCGCGAGTACTTCTGTCCGGGGTGTAAGACGCTCCTCGAGGTGAACAACGTCATGCCGGGGTATCCGATCATCCACGAGTTCGAACCCGACATTGAAACGTTCTACAACGAATGGATCGAGGAGCCGATTCCGACAGCGTCGGGCTGATCACAACGTTCGCGAGAGGACG
>JBEQAX010000055.1:0-7194 GCA_041640095.1 Salinarchaeum sp. | reverse complement strand
GCGCCGACAACGCCTCCACCCAGGTCGGTCCGCCGGATGGACTGCCTGAGCAGGCCCCTGATCGCGTGGGTGAAATCCACGACACGATTGAGGCATTCCTGAACGGCTCGGTCGACAACCTCGGTCTTGCACTGGAGGATGTCTTCGAGAACGAGACAGACGCGGATGACGCGATAAATGAGACGAATATAGATTCGGATGACATAACGAACGAACCGGACGACGATGCGGTCACCAACGAGACGACCGATACGAACACGACTGAGGACGCCGTGACCAACGAGACGGCCGACTGACGACGGCGACCATCCGGATTCCAGCCTGTGTATGCCCGCGGCGGCCGTCTGTTGTGGTGATTCCGGTGCCATGCTCCAGCTCTCGCGCGGGGTCACCCTGGCCGACCGTGGGAATACGCCTCCTCCTTTTGTCACGTTGCGAATTACCTACTGTTGACCATATCTGCGGGAGCTCTCTACCGCCCGATGGAAACCTCAAAGACGACGCAATTGTAATTAGCAGTTCACGACCTGTTCGCGCCGACCGCCAAGGACGGTGGAACCCTGATCAATCCATGAGCATTCAACAGGAGTTCGACGAGTGGGCAACAAGCGGCAAAGATCGCGGAATGGAAGAGCGCCACTGGCATACCGCCAAGCACGCACTCGCCCGGATGCCTGTTGAACCGGGCGATACACTCTTAGACCTCGGCACGGGCTCAGGGTATGCGCTCCGTGCGCTCCGTGAAACCCAGGAGATCGGTCCGAGCGTTGGGCTCGATGGGAGCCCCGAGATGGTCCAGAACGCCCGCTCGTATACCGAGGACGATGCACTATCCTTCATTCAGGGGGACTTTCATCATCTCCCGTTCGATGACAACAGTATTGATCACGTTTGGAGCATGGAGGCGTTTTACTACGCCCAGCAGCCCATCCGTGCCCTTGAGGAGATTCGTCGCGTCCTCCGAAGCGGCGGGACGTTCTTCTGTGCGGTGAACTACTTCGAGGAATCAACCCACACGCACGCCTGGCAGAACGGCATCAGCGTCGAGATGCAACGCTGGAGCCGCGCACAGTACCGTGGCAAGTTCCGCGAAGGCGGGCTCTACGTTGCCGCACAGGATACCATCCCCGACACCGAGGTCGAGATTCCGCCGGCGGAGGCCTTTCCGCTTGAGGACTGGGAGCACCGCGAGGCGATGGTTGACCGGTATCGGACCTGGGGAACGCTGCTTACTGTCGGTGTCGCACCCTAACTGGTTACTGTCTCGCCGGCTTCGTGTCAGAGATCACAGCGGAGCCACCGGCCACGTTGCCCGTGGGAGTTCATTCACCGGAGTGGCGACTGCGAACGCTCCGGACGTGACCCCAGTTCGATGTCAACCGTCTGTTCGCTCCCGTTTCGCAGGAGGGTTACCTGGACTGTGTCACCGGGACGGGCCTGTAGGGCCAGGTAACTTGCCAGGTCTTCGAAGGTCTGCAGCTCTGTGTTGCCGAGTCGAAGCAGAATGTCCCCACCGACCGGCACGCGCTGGCCACTGACGATTTGCGCTTGACTTTCGCTGAGGATCTCCTCGGACGGTCCCCCAGAGACGGTATCGACAACGATCAGCCCGCGTGGTTGTGCCAGATTGTTGGCCTCGGCAATCGCTGGGCCGACGGTCTGGAGTGAAACGCCCATATAGGCGTGATCGTAGTCGCCGGTCGTGATCAACTGAGGCACTACGCGCTGAGTCAAAGCCGCAGAGATGCCAAAGCCGATGTTGTCACCTTGTTTTGAGTTGACCACGCCAAGCACCGTGCCCGCCTTCGTCATCAGCGGTCCGCCGCTGTTGCCGGGATTGACGGCGGCGTCAGTCTGAATCGCATCGGGAATCTGATAGCCGCTCGGGGCCGGAATCAGTCGGTCGATCCCACTGACTATCCCGGTGGTGAGTGTCCCGTCAAGGTTGTAGGGATTCCCGACAGCGGCCACCTCCCGGCCGACTACTGGCGGTCCCCCTTCAAACGGCAGTGGTGTTGCCGACGCCGGAATCGTCTCGGCGGTGATGGCAGCCAGATCACTGTGGACATCGGTCCCACGTACCTGTCCGGTGGTCCAGGTGCCGTCACTAAACCGAAGGGTGACCCTTGTGGCCCCACCGACGACGTGGGCGTTTGTGATGATGTGATTATCGTCGTAGACAAAGCCCGTGCCTTGCCCTTCCCTCGTTTGGACGAGTACGACCGACTGAATGGTGTCCTGGTAGACCTGTATGTAGGGACTTTCGGCGTCTGAGTCGACCTCCGGCGGCGGTGATGCCGACTGTGCCGGTGGCGCATTCTCTAGTTGTGATGAGCTACAGCCCGCAAGTCCGGCCGCTATCGCCACTGCTCCTGCCTTGAGCACCCGACGACGCGTGGCTGACTCTTCGGACATCGATACGGATACTCACGTCGGTGTCGTTGTATATTTTTGGCACGTTGCCGCGGCCGGATCCAGAAGGTATACCCGAAGGAAAGGGTGTATTACCGGATATGATTTCCGTCCTCCTGGGGTTGGGACTTCTCGCTGCTGGCTTCGTCGGCTTTAATATCGGCGGATCCTCGACCGGCGTCGCCTGGGGCCCTTCGGTGGGCGCAAACATCATCAACAAGACGTTTGCCGCAGCGATGATGACCGGGTTTGTTCTGTTGGGTGGATGGACGGTCGGTCGGAACGTCATCGACACGCTCGGAGGAGAAATCGTCCCGCAGACGGTGTTTTCGATCGAGGCGAGCATCATCGTACTGCTGTTCATCGGACTGGGGATGCTCGTGGCCAACCTCTATGGGGTGCCTGTCTCGACCTCGATGACCGCCGTCGGCGCGATTGCCGGTCTCGGCCTCGCCACGGGGTCGCTAAACTGGGCGGTCATGGGTCAGATTGTCGTGTGGTGGATCATCGCGCCGGTCGTCGGATTCTGGTTTGGCGCCGTCATCGGTCGGTATCTCTACCCGTACCTTGACCGGGTGTTCGCGATCCAGCAGTCTGAGGGGCCGTTAGTCGTCCTTGATCGCGCTGGAACCATCCCGCGGCCGCGCTTTGGCCCCGGAACCACACGCCGAGAGTTCATCAGTACTGTCGTCGTCTTCCTCATCGCCTGCTATATGTCCTTTAGCGCCGGCGCGAGCAACGTTGCCAACGCCGTTGCGCCGTTGGTCGGCGGCGGACTCGTCGGAATCAATCTTGCTGTCGTCCTGGGATCGGCAACCATCGGTCTGGGGGCGTTCACCATCGCTCGGCGCACTATGGAGTCTGTCGGCAACGACCTGACCGACCTCCCGCTGTTGGCCGCTACGGTCGTGATGGTCGTTGCCGCCAGCATCACCACCTTCGCCTCGTGGCTTGGCATTCCAATTAGCCTCGCGCTGTCGACGGTCATGACGATTGTCGGACTCGGCTGGGGGCGGGCGACTCGCACGGCGACTGCAGCCGAGCTCGCTCGCGGGAACATCGAGACGGACGTGTCAGTCTCGGCTGTTACTGTCGAGACCGACGAGTCGGTCCCGGCTATCGGTGAGGAACAGCCCGAGGACTTCCGACACGCGAGCGAACTCTTCGACCCGGGAGCGGTCGTTCGGGTCATCTCGTTCTGGATCATCGGTCCCTCCGTTGCGACGGGGCTGTCGTATCTGGCGTTTATTGCCCTCCCGGTTGCCGGGACGGCCTGATCGTCCGTGGACTGTGCCGCGATCACAAGGATGTAGTAGGACTATCACCGGTATCGCTCATGCGCGACGTAACGACCGTGACCGACCGGAGCCAGCTCCGCGACCGTCTCGCGGATGCACCTCGCGGTGTACGCACCCCGGTTGTGGTCTCCGGTCGAGTTGAAGATCCGTTTGACGCCTACCGACAGGCCCGTGACGGACCCGGTGGGGCCTATCTTGAGACCACCGGCGGGCAGTCCGGGTGGGGCTACTTCGGTGTTGATCCCATTGACCGGCTCACTGTCTGGCCCGATGCGACCGTCCGGACGTCTACCGAAGCTGACGGCGTTGTCGGCTTTACCGGTGGGACGTCGGTGCCGGCGCTAGCGGCACTGCAGGCTCGCCTTGACGCCGAGACACTGGTCCGTGGTGACTGTCCGGTGCCGTATCCCTGCGGTGGCATCGGGTGGCTCTCCTACGACCTTGCCCGTGATCTTGAGGCCCTCCCTGAGACGACGACCAACGATCGAGGGCTGCCTCGTCTGGAGGTCGCGTTCTTTGACCGACTGGCCGCCTGGTCCGAGCCCCGAGATGGCGCCGGAACCCTCTATGTCGCCGCCTGTCCGATGGTTACCGCGGACGATGATCCTGACGCCGTCTATACCCGGGGTCGAGAGCGAGCACTAGCGCTTGTTGAGCGGATCCACACCGGTGACCCGTCTATCGCTGCCCCGCCACAGTCTGCGACCACCATGACCTTCGAGAGTGACTGTGGTCGAGCGGCATTCGCCGACCGGGTACAGACGATTAAAGAGCACATCGCTGCGGGGGATACCTTCCAGACCAACGTCTCCCACCGGCTGAGTGCACCAGCGGCCGTCCATCCCGTCGCCGCATTCGATGCCCTCCGCGAGGTGAACCCAGCGCCGTACTCCGGGCTGCTTGAGTTTCCGGGGGCGACGCTGGTCAGCGCCTCACCGGAGTTGCTTCTCGAACGCGTTGGTGACCGGTTGCGCACCGAGCCTATTGCCGGAACCCGTCCGCGTGGTGCGACTGACGCAGAGGATCAGGCACTTGCCGCCGAACTTCGCGAGGACGTTAAAGAGCGGGCCGAACACGCCATGCTGGTCGATCTTGAACGGAACGACCTCGGGAAGGTCGCCACCTACGGCAGTGTCACCGTCGATGAGTACCGCCGGATCGACCGGTACGCCGAGGTGATGCACCTGGTGTCGGAGGTCACCGCTCGGCTTAGATCGGAAGCGACCCTTGCTGACGCCATTGCCGCGTTATTCCCCGGTGGAACGATCACCGGCGCGCCCAAACCCGAGACGATGGCGTTAATCGATCGTGTTGAGGGCACTCGCCGCGGACCCTATACCGGATCGATCGGCCTCTTTGGCTTTGATGACCGGGCGACACTCAATATCATTATCCGAACGCTCGTCGCCCACGAGGGGGCCTATCACCTCCGGGTCGGTGCGGGGGTGGTCCACGACTCGGTGCCAGATCGCGAGTACGACGAGACACTCGATAAGGGTCGGGCGCTGATCGACGCTGTCGACACGGCACTCGGTGACCAAGCCAGCATGACACTCCTGGAGGAGTCCTGAGATGGTCGACATTCTCGTGATCGACAACTACGACTCGTTCGTGTACAATCTCGTCCAGTACGTCGGCGAGTACGCTGATACGGTCCAAGTGCGACGCAACGACGCCATTACCGTCGCTGGGATTCGTGAACTTGATCCCGACGGCATCGTCGTCTCTCCGGGGCCAGGAACGCCACAGGCAGCGGGCGTGTCAATGCCGGTGTTCGCTGAGACGACCTATCCGATGCTGGGCGTGTGCCTGGGCCACCAAGCATTGTGTGCGGTTCATGGCGCTCCGGTTGACCGCGCCCCGACAGTGGTCCACGGCAAGCCCTCAGTTGTCGAGACTGACGGCGCCGGGCTCTTTATGGACTTTCCGGAGCGTTTTCAGGTCGGCCGGTACCACTCGTTGGCGGTCTCGCGGTCAGAGCTTCCCGCGGCGCTCGTCGAGACCGCCCGCACCGTCGCCGAGGAACGGACGATTCTCATGGGCGTGCGCCACCGCGAGCGGCCACACTACGGTGTTCAGTTTCACCCCGAGAGCATCCTCACCGGACGAGTCGGCGAGACAGACGAGGGCTCGTTGACGCTCGGCAAACGGATCATCGAACGATTTTGTCACCTGACCCGCGAACACGCGACCGATGGTACTGTATCACGTTAACGGGGATCTCGTCCCGAAGGACGAGGCGACGATCTCGGTGCGAGACCGCGGCTTCATGTATGGCGACGCCGCCTTCGAGACACTCCGGGTGTACAACGGCACGCCCTTTGCGCTTGCGGCGCATCTCGATCGTCTTGAGGCGACCTGTCGGGCGATTGCGCTTGATCATGGCCTGACACGCACAGACCTCCGCGAGCGCATCGAAGCGACAATTGCCGCCAATGACTTTGAGGAGGCCTACTGTAAACTCTCGATCTCACGCGGTCCGCAACCGGGAACCGTGACGCCCGATCCCGTTGTGGAGCCAACGGTCGTGGTATACATCGCGGAACTGCCTCGTGGCGGGATCGAGGGAGCCCCCGTCTGGTCCGACCCTGCTGTCGTGGAGACGGCATCAACGCAGGTACCGTCGGATGCCGCGCTCCCGGCGGATGCGAAAACACACAACTACCTGCCGAACGTCATTGCCCGGGCGAACCACCCGGCGGCTGATGAGGTGCTGATGCGCGACGGCGAGGGGCGCCTGCTTGAGGGGGCCGCGAGTAACGTGTTCTTCGTCCGCGAGGAGACGATACACACGCCCGAAGCGACGCTTGATCTCCTGCCGGGAATCACCCGCGATGTTGTCCTTGACCTGGCGGCGCACGAGTACACCACTGTCGAGGGAACGTACCGCCCGAACGATCTCGCCGACGCCGATGAGGTCTTTCTGACCAACAGCACCTGGGAGATCCGACCGGTGACCCAGGTTGATGATTGGTCGTTCACGGTCGGCTCGGTGACGCGCCAACTTATCGACCGGTTTGACCGCCACATTGAGGATCACCACTACTGATCACCCCCGCCGGCCGGTGATTTATGTACTTGGGTAAGAATGTGCCGCGTAGAGACACGTCGTGTCTATCAGATCTTGGTGTGTTGAGTGATGTCACTGCGATCCGATACGCGTGCGGTTGCTCCCGTGCTGGGAGCCGTCTTGCTGTTCGGGATCGCTGTGGTGGCCTTCTCGGGCTACCAGGCAACGGTCGTCCCGAACCAGAACGCCGAGGTTGAGTACAATCACTTCCAGGAGGTCAAAGACCAGATGGTGGCGTTCCGCGCGCTCATGTATAGCGCCGCGCAGACGGACTCGATTCGTACAGTAAGTGTTGACCTTGGAACGCATTACCCCGCACGACTGTTTGGAATTAATCCACCACCGGCAGCAGGAACGCTCGCAACCAGCGAGTCGACGTATGAGATTGAAATAGACAAAAACGGAGGCGAAAAC
>JBEQAX010000054.1:0-7657 GCA_041640095.1 Salinarchaeum sp. | reverse complement strand
GCGTCGGGATCATCAACGAACAGCGAGGCATTGTCGAAACGGTGCATTCCCGAGCGGGGCCCCTCGGTGAAGACGGCCTTGTCGTCACCGAAGCCGGCCTTCAGGTCAAAGCCCTCGTGGGGGATCACGGTGAGGTCAGGAGCAATGTCGTCGTGTGGTCCCGCGTAGGCGTCCTCCTTAGTGACGACACGCTTGCAGACCGGTCGCCCCTCGGGGCCTTCAAGCGCCCGGAGGGCGTCCGCAAGCTCGTCACGGACGGCCTCGTAGTCCGCCTCAGGAACGCTCCCGCGGGGCTCTCGGCCCGCAAGATTCAGATAGAAGCGACCGGGGATGAGCGAGTAGGCACGGGTCTCATCGGCGATATCGCCGAGTTCCTCATGATCATCGTCTTCGAAGGTGAGCCAGCCCTCCTCACGGAGCCACTGGTTCATGTTGACCTCATAATCGAGTCGCTGGAAGCCGTGATCGGAGGCGACAATCAGCGTCGCATCATCAGGGATGGCGTCGCGGATCTGGCCGATATAGTGGTCGATCCGCCGGTAGAAGTCCATGAACGCGTCGTAGTACTCGCCCTCATCGGCGTAGTCGCCAAAGAGGAAGTGGTTGACCCGGTCGGTCGTCATGAACACGCCGAAAAACAGGTCCCAGTCGTCCTCCGCGAGGTAGTGTTTAAACGCCTCCATACGGGCTTCAACGGTTGCATTAGCGTCCTCGATGAACGCCGTCTTATCATCGTCATGACCCAGCCGGGCATCGACATCAATCCGGTAGTCGATCCCTTCGAGGTACCGGGCAACAGCTTCCGGATGAGCGGCCTTTTCGAGTTCCGGCGAGAGAAAGCCCGAGACCATCTTCGAGACGGTCCGCTGGGGCGGAAACGTCACGGGAACGTTCAGCACGGTGGCCGATCGGTTAGCGTCCTCAACGCGGTCCCAGAGACGGGTCGCTTGGACATCGCGGCCCATCGGGACGTACGTCTCATACGAGCCGACCTCGCGATCCTGAAAGCCATAGACCCCGGTCTTGCCGGGATTAACGCCGGTGGTCAACGCCGGCCAGCACGCGCTTGACTCAGGGGGAACAATGCTGTCCATCGGCGCCGCCGTTCCCTCCTCGGCCAGTGCCGCGAGGTGTTCAAACTCATCGAAGTGCTCAGAGAGCAACGAGAACGGCACACCATCGATACCGATGAAGACGACACGCGGGTCGTCGTCCCCGCGGAGTCGATCAAGCAGACCCATGCTGACCCGTATAGGGGATCCCTACAAGAAAGTTGGTTTCGGCCGGTGAGCGCTACCGTTCGGCGGGGATAACCGTTGGGTGATCGATGCCGACCGGCGGGTGGGTCGCCGACTCGCCCGGGAGCTCCTCGGGACCGCTCGGGGCGTCGGCGCCGTCGTGGACTGACATAACATCTTATCGTAGCTCCCCAGTGGATAAAACATTACCCATGATCATACCACATACCACCGGCGTGATAATTACTCCGGGGTATGATCCCGGCAGACCGCTAGACCCGGGGGCTGTCGAAATGTTCGTCGTAGAGGGCCATCGCGTGCTCGATGGCCTCCTGGGCGGCCTCACGGTCTTCCCAGCCGAGAACCTCCGTTTCTTTGCCCTCTTCGAGGTTCTTGTAGGTCTCGAAGAACTCGGCAATCTCCGCGCGCTCGTGGGCGGCGAGGTCGTCGATCGATTGCACCTCGTCGTAGCGGGGATCCTCTGTGGGGACGGCGATAATTTTGTCGTCCTTCTCGCCGTCGTCGTCCATCTGCATCATTCCGATCGGTCGGGCCTCGATCACACACCCGGGGAAGGTGGCCTGCTCAAGAAGCACGAGGATATCAAAGGGGTCCTCGTCGTCGTAGTACGTCCGTGGCAGAAAGCCGTAGTCACTGGGGTAGTGGACGTTTGAGTGAAGCACCCGGTCAAGGACGACATCGGCAACCTCCTTGTCATACTCGTACTTGTTGCGTTCGCCCTTGAGACACTCGACAACCGCATAGACAGTCTCAGGCGGATTTGGACCGGTCTCGAGTTCTTCCCACTTATCGACCATGTTCGCCGGTCTGCGGGGTAACGGCAAGTCACTTTCGGCATCGACTCACGATCGCTCGGCGGCAGCCTGACGGGCGTACGCAATCGACGCATCGAGGATGGCCGCCTGGTCGTCCGTCGGCCAGACATTCCGGACGTAATATTCAGTACGAAACTCCTCAAGCTCATGCTCGGTGAGCGACGCAATTGGCTTGGCGTAGTGATCGCTCGCGAAGGCGGCGAGTGCAGCGGCGTTGGCGGCGTGGTCCGGGCCGTGTTGCTCGCGGACTCGTTCGACGACGGACTGGTTGGTCGCCTCGACGGCCGCCCATTCGTCGGGGTCACCGGGGCCCGACAGCGAGCGTTCGTGTGCACGGTCGATGTTGTCGATTCGGTCGGTGTCGACGGTGTCCTCAACGAGCCAGTCCTCAGGGTAACACACGAGTGTATCGCCGTCGGACTCCGAACGCACGCGGGCCGCGTAGCCGTGCTCGGTGAGGAGAGTATCGCGGCGCTCACGATAGGCCTGTGCCTCGGCGGACGTATCGGCCCGGCGGGCCAGGCGGGTGAGGCGCTCGGCCTCATCAACGACATCGGTCGGTAGCTCAGCCATTGGAAAGGGCCTCCGTTGCGAGCGTGTCGGCGCGTTCGTTCACCTCGCGAGGGACGTGTGTGATTGACCACTCGTCAAACTCAGTAAGGAGTTCGCGGACCCGCGTCCGGCGTTCTTTGAGGGCTGGCTCGGACGTCTGATAGCCCCCGCGAACCTGTTTGACGACGAGCTCGGAGTCCCCACGGATAAGTACCTCATCGAAGCCATACTCAAGAGCAACCTCAAGCGCCCGAATTAACGCTTCGTACTCCGCGCGGTTGTTGGTCGTCTTGCCGATGCGCTCGCCCCCATCAGCAACGATTCCATCGTCGGTCACCAGCACCCACCCGATGGCCGCTGGACCGGGATTGCCCTGGCTGGCCCCATCAAAGTAGACGTGGACGCGGCCGCCCCGCGGTTGGATGACAGCCTGGATATCCTGTGGATGCTGCCCCTGGATCACGACCGTGTCCTCGTAGGCGACGGCCACGGCATCACCCAACGTGGCGCGCCAGCGCTCATGCGCCGTGTTCCCCGACTCGATTGTCGCGCCAGCGGCCACGAGCTGCTCGCGCGCCTGCGCTGGATCGCACTCGACGGTTGGCATTATCCACAGGTGAGCGATGTACGAATAAAGGAATTGCCTTTATATCGCCCCCAACAACACGGGGGATCGGCCCGTGAGCCCCCGATTTCTTCGACCGGACACGGTTCTGACCCCTGCAAAGACGGTGAATTCGGGGAAGGATTTAAGTCCGGCAGTTGTACTACCATAAAAGTGCGATGACACGGTCTACGCGCCAGCGGGAAGTCGAGGGGGTCGAACAAGCTGGGGACGACGAACAAGTCCGGAGCTGTCCGGAGTGCGGGTCCGAAAATTTGGTTAAGAGTTCCGATCGGGGGGAGCTGATTTGTGAGGACTGCGGGCTGGTTATCGAGGAAGAACAGATCGATCCAGGACCGGAGTGGCGGGCGTTCAATCACGAGGAGCGCAAGGAGAAGTCGCGTGTCGGCGCCCCGACAACCAAGACGATGCACGACAAGGGGCTCACGACCGCAATTGACTGGAAAAACAAAGACGCCTACGGACGATCGATCTCCTCGGAGAAGCGCAGCCAGATGTACCGGCTACGCAAATGGCAAGAACGCATCCGGACAAAGGATGCCGGCGAACGCAACCTTCAGTTTGCCCTCTCAGAGATTGATCGAATGGCCTCTGCGCTGGGCGTCCCACGGTCGGTCCGGGAGGTTGCCAGCGTTATCTACCGGCGCGCGCTTAAAGAGGACCTTATCCGCGGACGGTCCATCGAAGGAGTCGCGACAGCGGCCCTCTATGCCGCCTGTCGTAAGGAGGGCATCCCACGGAGTCTTGAGGAGATCTCCGACGTCTCGCGGGTCGAGCGTAAGGAGATCGGCCGTACTTACCGGTATATTTCCCAGGAGCTCGGGCTTGAGATGGAGCCGGTTGATCCAAAAAAGTACGTCCCACGGTTCTGCTCTGAACTCGAACTCAGCGAGGAGGTCCAGATCAAGGCCAGTGAGATCATCGAGAAGACCGCCGAGGAAGGGCTGCTCTCGGGCAAGTCGCCGACGGGTTACGCCGCTGCCGCCATCTACGCCGCCTCACTGTTGTGCAACGAGAAAAAGACCCAACGCGAGGTGGCCAACGTCGCGCAGGTGACCGAGGTCACCATTCGAAACCGGTATCAAGAACAGATCGAAGCAATGGGCATCCACAGCTAAGCCACCGCCAGCGCCCTCACCAATGCGCCTTGATGAGTTCCTTGAGACAGATCTAACCGATGACCGGGCCGAACAGCGCCGTCTCGCACAGGCGAAGTCCTACCGGATCACCGAGTACATCGAGGATGTCCCTGACCGGTTCGAAGCCCTACAGGGCGACACTCTCGTCGGATCGACCGCTCCGGAGATCTTCGTCGGGCGATCAGGCTATCCGGACGTCTCAGCGGGCGTACTTTCGCCGGTTGGCGACGAGGACAACGCCGCCGCCTACGCGACCCAGGGCGAGTGGTACGGCACAGATATCGAGACGGTGCTCGACCGACGGACAGGCCTGTTAAACTCACGACGGCGGGCCGACGTGAATGTCCGCGATGTCTGGGACGGCTTCGTCGGCGCACAACGCGAGGTGGCAATTGCCGACCGGCCGGTTGATATCGAGATCGGTCTCAGCGAGCGGCCGCAACTCGACCTCTCGGTCGGTCAGGTGCGCACGCCGACGGGACCGGACGCCACGGCGGAGTCAATCGATCTCACCGAGAACCCACACGTCCCCCGCCCGGTTAAAAAGACCCTTGAGGACGACGACTGGCAGGCCGAGGGGGCGATGACCTATCTGTATCGCCGCGGGTATGATGTCTATGAGATCAACGACATCCTCTCGGCGGGCGCTCTCGGCCGGGGCGAACAGCGTCGGCTCGTGCCAACGCGGTGGTCGATCACGGCCGTTGATGACACCATTGGCCAGTACCTCCGAGGGCGGATCAACACCGCTACCGCCATCGACCAGGTAGAGGTCTGGTACAACGAGTACCTCGGCAATCGCTTTTGGATCGTGCTCGGACCCGCCCAGTGGGAGTTCGAGCTTGTCGAAATGAAGGCGCCGGGATCGGTGTGGAACCCACAGGGGACCCGTCACCGGCTGATGGCCGATTACGAGGGCCACGCCGGCCGATCAAAGTACGTCGAGGAGACCGCCGGGGCCTACTACGCGGCCCGGCTGGCCGTTCTTGAGGCGCTTGCCGAGCGCGACCGACAGGCGACATGTCTCGTGTTACGGGAAGTCACCGACGACTACTGGGCGCCAGTGGGCGTCTGGCAAATTCGCGAGGCCGTCCGCAACGCCTTCGAGGACGAGCCGGCAGTCGCGGAGACCTTCCAGGGGGCCGTCGATCGGATTCTCAAGCAACTACCGGTCACGGCGCCGCGGTTGCGCCGCAAGTCCACGCTCGTCGCCGGGCGGCAGGCCCCGCTTGACGCCTTCGAGTGAGCGCTGTGCCGAAAGGGGGTGGTTTAAGATTCCACCGCCCCCGAGTACTGTGCATGCAGCGGTACGATGTCGCGATCGTCGGCGGGGGACCGGCGGGGCTGGCAGCCGGGCGGGCAGCGGCCGCATCCGGCGCCGACGCCGTCGTCCTCGAAAAGGGCGTCCCACGGGAGGATCGGACCGAGCCGGGGCCCGACTCGACGGACGCCGCCGGACTGCTTGACTACTGGGTGGATATCGCCGGACTTGATCCCGACGAGATTCCTGAAGAGGTGATCCTTCAGGATATCGACCGAGCCGAGTTCATCGGTCCCTCCGAGTCGGTCGTCGTCGACCGGACGGGGATGGACGGCAGCTACCCGCATTTTGGATTCACGTTCGATCGGGTGGCCATGGACGACTGGCTCCGCGAACGCGCTGAGACAGCCGGCGCGACCTACCGCGGGGAGACAAGCGTTCGGGGGGTCACGAGCGAGCTCACGGGCACCCCCGAGCATCGACTCACGCTTGGCGACGGGAGCAATCTCGTTGCTGATACCCTCATACTCGCTGACGGGCCCCAGCGGCAGGTGACCAACGCTGTCCTCGACCGGTACCTCCCGGCGGGCGAGTCGATTACCACGTATCTGGGGACGCGAACAGCCAACCACATCGCCTACCAGGAACACCGACGACTCCCGGCGGACGCCTTCGAGCCAAATAGCATGAAGTTCTGGTGGGGCGCAATCCCCGGCGAGACGGCCTACCCCTGGATCTTCCCGAACGACGACGGTGTCGCGCGGGTCGGCCTGACGATGCCCATTGGGCTGACGATGGCGGACGTCGACAACCCGACGGATTACTGGCTGGTTGATCCCGACGACGAGGAGTTGCCGAGTCCACAGACCTATCTTGAGCGGCTCCTTGCCCGGGTCTATCCCGCCTACGAGCCGGCGGACTTCGAGCTGGTTGAGGACCGCGGCAAGCGAGGCGGAACCGAGACCTACGCAATCTCCTCGACACGGCCGATCGACTCGCCGACGGCCGCCGGCATCGCTGTCGTGGGGGGCGCCATGGGGGCCACCTCGGCCTTTCACGAGGGCGGCGATCACGTCGCCATCCGCACCGGGGCGATCGCGGGTGAGCTGGCGGCACGCGACCGACTCAAGCGGTACAACGACGCCTGGAAGGACGCCATCGGGGCGGAGGTGCTCCGGAATGTCGCCTTTGCCGACCTTGTGTCCGACTACAAGCCGGCGGACTGGGACCGGGCCTTCCGGATGACGCGCAAGCTCAAGGCCACGGACACCGAGGGGCGCGTGCTCTCGCCTCGGCTCTCCGCAGGCATCCGCGGACTGAAGCTCTACGCGCAGTATCGCCTGCGCAAGCGTCGGTACCGCGACGGCGGCTATGTCCAGCTGCCGGAGTCGGCGTATACGCTGTCCTGAGCCGGCCGAAAGGGCTACCAGGCCGGCGGCCGTATGCAGTATTGCGTGTCGCAGTCCCCACCCGAGGCGCTATTCGGCTGCGATGACCGGTGGCGAACCCCGGCACGTGATACGCCCGGCACGAGGGTTAGCCGGCCGACAGGGCCCACCGCCGCGGATGACGCCGGTCGTTAGTGTTCCGGGCGACACTCTATTACTAGACTGGAGCTGGGAGCGTCAGCCTCCACTACGAGCGGTGTCCCCGAAGCGCGACCCGTGGTGGACTTCGACGATCTGTGTCTTCGAGGTGTTGAACGGCCCGGCAAGCGACCCGGACTTCGACCCGGTTGAAGAACGCCAGACGTTCGGGGGTGTGCAGGCACTCGAATGCAACGAGCAACTCGCCATTGAGGCCGCCCGGCTACAGCACGCCGCCATCGAAGACGGGTCTGAACTCTCGCCACGGGATGCGATGGTCGCTGCCACTGCCCCAACGGGGGACGAGTACGTCGTCGCGGACAGTGACTTCGAGGTCCAGCCGCTCGAAGAACGGATGAACGTCACGAACCTCCACGGCAACCAGTGACCGTCTGGACGGGACTTCTGGCTGACTTACTC
>JBEQAX010000053.1:0-7861 GCA_041640095.1 Salinarchaeum sp. | reverse complement strand
TACTCGTCGGTCGCACACTTCGGGTTGATCCTCACCGCCGTTGGCGTTGCCGTCCACCCCGCCGCGGGTCCGACGGCTACGCGGTTTGCCATCTATGGCGCGGTCATCCATCTTGTCGCTCACGCGATTATGAAGGCGGGGCTCTTCGCGGCCGCTGGATCCTTTGCCGCTGCGGTCGGCGCCCGGACCGTCGCCTCCTATGCCGGACTCGCGCGGGTCCGCCCGGTGATCGCTGGCTCGATCGCTGTCCTCGGGTTCGGCCTGGTCGGCGTGCCCCCCGTGATCGGCTTCCTTGGAAAGTGGTACATCGCGCTTGGAGCGATCTCGGCCGGGCTCTGGCCGGTAATCGCCGTCGTCCTGGCGAGTACGCTTCTCTCGCTGTTGTACGTCGCCCGCATCCTCGAAAAGCTGTACTTCGATCGGGCGGAGATGCCGGAGGTCGATCAAAAGGATCACCCGACGACCGACCCAGCCGACTCGGCGGTCGCTGCTGATGGTGGTCGGACCGCTTTGCCGAGTTTCGGGATGGTCGCACTGGTCGCCGGCGCGGCGCTGCTGGCCGTCGCGTCGGGCTTTGTTGGCGCTGAGGTGACGACCGCGATTGATCCGCTTGTTGAAGCCGTCCTTGCGGGCTCACCGGAGGTGGGCACCAATGCTTGAGACCGGCGCGGTGGCCGATCCGCGACCGCTGGCGGCCGTGCTTGTGCCGGTTGTCGGCGCCGCGTTGATCGTCAGCTCCTACCGCCGCCCGGCGCTCCGGGAGGCGTGGTCCGTCCTCGCGGCCGTCACACAGTTCGGGATCGTCGTGAGCATGATCCCGGGTGTTCTCGGTGGGACGGGCTATCGGTGGTCGATGGGCGAGTTCGTCTTCGGCATCGAGTTTGCCCTCCAGGCCGATGCGCTTGGGCTGCTGTTTGCTGGGCTGGCGAGTTTCCTCTGGATCTTCACGGCATTCTATGCGGCCGGGTACATGCGCGAACTTGAGGAGCACGGCCAGACCCGCTTTTTCGCCGCCTTCGCGGGCGCGCTGGCGGCCGCTGTCGGCGTGGCCATGGCGGAGAACCTCCTCGTGACGTTCGTCTTCTTCGAGTTGCTGACGGTCGTCACCTACCCGCTGGTCGCTCACGACGAGACCGCCGAGGCACGAGCAGCTGCCCGGAAGTACTTCGCGTACCTGTTCCTCGGTGGCGGTGTGCTCGTCCTTGGGGGCACCGCAGCGGTCTACTGGGCAACGGCGACCTATGGCGGGGCGCCCACGGTGACCTTTGGGGCGACCGCATCTGGCCTTGAAGCCTTCTTTGCGGCAGATCCGTGGCTCGCGCGGCTGGTCTTCGGCGCGCTTGCGCTTGGCTTCGGCGCCAAGGCGGCGATCATGCCGCTGCACTCCTGGCTGCCCGACGCGATGGTCGCGCCGACGCCCGTCTCGGGGCTGTTACACGCCGTTGCAGTCGTCAAGACCGGTGCCTTCGGTGTCTCACGGGTTCTCCTTGATGTCTATGGGCCGGCGTTGGCGGCGACCATGGACGTGAACCTCGCGCTCGCTGCGCTTGCTGCTGTGAGTTTCCTCGCGGCGTCGGTGATCGCTCTCCGGAAGGATCACCTCAAGCGCCGGCTGGCGTACTCGACGGCTAGTCAACTCTCTTATATCATCATGGGCGTCGCGCTGTTGACGCCATATGGGATTGTCGGCGGGCTGTTGCACATCCCTGCCCACGCGTTCATGAAGCTCACCCTGTTCTTTGCCGCGGGGGCAATCCATGTCGAGACCCACACAGATCACGTCTCCGAGCTGGCGGGTATCGGCAAGCGCATGCCGCTGACCATGAGTGCGTTCACGATCGCAGCGGCGGGTATGGCGGGGATCCCGCTGGTCGCCGGGTTCGTCAGCAAGTTCTACATGCTTGTCGGCGCGGTCACCTTAGAGGCCCAGCTCGCTGGACTGGCTTTTGCCGCCGCGTTGCTCGTCTCGGGCGTGCTCAACATCGTGTACTTCTGGCCGATTGTCTACGCCGCGTTCTTCGAGACAGCCGGTGACGCCGACGCAAAGCCGCTGATTGAGTCACCCTTCGGCGGCCGAGAGCGGACCACGACAGCTGCGTCGCCCGTCCAGCCGATCGCCGACGGCGGCGAGGATGCGGGGTACGCCGTTGACCAGGCGCCAAGCGACGCGGAGGTGCCCTACGGCGGTGATGCCGATCACGCGCATCACGGCGGGCCGCCACCGGGCGGCTGGGAGCGCCGTCAGCCCTGGAGTGAGAGCACCTGGCTGATGACCATGCCGATCGCGGTTGTCGCCCTCGGGGCACTCGCGCTCGGGATCGTCCCCGGATCGATCGCCGCTCTTGACCTCGCCATTGAGGTAGCCGAATCACGTGTCGGTGAGGCACTCTCGGGGGTGATCGGCTAATGGAGCCGCTCACGCTTGTCTACCCGCCGGCCCTTGTGGTGCTTGCGATGAGTGCGGTGTGGGCGTTGCCCCGGCGTGTGGGCCACGGGCTCGCGGTCGGCCTGCTTGCCGGTCTTGCCGCTCTTGCGGGGTTCGTCCCGGCAGGCAACCATCTCCCGGTGGTTCTTTTCGAGGTCTTTGAGGCCGAGCTCTTCTATGTTGATGGCCCCTCGCGGCTGATGGGCATCGTCTTTGGGATTGTCGGCGCGGCGAGCGTGCTCTATGCGTATGCGAGCGAGGCGTCGGCCGAACAGACCGCCATCGCGCTGTCGTACGTGGCTGTGAGCGTCGGCGCCGTCTTCGCCGGTGACTGGCTTGCGTTGGTGTTCTTCTGGGAGCTGATGGCCGTCACCAGTACCGCCCTGGTCTGGCACCACGGAACCCCCACCGCGATCCGGTCGGGCTACCGGTATGCGGTGCTTCACGGGATCGGCGGGAGTCTTCTCTTGGTGGCGGTCGTTGCCCAGTACGCGCTTACCGGAACGCTGGCGTACACCGGCGAGGGGATCGTTGCCGGTCTGCCGGCACTCGTTGCGGCGGTTGGTATTGGCGTCAACGTCGGCTTCCTCGGACTACACACCTGGCTGCCCGACACCTACCCGAGTCCGCATTTTGCGGCGAGCGTCTTCCTGTCGGTCTATACCACCAAGACCGGCGTGTACGCCCTCTATCGGGCCTTCCCGGAGGGCCAACTCGCCATCGCCTACATGGGTGGCGCTATGGCGCTGTTCGGTGCGCTTGCGGCTGTTCTCCAGGACGACATGCGACGGATGATGTCCTACTCGATCCAGTCACAGGTGGGCTACATGGTCGCCGCCATCGGCGTCGGCGGCGCGCTTGCAACCGCCGGCACGTTCGCGCACATCTTCAACCACATTCTCTATAAGTCGCTGTTGTTCATGGTTGCCGGCGTCATCATCTACCGCACCGGCGTCGAGCGGCTCCGCGAACTCGGCGGGCTGGCAACGAAGATGCCCCTCACCGCGGTGGCCTTCCTTGTTGGCGCGCTCTCGATTGCTGGCCTGCCGGGTTTCAGCGGCTTTGTCTCAAAGGGCATGATCCTCAAGGCGGCCCACGGGCTCAACGATGGCAACCTCCTCTGGTGGATCCTGCTTGTTGCCGGCGTCGGCACCGCGTTGACCCTCGCGAAGTTTGGTTACTTCGCGTTCGTGCGCGGGCCCTACACCGGTACTGTCCGGGACGCCACCCCCGGCCAGAGCGTTGCCATGGGCACCATCGCGGCGCTGTGTGTTGGCTTTGGGCTCTTCCCGGATGCGCTGTATGCGCTCATCCCTGTCGCTTCCGCCCAGGTATCGGCGATCCCACTTGTAGAGACCGTTACGGGCATCAAGTACACCGCCTTTACCGTTGGCCACGTCATTGAAGCGCTCGCGCTCGCTGGCGGTGGCCTCCTCGCGCTGGCTGTCCTGCGCGGTCCGCTTCGACAGGTCGCTGATGTCCCCGATGTCGACTGGTTGCTCACCCGGGCGAGCTTCTATGGCACCCGCGGGCTCGTTATCGGCGTCACGGAACTCTTCGGTGCCATCGGCCGGGCAGCTGGCTGGCTGGCGCTGGCTGGAACGACCATCGGCGCCAACCCCGAAACGGCGCTTCGACAGACCCGCTTTGGTCGGTGGCTCCTGCGCGGACGGTCGGCGTGGGCACACCCGCTTCGGACCGGTATCGGCGAGAGCGTGGCCCTGTTGGTGGCGGTTGTCACCGTCCTGCTGGTGGCAGTCATGCTGGCGGTCTAACTCGGGGGCTTTTTTATACACTCACCGGCTTGGCTTGATATGGAGCGGCTCGAACGCAGTCTTCGTGAGGCCCCGATTGTCGAGAAAGACGGCTATCACTACTTCGTCAATCCCATCAGCGACGGCGTTCCGACGGTCGACCCGCGACTGCTCCGTGAGGTGGGCGTCCGGATTGTCCAGCAGACCGACTTTAGATCGATCGACAAGATCGTCACGCCGGCGGCGATGGGCATCCACATTTCTACGACAGTCTCGTTGATGACCGACGTGCCGATTGTCGTCGTCCGCAAGCGCGAGTACGGGCTTGACGGCGAGACCCCGCTGTATAAGGAAACCGGCTACGAGGAGAGCCAGATGTACATCAACGATGTCTATGCGGGCGATCGCGTGCTCGTGATCGATGATGTCCTCTCGACCGGCGGAACGCTCTCGGCCATTGTCGAGGCACTTGGTGACATCGGCGCGGAGATCCAGGATGTCATCGTCGCTATCCGCAAGGCCGACGGCGCGACCGATCTCGGCTTCGAGGTCAAGACGCTTGCTGATGTTGTCGTCGAAGGCGGCGAGGTCGAGATTGTCGACGGACCCCAGGCGGTCGACCAGTAGGATTTTGTCTGTTCCTTGAGTTGCGGACACTAACCGTACGCAACGTATGCACACAGATCCAACCACACGCACAATGGGGCTTACGCGTCGACACCTCCTCCAAGGGGCGGCCGGCGCCGGCGCGGTCGGTCTGGCCGGCTGTCTCGGCTCCAGTGGGGATGACACAACGGTCGATCCGGTCAGAGACCGGGTATCGGTTGATCCCGCAGCTGTCGTTGAGGGAGGTACATTCCGAGTGGCGGCACCGGTCAATGTTGATTCTTTTGACCCGCCCTATAGCACCTCAGCGACCGCCTCAGCCATCTACGGGCTGCTTTATGAAGGCATGATCACCGTTGGTGCTGACGGCCAGATCTACCCGTGGCTCGCCGAGTCGATTGAGCGCGTTGATGTTCAGGACGTCGCGCCGGCCGACTACGTCCCGTACATGCGGTCAATCCCGTATGTCGAACGGGCCGGCAGCACCATTCTCGATACTGACCGCCAAATCGTCCTTCGGGATCCGAGTGCTCCGACCGACCCGTCACCGGGCGATGAGGCACAGGTCCTGACTGTTGCGGACACCCAGGCAGCCGTTGACGCCGGGGTCTATGGAATGGCCTACCGGATTTCGCTTCACGAGGATGTCACCTTCCACAACGGTGCGGAACTCACCGCCGAGAACGTGGTGGCCTCCTACTACCGGTATGCGAACTCGCCGAACGCCGGGCAACTCTTTGACTCGCTGTTGCACGTCCAGGCGATTGATCCGTATACCGTCGAGGTGTACGCACAGGTACCCGACGCGGCCGCCCGCCGCGCGCTGTTGGGATGGCCGATCTTCCCGACAGCCAGCACCAACCGCCCGGATGGGGGGATGGACCCTCGTGAGGGGTACACGCCGGTCGGCACCGGACCGTGGGAACTCCTTGAGTTCCAGAATGAGGAGTACGTCCGGTTCGGACGCACGGACGACTACTGGTTTGAGACTGACCGCAAAGACTGGTTCGACGGCCCGTCAGCATTCCCTGATGGGCCGGTCATCGATGAGGTTGATATCACTATCGTCCGGGACAATACCACCCGATCGGCCGCCCTCCAGAACGATGAGGTCGACATGACATTCGGGCTTAACGCGTCGGATCTCACGAGCTACCGCAATGCCGAGTCCTTCCGTGTTGCGGCGACCGACGGAGCCGGCTTTACATTCCTGCAGTATCCAATCACACAGTCGCCATGGGACGACCGGCGGTTGCGCAAGGCTGTCAACCATCTTATTCCTCGCCAGCAGATCGCCGACCAGATTTTCCAGGGCTGGCAGACTCCGGCGTGGACGCCGCTTCCGCCGTTGGCGGCCGGCGCTGGGACCACTGATTATGACGCCCAGGTCGAACGTCATCGGCCGGAGAACGCCTATGATCCCGAGCGGGCCGACGAGCTCGTTGCGGCTGTAGCTGCTGAGACGGCGCTTGAGCCTCCGATTTCGGTTACCCTCGAAACCAACGCCGGCAACGACGATCGCGTGCGGCTGATGGAACTTGTCACTGAGTCGCTCAACCAGTCGGAGTCCTTCGAGGCAACGCTTGAAACCCGAGAGTTCCTGTCGTTGCTCCAGGCGCTTCAGAGCGGCGCGTACGCCGAACGCGAGCGACTGGTATTGATCGGCCTCTCCGGCGGGTTCAACCCGCATGGCTACGCCAAGGCGCTTCACTCCCCGGAGAACATCGGCGGTTGCTGTAACTTCCAGAATATCGATATTGAGGCGATCAACACGGCCCTTGAGGACGCCCGCTACGGGGTCGATGTCGTTGAGGACGCTACTCTTCGACAGCAGCGCTACGAGGAGGTGTGGGACCTCGTCATCGAGCACACCGCCAACGCGTATGTGACCCATGACATTGTCACGAGCACGGTAAACGACCAGGCGGTCTACGGATTCAATACCTTCCCGAGCAGCCAGTCGATTCTGGGCTATGGGCTGTATGCTCCGGTGGACGAACAGCTCACGTACCTTGATCGGGCGTAGGTATTTTGCCCCCGGCCCCAGATAGAAAGGGGTGAATGGGGCTTTGGCGGTATGTCATCAAGCGACTCCTGTTGACGATCCCGATTCTGATCGGCGTCTCGCTCATCACCTTCGGGCTGGTGCGCCTTGCCCCAGGGGACCCGGTGGCGGTGGTGACGGCGCTTAATCCGGACATCTCCGCGGCCGAGGAGGCTCGGCTGCGGGCGCAGTTTGGCCTCGGACGCCCGCTGTGGACCCAGTACATCGACTGGGTCACCGGGATCGTCCACGGCGACTTCGGAGAGGTCATCACCCGAAACAACCGACCGGTGGCGGGTGTCATCGGTGCTCGCCTGCCCCACACGATTGCACTTGGTCTGTTCGGCTGGCTGCTCGCGATACTCATTGCTATTCCCGCGGGCGTCTACGCGGCGATCAACAAGGACCAGCCGGCCGACCACGCCAGCCGTGTGCTTGCACTCTCGGGCATCTCGATCCCGAACTTCTGGTTGGGGCTGTTGTTGATTCTCATCGGAGCGATCTGGCTCGGGCTCTGGCCGGTTCTGCCGCCGCGTGCGCCCCTCTGGCACCCATCGACGCTCTGGTATCTCGTCTTACCAGGGATAACGATCGGTACGGCCGCGGCGGCGACGCTCATGCGGATCATGCGGACGGCGATGGCCGAGGAACTCAACAAGGAGTACGTCCGGGCCGCCCGGGCGAAGGGGCTTCCCGAGCGAACGGTTATCCTCAAGCACGTCTTGCGGAACTCGCTCATCTCAGTGACGACCGTTGCTGCCTTCCTCACCGCCAACATTGTCGCCGGCTCGGTCGTTGTCGAGGTGGTCTTCAACTGGCCGGGCCTGGGACAGACGTTCGTCGAGGCGATCACCAACCGCGAACTGTTTTTGATCACGGGTATCACGCTCTTTACCGGCGTCGCGATCATCCTTGCCAACCTTGTGGCCGACATCGTGTACGCCCTGCTTGATCCACGGATCCGCTATGACTGATCGGACACGCGAGCGCGGTCGGATTCACATCGAGGGGTTTGATACCGAGCCGACCGAC
>JBEQAX010000052.1:0-8597 GCA_041640095.1 Salinarchaeum sp. | reverse complement strand
CAACGGGGGACGAGTACGTCGTCGCGGACAGTGACTTCGAGGTCCAGCCGCTCGAAGAACGGATGAACGTCACGAACCTCCACGGCAACCAGTGACCGTCTGGACGGGACTTCTGGCTGACTTACTCGGTCGAACTGAACCGCGTCGGCCGCGGAACGTACTCCGTCGAGTGTCGGAGCCGACCGAGCTGATCGAGGAGCCACATCCACATGACCAGTCCTTGGACGAGGAAGACGTTGGTCACGAGGAAGAAGGTCATCTCCTCGATCGGGAGCCCAGCGACGGCAATGCCCGTCAGTCGCGCCGGATCAAGCGTCCACAGCCCCCAGCGGGTGATCGCCAGCCAGTCAAGCACCCAGAGATACAGTGTGGGCACGCCAACCCCGAGGAGGCACTGCCGCCAGGTCCGCACAAGGTACGGCCAGCCGAAGGCCCACTGGATGGCCAACACCGGCCCAGCCCACGCCAAGATTGCGCCGAGATAAAAGCCACTGCCGGTATACAACAGTCCAAGACCGACCGCACTCACCGCGAACCCGCCGATGGCGCCAACAACGCGTGTTCGCCAAGGGAGGCTCAACGAGACATCCTCAACCTCGATGAACTGGTAGAGCCACAGCGCGGTCAGGGCTGACTGGAGGACGAAAAACAGGTACTCGCCATAAGGAATCACCCAAATCCGGCCGGCGATGGCCTCAGCAGGGTACGACCAGACACCGAGGGAGATGAGATACCCGTCCCATGGGATTGTGTAAATAAGGGCGAGAATCGCCATCCCGACAAGTCCGATGAGTGATTGTGTGTCGCTCCACGCCGTGTCGCGGCGCCACGTCGCAAGCGCGAGCAACGCAAGCGGTGGGATGATCAACGCCGCGTGAAACTGGAGGTAGGTGAGTGCAGTCATAGGCTGATCGTCCAAGAGCCGCGTCGGGATCGCTTCTTACTGGACGATTCGTGAGCGCTCCCATATATCTACGGATATCCGGTCGCTCGGCGGGCAGATCTGCCCAATTGATCACGAACGACCGCGGGTACGGAATGGCGCCACCGTGGCGTCAGTCATCAGCGGGTGTGATCCCCGGGAGTGAGGCTCCGTAGTCGGCGGTGGCGGTCACCGGGTCAGGTTCGGCGACGAGATACCGCACCAGGAGGTACGCGAAGACGTACTTCGCGACAATATCAAGGAGGCTATAGGCCCACGAGGACAGCCCCACCGGAAGCAGCCCAAGCCCTTCAACGCCAATCGCCCACACGAGCGGGTAGCCGAACCACGTGACGACGGTGAGCGTCTTGAGCGTGTTGAAGATCGGCTCAAACGTTCCGGTACGCTTGGCATCACGGGGCCACGCCACAAAGAGCACATACAACACGACCAGAAAACAGGCGCTGCTCAGGAGGAACCACCACCAGCGAAACAGCACCGACGAGGTGGTCACCGCGGCGGCAAGGCCGGTCAGACACATCGCGACATCGAAGACGATCGCGGTGACGAGTTTCGTGAGATTCGATCCAGCGAGCAGGCCCAGTGCCAGCAGGATGAACGGCGTCGAAAAGGCCCATGTAAGATACCGCCCCCACATCGTGAGGACGCCATTGTAGGTCTCACCGGCGACCGTCAGCGTGGCGCCCGACAGCGGGTGACCGGCAGGCATCTCGAACAGACCGATTGTCAGCCCGGAGGCCAACCCAGTGTAGCTGATCAACGAGACCACCGGGACGGTAATCGTTGCGACGGCGATGAGGGTGGCCCGCGGGTCCGCAATGGAACGGGCCATGTACACGAACCCGAGGATCGAGAGTCCGGCCAGGGCGATATTGAGGTACACCGATGCACCCACAACAGCCCCGTCGGTGAGCAGGTACCTAGACAGGTCCGGCGCACTCTGGAGTGGCAGGCACACCGCGGTGGGTGACACGAACATGCGCGCCGGTAGCGCGCACACCAACAAGAAATTACGCACCCAGCAGTCAGAACGCAAAGAAAAAGACGAGCGACACCGGGTGAAAGAGGGATCGGATGTGCAACAACGGCTATCCGATATATCGTAAGTCGTCCTCGCTCGGGCTGCCGGCGGACTGTTGGGCCTCCATCTCACGGATCTTGCCGACAACCTCCTCCATCTCCTCAGCGCGGTCCTCAAGCGTCTCGAAGTCGACCTCAAAGTCAAGCACCGACTCAAGCACCACGAGGACGGCGCGGGCGCTCTTGGGATCAACAAGGTACCCGCTGGTCTCGCCCATCAGACACGCGGCAGTGAAGGCGCGTCGTCCACCAAGGCCCAACAGAAGGCCGCTAACGCCGACGATGCCGCCGGCCGGTTCGTCCGATCGGAACTCCACGCCGGCCTCCTTGAGCCGGTCGACGGTGGCCTCATCGGTGGCCGCACCGAGCACGTCGTACTCCTCGATGAGTTCGCCGGTCGGGACGCCCCCGAGGGCGTAGACCTCAGAGACCCCAAGGGTTTCCCCGACATCGAGAATCGCCTCGGTCAGCCGGTAGTGGCCGTGGTTGCTCTGGGCCTGGTGGTCACCGGTGACGACAACCAGGTCACGCCCCGCAGTTGGGATGGCGTGGAACTCGGCGGCGGTAAGGCTCGCAACCCCGGTCTCATCAATCGATACCTGCGGTGGAAAGTGCTCGGAGTACAGTCGGCGAACAGGCGTTGCGTCGAACTCCTCGACAAGGTGGTCGGCGGCGAGTTTGCCGACGTGACCAACCCCTGGGAGCCCCTCGATGAGGACCGGGTCATCGAGCGGCACGGTTTCGAGTTGCTCGGTCGCAAATTCGTCCATACCGGGTCAGCGGGCGGCAGGCGTATGAACGCAACGATACCCGTGGTCGACACCGATCCACACGAGGCTCTTACAAACAGATCATGCTGGGCGCGGGGTCACTTCGAGCGCGCCTGCCGACGGTACTCGCCGTATGGATCGGCCGGCGAGAAGGGGGCCGGCGCGCTGTTGATCGCCGGTGCACCACACTCCGGGCACGTTTCCGCGAGTGTGTAGACCGGCCGATCATGGGCCTGCTCCCAGGCAGAACAGACGCGGATATCGGATTTCACCGTTTAGCTGTCGTCCTCGTGTCGTTCACGGTGGAACATGCCGGTCCCATCACGGGCCTCGATTGCGGTGATGGCCCGGTCGGCACTGGCTTCAAGCTCGTCCTCGGCGGTCTTGTAATTCGGCGCCTGGACGCGAAGGCGATACTCCGGCGCCCCAACGTAGGTGACCTCCAGATCGATATCGTCGCCGACCGTGCCGTTGCCCTCGGCGGATTCAAGCGCTTCACGGACGGCATCGACGCCATCGCCAGCGGGACACTCGAGATCAACGTATCCGGTGACGGTCACGTAGGGAACCGACACGTTCTCGCGGGCAGTCTCAATGACCGCATCGATGCGCTCGTCAGCGAGATCAACGTCCTCAAGCGCGGGGTGACCACGGATGGCGGCCTCCTCGAAGGCCTCATATAGTGAGCCGAACTCGCCGAGAAGCGCGTTCGCCACGGCGATGATGGTCTCCTCGTCGTCGCCGAAGGCGAGTTCCATCCAGTTGTCGGCCTTCTGCTCGTTCTTCCAGTCCTGGATGGTGTCCGAGCGCTGGTGATCGTTGACGTCCTTCAGCGAGAGATCAATCTGCTGGGCGTCGCGGTCGACATCAAGCACCTTGGCGACGACGGTCTGGCCCTCACTAACGTGATCGCGGACGTTCTTGATCCATCCGGAGGCGACCTCGCTGACGTGGACGAGGCCTTGGCGGTCCTGATACTCCTTGAGGTCGACGAACACACCGAAGTCCTCAATCTCGTCGACCTCGCCGACAACGAGTTCACCGGGTTCGGGCCAGCCGCTGTATTTCATTGTTCGCCAGTGGGATCTTCGGGGCGGTCCTCAACGGTGTCAACGATGTCGCCGTCGATCGTTGCGGTCCCACCGGTCGGCGTGGCAAGCGCGTGGCCACAGACCGCACACGAGACGGTCGTCGCCGCCTTCTCGAAGACGACCTGTTCGCTCGAACAGTCCGGACAGACGACGGTGTAGAAGCTTCCCGCCATGGTTAGTCCTGGAGTTCGAGGCGCCCGGCGCGCCAGCCCTCACGGAGGTGGGCCTTCCCGCAGTCGTTACAGCGATACTTCAGGTCGGTCTTTTTCGTGGGTTTGTCGCCCCCCGGCACCTTCGAGAACTTCCCGTCGTTCCCGATACCGGAGTTGCGGCGTTCCTGGCGGTCGATCCACTTCATGCCCGTCGAGCGGCCAGTACGGACGCGCTCGACTTCGTGTTCGTTGTGTTCCCGGCAGTGCGGACAGTAGGTATTCATCCGGCGTGGCATCTCCATGCGTTGCTCACCTTGGGTCCGGTAGAAGCGGCGTCAATAAAACGGGTTTGGTTCGGCCCGCCGACATGCCGGCCCCGAAGGGCTTATTTTCGAATCGGCCGAACCCAGTAGTCGTGAAACGACTGCTCGTCCACGGCGACCCCGGCATCCGGGTCGACGACGAAATTGAACTTGCCGGCGAGCGCTTTGTCTGTTTTCGGATCAACCGCAACGGCGAGTGGCACGGCCCGAGCCAGGTTCAGCTGTGGTGCATCATCGGCAAGGAATCCGAACGCGAGGCCTTTGAGACCCAGAACTTCACGCCGCACTTCCTTGAGGTCGAGCGGGTGGCAGCCGAGGAGGTCGTCCCCGTCACCGCCGGGTGAGCGCCGATCCGGCGAGGGCGCCGGGGTCATCCCACTATCGCAACCCTTAATTGACACACAGCGCTACGATCATGTAGCGGGATGGGATAGTCAGGAGATTCCGCCGGGCTCATAACCCGGAGATCGGTGGTTCAAATCCACCTCCCGCTATCACTACTTACTCGGTAATCTGGACAGTTGCCGTGTCCACAAGCCAAGCATCATTCGGTGTCTGGACCATCACTCGGATGGGATATGGCCTTGGATCAACGAATCGCCAGCGGTCGCTCCCGATTCGAACAGTCCCCCACCACCGTTGGACGACCTGCGTGCGCTCACCGCGGCGGGATCAGAAGGGTGGCGCGTGTGATGCAAAGCGGTCCGAGGAAACGCTTCAATCCATGGGGTCGGAGGATTCAGTCGGTCGAGTCACCGGCCCCAAATGGGTTTTCGGCGGTTGCGTGCGCCTCGGTGTAGAGCAGACAGTCAATCGTGTGCTCAGGATCAACTGCGACAGTCGGCGGCCGTTGTCGTTCGCACGGCGAGGTAAACCGCTCCGTGAGCGTTGTTGCCGCCGCATCGATATCGCCGTCCGCAAGATGATCAATCGCCGTCGACACGGCTGCCTCGGCGTCCGCATCAGCGAGGTGTTTGGGAAGATCGAACTCCGCTCGGACGAGGTCGCCGAGCTGATCGCGTGAGGCCGTCCGCGGATCGGTCACCGCCGAATCGGCCGCAAGTTCGGTGTCGCCGACAGCAACGAGCGCTGTCAGGTCGTCTGTCTCGGTCGCTCGGAGGGTAAAATCAAACAGCGACCGCCAGGTCGACTGGTCAACCCCACTGTCGGACGCGCGAATCACCGCGGGACACCGGGGGTGGAACCGACACCCACTCGGGGGATCTGCCGCCGAGGGTACCTCACCCGAGAGTGTCACTCGTTGACGCTCCCAACCAGGGTCAGGTTCGGGGATCGCCGAAAGCAACGCAGCGGTGTAGGGGTGTGAGGGCCGCTCAAAGACCGCATGCGCCGGACCGGTCTCGATAAGCTCACCGAGGTACATGACGCCGATGCGATCGGCAAGATGTTCGACAACGCTCAGATCGTGCGCGATGAAGACATATGAGAGTCCAAGCTCATCTTGAAGATCAGCAAGCAGGTTTAGGATCTGGGCCTGCACCGACACATCAAGCGCCGAGACCGGCTCATCGAGAACGATAACCTCGGGATCAACCGCCAGCGCTCGGGCAATACCGACCCGCTGTTGTTGGCCACCGGAGAGTTCGTGTGGATATCGTCTTGCGTGATCAGGATCCAAGCCGACTGTTCGCAGGAGATCGGCGATCCGGTCTGCCCGCGCCTCGCCGGTTGCGATATCATGCACGTCAAGCGGTTCGCCGACAATATCACCAATGGTCAGGCGGGGATTGAGACTCGCCAGGGGGTCCTGAAACACGTACTGCAGGTTCGTGCGGAGGGCACGGAGTCGTCGATTCGACACGGTGGTAAGCTCAACCGGGTCGCGGCCGTCACCGGTTGGCGCCCGGTAGGTAATCGATCCGGCGGTCGGATCAATGAGATGTACCAGCGTCCGACCGAGTGTGGTCTTGCCACAGCCGCTTTCCCCGACGATGCCAAGGGTTTCACCGGCGTGTAGTTCGAGATCGACCCCGTCAACGGCACGCACCGGCGTCGAGCGGCCGAGTACGCGATCAAGCAGTCCATCGGCCGTTGTGAAGTGCTTCGTGAGGTTCTCCGCCGTGAGGATCGGATCAGCCATCAGTAGACCCCTCCTCAACCCGGACGGTGAACGAAAGATCGCCTTCGAGATCGCCGGTATAGCCGAGACAGGCCGCTCCACGCGCATCGGCGTCCGCAACCGGGTCGCCCGTGTCCGGATCAACCAAGTCAGGGTCAATCTGCGCGCAGACCTCCTCGGCGTAGGGACACCGGGGGTGGAACCGACAGCCCGGTGGGAGCGTTGTCGGATCGGGCGGTTCGCCGGGAATGGTCTGGAGTCGCGCACGGTCGACACCGATTCGCGGAATCGCGCTCATCAGCCCGACGGTGTAGGGGTGTTTGGGATCATAAAAGAGGTCCTCGACGGATGCCCGTTCGACCGCCTGGCCGGCGTACATAACGAGGACGCGGTCACAGACCGTCGCAATGACGCCAAGGTCGTGGGTGATGAACTGGACGGCGGTATCGAACTCGTCGGCAAGGCGTACAATGGTGTCGAGAATCTGGGCCTCGGTGGTGACATCAAGCGCGGTTGTCGGCTCATCAGCGATCAGGAGATCCGGCTCACACGATAGTGCCATCGCGATCACCACCCGCTGTTGCATGCCGCCAGAGAGTTCATGCGGGTAGTCGTCGTAGCGAGCCTCCGGATTAGGAATGCCGACGGCATCAAGCAGCCGAATCGTCCGGGCTCGTGCCTGGTCGGCGTCGTATTCGAGATGGTGTCGAATGGTCTCGGCAATCTGCTCACCGACAGCGTACACCGGGTTGAGTGCCGTCTGGGCATCCTGAAAGATCATCGCCACCCGGTTCCCGCGAAGCGCGCGTAGCTGTTCGGCATCCAGCGACCGGAGGTCCTGACCGTCAAGACGAACCGAGCCAGCCTCGATGACACCAGGCTCCTCGATAAGGCCCATGACTGCACGCGCGGCGACGCTTTTTCCGGCACCGCTCTCACCGACGATCCCGTAGATCTCGCCGGCATCGATCCGGTACGACAGGCCGTCGACCGCCGTGATAACCCCTTCATCGGTGTAAAACCGGACGGTGAGATCCTCAACCTCAAGCAGCGCCATCACCCACCGCCTCCCTGCTGGGTCTCGGTCTGGGTGCGGGTATCAAGTGCGTCGTTGATCCCGTCACCGATCATGTTCATCGCCATTACAAACAGGAAGATTGCCAGCCCGGGGAAGACCGTTGCCCACCAGTAGATCTCCCCCCCAGGGCCAGGGATAATGGTCTCGCGGGCACCATTGAGCATCGTCCCCCACTCGGGGGCCTGTTCGAAGCCAAGGCCGAGAAAGCCCAGGGCGGCAACGCCGATGACAACCGTCCCGACCGAGAGCGACGCTTGGACAATCAGTGGGGCAATCGCGTTCGGCACGACGTGCCGGAAGATAATCGAGCGGTCGCTGGCGCCGATGGCCCGGGCGGCAAGGACATACTCGTGTTCTTTGACCGAGAGCACCTCCCCCCGGATCAGTCGGGCGTAGCCAGCCCACCCAAAGAGGCTGAATGCCAACACGAGTTGCCAGTAGCCGCGACCGAGGACAGCGACGATCACCAAGGCGAGCACGAGGCCGGGAAAAGCGAAGATGGTATCGACGATCCGCATCATCGTCTCGTCGATCCAGCCGCCGTAGTACCCGGCGATGGCCCCGTAGACCAGCCCGACACTGGCGGTGATGGCCACGACGACAAATCCAATCGAGATGCTGAGCCGGCCGCCGACGAGCAGCCGCGAGAGCACGTCGCGGCCGTTACGGTCGGTGCCCATCAGGTGTTGCAGCGACGGCGGAGCGTAGATGCCGGCGTCTGACCCCTGGAAACTCACCCGGACACCAGGGTCATACGGCGCCAGCGAGACCGGCTGGACAACGACCCCGGCGATCTCGATTGGACGAGCGAAGACCGCCGCGAACGTCATGGCCGTCACGACCACGACCCCGAGCATCGCCAGCCGGTTACGCCGAAACCGACTGAGTGCGCGACGCCACCGCGGGCGTGCGCCGGTGGCCGTCGTTGAGGACGCAAAGCGAGACGACTCCGTGTCGGTCGGCTCGGTATCAAACCCCTCGATGTGAATCCGACCGCGCTCGCGTGTCCGATCAGTCATAGCGGATCCGTGGATCAAGCAGGGCGTACACGATGTCGGCCACAAGGTTGGCAAGGATGAT
>JBEQAX010000051.1:0-8632 GCA_041640095.1 Salinarchaeum sp. | reverse complement strand
GTGCTTGCGTTCCACTGGCTGCGCACCCAGACCGCCGGTGCGCATCTCTGGCTGCGGAACATCGGCTCAACGGCGACGAGTCAGGCAATCGATACGGTGATTTTCGTTACGGTCGGGTTCTGGCTCGCGCCGACTCTCCTTGATCTTGGATCGATTACTCCACCGGCAGTTGTCCTCCAGCTCATCGTCGGCCAGTACCTCCTGAAGCTGCTGATCGCGCTTGCGGACACGCCGGTCGTGTACGCGATTGTCGGTCTACTCCGTGGACGCGATGCCGTAGCGGATTCGACGGCCTAACAGTCCGCTCGTAGTGATCTACTGTCCGAAAAGCTGTGACCCACAACAGTGGAGCGTTTGGCTATGGAGACGCACTCGGCTTTGAACCGGAGGGACACAAAGGAAAAGCGCCCGAGACGGGATTTGAACCCGCGTCACGACCGTGACAGGGTCATATGATGGGCCACTACACCACTCGGGCTTCACATCCACGTTGACTGGAATCAGACTTAAGCGTTTTCAAACGGTCTGCCGCATGTGGGTTTTCCCCGCGCGTCCACGCGGTAGCAAGCCTTATAATGCTGCCGCCAGTAGGTATCTGTGGTATCCTGAGACGGCAGCTTCTCCCCAGTCACACATGGTAGATGTAAGCCACCACGAACTCGTTCCTGACCATCGAGTCTTAGACGAGACTGAGATCGATCGCGTGCTCGAAGAGTACAATGTCGACCGAACCGACCTCCCGAAAATCAAGCGGGTGGATCCGGCACTGCCGGACGAGGCGGAGGTCGGTGACGTTGTCGAGATCACCCGAGACTCGCGAACGACCGACACCGCCATCGTCTATCGACTCGTCGTACGATAACCACCAATGGACCGATCACACCGACGCACGATCTCGCGGGAGTACTTCTCTCAAGAACGGCTCGCCGAACACCACTTTCGCTCCTTTAATGCCTTCCTCGAACGGGGCATGCAGGATGTTGTCGATGAGAAGGAGACCATCGACACCGACATTGGCGACAAGGAGGGTGAAGAACCCGTCCACGTCGAACTCGGTGACATCCGCATTGTGTCCCCTCGCGTTCAGGAGGCTGACGGAAGCGAAGAACTCCTCTACCCCCAAGAAGCCCGACTGCGGAACATTACCTACGCCGCCCCGGTCTTCATGGAGATGGCCATCGTCAAAGGCGACCCTGAGCAGAACGAGGACCGGGTCGTCGACTCCGCGGAGACCAAAATCGGCCGTATCCCGATCATGGTCGGCTCACGGAAGTGCAACATCGATGATTTCACCGATGAAGAACTGATTGAGGTCGGCGAAGATCCGGCCGACCCCGGCGGGTATTTCATCGTTAACGGATCCGAGCGGGTGTTGATGACCAGCGAGGATCTCGCCTCAAACAAGATCCTCACCGAGCACGATACCAAATACGGCGATGAGATCCAGGTTGCAAAGACCTTCTCCCAGCGCCGCGGCTATCGTGCGCTGGTGCTCGTCGAGCGGACCCGCGACGGTCTGCTTGAGGTGTCCTTCCCCTCGGTGTCCGGAAGCGTGAACTTCGTGACGCTCGTTCGGGCCCTCGGTCTTGAGAGCGACGAGGAGATCGTCCATCGGGTCAGTGACGACCCGGAGATCGTGAAGTTCATGCTTGAAAACCTGGAGGCCGCCGATGTCCAGTCCGAGGAGGAGGCGATCGAATCCCTCGGCAAGCGGGTGGCCTCCGGCCAGGGCAAGAACTACCAGCTCAAGCGCGCCAACTACGTCATCGACCGGTACCTCCTGCCGCACCTCCACGAAGAGGGGGTCCCTGAGGAGGATGTCCGGATCAACAAGGCCTACTACCTCTGTCGGATGGCTGAGGCCTGCTTTGAGTTGGCGCTTGATCGCCGCCAGCCTGATGACAAGGACCACTACGCCAACAAGCGGCTGAAGGTCAGCGGCGATCTGATGACCGACCTGTTCCGGACGGCCCTGAACAAGCTCGCCCGGGACGTTAAGTATCAACTTGAGCGGGCGAACATGCGCAACCGTCAGCTGTCCGTCTCGACCGTCGTCCGCTCAGACGTATTGACCGAACGCCTTGAGCACCCGCTGGCAACCGGCAACTGGGTCGGTGGCCGATCAGGTGTCTCACAGCTGGTCGACCGGACCGACCACATGGGGGTGTTGAGTCACCTCCGTCGGCTGCGGTCACCGCTTTCGCGCTCGCAGCCACACTTTGAGGCCCGCGACCTCCACGCCACCCAGTGGGGGCGAGTGTGTCCTTCAGAGACCCCTGAAGGCCCCAACTGTGGGCTCGTGAAGAACTTCGCACAGGCGATGGAACTGAGTCAAGATGTCGAGGACGAGCGGGAGCTCAAACGCGAACTCGCGACGATGGGAGTCGAAGGGATCCCTGGCATCGAGAACGTCGCACGCCCCGCCCAAGGAGACTAACGCATGAGTAGTCAGCAACGAGACGCCAAAGTCTACGTCAACGGAAGTCTGGTCGGCACCCACCCCGACCCCGAACAGCTCGCAGACCAGATCCGCGCGGCCCGTCGCCGCGGCGAGATCTCCGAGATGGTCAACGTCTCGGTCAAGGACCGCACCCGCGAGGTTATCGTCAACGCCGATGCCGGCCGGGCGCGCCGGCCGCTCTTAGTCGTTGAGGACGGCGAACCACTCATTAGCGACGACGAGATCGCGGCCCTTGAGGAGGGGCAACGCGACTTCGAGGATCTCGTTGAGGACGGCTACATCGAGTTTATCGATGCCGAAGAGGAAGAAGACCTCTACGTGGCTGTCGACCGCGAGGAGCTCACCGACGAACACACCCACTTGGAGATCGACCCGCAGCTCATTTTCGGGATCGGCGCAGGCATGATCCCCTACCCCGAGCACAACGCCTCGCCGCGGATTACGATGGGAGCGGGGATGATCAAGCAGTCGCTGGGGCTGCCCTCGGCGAACTACCGTATCCGTCCGGACACCCGCCAGCATCTGCTGCACTACCCACAGCTGTCGATGGTCAAGACCCAGACCACCGAACAGATTGGGTACGACGACCGTCCGGCGGCTCAGAACTTCGTTGTGGCCGTGATGAGCTACGAGGGATTCAACATCGAAGACGCCCTGATCCTCAACGAGGGCTCCGTTGAGCGCGGACTCGCCCGCTCGCACTTTTTCCGGACCTACGAGGGCGAGGAACGCCGGTATCCCGGCGGCCAGGAGGATCGCTTTGAGATTCCTGACCAGGAAGTTCGTGGCGCCCGCGGTGAGGAGGCTTACACCCACCTCGATGAGGATGGCCTTGTCAACCCCGAGACGCCTGTGGGTGAGAACGACGTGCTTCTCGGTAAGACCAGCCCGCCCCGGTTCCTTGAGGAACCGGACGAACTCGGAGGGCTCAGTCCGCAGAAACGTCGTGAGACGTCCGTTACGATGCGCTCGGGTGAGTCGGGCATCGTTGATACGGTCACCCTGATGGAAGGCGAGGACGGCTCAAAGCTCTCGAAGGTCAAGGTCCGCGACGAGCGGATTCCGGAGCTGGGTGACAAGTTCGCCTCCCGCCACGGACAGAAGGGAGTTGTCGGCCACATTGCTCCCCAGGAGGACATGCCCTTTACCGAACAGGGCGTCGTTCCGGACCTCGTGCTCAATCCCCACGCGCTGCCCTCACGGATGACCGTTGGTCACATCCTTGAGATGATCGGCGGCAAGGTCGGTGCCATGGAGGGCCGTCGGGTTGACGGGACTGCCTTCACCGGCGAGGACAAGGAGGAACTCCGCAGTTCCCTTGAGGAACACGGCTTTGAGTCCTCCGGCAAGGAGGTCATGTACTCCGGGATCACCGGCGAGAAAATTGAGGCGGAGATCTTCGTCGGGACCATCTTCTACCAGAAGCTCTACCACATGGTCTCGAACAAGATCCACGCCCGCTCGCGCGGTCCGGTTCAGGTACTGACCCGCCAGCCGACAGAGGGGCGCGCCCGCGAGGGTGGCCTTCGGATCGGAGAGATGGAGCGCGATGTCTTCATCGGCCACGGCGCGGCGATGACGCTCAAGGAGCGACTCCTCGATGAATCCGACCGCGAGTTTGTCCCCATCTGTGGCCAGTGTGGAATGACGGCCGTTGAGAACGTCGAGCAAAACCGGGTATACTGTCCGAACTGTGGCGAGGAGACGGACATCCACGACATCGAGATGAGCTACGCGTTCAAGCTCCTGCTTGATGAGATGAAGGCGCTCGGAATCGCCCCCCGACTTGAACTCGCCGACGCCGTCTAGATTATGGTACGAAAAACGACCCCCAAAGAGATCGACTCCATTAGCTTCGGGCTGATGGACCCCGAGGAGTACCGCGAGATGAGTGCCACGAAGGTCATCACCGCCGATACCTACGACGACGACGGATTCCCCATTGACATGGGGCTGATGGACCCACGACTCGGCGTGATTGATCCTGGTCTTGAGTGTAAGACCTGCGGCAAGCGCTCGGGATCGTGCTCGGGGCACTTCGGACACATCGAACTGGCCGCCCCGGTTATCCACGTCGGGTTCACCAAGCTCATTCGTCGACTCCTCCGTGGCACCTGTCGGGAATGCTCTCGGCTGTGTCTGACCGAAGAGGAGCGTGATGAGTTCCGGGATCGTCTTGATCGAACCCGCGAACTCAGCGGTGACCTTGATGACGTGACCAAGGCAGCGATCCGTCAGGCCCGCAAGAAGGACCGGTGTCCACACTGTGGCACCGTCCAGTACGACATTCAACACGAGAAGCCGACGACCTACTACGAGGTCCAGGAGGTCCTTGCGTCGGACTACTCCGAGCGGATCGCCAAGGCAATGCAGCCGACCGAAGCGGATGACTCCCGGATCACCCCTGGCGAACTCGCCCAGGAGACCGACATCGACGTCAGCCGGGTCAATGAGATTCTCAGCGGTGAGTTCCGTCCTCGCGAGTCCGATCGAAAGGCAATCGAGTCCGCCCTTGATGTTGACTTGACCGAGGAGGACACGAACAAATTGATGCCGAGTGATATTCGGGACTGGTTCGAGGAGATCCCCGGTGAAGACATTGCGGTTCTCGGGGTTGATCCCGAGAAGTCCCGTCCCGAGTGGATGATCCTGACCGTACTGCCGGTACCGCCGGTGACCGCCCGGCCGTCGATCACCCTCGACAACGGTCAGCGCTCGGAGGACGACCTCACCCACAAGCTGGTGGACATCATCCGGATCAACCAGCGGTTCATGGAGAACCGCGAGGCCGGCGCACCACAGCTGATTATTGAGGACCTCTGGGAGCTGTTACAGTATCACGTCACGACGTTCATGGACAACGAGATCTCCGGAACGCCGCCGGCGCGCCACCGCTCTGGCCGGCCGCTCAAGACGCTTTCCCAGCGCTTGAAAGGCAAGGAAGGGCGCTTCCGTGGGAGTCTCTCCGGGAAACGGGTGAATTTCTCTTCACGGACGGTCATCTCGCCGGATCCGACACTCTCGATGAACGAGGTGGGCGTGCCCGAACGGGTCGCCACGGAGATGACCCAGACAATGAACGTCAACGAGCGGAACCTCGAGCACGCCCGCCGGTACGTCGCAAATGGCCCAGAAGAGCATCCCGGCGCAAACTACGTCCGACGGCCTGATGGACGCCGGCTGAAGGTCACCGAGAAGAACTGCGAGGAACTCGCCGAGAAAATCGACCCCGGCTGGGAGGTCAACCGCCACCTCATCGACGGCGATATTGTGATCTTTAACCGTCAGCCGTCGCTGCACCGGATGTCGATTATGGCCCACGAGGTCGTGGTGATGCCGTATAAGACGTTCCGGCTCAACACGGTTGTGTGCCCACCGTATAACGCCGACTTCGACGGTGACGAGATGAACATGCACGCACTACAAAATGAGGAGGCCCGCGCGGAGGCGCGGAGTCTCATGCGCGTGCAAGAACAGATGCTTTCGCCACGCTTTGGTGAGAACATCATTGGCGCTATCCAGGACCACGTCACCGGGACGTACCTGCTGACCAACGACAACCCGACGTTCAACGAGACCCAGTCGCTTGACTTGCTCCGACAGACCTCGATTGCTGAATTGCCCGACCCCGATGGCACCGATGAGGCGGGTACGCCTTACTGGAGTGGGCGGACGCTCTTCTCGGAGTTGCTTCCGAAGGGCCTTGATCTTGAGTTCACCTCTTCGGCAGGTGACACCGTCCGGATCGACGACGGTCAGTTGACCGCCGGAACGGTTGACGAGGACGCCGTCGGCGCCTTCGGTGGCGAGATTGTCGACTCGATCGCCAAGCAGTTCGGCAAGACCCGCGCCCGACAGTTCGTCAACGAGGTCTCCTCGCTGGCGGTCCGGACGATCATGCACTTTGGGTTCTCGATTGCCATCGACGACGAGTCAATCCCGCCGGAGGCTCAACAACGGATTGACGAGACCGTCGGTGACGCCTACGATCGGGTCGAACAGCTCATCGAGACCTACCGGGCGGGCGAACTCGACAGCCTCCCTGGCCGAACGGTTGATGAAACTCTTGAGATGAAGATCATGCAGACCCTCGGCAAGGCGCGTGACAACGCCGGTGACATTGCCGAGGAACACTTTGCCGATGACAATCCTGCCGTGGTCATGGCCGAGTCTGGCGCCCGTGGGTCCATGCTGAATCTCACCCAGATGGCCGGCTGTGTCGGCCAGCAGGCCGTCCGCGGCGAGCGGATCAACCGTGGCTATGAGGACCGTACGCTGAGTCACTACCAGGCGGACGACCTCTCGGCGGATGCCCGTGGCTTTGTCGAGCACTCCTATACGGACGGCCTCAACCCTCGGGAGTTCTTCTTCCACGCGATGGGTGGCCGCGAGGGACTGGTCGACACGGCAGTGCGGACCTCGAAGTCCGGATACCTCCAGCGCCGGCTGATCAACGCCCTCAACGAACTTGAGACCCAGTACGATGGCACCGTCCGGAACACCTCCGATACGATCGTCCAGTTCGAGTTCGGTGAGGACGGTACTTCGCCGGTGGAGGTATCTTCGTCAGCCGACTACAGCGTTGACGTTGAGGGTGTTGCCGACCGGATCATCGAGGCCGAGTTCGAAGACGAGGCCGAAAAGCGCCGGTTCCTTGGCGAAGGCGAGCGGACCGAGACCAACCTTTCGGAACACGCCGACTCTTGGCGCGTCCCTACCGATGACTGACACACCTGACACTCCAATGAAGCACACTTACGACGTTGAGCCCGAAATCGAGTCGCTTGTTGAGGGAAGTTCGCTTCCCCGGCGGCTGAAGAATGACGTATACGAGACCCTTGAGGAGCGCTCGGTCACCACCAAGGAGGCCGAAGAGATCCTTACTGCCGTTGTCAACCGGTATGAACGCTCCCGCGTGGATCCGCTGGATCCCGTTGGGACGGTGTCGGCGCAGTCGATCGGTGAACCCGGTACACAGATGAGCGTGCCGGCCGACGAACGCATCCTCGTTCGTCGCAATGGCCGGACGCATGTCGTTGAAATCGGGTCGCTGGTCGATGATCTTCTGGCCGATTGCGAGACACGGACGATCGACGATCATGAGGTCGGCCGCGCCCCAAACGGTATCGAAGTACTCTCGCTCCGCGATGATGAGACGGTCGCGTGGAAGCCGATCGAAGAGATCAGCCGCCATGAGGCGCCCGACGAACTCCTCAGGTTCGAACTTGAGTCCGGCCGAACGATCCGGGCGACAAAAGCACACTCGTTTGTTATCCGCCAGGACGACGCGGTTGTCCCGGTTCGTGGAGACTCGCTTGCGCCCGGCGACCGGCTTCCGGCCGTCGGCCAGTACGAGCCTCCCGAGGCGACGGCGACATTCGATACGTTTACTGCCGAGACCACATCGCCCACCGTGTTGACCGACGGTGGTGCAACAACGGTACGGGCGACGAGTGCTGCCACAGAGTCGGTTACCTGGGAACGCATCGAGTCGATCGAGACGGTCACTCCTGAACACGCATACGTCTATGATGTCTCAGTCGCGGGACTCGAGACGTTCACAACGGCAACGGGTGTTGTGACCCACAACACGATGAACACGTTCCACTACGCCGGGGTCGCCGAGATTGACGTCACCCAGGGACTGCCGCGGCTGATTGAGCTGGTCGACGCGCGGAAGGAACCTGACACGCCGATGATGACGATCTATCTTGAGGACGAGTACGCTGACTCTCGCGAGAAGGCCCACGAGGTGGTCTGGCAAATCGAGGCCACAAAGATTCTCGCGCTCGGGGACATCTCGACGAACGTCGCGGACATGCGTGTCGAGATTGACCTCAACGAGGAGACCCTACTTGAGCGGTGGCCGCGGGTTGGCGACGCGCCAGCGATCGCCGAAGAGATCGCCGGGACAATCGAGTCGAAGCTGGGCGTTGAGACGCTCCAGAAAGGCACCGTTGTCCAGTTTGGTCCTGAAGAACCCTCCTACCGCGAGTTACTCCGGCTGGTTGAGGAGCTCCGCGAGATCACGTTCAAGGGCATCGAGGATATTACGCGGGTCGTCGTCCGGAAGGAAGAGACCGATCAGGGCGACGAGTTTGTGCTCTACACCGAGGGATCTGCCCTTGGGGACGTACTCACCGTCGAGGGGGTCGATGCGACCCGCACCTC
>JBEQAX010000050.1:328-8696 GCA_041640095.1 Salinarchaeum sp. | reverse complement strand
TCACACCGACAGACTTCCTCTGAGGGCGCTTAGTAGTTAATGGTACAACTCAGAGTGGGTTCTCACCAACAGCATAGAAGAACCCGAACGAAGCTATCGAGCCGTCGAAGGGACGTTACCGTTGATCGCCTGTTTAACCTGGAGCGCGGCGGATGCCGCCAAGCCACGAGCGACCTCCTGGCGGTGTTCCTCGTCAACGATCTGGTCGGTGTCAGAGTCAAGGTCCTCCTGTGCGGGCGTGAACCCGGCACTGACCGGTCGACCAATCGGTGGTTGGACAGCGATCATTGCCTGGGGCCCGCCGGCACCAACATCAATATCGACATCGACGGCGTACTCGTTCGGGAGGTAGGTCCGGGTCTCGGCGGCAATCGCCGAGACATCCTGCCGAAGCCGGTGTTTTTGCTCGGAGGTGAGTTCAGGAAGATCGGACTGAGCACGCTTGCCAGCCGGTGTTACCGACGGCAGCCCGGCGTACGGCGTGTTTCCATTCATGTGATGAGTGTACGGCTAGATGCGGCATAAAACGTTCGGCAGCGGCCACTCACAGAAGCGGCTGGGCAGAGCCATATATGGCTATGACAGCCGCAGCCCCGTATGTCGCCTCGGTGGCATCGATGGTCGCCTCCCGTGTTGTGATTTCACCGTAGGTCCCTTCCCGGAGGGCAATTCCGGCCTGGATGCCCACTACGGCACGTTCACGGATCGACTCAACGGGGGCCGTCCCATCGGACTCATAGAATACTCCGGCCCCGTCATCACGGCGTGTCCACGCGAGCACGGACGAAGCCGGACCCTCGGCAGCGGTGGCAACAGCGGCGACCACATCAAGCTGTCCACCGACCGGACCGAGATCGGGCGCTGTACCGATCGATTCGATCGACGCGTCGGCCGGAATGACCGAGGACAGCGGCGACAGGTTGTACCGGTGGACATTGGCCGCCGCGAAGGCGGCGTCTCGAGCGGCCAGTGCCGTCGGACCGGTGCCGGTGCCCCAGACGACTCGAATCGGCTCCATACCGATAGTCGGTGGATGACGCGCATATACCCGGCGGTTGCACCGTCGGTAACACACAGGGTCTGCCCGGAGCGACGCGTTTACAATAGCGGCGTAAACAGTCTCAAACGTTTATGAGCATTTCATACGACCGCGGGCAGATCGAGGACTTCGGTCGATGGCAGGAGTTCGCCCCGGGCATGTGGGCGTGGCTGCTGCACAAGTTCACCGGCTGGGTCCTCGCCGGCTACCTGCTCATCCACATCGCGGTGTTGAGCACGTTCATCTACGCCGATCCAGCGGCGGCACCGGATGATCTCTACACGCGGACGTTACAAGGCCTTGAGAGTCTGTTGATCGTCCGCATCGGCGAACTCGGACTGGTGGCCGCAGCCGCCTATCACACCCTCAATGGGATCCGGCTGATGTTGATGGACATCGGAATCGGGTACAACTACCAACGGGAGGGCTTTTACCTCTCGCTGTGGCTGACGGCGATCGCCGTGATTGCCAGTGTGCCGATCGCGCTGGGAGGGATCTAAGGATGAGTCAGTCACGTCCACGGACGGTCAACACCCAGGGTATCAGCTGGCTGTTACACCGGCTCTCGGCGACCTTCCTGATCGTCGCACTGTTCGGACACCTGCTTCAGCAACACGTCCTGAACCACGCCTACGAGATTGAGCTGGCGGACTCAGCCATCCGAATGGCCGACATTGGCTACTTCGCGTTCATCGTGGTCTTCCTGCTCGCCGCGTCGTTCCATGGGCTCAACGGCGTCTACCAGGCGACGATCGGCGAGGGGATGAGCGGCCGGAGAAAGCAAGTAATAAGGTGGAGTCTGACATTAATAGGCGTTGTGATCGTCGTGCAAGGCATGCGTCTCGCGCTGGCCATGGGTGGGTACATATGAGCGAAGCACAGTCAGGAGCAGACTCCCACGAGCACCACCACGAGACCGGAATCGACACGGCAGCCGCCGATGAGACCGTCGCGTTGACCATCTTCCGGTACGATCCCGAGTCGGACGACGAGCCCTACTACGAGGACTTTGAGGTGCCAATTGAGGACGGCACAACCGTTCTCGACACGCTATTGCACATTCGCGACCACGTCGACTCGTCGCTGTCGTTCCGTCACTCCTGTCGTCAGGGGGTGTGTGGGTCCGACGCGATGTTCATCAACGGCAAGCAGCGGCTGGGCTGTAAGACCCAGATCTCCGATTTGGAGCCCCCGGTTCGGATCGAGCCACTCCCCGGTCAGGACGTCCGGAAGGACCTGGTCGTCGACATGCAGGATTTCTACGAGCGGATGGAGGCCGTCGAGCCAGAGGATCAAGAACTTGAGGCCCCCGGGGGGGACACCACCTACGAGGATCTCGAACAGCGCAAACAGAGTCCCGAGAACCGCGAGGAAATCAAGCTCTCGACGCGCTGTATCCAGTGTGGGGCCTGTGTCTCATCGTGTACAATCGCCAAGGATCCCGACCAGTACCTGGGACCGGCGGCCATCAACAAGGCTTACCGGTTTATTTTCGACGAGCGAGAGCCAGACGAGCTGAACGACGAACGGATGGAACTCGTTGAGCAGTCCAATGGCGTCTGGCGGTGTCAGACACAGTTCTCCTGTACGGAGGTCTGTCCAAAGGACATTCCACTAACCGAGCACATCCAGCGGCTCAAGCGGGAGTCCGTCAAACGGAAGCTGAAGTTCTGGTGAGCAACGGCCGGGATCAGGACCGGTCGTCGGTCGCCTTCTCGATTGCCTCCTCAAGTTCCTGTTTTTTCGGCCGTCGTTCGACGCGTTCGTCGACCTCCTCAACCCGTTCGAGTACCTCATCAACCTCCTCGGCGACGGTCTCCTCGACGGACTCGGTCACGGTGGTCTCGACCTCCGCTGCGACGGTTTCTTCGACCTCTTCGGCGACAGTCTCTTCAACGGACTCGGTGACGGTCGTCTCGACCTCTTCAGCGACCTCCGAGGTCATCCACTCTGGGTCGAACCGGGCCATCTTCCAGGCGACGTGTAGCACATAAGAAAGCAAGACGCCAACGCCGAAGGCGACACCGGTCACCGTCCCGGCGCGGAGCATGAGTAATACGGCCACGAAGATCAGCCCGCCATAGAGAAGATCAACGGCGGCGTCAACCCGATTCGGTTGCATCGGTGTCTCTTCGCCGGGGCGGGACTTCACGCTTGTGTCGCGGAGATCACCGAACGATCAACTCGGCGATATCCTCGCGCACGATCCGTTCACAGTACCGACAACGAACGCCATCCTCAAGCACCTCGAAGGTGGGTTCGACGGGTTCGTTTCCGCTGGTGATACAATCAGGGTTCGGACAGGTGAGTACGCCTGTAACCTCGTCGGGGCGTTCAAGATGGTGTTTGTCGACCACCTCGTACTCACGGATGATATTGATCGTCGCCTCGGGGGCGATCAACGAGAGCACATCGACCTCGTCCTCGCTGAGCTCGCGATCCTCAACCTTGACGATATCCTTGTGCCCGAGTGAGTCACTCGAGACGTTCATGACCACCGAGACTGTCTCACCACCGGTGCCGTCAATGCCGAGAATGGCCAATACCGGCAGCGCAGCGCCGCCGGGAACGTGATCGATAACGGTGCCATCTTTGATCTTGCTGACGCGGAGTTCGTGTTCGCTATTGCTCATTGGCCATCACCGAGGAGTTGATCAAGGAGGGCCATTCGGACCGGGACGCCGTTGTGTGCCTGGGCAAAGTAATGAGCGTGTTCGGTGCGATCGACATCGGGAGCAATCTCATCAACACGAGGCAACGGGTGCATTACGGTGAGATCATCAGCGGCTGTCGCAAGTGTATCGGCGTCGATCTGGTATTCACCGGCCACGGCGCGGTACTCGCTCTCGTCGGGGAACCGCTCGCGCTGGATCCGGGTGACGTACAAGACATCGAGTTCGGTGAGTACCGGTTCAAGGGTTCGGTGTTCGTGGACCGTTACTCCGGCATCGGCGAGATCATACCGAACGCGCTCGGGAAGTCGGAGACTCTCCGGGCTGATGAAGTGTTGGGTGGCGTCGAACTCCGTCAGCGCGGTCGCCAGCGAATGGACCGTCCGGCCGTACTTGAGGTCACCCATGATACCGATCGTCAGGTCATCGAGTCCGGTCGACTGCTGAATCGTATAGAGGTCCAACAGCGTCTGTGTTGGGTGCCGTCCCGCCCCATCACCGGCGTTAATCAGCGGCACATCGACGAACTCACTGGCCATCCGTGCCGAGCCCTCACGGGGGTGGCGTAGGACGATGGCGTCAGCGTAGCCCTCAACCACCCGAACGGTATCCGCGAGCGTCTCGCCCTTCGAGACGGAGGAGGATTCGACAGCCCCCATGTCGATGGTGTCACCGCCCAGCCGCGTGATGGCAGTCTCGAAGCTCATCTTCGTGCGTGTACTAGGCTCAAAAAAGAGCAGTCCGAGTACCGCTCCCGGATGACGCTCGCGCGCGGCGTGCACGTCGGCGTCAAACTCGGCCGCGCGGTCCAGTACCGCGAGAATATCCGACCGCGAGAACTGTTTGGCCGTGAGAACGTGATCGGAATCCATCGATACGATAGGATCCCCGCGGGAACTTGAATCCACCCGTCGCCGACAGGACAGCACCAACCGGTCGGGGAACTCAGCCTGGCATCGGACAGCATCACTCTCTGTGGGCGGGATCGGCACCACCGTCGCGTTCGGTGTCGGCCGACAAAGAACAACACGCTGTGGTGATCGCCGAACAGCGAACGCTTTTATTTTGGCCAGACGAACACATGTGCATGTCTCTTGATGACCGCGCTGAGGAGCTTGCCTCCGACCTCGGCGTCGACAAACAGGAGGTCAAAGCGGATCTTGAGAACCTCGTTGAGTACAGCGTCCCCGTTGAGGAGGCCGTACAGAGTCTCCGACGGAAGTACGGCGACGGCGATGGCGGGGGATCAGACGCACCAACCGTCGACACCATCGAGGAGATCACGACAGCGGACGCAAGTGTGAGTGTAACCGCACGGGTGCTCACCGTCGGCACTCGCGAGATCCAGTACGACGGCGAACGACAGGTCATCTACGAGGGTGAACTCGCCGACGACACCGATCGTATCGGATACACCGCGTGGGAGGACTTCGCGCTTGAACCCGGCGAGACCGTGACCATCGGGAACGCGAGTGTACGGGAGTTCCAGGGCACCCCGGAAATCAACCTCAACGACGCAACGACCGTGACCCGCGAGTCCGATACGCTTGACGTTCCCTATCCGGTTGGGGGTCGCCGTGAGCTCGCGGATCTCTCGGTTGGCGATCGGGGACGAACAGTGGAGGTGCTCATCGAGGAGGTCGAATCGCGAACGATCAACGGGCGCGACGGCGAGACAACGATCAAAAGTGGGGTGCTCGCCGACGAATCCGGCCGGCTTCCCTTCACCGACTGGACTGACCGGCCGGAACTCACCGAGGGGGCAACCCTCCGGCTGTCGGACGTGTATGTTCGGGAGTTCCGCGGCGTTCCCGAGGTGAATCTCTCGCAGTTCAGCACCGTCGACACGCTTGACCGGTCGATTGAGCCGAGTGCAACCGCACAGCGCTTTTCGATCGGAGAGGCGGTCGGCACCGGTGGTGTCTACGACGTCAAGGTGGTCGGAACGGTCGTGGGGGTGCGTGACGGCTCCGGACTGATCGAGCGGTGTCCAGAGTGTAACCGGGTCATCCAGAACGGCCAGTGTCGCACTCACGGCGATGTCGATGGCGAGCCGGATCTGCGCACGAAGGCGATTCTCGACGACGGGACAGGGACGCTGACGGTCGTCCTTGACGACGAGCTCACGGCGGCCGTCTATGGGGGCAATCTCGACGCCGCCCAGGAGGCGGCCCGCGAGGCCATGGATCAGTCCGTCGTCGGCGAGGCGATTGCCGAGGAAATCGTCGGATTCCCTTACCGGGTCCGGGGACACCTCTCGGTCGATGAGTACGGGGCCAACCTCGACGCAAGCACCTTCGAACGGGTGCAGGACGATCCGAGTGAGCGTGCACAGGCGGTTCTATCGGAGGTCGGACAATGAGCGTCGATAGCACTCGTGAGGTCGCCCACCGACTGTTCGCCGCCGAATACGACGACGCGACCTTCGAGTACGCCGAGAGCGACGAGGAGCGGGCACCAAAGTATGTGGTGACACCGACCGGTGCGCGGATCAACCGGCTGTTCGTCGTTGGTGTGCTCACCGGCGTTGAGCGGGTCAACGAGAACATGGTCCGCGCCCGGATTGCCGACCCGACCGGGGTGTTCATCGTCTATGCGGGTCAGTACCAGCCGGACGCATTGACCTTCCTCGAACGGGCAGAGCCACCGGCGTTTCTTGCGGTGACAGGCAAGGCGAATACGTTTGAGCCGGAGGACGGCGACCGGGTGTTCACGTCGATCCGACCGGAGTCGGTCAACGCTGTTGACGTAGAGACGCGCGATCGGTGGGTGGTCCAGACGGCCGAGCATACACTCAACCGGATTGCGACGATAGCCCGTGGACTCGACAGCGGTGCACGCGGTGTCGAACTGACGAGCGAACTCGAAGCCGCTGGGGTGAACGCGAGCCTCGCCGAGGGGGTCACGCTCGCAATCGATCACTACGGAACAACGCCGACCTACCTGACGCGGCTCAAAACGGTCGTCGAACAGGCGCTCGGGGTCGTCACCGGTGCGCGCGACGAGGTCGATGCGACGACTCCTGCCCCTGATGAACGTGGTGACGCCGTTGCCGCACAACTCCGTGATGTTGCCGTTCAACCCGCTCAGACAACAGCAGATACCGACGAATCGGTGACGGCGGGCACAACGACCGGCGACACCGGAGAGCAGGCCGCGACAGACACACTAACAGCCGGTGAGGATGCCGAGGAACCGTCGTTCACACCGCCGGAAGAGCCGACACCGGACGGGAAATCGGAGCAGATGCTGACGGACGAAGACGAGGAAGGCTCCACGGCATCCACGGAGGAATCGACTGCTGAGGAGGAGGGATCAGAAGCGATCACTCAGACGGACGAGCTCTATGAGTTCGACGAGGAGGAACGTGAGCAGATTGAGGAGGAACACGGCCTTGAATTCTCGACAGGCACAGACCTCGATGCAGGGTCGTCCGCAGACGAGCCGACGCCTGAGACGACACCCAACGCGGCGGAACCGGCCGACACGGCAACGGATACGCCGTCGACAGACGACACCGAGACGGAGAACACCGAAGCCGACGACTCAGTAGCGGACATCGAGTCGGTTCTGCTCGATCGAATGGCGGCTCTCGACGAGGGCGAGGGAGCCGACCGTGCGGCACTCATCGACGCTGTCGTCGAGCACACCGGCGTTGATGAGGACGCCGTCGAGGCGGCCATCGATGACGCGCTGATGGGCGGGCAGTGTTACGAACCGGCTGAGGGACGACTCAAGCCGATCTAACCCCCGGATGGCACACATCAGACCGCTTCCCGGGCAGGCGCTGGCGACCGCAAATCTCGGTGATGAGGAGGCGCTCGTTGTCGCAGACTATCACGCTGGGATCGAGGCGGCGCTTCGCACCGAGGAGGGCCTTGAGGCGCCGAACCAGGCCGAGCGGCGACGACAGACATTACTGACAGCCGTCGACACGGTCGATCCGGACCGACTGGTCGTTCTGGGGGATTTTATGCACTCGATCGGCGGTCCTGGCGGCGCCGAACGCGGTGAACTTGAGGTGCTGGTCGAGTCCCTCCCGGCGTCGGTCTCGGTAACACTCGTCAAGGGAAACCACGATGGCGATATCGGGTCGTGGCTGCCGGACATCGACATCACGGGCACCGGTGGCGTCCGGCTCGGTCCGGTCGGCTTTGTCCACGGACACACCTGGCCGGATCCGTCTGTGCTCGAAGCCGAAGTGGTCTGTGTCGGCCACGAGCATCCACAGGTGCGTCTGACCGACGCCGTCGGGGGGCGACGCGTTGAACGAGCGTGGCTCCGTGGCCAACTGCAGGCAGCTCCGTTTCGGGCGCACGACTATCCGGAGCTTACCTGGCGTCATCCGCAGGTGGTCGTGTTTCCCGCCTACAACGAACTCGTCGGTGGCACGTGGGTCAACGTCGAGGATCAGGAGTTTCTCGCGCCATTTCTTCCGGCGGGGCTCAGCGAGGGCTCGGCGTTTCTGCTCGATGGGACCGATCTCGGAGAATACACGACAGTGTGACTCCGATTCTGAAAGAGTTAACCAGTCCGCGGCGCTATAACTGGCGATGACTGGCGATACGGTCGGAGCGGCAGCGTTCTCGATCCTCGGCGATGCGGTGCGGTCAACGCTGTCCGAGCGGGGCTTTGAGACGCCGACAGAGCCCCAGCG
>JBEQAX010000050.1:0-318 GCA_041640095.1 Salinarchaeum sp. | reverse complement strand
GATTGCCCGCGGTGAGCATACGCTTGTGGTTGCCCCGACAGGGACGGGAAAGACCGAAACGGCGATGCTCCCGGTCCTCGATGCGATCGATCCCTCCTTTGGGATCACGGCGCTGTACATTACGCCGCTTCGGGCTCTCAATCGGGATATGCGGGATCGCCTTGAGTGGTGGGGCGACCAACTCGACGTGGAGGTAGCCGTCCGACACGGCGACACGTCGGACTACCAGCGTCGACAGCAGGCAGTTGACCCGCCGGATGTCTTGGTGACGACACCGGAGACCCTCCAGGCGATGTTCACCGGCGAACGTCTGCGAGA
>JBEQAX010000049.1:0-8830 GCA_041640095.1 Salinarchaeum sp. | reverse complement strand
TCAGGATGACACCGGTTGATCGCCTCGCGGACAGCGTCTCGGCGGCCGACCAGCGTCAGATTGTCGCCCTGTCGGAGAGTGGTATCAGCATTCGGAATCTGTGCGTCGCCGTCGCGACTCAACAGAGCGATCAACACCCCATCGGGGAACATCTCGTCGAGTTCCACGATGGTTTTTCCTGAGAACTCCTCGGCAGTCACCTCGATTTCCTGGACATCACCCTGCCGACCAAGTTCAGACATCCACTTCGCCAGTGCCGGCCGTTCGATGGCGTTGTCCATTGACTGGGCGACCGAATCATCGGCCTCAATCGCTCGGATTCCAAGCTCTTCGAAGGCCTCAGCGTTTCCAGGGGAGTTGACCCGCGCGATTGTCGTCCTGATGTCGAACTTTGACTTGGCGAGCTGGGCAACGAGAAGATTGGCGTCGTCGTCACCGGTGGCTGCGGCGATCGTCTTTGCCGAATTGGCCCCCGCCTCCTCAAGGACCTCCGTACGTGTGCCATCGCCGCGGCGGACGGTGAATCCGGCGTTGCGCGCCGTTTCGACCACTTCGGGGTCGTTTTCGATGAGTATGACATTTTCGCCACGATCCTCCAGCCGTTCGGCGAGGCCGCGGCCGACACGACCGCCGCCGACAATGATGACACGCATGGGTAAGATGTCGAGGAACTCCGCAATGTGTCTGGCGAGCCCACCTTGGAAGACAACCGTCGCAAGAATCACCAAAAAGACGGTTCCGACGAGGACGGTGGCTGCCGCCGGATCCTGCGCCCGGAGTTCAAGAGCAAACAGGGTGGCCACACTCGCCGGAATGATCCCGCGTGGACCAACGACACTCATGAACAACTGCTCGCGAACAGAGAAGCTACTGCCATAGGTGCAGGTGAGCACCGCGAGTGGCCGGATCAAGAGCATCACAGCCGCCACGACGATGATCCCGCCAAGACCGAGTGTCAGCAGTTCATCAAAGCTTAACAGAGTGGTCAACGAAATAAACACAAACGAGAGGACGATTAGTGTGATGTCACCTTTGAACGCCTCAATCTCCTCCTCGTAGGGCAACTCGGCGTTGCCAAGTAAAATGCCGGCAGTCGCGACGGCAACGATCCCGGCTTCCGAGGCGATCGAGTCGGCAATCGCGTAGATGGAGATCGCTCCAACGAGAACAATCAATCGCGCATTTCTGACCGCATTCGACGGCGAGAGATCCACGTGATTGAGCACGTACCAGAGGACCACCGCGATGATCACGCCGACAAACAGTCCGATTCCCAGCCGGCTGACAAACGATCGGACGAGTTCGCCGATCCCGGTATCACCCGCCACGACGGCCTCAAAGATGGCAATTGCCAGAACAGCGGCGGTGACGTCATTGACAATTCCCTCCGTCTCAAGCGCCGCAGCGACCCGGTCTCTGACCGGAACAACATCAAGAATCGGGGTGATGACCGTTGGTCCGGTCGCAATAAGCAATGACCCAACAAGAAACGAGAGCGCCCACGAGGCATCAAGTGCGAAGTGGACGACAAGGGCCGTGCCAACGAACACAAGGGCAGCTCCAAGCGTTACCAACTGGAGCACCTCGCGCGGCGTCTGTCGAAGTTTCGGGAGTTTGAGATGGAAGGCCCCCTCGAAGACGATAATCGCCACCGAGATCCCGACAACCGCAGAGAGCGGCCCGGCCCCGCCGAAGGCCGACAGCCCGACGAGTCCAAGTCCCTCAGGGCCCACCACGAGGCCGGCGAGGATCAAAAAGAGCACACTCGGGATCTGGAGTCGATCCGAGAGAACCTGTGCGGCCACGCCGAGCCCGAGGATTGTCACGACAAGCGGGATTAGTCCAGTCGCAGCACTCACAGCTACCTCAACCAGACTCTTCTTTCAGCTACGGGTTTAAGACCGTCGCGGAATCGTCGGCAACCGAGGTGGAAGTGGATGTCGCAGGGGGTCACTCGCTCACGAGCGCCTCAAGCGCGGCCTGCTCCTTGCGGGTGCCGATACCAACCAGGATGTCACCGACACGCAACGTGACCTCCGGCCCCGGGCTAGGAATCGTCTCCGTATCGCGTTGAATCGCGACAACCGACACGCCGGTCTGTGCACGAACGTCGGCGTCCGCCAGCGACGCCCCAGCAAGCGATGACCCAGCCGGCACTTCGATCCACTCAATGATCGCGTCGCCAAGCGGAACACTCAATTCATCGACATCGACCGTTTCGAAGTAAGCGCCCTCAAGAATCGTTCCGAGTCGACTTGCCTGGTCACTCGTGAGATCAAGAATGCGTTTGCCGTCGTCGTCAGGGCCGTCGCGCCGGAAGAGTTCACACCGCCCGTCGTGGTGATAGACAACGACTACCCGCTTGCGGTCGGTGAGTTCCAGCTCAAAGCGGCGACCAACCCCTGGAATATCACTCTCGTAGACGGTCATACCAGCGGATTGCTCTGGGTGAAAAATAAGCGTGCTGTCGGAATCACCGCTGGTCGAGTACTGATCGTTCAAGAATCGGAGACGCCTGCATCAGTGTCGTTCCGAGGATGCTCATTACAAGCACGTAGCCAACAGTAAAGGCGTACAGCGTCTCAGCGGTCGTGGTGTCGATCGCACCGCCAGCACCGGCTAATGCGGTTGCCGCGATGATCAACGAGAACTCACCGCGGGTGACCAGTGCGAGACCAACGCGGAGTGACCGACGGTCGGTGAGGCCGTATTGACGGCCACTGAAAAACCCACTAAGGATCTTCGCCGGCAGGGTGACCACAACGGCGATGAGAATGAGATCAAGCACCGCAGGCAACACTGTCGGATCCGTGCGGAGTCCAATCCAAAAGAAGAACACCGCGGCGAAGGTATCTCGAAGCGGCGAAAGCACGTCCTCAAGATCGTGTGCGACGCTCGTCGAACTGAAGGCCATCCCGACGAAGAAGGCGGCGACGGCCTCGCTGACCCCCAACGAAAGGGCGGCCCCAGCGATCAAAACAATCACTCCGAGTGCTCGCAACAGAAAATACTCCGTTGAGGTGGTATCAAGAAGCAACTCAAGTGCCCGCGTCCCAAGCGCGACAAACACCAACAGCGCCAGGAGAAAGCCAAAGGCAATCCCGACTGACTGAGCGACCGCCCCGATTGATCCGCCACCGAGAATGGCTGCGCCGACGAGGGCGAGATACACCGCGATGGCGAGATCCTCAAAGACGAGTGTCCCAAGGATCGGTCCACTCTCAGGGTTCGCAATCCATCCGGTATCGAGCAGCGTCTTGGTGATAATCGCGCTCGAGGAGATATAGACGATTCCAGCGACGATCACCGCGGCGACGGCATCGCCGAATAGCACATATCCGAGTCCGAGCCCAAGGGTGAAGTTGACGCCAAGATCAAGAAGACCGACCGTTCCAATCCGGGTGCGGTCAGCGAGCAGCCGATCGAGATTGAACTCAAGACCAAGAAACAACAACAGCAAGACGATTCCCAGTTCGGCTCCAACCTCGATGAAGCTCGTGAGGCTCACGTATCCCACTCCGAGGCGCCCAGCAACGAACTCGCTTGCTGTCATCCCGGCCAGAATATAAAACGGAATGGGCGACAGCTCAAAGCGGGCCGCGAGGAGACTCACGGCGGCAACTGCGGCGAACATCACCCCCGTCTCGAAAAGGAGCGCCTCCGCCATCGTTCGTATTGATACTGGCGGTGGCCGCTGACAAAGCGTTTGCTGAATGGGACTTAGCTATTCGAAGACGCCACATCCGCTAGATCAAGGAGCAATACAGACCGAAAGGCGGGGAGTGTTCACGCGATGGTGCGGGTGACCCGCCGCCGCGTGGCGTAATAAAGCGTGATCGGGAAGAAGACGATGTGCTTGAGGAAGGTAAACGGCGTGAGCACCACGATGGCCATCGCGAGCAGTAGGTGGTAGTACAGCATGTTATGCGGGATCGCTGGCACGCTACTGGCCAGCCGGGCGAGCAGTTCGGTGATGACGATCCCAAAGACAAGCCCGGTGATCAGGACGTGCTCAAGCGAGAACCGCCCGGAGGTGCGAAAGCCACGGGCGGCCTCGTGAATATCGCCAACAATTGCCCCCTTGTTTCGGAAGGCATTCCCGAACAGTGCAACGTTGCCAAGGAAAGCTGAGATGACCGCAACCCAGGTCACACCGAGGAAGACCGGCGCCGCAGGCCCAAACAAAAACTCGCGGGCCGGCGACTCGGCGTTCCCGAAGACGATTGCCAGCAGGTTCACCAGTGACAGCTGCTGAGTGAACTCGCCGGTGGTCATATTCGGAACGGGATTGCCAAGAAGGATGTTGACACCAAGGAGGGCTGCCGCGAGGGAGTAGCCCGCGAAGATGGTGATGATTCCCACGTGATAGAGGGCGTAGCCGGCCGTCCAGGAGGCGTTGGCGCCACTTGAGAAGGTCATCGGCTTGTAGAGCACACGCCCAAGCGCCCGCAACGGTGACTCCCGCTCCGGGCTGTCAATCTCGTTTTTTGATCGCCCGGAGAAGGTGCCCCCGGCGAGGACGCCACGACCCCACCGGATGAACTTCGGCGCAACGCCGATAGCAAAGACCGCCAACGCGAGTGGGGCGAAGACCTGGAGGACGTTGATCACGTCCATGCCAGCTCACCCGGGCGTCCCGGCTGGGGCTCGATTGCTGCGGGGTCGGCCTCAAGAATCTCATCAACGCGGTGGGCGACCTCGGGGTTGTTCTGTTTGAACCGGTCAACGATGTCATCCCGCCGGAGCCAGTTGCGCACCGTGTCGAACTTCTCCTGGGTGACAAGATCGGTCAAAAAGCCCTGGACGCTGTGTTCGTGGAAGTACGTCTCGTCGACGTCCTGCAGGGCTGCCGGCAGCGTCACCCGGTTCATCTCGCCGCGTTTGCGGAGCCCGGCGGCAACAGCCTCGTAGACGATCTCATACATCATCCGGACCATCCGCTCGTCCTCGTTGGCGAGGTCGTACTCCTCGGTCGTCTGGGTGAGACTGAGGTTACAGATGGCACACGGGGTGACGACCCGGTCAGCCCCGGTGTCCGCAATCTGGTTGGCCTTGAGTTCGGAGGCCTGCAGGCGGAGATCCTCGTATTCGGGGATGCGCATCGGCCCGGCGCCAGCGTTACAACAGTAGTTCTCCTCACCGTTAGGCTGCATCTCGACAAAGTTGGTGGTGACGGCGTTGAGCAGGTCTCGCTCCATCTCTCCTCGACCAGAGAGCCGAGTCACATAACAGGGGTCGTGCATTGTGATCCGATCATCAACCGGTTCGACGGGCAGATCCCCGTTCTCGATGGCGTCAAGCAAGACGGTATCGATGCTGACGAACGGGAACTTAAACGGCCGACCGAGGGTGTCGTCGGCCTCGGCGTTCATCGTCCGGGTGTCACACCCACACTCCATGACAAGCACCTTGTCGGCGCCGAGCCGTTCGGCTTCCTGTTCCCACTCAAGCAGGAGCTCGCGGGTGAGGCCCTCGTGCGTGGAGACGTGATCGATCTCGGTCCCGGTGTCGACGACCCGTGGCGTGACCGAGTAGTCGATCCCCGCAGCGTTGAGCATCTGAATGAGCTTGGTCCCGAAGTCAGGAAGCTTGGTATTACCGGCAGTCGGACAGACAAAGAGGTACTCCGGATCCTCAACCTCAACGGGAACCTCAAGCTCCTGGGCGTATAGGAACAGCCCGATCCGCCCGAGGACCTGCTCGCGGGTCAGTCCGAAGCTGTGGCGGTACTCTTCAGTGTTCTCGATGATTGAGTCAATGGTGTCGTTCTCCTGGGCAAGACCGGCGTCGACGAACGCCTTCCGGGCGATGCGAACGATCCGTCGGACGCTCAACCCCTGCGGACACGAGAGCGTACACCGGCCACAGGCCGTACACTTCCAGTAGTACTCCATGTTCTCTCGGAGGTCCTCGCTGGTCGGGGTCTCATGGATGTTGAGCTTGCTGCCGAGTTTCCCCTCGATTGTGAGGTACCGCCGGTAGACCTGGCGGATGAACTCGAGTTTGTGCTGTGGGTGGAGGTCCTCGTCGTCGGTGGTGAGATACCAGTTGCAGGCCTGTCCGCAGTTGCGACACTCCATGCAGGCCTCAAGGGTGGCGATGTCCTCCGAGGTCATTCGTTCGTCGAGAGACTCGACGAAGGCTCTCATCTCCTGATCCATGTTGTCGGGGAGTGATGGGCTGGAACTCATGTGTTGTTGTGGGGAGTGATTCAAATACTGTCCAATACAGCCGGCGACGGCGGCATCGCGATACCAGAACACTCAGCGATGGACCACTATCAGGACGGGATGTGAGAGACTGTCACGTGGCTTGCGTTCTTCAACAACATACATTATAAAAAACGTTTGGGAACCTGTGATCTATGAACGGCTATAGAATTAAACGATTGATTGAAGTTATTAATATTGGCGTGCAAGTCTGCTCGAATCGAACGCCGTAAATGTATCTCAAGTAATACTAAGGGCACGGCGATCGTACTGTTGTCCCGGTGGCACACACGAGCAAGCGACGACGGCGGCTCCATCGAGTCGGAGCAGGACTACTCATTGCGCTGGTATTTTTCATTGCGGTTCGTCTGCTCGGGACGGCGACGACGGCGCTTGAGCCGGTGTTGCGACGCGTTCTCCGAGCGGTCATTGTGGCCGATCGATCGGCTCTGGGATTGAGTTGGCTGGCCTCCTACGCGCTAGCTAACGGATCGGTCGTCGCTGCAGTCTCCCTCTCGCTGTTCGACTCCGGGGTAATCGATGCCGCTGTTCTCTTCAGCATGCTCGTCGGATCACGACTCGGTGGTTCGGGCGTGGTCGTGTTGATTGGGGTCTTCGATTACATCACTGCGGAGACCGCATCGCTTCGAGACGCCGTACGTCTCGGGTTGTTAACGTTCCTCTTGGCCCACTCGGTGTTCTGGCCGGCCGTTGTGATTGGTCTGCCGCTGGTGCCGGTTGTGCAGGCCACGCCAATCGAGATGCTCCCGGTGGTGGCCCTCCCGACACCCATCGAGATCACAACGCTGACCGATGCGATCGTTGCCGGGCTTGGCCCTGGGGGTGCCTTTGTACTGGCGCTGACGCTACTCTTTGGGTGTCTGCAGGCCTTCGACCGGCTGCTTGAGCGCGTCGATCAGGAGCGACTACGCCAACGATACATCACGCTGGTCGCGAGCCGATGGGTCGCATTCGCTGTTGGCGGACTCGTCACGATGGTGGCAACGAGCGTGGCCTTCTCCCTCGGTGTAATCGTCCCGTTATACAACCGCGGGCACATCAAACGAGAGGAGGTCATCCCATTCGTGCTCGGCGCCAACGTCGGTACATTCGGCGATACACTTCTGGTCGCGCTGACGCTGAATACGCCAGTTGGCGTGACGATTGTCGTCTTCCTCGCCGTCGTCGCCACGGCCGTTGCGGTACTTGCCCTCGGAGCTGGCAGATGGTACGTCGGGACGATTGAGCGCATCCAGCGTCGGGTGCTTGATCACCGGTACGGGTTCTGGGGATTTCTCCTCGCACTGGTCATCATCCCAGTTGGACTCCTCCTGTGAACCGTCTCGGAGTCAAACCCCGCGGCACTCGGCCTGTAGCCGGCCGAACACTACAGAACGGCAACTCGTTCCATACGGGGGATCCCTGCGAGTCGGACCACCGCCGTTCCTGTAGCTACGGCGAAAAGACCTCGTGATAGTCGAAGGTCGGGGAGTTCTTGCGCCGAGGCGGTGACGGTAGCGCCTCTTCGTCAACAAACATCAGACAGGCCCGACACCACGGTGGATCGGGATTGTCGAGATTGTCACGGGTGTAGGCCATGCGATCGACGATTTCGATGTCTGTATCTGCCGGTCCGGGCGACTCGGTCTGACACACGATGTCGCCATCGATCACGATGTGCCAGTTGCCCTCGGCATCAATGGCAACGTGTGGCATGGGTGATCGTAGTATACGTATGGGGATACATATATCCTACTGACCGAATACTCACATACGCCGTCCCCTATCGCCCGGTTTCGGTACGCGTGGTCTCTTTGAGCGCAGGTGACGCCAGGTCAAGTGGTCCACCACCGAAGTGGCTAATATTGACACGCGTTGTCGCGACGAGTAGGGGCATCTTCAGGTATTCTGATAGGGTGCTCATAGATCGACACCCATCACAGGAAATCCTAGATCATTATTACGAAGATCAGCATATCGCTGTTCATGCAGCAGATTGTTCCCCCTGAAGACGACGACCTGACGGTACGCGAGGACGCCGATGACACGACGGAGTCGGTTGACGCTGACGAGCGAACGCTCAACGACATCATCGACGCCTACGCCCGGTAGGCTGTCGGCTACGTTCTACGGCGCTCAATTGTCTCGGCGAGCTGCTTGACCTCCGATCGCACCGCCTGCCACTGCGCAAGGGATCCCGGCAGAGTCACGTCTGCCCCCGCGTCGCCGGTCACGCCGTCGGTTCGGCCACGCATAGCAAGATGTCCGCGGACGCCATCCGGGTCGTCGATAGCGTCGAAGGTGAGATCCCGGCCCCCAGCAACCTCGATTGTCAGCGTGCCATAGCCAAAGAGCGATCCGGTGACAGCCTGTGTGAGTGCCGTATTCTGGACTGTCTCCTGGTATACCTGTCTGACAGCGTGACCCACCACGCCGCGCTTGTGATAGAGGGCGGCGTCGGTGATGAGGTACCGGGTCTGCCGGCGCCTGAGTTCACGCCACGCCGGCAGCGACAGGCCGACCGGAAGTCCGGCGATAAGCCACGGCCGGCCGGTACGCCAGGCCACAAGACCAGCGACAAGCGCGAATCCGACGCCGATGACAAGTGTCGGGTAGACCAC
>JBEQAX010000048.1:0-9908 GCA_041640095.1 Salinarchaeum sp. | reverse complement strand
TGTGGACGTTAACTCACCGGTCGGGATCGGCGTTAGCCTTGACCCACGACAGGAGGGTATCGCCGTCAACGGCGTAGCCCTGCCGGGTAAAAAACGAGGCCACGTTCTCGCAGTCGCGTTCGAGAAACGCCTCGGCGTTGGGATGGTGGATCGTCACCGCCTGGCCGACGTCAATGACGACGAGTTCGCCCTCATGAACCAACAGGTTGTACTCCGAGAGATCGCCGTGGACGAGGCCAGCGGCGTAAAGCCGCCGGATGTACTCACGAACCACCTCGTAAGCCGTCTCGGGGTTCTCAATGTCGACCTCCGCGAGACGGCGACCGCGGTCGTGTTCCGTGCCGATAAACTCCATGACAAGCACGTTCCGCTCGACCCCGAGTGGCTGTGGAACGCGGACGCCCGCTCGCCGGGCCCGCTCAAGATTGGCAAACTCCTTTTGTGTCCACGCAAGGACGATCTGCTGGGTGTCACCAAGTTCCTCAAACCGCGGATCACCGGCGAGGTAGGCCTCCATATCCTCGAACTCGGCAGCCGTGATGCGGTAAACCTTGACCGCTACCTCGGGGTCGGTCGTCTCAAGTGCGCTCGCCGCCCGGTCGCCCCCCAGTGCGAGATACACGTTCGCTTCCTTGCCCGTCGAAACCGGACCGCCGAAGGCGGCGACAACGCCGTCTTGAACCAGTCGGTAGAGGGCCGCGAAGGTGGCGTCGTCGAAGACCGAGGCCTCAACTTTGAACTGTTCGGTGTTCTTGATGCGTTTGCGAAACTCCTGGAACTCGCGGTCACGCTGGCGAGCAATCCGGTCGGCCTCGGTGTCACCGACATCGATATCGGTCCACTCGTCGCCGGGGGTCTCGGTCGCCTCCCGGTCGATGAGTTCGAACTCGCCCATTCACCACCAGTACGCAGCCGACGCCTATAGGGCCATTGCCCGACGCGCATCAGGCCGTCGGGTCGTTCTCGATGGCCACCTCGAAGTCACCGTCATCACGGACAATGCCAGCGGCACAGACGGGATGCTCGAAGTCAAGTTCGTAGGCGGCTGTCGCTGCCGCTTGGGCGTCGGCCATCTCGAAGGCAAACGACGTCGGCGCATCGCGCTCGTAGGTTGCCACCAGCGTCGGTTCGGTTACCGCCTCAACGATGAGCGCGTCGCGTCGAACAATGCCAATGTGGGCACCGGTCGGGCCGACAATGCCGGCGATCCGCGGCGTATGATAGTCGTCCTTCTCGTAGTCAAGCGCGAGGAGCGCCTCGGCGAGGGCGTCTCGCGGTGGGTACCCGAGTGTGAGTTTCTCGGCGATCGGATCGACGTGAGACCCGTTTCCGAGGACAACACTCGACGGGTCCGCAAGGACGCGCACGCAGTTGTACTCGACGTAGGGATTCTCGGTCTCGGGAGCGCCCGGAGTAGGAGCGACGGTGAAAGTGTCCCCCCGATCCAGGATCTGTCGGTTCGGGAACGATCGTGAAGAGACCCGATAGGCGGCGACATCCGGGCCGACGATGACGAACCGTCCAATGTACATATTCGATAGTGTGCCTGGGATAAATAAATAAGGTCGGCTCGGACACGAGGCGGCCGCCCCAGGACCCGGACGGCACGGCCAGAGGATTCGCGCGACACCGCAGTACATAAGTGCCGGCGGCAAGAACATTCGCGTGCAGTCCCGTGGGGTAGTGGCCAATCCTGTCAGCTTCTGGGGCTGACGACGGAGGTTCGAATCCTCCCGGGACTACTTTCTTCGATCCTCGTCTCGGTGAAAAGTCAGTATAAGCGCGATAATGACCGGTTAGGACGACTATTGACTCTATACACTTCATGGTCCCAAGAGTATCTGTAGGTGGAGGTTCTCACCCATGGCAAACAACGCCCGCGTTCGGGTCGGCCATTGCTGTCCAGATGCCCCAGCAGTCGACATTCACGTCGACGGCGATCCGGCATTCACTGACATCGCGTACAAAGATACGACCGACTACGCCGAGATTGAGGCCGGTCGTCGGCAGATTGAGGTTGTTCCCACAGGCGAATCAGAGCCGGTTATCGACACATCGTTCTCCTTTGATGAGGAGACCGAACACACCGCCCTGGCGACTGGCCTCCTCTCAGAGGCCGAGTTGACGGTCCTGACGGACGATCCTGGCAGGATCCCATCGGATCAGGCTGAGTTGCGGTGTGTCCATGCCGCTCCGGACGCTCCATCAGTGGACATTCGCGCCGCTGGTGGGCCGATGATCGCCGAAAATCTCGCATTCCAGTCCGCCAGCGAGTATGAGCAGCTCGATTCGGGCGAATACACAATCGAGATCATGCCAGCGGGCAGTGACGAAGTAGTCCTTGAGGTTGACGGGGTAACCCTCAACAACCAGACCGCCTACAGTGCCCTTGCGGTTGGCCAGATGGCCAACGACTCGCTTGAGGCGCTGATGCTTGAGGACGCCCAGCAGATGGTCCCGGCTGACGACGACTGATCCCCATCGGGATCATCCTTTATTATACAGATCCCGACTCAATGTACATCGGAGCAACAACCACCCACAGACCGGTAGCCGGTCCTGAGTTGGAGGTCTGATAGCGCCGAAGTAGGGTGATCGTGGCACTAACAGCTGTCACGGGCGTGTCGTAACCAGGTGGATCAGCGATAATGCGAGGAACAGCCCGGCGCCAATAACGGCGATATACAGCGACGTTATCGCGTCCAGCCGACGCCACCACAGAAGAATAAGGCTTCCAAATCCGATTGCCGCGCCGAGGTACACAAGTGGCCAACGGTCGGTAGTCGGCTGGCGAGGCGGGGTATCAAGATACTGTTGGAGTTGAGTCCCGCGGTCGGTCAGGACAATCCGGTCGGCGTCCTGGTCGTACTCAATGACATCCTCAGCGACGAGCCACGGCAGATGCGTCTGATAAAGTGAGGCGTACACCGAGTCCCGCAACGAGGACACGTCAGTTGTGTCGGTACGTTCGGCCTCGGTCACGGCCTCAACCAGGTCATTGAGGGTAAGCGGGCCGGATGTCTTGAGGAGGACCTCAACGACCCGGCGTCGTCGTCGGTTTGCCAGCAGCCGGAACGCCTGTTCCGCGGTGAGCGTCTTCGAGTCATCACCGACGAGTGTCGTCACGATCTGCCGGAGTCGATCAGGGGCCATCGGCGCGTTCCTCCGCTCGCGGACGGTCGGACAGCCGGGCATAGAGAGGCGGGCGTCGGGCGGATCGCAGTAGCTGTCGTCATCGATATGCCATCGGCGGGGCGGGCTCAACGCGTGATTGATGCGTATACGAGTAGTAGAGGTGGGCGATCGATGAGAGCGTGAACAGGACGACAATGATGGCGACAAGTGCAACACCAGAGAGACGGTCAAACAGTGGAAGACCGAGGTAGGAAGCCCCGACAACGGCGACACAGGCCACCGAAAGCGAGAAATAGTATTCGCCCCAGCTAAGATCTTCCTCCGGGACATACTCCAGATACAGTTCGACCTCACGAGCAGCGTCGGTAAGCGACATGGTCCCGCGTTGTCGGTCGAATTTGATGACGCCCTTATCCTTGAGTTTAGGCAGGTGGGACTGTTTGATGGCGGTATAGACCCGTTTTCGACTCGCTGACTGGAGGTTCTCGATTGACGTATTATTCTCCCAGGCGGCCACCTGATCGACGACCTCGCGTAGCTCAACCTCGGACTCGCCGTCGTGCTCCTTGAGGTAATGGAGGATATACCGGCGCCGACGGTTGCTCAGGATCTCGAAAATGTCGTCACGGTCCAGCTGGTCATCCGCGGGGTGGTCGGTGAGCGGTTCTGTGACTGACGGGGGGGCGACCTGTTTGTTACTCATGATTCCTCCCGCGGGCCAGGTTGCGAACAGACCATGTGTTTGAACCCTCGCGGTGGGAGTCTCACACCGATTGTAGTTAACTAAGCGCCCACTACGCAGCGACGCAAGAGGAAAATATACGATTATCTACGAGAATGCACTGACTAGCAACCGACACGACCCCGTCGTAGTCTGCGAGTAATCGGTGTCTACGGCCGGCGGGCGAACAATCTGGAGGGAGCAGAGACTCGATACCAGAAGGTCCACGATTGAGCATGCTCGGCGGCACCATCGCATGCGGCGCGCGACACATCGGCACTGCCCGACGGGCAGAGAATTAGCCGTTAATAGGGGAACAACAGCCAAATCCCGCCTCACGCGTCGCTGTTGCTTTCCGATGTCGACGATCCTCCGCCACCTGAGGAGTCGCTCGTCGAACCGGCTGTATCACTGCCTGCGGATCCACCACCGGATGCAGACGAGTCAGTGTCGCTTGCGGAGTCACTGTCTGATCCAGACGCGCTTGCACCGCTCGTTGATTCGCCGGTTGAGCCGGACGAGTCAGTAGTACCGCCTGCGGCGTCCGCGCTTGATCCGGACGCATCATCCGTCGATCCAGTATCACCGCCGGAGGACGAAGGGCTCGACGCGGCCGAGTCACCGCCGTCGTCATCGGGTGCACCGTTGTCGCTCGCGTCTCCATCGCTCGTCGACGTGTCATCATCCGTGTCGGATGCACCACTCTGTGTGGCGGTCTCGCTATCGTCCTCGGTAGATGCGGACTCTGACCCAGTAGAGGCATCAGCAGACGACGAATCGGTGCCGTCAGCATCGTCGGACGAGGATGGCGTGTCACTGCCGTCATCGGCTGTCGAATCGTCGTTGGATTCGGTGGAGCCACCGTCGGAATCCACCTCACCTGCCACACCGTCGTCCGATTCGGACGCCTCAGTAGTCGTGTCGCCGGCATCGTCATCCGAAGAGGGGTGGTCACTCGACGTGTCGGCGGCGTCCGAGTTATCAGACCTATCGGAGTCCTCAGCGGAGTCCGATGCGGATGAATCGGTCGCAGCACCATCGCCGGAGGAGCTGTCGTCGCTTGAGGTCTCGGCGTCAGTGGTTGGGTCGGGCTGATCGGTGTTGTCAGCCGAGCCGGGTGATGTATCGGGTGAATCACCGGGCTGCCCGTCTGACTCCTCATTTGCAGGAGTCTCTGCTGGATCGTGAGTGGACGCAGTATCGGAGTCATCCGTATCCGAGGACGGATCGTCTTTCGAGGAGCGATCCGATGTGGACGAACCGCCCGACGTGTCAGTCGAACTGGCGGCTTCCGTCTGTTCGTCCGTTGACCCGGGCGATGTTGATGACTCCTCCGGAGCGCTCGTCGAGTTGTCCGAGGCGGAATCGGAGTCGCTATCGGACGAGTTGCCGGATGGTGGGGTCGAAGTATTAGTCCCCTGATCAGAGGCCCCGGTCGTCGACTGGTTACTCCCGTCGGCTGATCCGCTGTTTGCGGGTGAATTGTTGGGTGCCGTTGTGGCGGTGCTCGTGTTGGCACCCTTTGATGAATTGGGTGTGGTGGTTGTCGCTCCAGGGGATGTGGTATTGTTAGAGTGGGTTGTCTCATCTGACGCGTTCGTCGCATTGGATCTTTCGGGGGTGGTCGTGGTGTTCGCGGGTGTCACATTCGACGAGGCCTGGGAGTCGTTGGTCGGGCCGGTCGACCGGGGGGTTGTGTTCGAGACAGCGGGAACGGCCACACCGATCGTGCTCGCGTTCGCACTGACAGCAACCACCGAGACCGACTGATTCGTCACGCGCGTGACCCGTCCATCAAGGGTGGCCCAGGTGCCATTGTGCTGACGGACAATCCGCACGGAATCGGGGGCGACAGCAAGGGTATCGAGGGTTGAACGCTCGACCGAGACGCGCACGCGTACGTGGCCTGAATGGGCAACCTCAGTCGTCTCGATGGTCCGCAGGTCGGTCATGTCGACGGATTCCGGCGTCGCGCGTACCCAGGTGCTGGTGTTGTTGATCGGGACAACATCCATCTGGACGCCCGTGAGATCGGATTCGATGGTGAGTCCGCCGGAGGTCTGGGCGGTATCTGAGAGCATCGCCTGTGTCACCCCGCCAGAGAGCGAGGCGACGAGGAGGAACACGAACACGAGGACCGCCCCAGTAGAGTGACCCACCGCGAGCCATTCGCGCAGACTCATTCGTCGGGCACCTCCGTTGTAGTGGCGTTCGCTGGCGTCGAAGACTGGTTCGTTGACGTTGTCTGGCAGTCCTCACAGGAGGGCCACGGCGAGGAGAGCGTGTCCGGATCTGTCGACCGGGTTTGGGTCGCATTGAACTCGAAGGCGAAGGTGACCGTATCGGTCTCGGCCGGTTCGCGGAGCTCCCACTCTAGTCGGAGATCCCATTGATCGTCGGGGGTGAGCGTCCCGAGACGGATCCCATTGCCGTATCGGCGGCGGCTCTCCCGAAGCGAACGGAACTGCTCGGAAATCGGAAGATCAATCGTTCCGTCGCCGTTGGTGTCGATCCCGAGGCGCACAAACAGCGCCTCCTCAACCGGCGCGCACGTCGGACAGCGAGTACGAAACCAGATATAGGCAGGATTCCCGGAGACAACGAGTCCAACGGTTTCAGACCCTCCCTCGCCCTCCGAGACTGATCCGAGCGAGCCGGTGTTCTCCCAGGACGGATCAGCGTTTAGCTCAAGGGTACCTGCCTGGAGCTCAGCGGGGAATCGTTCGGTGTCATGAACCAGCGCGACGACACCACTCCCAGCAGTCGCCGCAGCGCCAGCGGTTGTGGCCGTCAAGAGGAGTTCGCGACGCGACAGCCACGGCGGGTCGTTCACGCGTCGTCACCACCGGCAGAGGTGCCGTCGGTGAGAACCAACTGTTGTTCGGAGCCGCGGATCCGTCCATAGAGCATCAGCGCGAATAACAACGCGATCCCTGTCGCTGTCGCCACAGCCACCGCCCAGGCCTCCCGGAGCGTGTAGGCGACATACCCGCTGTAAGGAGCATAGACCAGCAACAACCCGATCCCGAGCTGAAGCCCCGATGTCGTGAGGGTGAACTCATCGGAGTCGTCGGTCGTCGGTGCGGCGTCGGTAGGCGTAGGTTCGACATCATCGGTAGCTGTCTCGGCGCCGCTGTTATCGCCGGTTGCCCGGGCGAGATTCCAGAGCTCAGAGACGAGAAGCAGTCCGAACGGCGCAAGCACAAGCGCGAGGAAGCCGAGTTGCGTGTTCGTGAACTGGACGAAGTACCCGATCCACGGGATGACCAGCATGACCTCACCGATGACGCGACCGGCCGGGACGGCACCAGCGTCGGGATTCTCGTTGGCGTCGCCCTTGGTCACGTAAGCAGGGCCATTCTCGGTTTGGTCAATCTCGATCACCCGGTGGGTGGTGGGCGTCTGACTCCCCTGTCGCTGGAAGGTGATAATGTCGCCCGTCTTGATCTGTTCAGACGGCACTTCGGTGACGATCACAGCATCACCCGGACTCATTGTCGGCTCCATGCTGCCCGAGAGGACGACCATCCCGTGGTCCGCGCCGACCACCTGCGGGACGGCGTACACGATGAACGGGGCGAGGACAGCAAGGAGCAGGAGGACCCCAAGGAGTTTGCCGACCAGCCGGATGGCATTCCGGACGCTGTCAGTCATCAACGCCACCTCCAGATGTCAGGCCGATCAAGGGCGACCGGCGGGAGCAAAGCCCCAGCGCGTTCATTGACGAATGCCAGTGCCGCAGCGTGGTTAGGTATACACCGGTTTGCACCCCCGGTACGCGGAGTAATGAGGCCCTGAAGACTCCCCGACGTCGACGGAATAAGCGGTAGTGGCCGATTACTGCCACAGTAGGTGGCACTCAGCCGGGATTGTCGCAGCGACGTGGAACGAACCCAATCTGGAAGGCAACCGAATCGCTTTGGATCTGATTTCCCGCGGACGACGGACAGGACCACCGGAAGGAGACGAACGTCTCGGGGGACGCAGCGGGGGACAGACAGGTCTGGCCGTTGATCGGGAGCACACGACCATCGGTAAGCGCATCGGTGACCGCGCGGAGCGTTCCGCTCTCAACGATCGTGTCACCGACGACCGGAATGGGCTCCCAGGAGCCGTGACCTGCGAAGATTCCGTCATCCCGCCAGATGCGCACCTGGAGTGTATCGTCCAGTTCGCCGGTTTCGGGCGTTCGGTCACCGGCGGCTCGTTCGGGTTCTGTGAGGCCGTTCTCGTCGGAGTTGAGCAACACCGCAAATAGATGAATCTCGGCAGGTGACGTCGACTGGTTAGGCCGCTCAAGGAGTCGAACACGCATCGTAACCGACCCAGAATCGCCGGGCATGAGCTCGTGATCAACGAGTAGCCCGAGTGCGCCGGTGTCGCCATCAACCTGGAGGTCACTCGTCTCCGTAACGGAGCCATTGATGATCTCGCGCCAAGAGACGGCGATCTGTGGCGGCGCGTCGGACTCGATCGTCGCCGCGCTTGTTGGACGGCCAACGGCGTGTTGCTCAAGCGGCGGACGTGCAAGCGCGTCCGCGGCGATTGATCCGGTACCAGCAGCAGCGCCAACACCACCGACAGCAGCGAGCAGCCGACGACGGGTGATGCGAACCATCGTGAGTGAGAGAAGACGGGGTGGTTGCGATCAGGACTCCTCGGGACCAAGGCCGGAGCCGTCGTTGAGTGAGCACTGTTCGGTGTAAAAGCCGATATCGAAGGCGACCGAGTCGGACTGGACGGCATTGCCCACCTCAACCGGAAGAGCCCACTCGAAGCCGATACAGGTGGTAGTGAGTGCTTCGAAGCACTCGCGGTTGGGATCAATGCCATCGTCGACAGTCCCGCCGACAATCGCATCGTAGGCGGTCGATCGGTCCCCATCAAGTGGCACGCCGGGAACACCGTTGGCGTTGGTCTGCGTGAGAATCGCCATTGCGTCGGCGAGGGTCCCCTCGAAAATGATTGTCTCTGACTCCTGATACGTTTCGTCACAGTTCTCGTCGTACCAGATCCGCACCTGGATGGCATACGGGAGTTCAACGGTTGCGCCGGGCGCATTTGGATCAGGATCCTTGCGCTCGATCCCGCCGGTCTCATTGACGAACTGATCCTCGTTGGCAGCATCGGCCTCCGGTTCGGTGATTCCGTTTTCGGCCGTCTCGTAGTTATCAGCAAAGAGCCACGCGTAGACATCGAGGTCGGCGACGTGGAGACTGAATGTTGTCCGGCCGCTGTCACCGGGTTTGGCGTCGCGGACCTCGATAAGGTGCTGCTGGTTGGGGGCCTGCTCGCTTTGGTAGACCTCCGGCACGGGAAGCTGGTCGCCGCTTTTGAGGCCGGTTTCACTACAGACCACGAAGTCCCGCGTTGGATCGAGATCAATGGCGGTGTCCGGGTCACCGTCAAGCACCTGAAGGCTGTCAGTCTCCAGATTGGTCGGAACGTGCAGACAAAAGCCCGGTTCGCCCGACGCTGGAACGAGCGGTCCGGCCACCCCACCGTCGGTTTCACCGGCACGCCACTCCCAAGTAGCGCTGTTGGCCGTGTAGTCGTCGTCTGGATCGTCTTTAACAACCCAGGGATCGCCACTAGCGGTCGACGCATCAAGCCCATCGATCTCGACAGTCGCTGTTGCGCCGTTATTGTCGCCCTGGCGATCGTTAATGATGACGAGGTACAGATCGCCGGTGGCCGTCTCACGGTAGAAGCATATCCGGGTGGTATCGGCTCGCTGGATCGCGGTATTGCCCGAGCTGCGCGTCCCGGATTGATAATCGTAGAACGACTCGACCGAAGCGGCTCCTTCAATCGGGGAAATACAGTACTCCTCGGGACGCTGTCGAAGCCCGAGTTCGTTATCTGCACAGTCACCTCGCACGTCAGGGAGTTCATTCGTCCGCGGAAGCGGTCCCGGAGAGCTTGGGGAGCGGGCAGTATCAAAGCCAGCGAAAGTAAGATCACCAAGTGACTGGCGACCATCGTCGTTGGGATCGGGATAGGCGTTGACCGGTCGGGTTGCCGACTGGGTGATTGTCTGTTGCCAGTCGAC
>JBEQAX010000047.1:0-10703 GCA_041640095.1 Salinarchaeum sp. | reverse complement strand
GCGGTCATGGGCTCGAAGGGGCTCAAGGCGGTCGTCGTCAAATCAGCGACGGACATGCCCCAGCCGGCCGACGAGGATACCTTCGCCGAGGGCCACCAGCAGGCCGTCCAGGCGATCACCGAGTCAGACGTGACCGCTCCTAACGAGGGCGGGCTGTCGATGTACGGCACAAACGTCCTGACCAACCTGACCGAGCAGATGGACGGCCTGCCGACCCGCAACGGCCAGTACACCTCGACGGAGGCGGAGGCAACCGCCGACCCGAGCGACCCGAACATCGACGCCGAGAACACCTCCGGCGAGTGGGTTCGTGAGAACATCCTCGTTGATGAGCCCACCTGCCACTCCTGTGCGGTCGCCTGCAAGAAGGAGGTCGAAGCCGAGGCCGACATCGGCGGCGAACACCGCGAGGTCCGCATGGAGTCGCTCGAATACGAGCCGGCCTGGAGCTTCGGCGCCAACTCAATGAACGACGACGCCGAGGTGACCGCCATCCTCGTCGATCGGTGTAACGACCTCGGGGTGGACGCCATCGAGGCGGGCAACATTGTCGCGATGGCCATGGAGATGTCCGAGAAGGGCTACATCGAGGAAGACATCGAATGGGGCGACCAGGATGCGATGTATGACCTGCTTGAGCGGATTGCTCACCGCTCCGATGCCCTCGCCGACGCGCTGGCAGAGGGGGCCGCCGGCGCCGCCGAGCGCTTTGATGCGGCGGACACCCGCCTTGATGTCAAAGGCCAGACCATGCCGGCGTACGACCCGCGGACGATGAAAGGCATGGCCATCGGCTATGCCACCTCGAATCGAGGGGCGTGTCACCTCCGTGGGTACACCCCGGCTGCGGAGATTCTGGGCATTCCAGAGGCGGTCGATCCCGCCGATCCCGAGGGCAAGGGCGAACTCCAGGTCACCTTCCAGGACCTACACGCCATCTCCGATTCCTTTGACATCTGTAAGTTCAACGCCTTTGCGGAAGGCATCGAGGAATACGTCCTACAATACAATGGCATGACTGGTCGGGACCTCACCGCGGATGATCTTATCGAGGCCGGCAAGCGCATCTACACGCTTGAGCGGTACTACAACAACCTCGTTGGGTTCGACGGCGATGATGACGATCTGCCCGAGCGCTTCGTCGAGGGCAGTGACGAGGCCATCCCCGGGATGGGGGCCGCTGAAGGGCAACTGGCCGAACTCGACGCGATGAAGCGCGAGTACTACGAGGCTCGTCAGTGGGTTGATGGCGTCGTCCCCGATGAACGTCTCAACGATCTCGATATCACCGTCGGACCCGGCACTGGCGTCTCCCTTGAGAGCGCGCCAGCCGACGACTGATCGGATCACCCGCCCGCTCGCATCGCCTTCTGGGCGAACGCCTCAACAACCGAATCGAGTGCCGCCTCCTCGCCCTCGAATCGGACGGTCACCTCGGTCAGTTCGAGCGTCGGCCCGACACTGACGGACTCGGTGGCGAGCGTCGCCCGCCACGCCGGGGCCTCGACAGTCGTCTCGTCGATCACGGTGCCACCAAGCTGTTCAAGATACCGGCGCGCCAGGCGCAACGAGATGCCGCGAAAGGTGCGTTCGACGCGCATCACCCACCGGCCACCGGCGGGAACACCGCGAGCACATCGCCCGCCTCGATGGGTGTTGTGGCACCATCGAGATGGGCAATCGCCCGGCCGTTCTTGAGAACGGTCACCTGGGGTGGCACCGCGCCGTCATCAAGCAACGCGCCGTTTAGATCGGCGAACTCGGCCTCAAGTGCCGCCAGAACGCCACCGACGGTTGTCGTCTCCCCAAGCGCCCATTCGAGCGTCTTCTGGCCGACCGCCTCGCGATAAGTCGCAAAGAAGCGGAGTTCAACAGGCATGTGAGACACCGGTGGGACGTGTGCGTATTAACCGGATATCCTGCGTGCGGTTAACACTCACGACCGGATAGCGCCGTCAGGACGTGGCGCGCTCAATCGCCCGGTCGATGTCCGCGATGATGTCCTGGGGATCCTCGATACCGACCGACAGCCGGATGAGGTCCGGCGTGACGCCGCTTGCCATCTGCTCTTCCTCGGTGAGCTGCTGGTGGGTGGTCGAGGCGGGGTGGATCACTAGCGTCTTCGCGTCGCCAACGTTCGCCAGCAGGCTCGCGAGATCGGTCGCCTCCGAGAAGCGCCGGCCGGCCTCCGCACCGCCGGTCAACCCGAAGGTGAGCATGCCGCCGTAGCCGCCATCGAGGTACTCGTTGGCGTTCTCGTGGGTCTCGTGGTCGGCCAGCCCGGGGTAGGTCACCCACTCGACATCGGGGTGATCTTGGAGGAACTCGGCGACGGCCAAGGCGTTCTCACAGTGACGCTCCATGCGCAGCGGGAAACTTTCGAGCTTCTGGAGGGTGACCCACGCATCAAAGGGCGACTGCTGGTTGCCCAGATCGCGCAGGCCACGGGCCCGGGCTGCGTAGGCGAAGGCGGCGTCGCCGAAGGTCTCCTTGAAGTTCAGACCGTGGTAGGCGGGATTGTCCGCAGCAATCTCGGGGTAGCGCTCGGCGTCCCACTCGAAGGTGCCGCCGTCGATGAGCGCGCCACCGACGGTGCTACCGGCGCCGTGGAGCCACTTGGTCGTCGACTCCCAGACCAGATCGGCGCCGTGCTCAATCGGATTGCACAGATATGGCGTCGCAAAGGTGTTGTCAACGAACAGCGGGACGTCGTGGTCGTGGGCAATATCGGCGAGTCGTTCGAGATCGGGGGTCACCAGCGCCGGGTTTCCAACGGTTTCGGCATGGACGTAGGCGGTATCCTCGTCGATGGCCGCAGCGTAGGCCTCGTAATCAAGCGTGTCGACGAACCGCGTCTCGATGCCGCGGCGGGGGGCCGTGTGGGTGTAGTAGGTGTAGGTCCCGCCATACAGCGCCGAGGAGGTCACGATATTGTCGCCGGCGCTAGCGAGAACGAACGTCGCAAGATCCAGCGCCGCCATCCCTGAGGCGGTCGCGAGTGCGGCGACCCCGCCTTCGAGTGCCGCCAGGCGCTCCTCAAGGGTCGCATTCGTTGGGTTCATCAACCGGCTGTAGATGTTCCCCGGCTCGCGTAACGCAAAGAGGTCGGCAGCGTGCTCAGCGTCCTCAAAGACATAGGAGGTGGTCTGGTGGATGGGCGGAGCTCGGGCGTTCGTCCCCGGATCGGGCGACTCCTGGCCGGCGTGAAGGCTCAGCGTATCGAACCGATAGTCGTGCTCGGGCGCATCGTCGGACATGGCCACCGGTTTGGACGGTATGCGAATCAAGGTTGCGTCGAAGCCCTCGCTTGCTTCTATCTTCTGACAGCGAGAGAATCTCTCCTCTCTCTCGAAAGAAGCGCGGGCGTGAATCGCGCCAACTCCGGTGAGATTCCGATATGCGGGCAACGGTCCCTCCAGATCCTTAAGAGAATAGCAGCACCGACTGCCTAGCCCAGCCATCAGTGCGCCTGTTCGACAAATCAACGGGCGAGTCACCCCACACGAACAGGCGCGACCGTAGACCGGCAAACATCCCACCGCTTGGGACGGCTTACCGTCTGCGGCGAGAAGGAGGTCACCGACAACGGAAGAGGTTTGATTGGGCGAATCAAAGCTTCGCGGTGATGATGGCGACCACCCACGGGTTCGTGGGGCTCGCAGTGGCAGCGGCGGTGGCAACTGTCTCCCCCGAGTTGGCTATCCCGGCCGCCATCGGTGGAATCGCCGGCGGAATTACCCCCGATCTGGACGTCCTCGCCGCCCACCGCAAGACGCTGCACTTTCCGGTGTATTACCCGCTGGCAGCACTATTGGCCCTACCGGTTGCCGTTACGCTCACGAGCCCGATTACCGTCGCCGTGGCGCTGTTTTTCACCGCTGCTGCGTTGCACGTTCTTGCCGACGTTATCGGCGGCATCCCCGCGTTGCGACCCTGGGCAGTCACCAACGAGCGGGCGGTTTACGTCCACCCACTTGATCGGTGGGTCGCCCCGCGGATGGTCATCCGGTACGATGGTGCCCCCGAGGACTTCTTTCTCGGGGCGGCCTTCGCGGTTCCCGGAGTAGCGGTCTTCAGCTGGCCCATCCGTGGGATTGCGCTTGTTGGGCTCCTCATCTCGCTGATCTACGCGGCCTTCCGCAAGCCCATCGGCCGGCGCCTCGCCGCCGGATGAACCGCAAGGGCTACCTGCCGGCCGGCGACATACCGGCGTATGGACGTAGGCGTCATCGGACTCGGGCGGATGGGACAGATTGTCGTTGATCGGCTGCTTACGGCCGACCACCGCGTTGTCGCTTTTGATCTTGATGCCGAAGCAACCGCGGCGGCCGCCGAGGCCGGCGCCGAACCAGCTGACTCGATTGCTGACCTCGTTGAGCGTCTTCCGACTCCCCGGCGAATCTGGCTGATGGTGCCGGCAGGCGACCCGGTTGATGCCACGCTTGAGGAACTTGACGAGCATCTTGAGGCTGATGACATCGTCGTTGACGGCGGCAATTCTCACTTCGAGGACTCCCGCCGGCGTGCTGAGGCACTTACCGCCGCCTACCTCGATTGTGGTACCTCTGGCGGTCCGGCGGGTGCTGAGATTGGCTTTTCGTTGATGATCGGCGGGCCCGAGTGGGCGTATGAGGCCTTCGAACCGGCCTTTGATGCTATCGCGACCGGTCCCGAGGGGCATCACCGGATGGGGCCCTCCGGGGCAGGTCATTACGTGAAGATGGTCCACAACGGCATCGAGTATGCGCTCATGCAGGCCTACGGCGAGGGATTCGAGTTGCTGCACCACGGCCAGTACGACCTTGATCTTGAGGCTGTCGCCCGGACGTGGACCAACGGTGCTGTCGTGCGGTCGTGGCTGCTTGAACTCTGTGAGGAGGCCTTCCGCGAGGAGGGGACCGACCTCGGCAACGTGGCCGATTACGTCGCCGGCGGCTCAACGGGCACCTGGACCGTCCAGGAGGCGCTTGAACAGGAGGTGCCGGTGCCGCTGATCCACACCGCGTTGAACGAACGGTTCGCCAGCCGTCGGGATCGGTTTGCTCGACGACTTGCCAACCGGCTGCGGTATGGCTTTGGCCGCCACGAGGTCGCCCGAGAAGAGTAATGGTTCACAACGGTTAAACCGAGTACCGTCCAACGGCCGGTGAGGGCGCGTAGCTCAGCGGACAGAGCACTTGGTTCCGGACCAAGATGCCGCGGGTTCAAATCCCGTCGCGCCCGTCACATTTTGTGATCGTCTGCATTGGGTACCGAAATGAAGTGGTTTGCTCTAATCCCGTTCTAAGGAACTTCTGACTATCGTATTAACTTGACCGGGATGGGTTTTAGAAATGTCAGTCTCACCCTCTAGAATACGAAATTATCCGTTTCTTATTCCAGAGGTTGAATATGGATTCATTACTCTATCACCGTTACGTGCTAATTATTACATCTTTATCAATTTGAAGCTGTAATCGCTTATAGGTGGCGTCGTCTTCATTTAATGGCTCACGATACTGAATACCACAGTTCTGTAAGGTAACCTTCGTATCAGCATCAGCCAGTTCATCGAACCGGCTCTTTTGATCCTCAGTAGCGTCATAGAGGTTAAGATCAATCAGCCCTTCGTTATCCCAGTCAAATGTCGCTATATTCTCTAGTTGCTTTCCGCTAACATAGCCAGTTACTGTTTTCCGACACTCATAGTTCTCAACCTTGTCAAGTTCCTCATCAGATAACGGCCGGTGGTGGTCACAGAATTGATTGGGGAGTTCCTCAATAAACACAGATTCTGCGCCTTGGACGGTTAGTACATCAACGCGGGCTTCTGCGCGCGTTAACGCCACATAGAACAATCGTCGTTCTTCCTCTAGTTGGTATGATGTGTCTGCTTCCTCGTAAACTTCCGGAGGTTGTTTGATGGGATCTAGCCATATATCGGCTTTTACACTGGGATAGCCGCCGGTTTCGGAAACCTTGGGTATGATTATATGTTTTGCCTCCGATCCTTTGGCATTATGAGCAGTTCTGATATTAATGTCACTGGGAAGAGCGTTTTTCAAGCCGTAATAGAATTCTGGGTCCCCATCCTGTTGACGAAGCAGTACTTGAATGTCCCCGAACTGAAACGGAGATCTATGGATGAGCTCCTCAACTTTCTGTTGCATAGAAGTATTTCGTGTATAACGACGTGTGTCACACCCAAGATGATAGACATTAATTTGGCCATCCTCAAGAGTCCCTTCAGGATCTTTATCTGTTCGCACTTCGTTGTTCCGAATAACAGAGTTGCTTGCTGTAACGATAGTATCCGAACACCGAAAGTTCTTCTTTAATTGGATATCTGAGAAGGCTGTATACTCTGAAAGGAGCGGATTATCATCTGTAAATATCGATACGGGATCTGGAAGATCCTTGTAGCTCCCAGCCTCAAGAACATCGCCAAAGTTGATAAATAAATCAGGGCGGGCGCCCTGGAACCCGAAAATTGATTGCCAGTCATCGCCGACGCCGAAGACCCGCACATTACGATGCTGGTCGGCCAAGTGTTTTACCACATCAAATTGGACTGGGTTGAGATCCTGCATTTCATCAATACAAATGTACTGATACAGAAATCGGTCGTCGACTTTATCGGCCTTTAGTAAGTCTCTTGTCAGAACAACAGATCCGTGGAAATCTGTCTTTGTTTCGTTATCAAAAAGCTCAGTAAACTTTTCGTACGCCATCAGGCAGAGCTCACAAAACTCTGGAACTCCCTTATCTATCTCGTCAGCTGTTTTTATATACTCATTAAGCTCCTTCTTCGCCTGATCAGGAGTCCATTCTCGTACCCGTGCTTGAGAAATGAACTCCTCAACGTATTCAATGATATCACGGTAAAGCACCTTGCGGTCATATACATAGTTCTTGAGCTCTTCACCAGCAATCGGCTGATTAAGAGCTAATGACGTTGCTTGCAATTTTTCCGCAAGAGCATCTTTGACCGCGGATTTAAACTGCTTCCTTGTGGCTTGGCTCTCCCAATTGAGTTCATCGCTTGGTCTATCGAGAATTGCTTCACCTTCCAAGACAACTCCTCTTTTATCACGGGGATCAGTATTGAGTCGCTCATGAGAGCGGAAGATACGCGCTATTGTCTTTGGATGTTCGCTATTGCTATTTCGGTATCTAGGGCGGTCATTACGAGCGGCTTCTGATGTGCAATATTCGATATAGAGTGTTTCATCTTCTGGGGAACCAATCAACTTGAAATCTAAGACAACCCCGTCTGACCCGGACTGAGCCCAATCGAGGTGTACTTGATACTCATATTCTATTTGTTGTTCTGTGAGGAATCGGGCAATCGCCTCATGTGCCAATCCTTCTTCTGGAATTGCGTCCATCGGTACTTCCTCTCCCCCTATAGTGGTGCCTGACCTCTCAGTGAGGTCTTCAAAAACTCCCTCAACAACCTCAAAGTCATTAGGCTCGTATCGCTTGTTCTTCCACGCTTCGAGAAAAGTATCGTATGTCTGTTGACTGTAGGAGATGACATCCCGCCAGATCGCTGCGATCTCGGTGGTCTTTGCTTCGCCCACAATAAACGCTAAATCAGAGTACTGATCTTCGGCGACAGCTTTACTATACGAATTAATAGTAGATACCTCAACACCGGTAATCTCAAAGGTCTCTTCAAGCTCTTTTTGCATTTCATGGACACCATTTCGGGTAAAGGTTATCGCTAATAGGTCGGTGGGTGCTACATCGTCATATTCTGAAAGAATGAAATAGATGCGCCGGCCGAAGGTTGTTGTTTTCCCAGTACCAGCAGCTGCATTCACCCGATTGAAATTGTCGTTGGAAAATATTGCTTGAAGCTGCTGATCGGTGTGCGCCATGGAATCCTCTTCAAAGTAGCTATTTAGTTCGTCGCGATAGATCTCAGTCATGTGATTTAGCCATTTGTCATTATACTCTTCACGGGCTTCGATAAATTCGCATACCTGCCGGAGATCATTATGCAGCGTTTCAGCTGCATCAACGACCTCCTCATCAAATTGATCCGGATTCTGACGGATTGGGGAGAGTCTGTTTATCGCTCCCTGTCCACGTTGGTACATCTTTAATGCGTCTCTAATTGTCAAATAGTCCTGATAGTCTTCATTATACATCGCTTTCCACTCTAATAGCTCATCACGGATTGATGCAACACCCTGATCTGAGTCTGTCCCCGTGATGAGTTCTTTTCCGTTCTTGGGTTGTGATCGCTGTCCACCTGCGGATTCTGATGTGTCTGAAGATGATGAAAATAGATTCCGGATAAACCCGAGAAATCCGCTCATAGATATCTGTGACATGTTCTTACAATAATAAAATTGTCGCCCTGTAGGCCTACATAAAAGTAAAATGAATAATATATTTATTCTGTCTGGGCGCAATCTGTCACAACAATAAACCAATATTTCGTTGCTATACCATTGATCAGGCAGGTTCCGAAATCACCGAGCGTGTGCACCAGGCACACGAAATGTTGTGCGTCTGTGATTCGGCAGACTCATGACAGTGTAGCCATCGTTTCGTTCGCTACCTCGTGCCACTCGCTGGATCTGGCGACTTTCATAGCCATCTTGAACAGTCCCTGTCAAATATATGCTCAGACCCCGTTTAGCTGGATACACCATTTTAATATAGCAGCAGCAATCCTTGTTACCGTGTGCCAACATCGATATTTGCTATTTACGCCGTGATGGCGGTGCTGGCCCTAGTGTTGTGTTTTTGGCACGCCTGGGGACGCCGTGATGCCTTGGTCTTTCTTGGGACGGGTGTTGTGTATGGAGTGCTTTTGGAGTGGCTTGTTGTCCTTCGATTCGAACGATACCACTACAACGCATCGGATTTTCTCCTCACGATTGCTGACGTACCGCTGGTTATCGGCTTTGGGTGGGCTGCGATTATTTACAGTGGTGTTGAGGTTGCGCGCCAGTTTACCCTATCAAGGCGTGTTGTTCCATTGTTCGTCGCGCTATTCGCATTGCACATTGACTTAGCAATTGATACAGTTGCGATCCGTATTCCGTTCTGGACGTGGACACCACCGGGCGTGTGGTTTGGTGTTCCGCTCGGCAACTTCGTCGGCTGGTTCTTAGTGGCGACCCTCTTTCCAGCATCGTGGCTGTGGCTCTCCAAACGCGTATCGAACCGGGTTATCCGCGGTAGCGCAGCGATCGTCATGGCGGTCCTCGGGTTGGTTGTGCTACTGGAGGCGTGGACCGTGCTTGCGACGACGCTTTCTCGGAAAGTGATCATCCTCAGTGGCACAATTGCCATTTCCCTGTGGTTTGTCTCCCGTGATGCGACGCTCCCATCGAAGCCACTTGATGACCGTGTCGTCGCTGTCCCTGTGCTGTACCACGGGTTCTATCTTGCTGTCTTACTTGGGTTTGGGATGTACCGAGAGACGCCAGCGATACTCGGTATCAGCCTTACAATGCTTGCACTCACGGCTGGGCTCCACCGGATTGCTGGTGATAGCGTCGGAATCAGCGGGAACCTTCCGGTGAAATGATCACAATGTATGCTTTTGTGATCCTTCAGTGCCGGCAATGACAATCCGATAGAGCGTTGCGTCAGCGGCTAAGTGTCGTCTTCGGTCACGAAAGGCCAGAGGGGATTAAAACACCAGTCGCAGGGCGGCATCAAGTGTTGCACAGTCATCAACAACCCCGCTTGCTGAGACCGCTATCAGCTCGGGGGCTGTAGCCGACGGACTGACTCCTCCTTACCGTGCGATTCGATCATCACGTCAGAGTTACGCCGGAGCCAGTCGGGCACGCTGGCGACGTATTCAGCGTGATCTTGCGGCCGGGCCGCTGGATCACCGTGGAGCCGGGCTGGCTCTGAGTAGTGCGAAATTGGCCGGACATCATTCCAGGTCTCTGCGGCGAGTTCGAATCCCTCGCGATACGTGAACCCCCGATCGGTAAACGTGTGGTGATGATAGTCGAAGGTCACGGGGATCTCCACCTGACTCGCAACCTCTGTGACGAGTTCCGTGACGCTCCATAGAGATGGTTTATCATCGTTCTCAACTGTCAGCCGCGCACGAGCACGAGCAGGTAACTGGCGGACAACGCGATTAAAGCGATCGGCAGTTGCTGACTTATCGCCGTAGTGAGCGCCAATGTGAACGTTGATTGCATACCGCGGTGAGCGTGGCAGCTCCATGAGATCAAGCCAGCGGCCGTGGTGTGAGACCGATTCCACTGACCGGGCGACCGTGTCCGCCGACTCACTCGCGAGTTTGCACCAGTGACTCGGGTGAAAGGTCAATCGCATGTCGTTGGCTCTGATAAGGGCTCCACACTCACGTGCCACATTCTGTATCGTCTCGAAGTTCGGGAGTTCCTCAATGTCGAACTGTGAGTTCCAGGGGACAAGATTCGAACTACACCGATAAAAGCGGATGTCATTGGCAAGATTCCATTGGAGAATCTCCCGGAGGTCAATGAAGTTCTGTTCGGCGAGCTCTCCCGCATACGCAATGCCCTTGGACTCCCAGGTCTGCTTGCGCATATCGCGATTGCACCGCAAGGGCTGCTCTCGGTCTCTGAGCGTGTGATTCATCGCTGCGTACCCGAGCATTACTCAGATGATGTAGCCAAGCGGGTAGTATCATTCGAATGGGGATCACGAAGAAGAGAGATCCAGTGATCTATGCTGTATGCCGACAATCTGGTTGT
>JBEQAX010000046.1:0-11062 GCA_041640095.1 Salinarchaeum sp. | reverse complement strand
TGAAAGCCGTTGTAAGTGGCACTCCGGACGTAGCCGTTGGGGCCGGCGGAACTATTATCGAGCGATGACGCTGTCGTCGCGACACGGAGATTCTCACTAGAACGTTGGCACGAGGGCGTTAACCGAGTCGCGATACCTGTCGTATGCCGGTCCGAATGTGGTGTGAAGTTCCTCTTCCTCTGCTGGGAGCGACCAGAGTGTGACGGCCGCCATCACCGGGCTCACCGACAGCACCAGCGGCAACCGCAACAAGAGTGCGCTGCCGGGGACAATAAGCCAGATCCATCCGGCGTACATCGGGTGACGGACAAGCCCAAAGAGTCCCCGACGACAGAGTTCCCCCCGAGCCTGTGCGCGGAGCAGTTGCCAGTAGGCCACCAGCACGCACGCCACGCCAGCGCCGACGAGTCCGCCTCCAGCCGCGTAGACGACCGACCACGACGGAATCCGTACTCCAGGTAGCACAAACCAGTTGAGCGCCGCCACAACCGCCGCGTACGGGCCAACCAGCCCCGCAATGGTCACGCCGGCGCCGAATCCGGGGTGCGATCCCAACACACCTAGAGTACCTGGTGCAGCCACAAAGACCCTCTCACCTCGGTGAGCACCGCCGCAGTTGTTGGGCGCTCGATGCGTACCCCCGGTAGGAGGAGCCGTTCTCGTGTCGATCCCAGCGCGGATCACTCACCGTGGGCCGAGTCAGGTGCCACGTCGCATTGCGACCGTCACGTGATCCCGAGGAGGGTCGTGAGCAGGCGATAGACGCCAAAGCCAATCATGACCGAAGAGACGAGTGTCACGACCCAGAAGACGACCGTGACGGCGATTTTGCGCCTTGAGACGCCGGCAGACCCGGCAGCGAGCCCGCCGCCGATCACCGCGGAGATCACGATGTTGTTGAACGAGATCGGAATGCCGAGTGCAATGGCCGTCTGGGCGATGATGAACCCTGGGACGAGTGCAGCGATCGACCGGCGAGCCCCGAGTTCGGCGTACTCTCGTGAGGTCGCCTGAAGGAGCCGCGGCGCCCCCATCCAGGCGCCGAACAGGATCCCCAGTCCGCCAATACCGAGGAGGACGATCGTCGGCAACTGGAGTTGGGTTGCAAAGAGATCCTCCAACGGCCCGGTAGCGAGTCCAACCTGGCTTCCGCCGCCAGAGAATGCAACAATCGCACCGAGCGAAAGCAGAAACCGTCGGATTCCACGGGTGACTGACCGGCTGACCTGTTGGCGCATCAGCCAGAAGCCGGCAACCGCGAAGATACCGGTCGTCACGGCTGCGGTTACACGCGGACCCCCCGTTGTCGGTCCGAGGGTTCGGGCGGCGTAGCCCGCGACCGTCCCCTGGCTCACCCCTGGCGGGGAAGGAATAACTGTGAGCTGGATGTGGGCGAGGGCACCGCTTACGAACCCGGCAAGCAGCGGCACTCCGACCGTCTCGGGGACTCGATCATGACGCAACAGCGTGGCGGTGAGAAAGGCCAGCGAACTTGAGACAATCGGCACGGCCAACCAGAACGCGCCGAGACGACGATAGGTATCCATCGCCGGCGTACCGCCGAGCGACAGTCCGACACCAACCATGGCGCCGGTGACCGCGAAGGCGGCCGGAACCGGGTATCCGGTGTAGACCCCCACAGCAATGTACGCCGCGGCAGTGAGCAGTCCAGCGGTCGCTGCGAGCGGCGAAATTGTGACGCCGTTGATGAGCTCGCTCCCGACGGTCTCCGAGATGCTCCCACCTTGAACGAGAGCGCCAAGACTCGCCAGCACGCCAACCAGGAACGCTGCCCGCATGGTTGAGACGGCGTTGGCGCCGATGGCCGGAGCAAACGGGGGCGAGTTGCTGCTGGCCCCGAGGACCCATGCCATGGCCAGACAGGAGATCGTTGCAACGCCAATGAGGGCAGCCCCCGACACAGCGGTCATCAGGCTGTCATGGGTCGAATGGGATTAAATCGTTCCGCCTGATGGGGGATATCACGGCCGTCCGAGCCAATGACGGGATTCGTCCCGACGGTCGTGAGGAGACCGTCTGATCTCGTCACGGGAGATCATACTGGGCGCGCACCAGTTCAGCGAGCCCGCGCTCCGCAAGCACGTCCAGTGGCGCAAGCATGTCGAGTTGGACAACGCCCGGAAGCCGTCCGATCTGGACGCCACCAGTGAACGTACACCGGGCTCGGATCTCCCCCTCGCTCATGCCAAGCAGGCGGCCAGCGCGGTCGAACGCGTTCTGGGTCGCATCGTTGACCGTGGCCCCGGATCCGACAACCTGGATCGGCCCCATGTCGGTCTCGACGTCAACGCCATGGTCCGCGCCGAGGTCACGGCCGGCCGCCCGCTCGGCCTCGGTGTAGGGCGCACTGATGAACGGGAGGTCAGCCTCGTTCGGCAGCAACACCGGTCCGTCCAGCTCAACGTCCTCAATTATCTCGACATCCATCGTCACAACGCCACTCACATCCGTCGTGTGCAACGAGAGTTCGCCGTCGCCCTGATTGGCGTGGAGATCGCCGACGTAAACCCCGCCGCCCTCGATTGCCACCGGACAGATCAGCGTCGCGCCAGGACGGACCTCCGGGATGTCCATGTGACCATCGGTCCGCTGTTCAAGATCGGCCTCGGTCTCGACACCATAGTCATGATCGGCGCCGATCAGGTTCTGGCCGAAGTCCCCGGCGTTGTGTGAGTCCGGCAGCGTGATCGGTGGGGTGGTGCCGATATTACCGATGAACGGGCGCAACCGACCGAGCGTCCCGGGCATCTCGCTCGGCTCGTACAACAAGATCGGGTGCTGTCTGGCGTTCTCCGGGATGTCCATGACCGCCTCCGCGTCAGTTGCCAGTGCGTGGGCGCCTGCCTCATCAAGGGTCACTCCGACGGCGTGCTCGTGATCGAAGGCGACCGTGTAGCCGTATTCGAAGCCGAAGGAAGAGGCGTTGGCGCCACAGTTTGCACACCGGATAGCGTCCTCGCCGGTCCCCTCGACAATCGAGTCCGGCCAGACGGCGCCACACTCCGGACAGCGGTGATCAACGAAGGGATCCTCCTGGAAGGCGTCGGCGCGCTCGGCCATCGAGCCTGTGCTTGTGGCCATGCTCGTGACCTCGATGTCGCGGATGTGAATCGCAATGGCATCGCCGACCGACGCCCCGTCAACGCGAATTGGTCGAGTGACCTCATGCCCACCACGAAACGAGGGCGTAATCATCGGCCCCCAGCAGCCCGGCGGCGTGTAAGTGGTAACAGTGCCCCCATCGGCCACGGTTCCCGCCCACTCCTGGTCCGGACCGACAAGCCCGAGCGTGTACTGATCGACGGAGAGTTCTTCTTGAACCTCCTGCTGTGGCATAAGTTGCCAAACGGTCGCACGAATATAACGGTCGCGCTCGGAAGACCACCCCCGAAGCGTCACGGGTATATGCCGGATGGACGTACCAACACACATGGTAGAGGTGACCGCGCCAGCGACTCTTGGCATCAACGTCGGAGCCGCTGGCGGACTGGGGGTCATCGTCGGCTACGCCGCGAAGAAGGTCATGAAGCTCATGGCCATTCTCGTCGGTGCACAGCTGGCGTTTCTGGCCTATCTCGAACGCACCAACATCATCGCCGTCGACTGGGCCGCACTCACCGGCCGGGTCAACACCGCCGCCCAGACCGGCCAGTCCGTCGGGATGAACCTCTTTGATACGTTCGCGGGGATCTCGGTTCTCGGCGGCAGTTTCGCCGCTGGCGCCGCGCTGGGATTCAAACGCGCTTAGTTCGTCCGGAAGGCTCGGTCGCCGGCGTCGCCGAGCCCGGGCACAATGTATCCTTCCTCGTTAAGATGGTCGTCCACGGCGACCGTCAGGACATCCACGTCGAAATGGTCGGTCACCCGCTTGATGCCCTCAGGGGCGCTCACCGCTGAGAGGACGATCGTCGTCGGTGATCCCTCGGTGACCGCCTCAAGCCGCTGGAGCACCGCCACCATGGTTGAGCCCGTCGCGAGCATCGGATCCGCGACGATGACAATGTCGTCATCATCAATCTGTGGGAGCTTCTCGTAGTCAACGCTGATCGGGAAGGTGCCATCGGCGTTGCGTGCGCCCTCCTCGCGAGAGGCCGAGATAACGCCCTGTCGCGCCCGGGGGAAGGCCTTGAGCAGCCCCTCGACGAACGGCGTCGCCGCCCGGAGGATGTTGATGATCACGACGTTATCGAGGTCCTTCACCCGCGCGCCGGTCGTCTCTGCCAGCGGCGTCTGAACAGACGCCGGCTCGGCACCGATCCGACGGTCGATAATCTCATACCCGCAGATTCGGCCAAGTTTGACCAGACCCTTGCGGAAGGCGACCTGGTCGGTGGTGACATCGCGGAGATCGGTAAGCGTGTGCAATGCAAGAGCGTGATCGATCACCTCATAGCGGTCAGCAAGCGACTCCGTGGACATGTACGGCTGTGAGACAGCGAGGGTATTAAACAAAGGCGGTCGCGCCCGCTCAGTTCGAGCTCAGCCAGCGGGTCCACCAGGGATCGAAGTCGGCGGCTGACTCGGCAAGTTCCTCCCAGCGCTTGAGTCCGCGTTCCTCGCGCGTCCCTGTGATGGTGTTATCAAGGAACAGCGCCGTCAGCCCACCAATAGCCATGCCGGTTGATCCGACGATGAAGACCGTATCGAGCAGGATCTGCAACGCGGGGACGATGGCTGCCGGGAGGCTCGTCGACGCCGCGGTAAACCCGACCGCCTCGCGGAAGGCTACCGGGCCAGCGAAGTTGGCCATGTAGTTTGGGATGGCCAGTCCAACGAACAGCGCAAAGCCGACGATGAAGACGTTCCGGCGGGAGCCCAGATCGACGTGCTGGAGTGTCGAGAGTCCGACGGCGACAATCTGGCCGAACATTGCGATGAACAGGCCGCCGACAATTGGGTCGGGGATCGTCACGATAAGCTGGCCGAAGTATCCAACGAATCCGACTACGATCATCACGAGCGCCCCGACCTGCACGACGTACCGTGAGGCGACGCCCGTCAGCCCGATCGCACCGATATTCTCCGAATACGAGGTCGAGCCACTGGTGCCCATAAGCCCTGAGAAGACGTTCATCAGGCCCTCCATGCCGATGCCGTGGTTAATCCGCCGCTTGCTTGGTGCGCCCGTCCCGGTCAGACTCGCCACCGCGTAGTAGTCACCGACGCTCTCGGCGATCGCCGCAAGCACGCCGGCGAACATTCCAATGATGAACGGAAGCGAGAACTGGGGCGTGCCCCACTGAAGCGGATAGATGGGGAACAGCGCCTGAGTCGTCGCCACCTGGCCGAGATCGACGTATCCCGGGTGCGAACTCCCAAACACTCCAGCCACCGAGAGGGCCGCGGCGACGATCCACGCGGTCGCCAGCGCCAAGACAATCGGGTACAGCCGGAACGCCCGGTGTTTGACGTCAAGGTACTGCGAGAACAACAGAATAAGGCCAACAGTTAGTCCCAACAGCGGCCAGGACTGATTTGCGGCAGTGATCTGTGGGGCATTGAACAGCGACAGCCCGATCAGCGCGATGGTCGGAGCAATGACCACCGGCGAGAGATAGGCCTTCAGCCGGCCGATCACGCCGAAGTAGCCGATCGCTACCTCGGCCGCGCCGGCAACGATGATCGCCCCCTGGAGTTGGACCAGCGCCGTCTGCCACCCGGCGGCGTCACTCGCGGTGACCACGCCGACGACCGCCAGCGCGGGGGCCAACATCGAAAACGGTGCCCCCTGAACGATCGGATACTGGTTGCCGAGCGTCGTCTGAGCGAGCGTTGCGATCCCCGAGACCACAAAGAACGTCCCAACAAACCGGGCGGCGATGTCCGAGGGCATCCCCATCGCCCCGGCGAGAATCAGCGGTACGGCGATGTTTGCGCCCACCATGGTCAGGTAATGCTGGACACCCAGCATCATCGACTGCCCCGGTGGCGGCTGTTCGTCGATCCCATAGACGATGTCGTCTGACTCTCCGCGCGACGACGATCCCGAGTCGCTGGCGTTCGCCATTGGGCGTCGCTACTCGGGAACCAATAAAAACGCCCGGATTTGCGCAGCCGGACTACCGGGTCTCAAGACGGGTCTGGAGGTTTTCGAGAGTCGTAGTAAGCTCGCGTTCGTTATACCGGCGAACAAATGGATTGGCCAAACGTTCGAGGACAGCCCCTGGGAGGTCGTATCCCGCACTGTAGGTTACAGTCGTACCACCGTCGTGCTCTTCGAGAGTGATATCGATCTCGCCTTCGAGTCGGCCCTCCATGTCGAAGGTCATCCGCGACGGCGGATCGTAGACCGTCTGGTGGAGCGTGCCTTCGAGTTCGACGCCACCGAGTTTGTAGGTGTGCTCAAGTTCTTTGCCGCCGTTCTCAAGCGGAGTAATGTTCTCAACACGCACCAGACTCGGCGTAATCTCGCGGTGGTTGATCGGGTTATCAAGGTACTCGAAGACCCGCTCGCGATCCGCGTCGATCACAATAGACTCGGATACTGAGATCATGGCCGACGGGTTAGAGTGCCAGGGGCAAAAACACCGGTGGTCGATAATGATCGTGGTCGTTCACAAACAATCAAACCCCAATCATTAGGATATACGAGCACATGAACTACAAATGTGAACGATATGTCCGATACGCCCGATCACTCCACGGCGATCGATGACACGACGCTCCTTGGGCACCTCCGGGAACATCCCGATCCGGTCGCGACCACGTCGGAACTTGCCGACGGACTTGAGGCCTCCGAGACGACGGTACAGACGCGGCTTGAGGCCCTCCGTGAGCGGGGAATCGTCGACCGCAAGACACTCGATTGCCAGACCGCTGTCTGGTGGATCGTTGAGGACGAAACGCGCAAGAACCGCTTTGTCTCGCTACGGGATCTCGGCACGATCCTCCGGCACGATGCCGAGCGCCAGGCCAGCACCTGGTCGACTTCCTGGGACGAATTCTGATCGCTGGAGGTCGACAGGACCTAACCCATCCGGCCATACGATAGGATATGGCTGGTTCGGCGATCGCTGGGATCCTTGAGCGCGTCGGAATTATCGATCGACGGCGCTTTCAATCGACGGTCGACCTCGCGTGGCCCCGGATCATTACCGGGTTCGCGATTATGTCAAAGAGCACGGTTGACCTTGCCATGGTGGGGATCGCCGTCGGCACGCCGGCGGTCGCCGGGCTTGCCTTCGCGAACGCCTACTGGCAACTCGCCAAGTTCGCGGGGATCGGCCTCGCCGGGGGGGTTGTGACGCTTATCTCGCAGGCCTACGGGGCCGAGAATATTCCCCGTGCCCGAAGCGTGCTCGTTGCCGGCCTACTGTTTGCAACGGCGGTCGGCCTGCCGGTGGTCCTTGCGTACGTGTTCTTTGCTGGGCCGTTGATCGGGCTGTTTGGTCCCACCGAGACCATTCAGGGCTACGGCCGGACCTACCTGCTGTTGGTCGCTCCAGGGCTGCTTTTTGAGTTCTGGAACCTCATCGCCTCGCGGACCTACGCTGGCGTGGGCAACACACTCACGCCGATGGCCATCCGTGCGACCGGCGCCCTCGCCAATGTTGTGCTCTCAGCGGCGTTGATCTTCGGCGCCGGCCTCGGGGTTGCTGGTGCCGCCATCGGCACGGCCGCCTCCGTCGCAATCGTTAGTCTGGTGTTCGCGTGGGGACTCTCTGGGCGGTCGTACTTCGGTCGGGGCGCGTGTCCGGTCGCGATCAAGCGTGCCGCCGGGCTTCCGGACCGACGTCTCCTCCGTGAGTTGTTCACCGTGTCAGCGCCGCTGGTCGCCCGCCGAAGTGCCGAGTCAATCGTCGCGTTCCCCCTGCTGGCGATCGCTGCCAGCTTCGGATCGGTCGTTGTCGCTGCCTACGAGGTCGGCCGACGGGTCCGCGCGCTGGTCGACAGCTTCTCGTGGGGCTTTTCGATCGCGTCAAGCACGTTTGTCGGCCAGCGCCTGGGGGCCGGAGACGAGGCTGACGCCGAGGCCTACGGCTGGGCGATCATCCGGCTCTCGGCGACCGTCTACGTGATTGTCGCCGCCGGCGTTGCGTTGCTCTCGCGGCCGATTGCGAGCCTGTTTGTCGATACCCCCGACGCGATTGCCCAGACATCGGTCTTCGTTGTCGCCGCCGCGGCGAGCGTCATTTTCCTCGGTCTTGACGGCTCGGCCACCGGGACGCTCCGTGGAGCCGGCGACACGCGCTTTCCCTTCGTCAGTTCGCTAGTCGGCCGGTATGGCTTCGGGCTGACCGTCGCCGCCGCAGGAACGGTGACCGCCTTTGGAGCACAGGCACTGCTCGTCGCGATGGTTCTCGAAACGATGGTGCCCGCGGCACTGAATCTCTCGCGAGTTCGGTCAAACCGGTGGAAGCAGATCAGCCGCGGCTATCGCGAAAGTCTCGGCGACTGAACGACCGCTTATAGTGCCGCTCCGACAATCCCCGTGTGTGGATATCCTCGTCTTTGGCGCTGGCGCGCTTGGCAGCCTGCTTGGCGGCCGTCTAGCCAGCGCACACGACGTTACCCTGGTGGGCCGCAATCCACACATGCAGGCGATCACCGAAGACGGCCTCAACATCGTCGGTGACCAGCCGCTGCGTGTCACGCCGACGGCGACGACCGACGGCGAGGATCATCAGGCCGATCTCGCTATCGTCGCCGTCAAGGCCTTTGACACGGAGATGGCGGCGAACCAACTCGCTACTGGCGCAGTCGATATCGTCTGGTCGGTTCAAAATGGCCTCGGTAACGAGCGCACGCTCGCCGAGGTACTGCCTGCGGCGACAGTCCTCGGAGGAACCTGTACCTACGGCGCGACCCGGGGAGCACCAGGAACGGTCCGTGCAGCCGGCAACGGCCAGCTTGTCGTTGGTTGTCTCGACGGCGGCACGAGCCAGGCAGTCGATCGGGTCGTTACCGCCTGTGAGACCGCAGGACTGTCCGTGACGGGGACCGACGCGTTCCCGTGCCACCGCTGGGAGAAGCTTGCCGTCAACGTCGGGATCAATCCCCTCACGGCCGTCTGTGATGTTCCCAACGGGGCGATCAAGGCGTCCCCGCTCCGGGCGGTCGCCGCTCGCGCCGCCCGCGAAACGGCCCGGGTGGCCCAGGCGTGTGATGTCTCGCTCGGCGGCAAGCGGGCTGAGATGGCGCTGTTCGAGACCGTCGAGACGACCGCCGATAACGTCTCTTCGATGTGCCAGGACCGTCGGGCCGGCCGGCGTCTTGAGCGCGAGGCGATCACCGGAGCGGTCTGTCGTCGCGCGGCGGCCCACGACGTGGCCGTGCCGACAGTCCAGACACTTGACGCCCTGCTTCGGACACTGACCGACCGTCGCTACTCGGAGTAACCCTCCTGGACGAAGCGGCTGCTCTCGTAAATGTTGAGCAGCTCCTCGACGAACTCCTCGCGGGTCTGACCCTCCTCGCGGTGGCCGTCGATCCGGTCAATCAGGTCGTCGGCGAACTCGATGGTCTCGGACATACATGTTCAGTTGCCGATGCATCCGCATAGGTGTTACTCCGATTGGCGGCAGGGTTCGAAACGCCCAAACCGCCGATTCCAGTAGGATGATCAGATGTTCGGACGTGTCCGCCGGCTGGCCCGCATCGTCTTCGGCGACCGCGTCCTCGCCGACGCCGACCCCGAGGATCTCTTTGACATCAGCACCGGCTACCTCACGCTAGGGGCCAATGGCTACGATACCACCGGTCACGCCGGGCTGTGCTTCGGAACGGTCGACGCAGCGGCCTTTCGCGAGGTTGAGGCCGATCTGGTCGACTTTCTGGATGTCGCCTCGGCGGAGGCCGTCCACCGCGATCGGCTCTACGAGGATGACTTCGGCTACACCTGGGTGCTCGCCACAGACGACGACTTCGAGGCGCTGGTCACCGCGGTCTACGGGCTTACTGATACGCTAATCGAGGCCGGCTTCGGGCAGTACCTGCTCTCGGCGGCCTTCGCCTTCGAGGCCGACCGGCAGGTCTACCTCGTGTATAACTTCAAGCGGGGACAATGGTATCCGTTTGTCCCGCAAGGCGAGGGGGCGCGGGACACCGACCGCGAGACCGCCATCGCGGAACTGCTTGAGGGCGAACTTGCTCTTGAAACCGATCGCGACCGCCAATACGGGTTCTGGGATATTCCGCTGTGACGAAATCCTTTTGACCGCCTCTGGCGTTGTCTTGGCTGGGAACGGCACGACCGCAACTCTGACGCGCCCGAAACGGGCTTGGGATTGCGGTAGTGCACCGCGGTGTGAGAGTCACACCGCTCACGAGCGACGGTTGTGCGGTTCCTATCCTCAACTATGGCACGAATGCATGCACGCCGCCGTGGCTCGTCCAGTTCGGACGCGCCGGCGGCAGACGACCCACCGGAGTGGAGCGACGTCGACCCAGAGCGCATCGAAGACCGCGTCGTCGAACTCGCCGAGCAGGGCCACTCGCCGAGCGAGATCGGCCTCAAGCTGCGCGACGAGGGAGTCACTGGGACGCCCATCCCCGACATCAAGGCGGCGACGGGCAAGAAGGTCACCGAGATCCTCGAGGAGAACGACGCTACCCCGGACCTGCCGGAGGACCTGCGGAATCTCATGGAGCAGGCTGTCCGCCTGCGCGAGCACGTCAACGAGCACCCCCAGGACCACCGCAACCGCCGGGCGCTACAGAATACTGAGTCGAAGGTCCGTCGCCTCGTCGATTACTACCGCGGTGACGAACTCGACGAGGACTTTGCCTACAGCTACGACGCCGCAACACAGCTGCTTGAGTAAGTCGCGATGGCCACAGCCGGGCGAGCCACGGGTGCGACGCCAGCCCCGACGGAGGCAGCGACAGCCCTCCGCGAGGCACCGTTTGTGCGTATTCTCACCCGTCGTGATGGCGACGCAATCGCCGCCGCTGGGGTGCTCGCCCGGATGCTCACCACTGCTGGAGTCCCCTTCCAGGTGGCCCCAACGGCTTCGCGGGCCCAGCGTGCCCGACGGGTCAATGAGGGCGACCCTGACGCGACGACCGTCGCGATCGGCCCGGTCGACCGGGCCGACGTCAC
>JBEQAX010000045.1:0-11290 GCA_041640095.1 Salinarchaeum sp. | reverse complement strand
ATCACTAGCAGGCATTTGAACTGTGAGTCTGATGCCGCCTCCCGGATTTGAACCGGGGACAGCTCGATCTTCAGTCGAGTGCTCTCCCAGTCTGAGCTAAGGCGGCGTACAGCTTGGATTGGACCGATTACACAAAAAAGAATTTCGAATCCCGCGCCCGGATCGGAATGATTTTGGGCCGGACGAATCGGGTATGTTGTGATGGTGACTCTCATGGCCGAGCTGTCTCTCCTCTACCCCCTCGCCATTGGCGTCCCGCTGTTGATCCTCACGGTGGTCCTCATTCTGCGGTTCCGCCGGTGGCGCCGCGTTCGATCAGAGAGCGCTTTCGAGTACCCCGACGCGGCTCCGCCTGGGGGGTATGATGACGGTGACGACCCCGATCGCGAGAACGATGACGCCGGACGCTTGGACCGACTCATGCGGTATCTCTACCCCTATCGGCGGCGGTGACGCTCCCGCGCACGCGCGCGAATGTCAACCCTTAAGCCACTCGCTACGCTATGTTTAGTATATTCTATGAGTGGCGATGACAATGGGTACAGCGCCGGTCAGATTCAGGTCCTCGATGGCCTGGAGGCAGTGCGGAAACGACCGGCGATGTACATCGGGTCCACCGACGACCGTGGGCTGCATCATCTCGTCTACGAGGTCGTCGACAACGCCATCGACGAGGCACTCGCCGGGTACTGTGACACAATCACTGTGACCCTTCACGAGGATGGGTCTGTTGCCGTCGAGGACGACGGCCGGGGCATCCCTGTGGACACCCACGAGGACCACGACCGACCGGCGGTTGAGGTCATCATGACCGTCCTCCACGCTGGCGGGAAGTTTGACAGCAAGTCCTACCAGGTCTCTGGTGGCCTCCACGGCGTTGGCGTCTCCGTCGTCAACGCCCTCTCGAAGTGGCTTGAGGTCGAGGTCAAGCGCGACGGCGCCCTCTGGCGCCAGCGCTTCGATCACGGGGCCCCCGACGTCGACCTCCAGCGCGTGCGCGATCTCGACCCTGACGAGGAGACCGGCACGCTGATCCGGTTTTGGCCTGACGACGACATCTTCGAGGTTACTGACTTCGAGTACGCCGTGCTTGAGTCCCGCCTGCGAGAGCTGGCGTTTCTCAACTCTGGTGTCGAGATCACCCTTGAGGACCGCCGTGAGGACACCGCCACGACCTTCGCCTACGAGGGCGGGATCACCGAGTTCGTTGGCTACCTTAACGAGACCCGCTCGACGCTTCATGACGACGTCATCCACTTCACAGATAGTGCGCCAGCCCGCGAGGCCAACGGCACCGTCGAGGTTGAGGTGGCCCTTCAGGGGACCGAAGATGTCCAGAGCTCGATCCACGCCTTTGCGAACAACATCGATACACGTGAGGGCGGCACTCACCTGACCGGCTTTAAGACGGCGCTCACACGGTGTGTCAACGATTACGCTGAGTCCCACGATCTGCTTGGTGATCTTGACGGGCTCAAAGGCGAGGACATCCGCGAGGGATTGACCGCCGTCGTATCGATCCGTCACCCCGACCCACAATTCGAGGGCCAGACGAAGACCAAACTCGGCAATTCGGAGGTCCGTGGCATTGTCGAGAGTGCAACCCACGAGGGACTGCAGACCTACTTCGAGGAACACCCCGACACGGCCCAGGCGCTGGTGCGCAAGGCCGTTGAAGCGGCCAAGGCCCGCAAGGCCGCCAAGAAGGCCGAGGAGGTCACCCGCCGCAAGAGCGCGCTTGAATCAACCACCCTGCCCGGCAAACTCACTGACTGCCAGTCGCGTGATCCGGCCGAGTCTGAACTGTTCATCGTTGAGGGTGACAGTGCCGGCGGGAGCGGCAAGCAGGCGCGCAATCCCGAGCACCAGGCCGTGTTACCGCTTAAGGGCAAGATCCTCAACGTCGAGAAACACCGCCTTGATCGCATCCTTGAGAACAACGAGGTGCGGTCGTTGATTACGGCCATCGGCACTGGTATCGGCGAGGAGTTCGATATTGAGGACGCCCGCTACCAGCGGATCATCATCCTTGTTGACGCCGACGTTGACGGCGCCCACATCCGGACGCTGTTGTTGACGCTCCTGTACCGGCACCTCCGGCCGCTGATCGAGGCTGGCTACGTCTACGCCGCCAAGCCCCCACTGTACCGCATCCGCAAGCGTGGGGAAACCTACGACGCCATGACCGAGGCCGAGCGCGACCGGATCGTCGAGGAGATCGGTGACCCCGACCAGGTCCAGCGGTTCAAGGGTCTCGGCGAGATGAACCCCGAGCAGCTCTGGGAGACGACGATGAATCCCGAGAACCGGCGGCTCAAGCGGATTACTATCGAGGATGCCGCAGCGGCTGACCGGATGTTCTCGACGCTGATGGGTGACGCCGTCGAGCCCCGCCGCGAGTTCATTGAGAACCACGCTCCGGAGGCCGACTGGGTCGACATCTAACCCATGAGTTCAAACCGTCCCGATCCTGCCGGCGGAGACATCGAGGCCGCCGATGTCGAGGCCGTCCGGATTGACGAGGAGATGGAGCAAAGTTACATCGACTACGCGATGAGCGTCATCGCCGGGCGGGCGCTACCGGATGTCCGTGACGGGCTCAAGCCCGTTCATCGGCGGATTCTCTACGCCATGGAGCGGATGGGCGTAAGCGCCACCGCCAGCCACCGCAAGTCCTCCTCAATCGTCGGCGAGACGATGGGGGATTTCCATCCCCACGGTGACTCCGCGATCTACGATACGCTTGTCCGGATGGCCCAACCCTTCTCGATGCGCCACCCGCTGATCGACGGCCAGGGCAACTTCGGCTCACTCGATGACGACCCGGCGGCGGCGATGCGGTACACCGAGGCCCGGATGAGCCCGATTGCCGAGGAGCTACTCGCGGACATCGAGAAGGACACCGTTGCCTTTGAATCGAACTACGACGACCGGCTTGAGGAGCCGACGGTCCTGCCGGCGGCGTTTCCAAACCTGCTGGTTAACGGCGCCTCGGGGATTGCCGTTGGGATGTCGACGAACATCCCGCCGCACAATCTTGGCGAGATCATCGACGCGACGATCCACCTCATCGACAATCCCGATGCGACCGTCGCTGACCTCATGGAGCACGTCCCGGGCCCGGATTTCCCGACCGGTGGGACCATCGTTGGACGCGAGCCCATCCGGCAGGCCTACACGGAGGGTCGCGGCCGGTTGCGCGTCCGGGCCGACTACGAGCTTATCGAGCAGCCGGCTGGACGCGATCGGATCGTTATCACCGAACTCCCCTACCAGTCGAACAAGGCGCGGATGGTCGAGCGGATTGCCGAGGATGTTAATGACGGGACTATCGAGGGGATTAGCGACCTCCGCGATGAGTCCGACCGTGACGGCGTCCGGGTCGTTGTTGAGTGCAAGCGCGGCGCCAATGTCGAACTCGTTGAGAACCAGCTGCTTGAGCACCACCTAGAGGTCACCTTCGGGGTCATCATGCTCGCGCTGGTGGATGACCACCCCTGTGTGTTGAGTCTGAAGGAGGCACTTGAACACTACATTGAGCACCGCGAGACGGTGGTCCGCCGTCGGAGCCAGCACGATCTTGAGGAAGCGCGTACCCGGGCACACGTGCTTGAGGGCCGACTCCGGGCGGTTGAACACGCCGAGGCCGTCGTCGAGACAATCCGCGACGCCGCTGACCGCGATGCGGCCATCGAGGCACTCCAGTCGGCCTTCGACCTCTCGGAGGCTCAGGCCCGACACGTCGTGCGAATGCAACTGGGGAGCCTCACCTCAATGGAGGCCGACGACATCGAGACCGAGTATGCCGAGGTCCAAGACCGGATCGACCGGCTTGAGACGATCCTCAACGACGAGGCCGAACTCAGGGCCGTCGTCAAGGACGAACTTCGGGAGATCAAGGCCACCTACGCGGATAACCGCCGGACTGATATCGCCGCTAATCGCACCGATGTTACCCACGAGGACCTGATCCCCCAGAAGGACGTCGTGATCGCCGTCAGTGCTGATGGCTACCTCAAGCGCATGCCTCTCTCGAACTTCGATGACCAGCGTCGGGGTGGCAAGGGCATCATCGGCGCGGATCTCAAGGAGGGCGACCGAATCCGCCGGGTGGTGTGTGCGAACACTCACGACCGACTGCTTGCCGTTACTGACCGCGGACAGGCCTATGAATGCAAGGGCTACGAGATTCCCGAGATGAGTCGTACCGCCCGCGGGACGGCGGCGGTCAACGTGCTTGATCTTGATGCGGATGAATCGATTGTCGCCGTGGCCGTTGCGCCGCCCGAGGATGGCTATCTGGTGACGGCTACCGAGGCGGGCTATGTCAAACGGACCGATATTGCCGCCTTCGAGAACGTACGTTCGACAGGGATCATCGCGGCCGATGTCGATGCCGATGACCAAATCGTCGATGTGACGACAACCACCGGCAAGGATCACCTCCTGATTGCCTCGCGCGGTGGGATGACGATCCGCTTCCCCGAGACGGAGGTGCGTCCAATGGGGCGGACCGCCCGGGGCGTCGGCGGCATTGATCTTGAGCCGGGCGATGCTGTTGTCGGCGTCACCGGCGTTGATCCCGACGGCGACAACGACGTGCTCACCGTGACCGAACGCGGCTACGGTAAGCGTACTGCGCTTGCGGAGTATCGGGCCCAGGGACGTTACGGCAAGGGGCTTGTCGATATTGATACGGGCGACCGCAACGGGCCGGTTGCGGCCCTCCGGACGGTTGCTCCATCTGACCACCTGGTGCTCTATAGTGCCAGTGGACAGATCATGCGAACCCCGGCAGCGGAGATCTCAACCCGCGGCCGTAACACCATGGGTGTGACCGTCATGGAGCTTGAGACCGGGGACGCGGTTGCCGATATCGGCGTTGTCGAGCCCTGAATCTCGGGAGCGGACGAACAACCCAGTGAGGGCATCACACGGCAAACGAACGTTTACGTGGCGAAATTAGACGTGTGAGCATCTCATCCTCCGCCGGATTTATTAGGATATATAGCGAAAAAGTCTGCATGTCGTCTATCGAGCTCACACCGAGTCAGAAAACGATCCTCACGGCCCTTATCAATCTTCACAGCGAGGAGAACGACGCGGTCAAGGGGGAAGCTATCGCCGAGCAGGTTGATCGAAACCCCGGAACTATCCGCAACCAGATGCAGAGTCTCAAAGCCCTCCAACTCGTTGAGGGGGTACCTGGGCCAAAAGGTGGCTACAAGCCGACTGCGAACGCCTATGACGCCCTTGATATCCAGCGCATGGACGACCCGGCGTCGGTGCCACTCAAGCACAAAGGCGAACTCGTCCCCGACGGCAACGTCTCCTCAATCCAGCTCAGTTCGGTCCATCACCCCGAGCTCTGCCGTGCGGAGATCCGGATCCGCGGTTCCGTCCGGGAGATGCACGAGGGCGATTCGGTTGTTGTTGGTCCGACGCCGCTGTCGAAACTCGTCATTGAGGGAACCGTTGACGGAACCGACGAGGCAAGTAACACGATCATCCTTCATATCGACGGTATGCGCGCCCCGGACGAGGAGCCAGAGCACTGACTCGCCGATTTCGACCGCTGGCCTCGCTGACTGGTATCAAAGCCTTTGTATTCGGTGGTTCCGCAAACTGAGGTATGTCAGCGACGGCTGTCGTGCTCGGGGCTGGGTATGCCGGTGTTCGAGCCGTACAACGGCTAGACGAGCAGTTGCCAGCGTCGGCGGAGCTTCTGTGGATCGATGATAACGATTACCACTTGGTCTTACACGAGGTCCATCGGGCGATCCGTGACCCGGGCGTTGAATCGAGCATCAAGATTCCGATTGAGGAGGTCAAGCCTGCCCGCGCGGAGTTCATCCAGGGCCACGTGACCGGCCTTGATACCGATGACCGCACGATTGCGCTCGCCGATGGCGAGACCATTGCTTATGACTACGTGCTGGTCGCCCTTGGAAGCCAGACGGCCTTCTTTGGAATCCCTGGACTTGATGAGTACGCCCACACGCTCAAGAGCTTCGAGGACGCCGTCGGTATCCACGACGCAATCGCCGAGGCGGCGGCTAACGCGACCGACGAGGACCCTGCCCGCGTTGTCGTTGGGGGGGCCGGCCTCTCCGGTATCCAGGCTGCCGGTGAGATTGCCGAGTATCGGACGGACCACGATGCACCGCTTGAGATCGTCCTTGTCGAGGCGCTTGAGGAGATCTTCCCCGGTAACGATCGCTCTGTCCAGCGTGAGCTGCGTGTCCTCTTGCGCGAGCATGACGTGCGCATCATGACCGACGACCCGGTCACCGAGGTGACCGACACCGAGGTCCGCTTTGATGAGCGCGACCCGCTCGCCTACGATGTGCTGCTTTGGGCAGGCGGGATCACCGGTCAGGACGCACTCAGTGGTGCTAACGTTGAGGCCGAGCACAATCGACTCACCACCGGTGCCACCTTCCAGACCTCCGATGAACGCGTCTTTGCCGTCGGCGACAGTGCGCTTGTCGATGATGACGGTGATGTCCCGCCAACCGCGCAGGCTGCCTGGCGGGCAGCCGAGACGGCGGCCGATAACCTCGTTAACGCAATGGAGGGCAAGCCGCTGACGCCATATACCCACGTTGACAAGGGCACAGCCATCTCTGTCGGCGAGGATGCTGTTGTCCACGATGTCCAGTTCCTCCCAATCAAAACGATGGGCTCGCTTCCCGCAGTCACGCTCAAGAAGGCGATTGCCGCCCGGTGGATCGCCGATGTCGCGGGTGTTACACGCGCCGCCAAGGCCTGGGCCGATCTGTAGTTCAGCCGGCACCGTCGCTGTTTTCCATCTCGATACGCCCCGGGCGGGGTGTTATCCCGCCGTCAGTCCTCATAGCCAAGTCCGGGATACCACCGGTTGGCGTCCGTCTCGGCCACGCGGCGGTCCATCCCGGCGAGAATCGACGCCGCCTTCGAGGCCACCTCGGCGGCTCGACGCTCGCCAGTAACGCCGAACTCGCCGGTTTCCCGGTTGGCGTACGCCGTACAGATTGCCCCTGCTCGAAGCCCATAGAGCTGTCCAAGCGTGCAGATCGCGCTCGCCTCCATCTCGACGTTGACCACGTTGGCTGCTTGCATCGACTCAAGCAACTCGTCGCTTCCCGGCGCGCGGTAGCCACCATAGCCTGGCCGGGCCTGACCGGCGTAGAAGCTGTCCGTGCTCAGCGTGATACCCGTGTGATAGGGGTAATCGAGCGCCTCCGCGGCGGCGATGAGTGCCCCGACCACGCGGTCGTCGGCTGCCGCTGGGTAGTCCTCTCGGACGTACTCGTCGCTGGTGCCCTCCTGCCGCACGGCGGCGGTCGTGATCACTAAGTCGCCGATGTCGATGTCCGGCTTGAGGACGCCACACGAACCCACCCGGATGACGGTGTCGACGCCTACTCGTGCTAGTTCCTCGACGGCGATCGCTGCAGAGGGACTCCCGATTCCGGTCGAGGTGACCGCCAAGGCTGTATCGTCGTATCGACCGGCGGCGGTGCGGTACTCGCGGTGGTTGGCAAGTTCGCTGACGTCATCCCAGAGGGCGGTGATCGTCTCAACCCGCTCGGGGTTACCCGGCAGCAAAACCGGGGAGGGCACCTCCCCATCGGCGACCTCAAGATGATACTGACGCTCGCCACTCGGCGCCTCGCTGTCGTCCATACCCGGGCATCACGGCGCGCTCCAATAGTGGTTTGGCCGCTATTGTGCGTCCTCGATTGCGTCCTCGACAGTCGTCTCAATCGGGGCGAGAAATGCGTCAAGGTCCTCGCTTTCGGCGTATAGCCGGAGATACGGCTCGGTGCCGCTCGGTCGGATCAGCACCCAGTCGCCGTTGTCAAAGGCCAGTCGGACGCCGTACTCGGTGTCGACAGTCGCCTCTGGGAACTGCTCCGGAAGATCGGCCGTGAGTGTGGCCATCGCGTCGGCCTTGGCAGCCTCCGGGCACGGCAAACTCTCCTTGCGGTAGGGGCGCTCGTCGACCGGTTCGATGAGCGAAGCGATCCCACCAGCCTCAGCGACGAGCCCGGTGATCAATGCTGCACTGCAGATCCCGTCGATCCAGCCACCGAATGCCGGGTGAACGTGCTTCCACGGCTCGGCAGCGAAGGCAACCGGCGTGTCGGTCGCTGCGATTGCCTCGTGGAGTGTCCCCAGTGCCGTCCGTCTGATCTGTCCGCCGGCGGCGGTCACCCGATCGTCGATCCGGCCGGACGCGTTAGGGGTAGTGATCACGACCGGCTCGGTCGCGTCGCTCCAGCGGACGTACTGTTCTGCAAGGATCGCCACCACGGTGTCCTCATGGATGAGCTCCCCGTCAGGGCCGATCACGACCAGCCGGTCGGCATCACCGTCGTGTGCGAGTCCAAGATCCACGTCGGCGTCAGCGACAAATGCCCGTGTCTCAGTGAGTGACTCAGGGGTCGGCTTGCTCTCGCGGGCTGGGAAGGTCCCATCGACGTTGGCGTTCAGACTGATGGTTTGCGCACCAAGATCGCTCAGCACCTGTGGCGTCGCGACACCGCCAACGCCGTTCCCACAGTCGATCGCGACACGCAGTCCGTCGGGTCTGTCGACCCGATTGGTGACATAAGCGATGACCGCCTCGCGGTACGCCCCAAGGACCGATGCGTCCGTGGCCGTCCCCCAGGCGTCGTAGGCCACCGGCTTGGGCTCGGCATTATAGGCCTTCTCAACGCGGGCTTCGGCATCTGTGTCGTACTCTGTACCGTCAACGAAGAGCTTGATGCCGTTGTCTGCTGGGGGATTGTGACTCGCGGTGATCATCACGCCGTGGCGGTCACGACTCGCGTAGGCTAGCGTCGGCGTGGGCACCTGACCGATCCGTCGCACCGTGGCGCCGCCACTGGTAAGTCCGGCCTCAACGGCGGCCGCCAATCCTGGACTCGTCGTCCGCCCGTCGTGGCCGAGCGCGACCGTGGGGGTCGTGTCGGCCGCCTCAGCGACTGCCCGGCCGATCGCGAGAGCAAACGTCGGCGTGACCGTTGTCTGGGCGTCACCACGAATCCCCGCCGTTCCAAATAAGTCCATACCGGATGGTCACGAGCCAGTCACTTAGCAGATACGACAGTCCACGGCCCGTCTGCCGCTCGCATTACATTCCGGGGGTCCGGAGTAACAGACAGCGGCCGCGTTACTTCCTCACTCGTGGGGAGCGACCGCCGCCTCGTACTGCTCTGCGACGTGGTCCCAGTCAACGACCTCAAAGAAGTTATCAACGAATGAGCCGCGGTCCGGCCCGTAGTCGTAGTAATACGAGTGCTCCCAGACATCAAGCGACATGATCGGGTGGGCCGACCAGAGCGCGCCCTGGTCGTGCTTGTCGACGACGAGGTTGCGCAGCTGCTTGGCAACCGGATCGTAGACGAGTAGCGCCCACCCACTCGCATCACTGGCGGCAGCCTTAAATTCGCCCTTCCACCCTTCGTAGGAGCCAAAGTCTGCTTCGATGCGGGCCCGGAGGTCGCCCTCGGGCTCGCCGCCACCATTCGGCGACATATTCTCCCAGAACAGCGTGTGGAGGTAATGCCCACAGCCGTTGTGAGTCACCGACCGCATGGCGCTTGCCGACCCGTCGAACTCGCCCGCCTCACGGTTTTCAGCCAGCGTCTCCTCTGCGCTCGTAATTCCGTTCACGTAGCTCTGGTGGTGGGTGTCGTGGTGATAACGTAGCGTCTGCTCGGAGATGTGTGGCTCAAGCGCGTCGTAGTCGTACGGGAGTGACGGCAGTTCGGGATGTGAGTGTTCGGGCATTGAAATAACCTCATTCACCTATTGGTCTCAACACGGTTAACTGTTTCAGGAGGGACGACGCGCCGTCCGTCGATTATGACGGCGCTGGGTGGTCACGATTCGCCGCGGGCGCGCTTGAACATCGCCATGGCTTCCTCACGACGCTCGCTGTGATCGACAATTGGATCAGGGTACTCCGGAGCGGCCCGTCGGCGCTCGGTAAGCGATCGCTCATGCCAGGAGTGGATAACCGCCGGATCAACTCCGTCGAGTTCCGGCACGTACTGCGTGATGTACTCCGCGTCGGGGTCGTAGCGTTCGCCTTGGGTCATCGGGTTGAAGATCCGGAAGTACGGCTGGGCGTCCGTGCCTGTCGAGGCGGCCCACTGCCACCCGCCGTTGTTGTTGGCGGTATTGTGATCGGCCAGCTTCCGCTTGAACCACGCATAGCCCGCCCGCCAGTCGATCAAGAGGTCCTTCGTCAGAAATGACGCGACGATCATCCGCACGCGGTTGTGCATATAGGCTTCCTCGCGGAGCTGGCGCATCCCGGCGTCAACGATCGGATAGCCCGTCTCGCCGTCCTTCCAGGCCTGGAGGGCCTCGGGGTCGTCACGCCACTCAATCGGGTTCTCGTAGTCTTTGTAATTCTCCGTGACGACCTCGGGGTGAGCGTACAGCACCTGGGTGTAAAACTCCCGCCAGGCGAGTTGGGCCTGGAACTCCTCGACGGACTCCGCGGCGGATTCGGTTTCAGCGTCGTCTTTCGCCGCCTCGGTCACCTCATAGACCTCTCGCACGCCAATTGTCCCGTACTTCAGGTCGGCTGATAGCCGCGAGGTGCATTCGGCGGCTGGGTAGTCTCGTTGGTCCTCGTACTCGTAAATCGGGCCGTCACAGAATGCCCGCAGACGCTTGCGGGCGGGCTCTGGACCGACCGGCTGGACGTCTGCTTCAGGCTCTTCGACATCGAGATCGCTTCGGGAGGGCAATGGGGTGTCGTCGTGGACCGACGCGAGCGCGTCCGCTGTCGGCGCGGTCCGTGGGTCCTCCTTCGGTCGGTCACGCCACTTCTTCCAGTAGTAGGTGTACACCGAGTATGGCTCGCCCGCGTTGGTCGTGATCGATCCAGGTTCGTGATGAACGGCGTCGTGAAAGCTCGCGCGGGCAACGTCAATATCATCAAGCGCCTGCCGGACGGCGGCGTCACGCTCGCGAGCAGCCTTCGAGTAGCTGCGGTTGTAGGTCACCCGCTCGGCGTCGAACTCAGTCGCCAGCTCCGGGATGCGTGTCTCCGGGTCGCCGTGTGCGATGACGAGGTCACTTCCGTGGTTGCGGTACCACGCACGCAGTCGTTCAAGAGCGTCAAGGAGCGCAACGACCCGTGGTGGCCCCGCCTGCTTGATGAGGGCCTCATCGAAGACAAACACCGGAACGACCGATCCCGCATCGGCCGCCTCTGCTAGGCCGATGTTGTCGCGGGCCCGCAGATCGGTGCGGTGCCAGTGAAGTTGCATATGTACCCCATTCG
>JBEQAX010000044.1:0-11553 GCA_041640095.1 Salinarchaeum sp. | reverse complement strand
AACATCCCGTAGATCAACCAGAACTGCCAGGTTCGGAGCATCTCGCGGGTGCTATAGGCCGCCTCGGAAGCCGACTCCGTGGTCGTATCCGGCCCCTGGGTCCAGCCCGTCGGCGGATCCCGCAGTACGAGGCCACCGAGGACGACCACCACCGCGATGACGATCCCGACGGTTGCCAGCACGCTGCCGTAGGTGTCGACGGTCGCAAACCGTCGGATGTAGGGAACAACCAGCACGCTTCCGCCACTGAAGGCCATCGTGCCGATGCCAGTCGTCAGCCCGGTCCGATCGGGGAACCACTTCAAGGCCGTGTTGATGGCGATGGTGTAGACGATGCCGACGCCGATCGATCCGAGCGTGTACAGCAGATACACTGCCCAGAGGCGCTGTACGTACGCCAGTCCGATGTAGCCGCCGCCGGCCAGCACCGCCGCAAGCAGACAGGGCGCCCGTGGCCCATACCGATCCCGCCACCACCCGACCGGAAACTGCGAGAGCGACTGAAAGACGACATACAACGAGAAGACCGCGCCAAGCGCCGGCAGCGATACCCCAACCCCCTCGGCCAAAGGGCCCTGGATTGCCGACCAGGCGTACTGGTAGGGACTGACGGCCGCCATCATTCCCGCCGCCGCGAGCAGGAGCCACCACCGCGAGAAGCCCAGCCGATCGTGTGCCCGCCGGGCGTAGTTCTCGGCGTCGGCCGTCATGGCTGTCCCAACGGATGTCGTTGTGTCGGTCGTCGATGACTCTGGGGAACCACCACCCCCGACCGGCCGGAGTACGGCCTCCGCCGCATGCCTGTAGCGGATGTCATCGACAAACTGGCAAGTACCTGCCGGTCGCGCGATAACAGTCGTTGAAAACGCAGCACGGTGATTCAGCACTGATCAACTAAGTAGCCGTGAGACGGCATGCTACCGCCGTCCACACTGAATAACGCAATCGGATTCGCAACAACTGGGAAGCCAAGGATTAACCGCGCCGTTGCCTACCGATCGGGTATGCGTGCTGCCACCTTCCGCGGCCCCGGCGAGATTGCTGTCGAAGACGTTCCAAAACCCGAGATCGAGGCGCCGACCGACGCCATCGTTCGGGTCACACACACGGCCGTCTGTGGGTCGGACCTCTGGTTTTACCGCGGCGAGACCGATCGCGAGGTCGGCTCACGGGTGGGCCACGAGCCCATGGGCATCGTCGAGGCCGTTGGTGACGCCGTCACCAGCGTTACGCCCGGTGACCGCGTCTTCGCCCCCTTCGTCATCAGCTGCGGCGAGTGTGAGTTCTGTCGGCGCGGGCTGTACACTTCCTGTGTGAACGGCGACTCCTGGGGTGGGGACAACGGTGGCGCCCAAGGCGAGTACGTCCGGGCGCGCCACGCCGACGGCACGCTCGTACGCGTCCCTGATCGACACGCCGACGACGAGGACACCCTTCGGTCGATCCTGCCGCTGACGGACGTGATGGGAACCGGCCACCACGCCGCGGTGAGCGCCGGTGTCGGCCCGGGTGACACCTGCGTTGTCATCGGCGATGGGGCCGTCGGCCTGTGTGCCGTCGCCGCCGCCCGACGGCTGGGCGCCCGACGGATCGTCGCCGTTGGCCACCACGAGGACCGCCTTGAGGTGGCGGCTGACCTCGGGGCAACCGAAACCATCGCCGCCCACGGCGAGGCTGCAACGGAGGCCGCTATCGCTGCGACCGACGGGGGAACCGAACACGTGCTTGAGTGTGTCGGGGCGGCCTCATCAATGGACACCGCAATCGAGGTCTGTCGTCCCGGCGGCACCATCGGCTATGTCGGCGTCCCTCACGGCGTTGCCGACGCCGGCCTCGATATTGAGTCGCTGTTCCGACAGAACATCACGCTCAACGGCGGCGTCGCTCCGGTCCGGGCGTACGCTGATGAACTGCTCGCAGACGTGCTGGGCGGCACGCTTGATCCCGCGCCGGTGTTGACCCACACGGTTGATCTCGCGGACATCGCCGAGGGGTACCGCCTGATGGACGAGCGCGAGGCGATCAAGGTACTCGTCCGGCCCTGACCAGGCCAAAGACACCATACACTTGTATGCCCCCACCGACGGCCGATACATGATCACGCCGTATCGTCACCGGAGGTGGCGCCGATGTACGTAGTCATCGTCGGCGGTGGCGAGGTCGGCCGGACGGTTGCCGACACCCTCTCGACCGATCACGAAGTGGCTGTCATCGACCCCGATCCGACTGTCATCGAGGATCTCGATCGACAGTACGACCTGTTGACCATCGAGGGCGACGGAACCGAACAGGCTATCCTTGAGGCGGCCGGACTCGAGTCGGCAGACATCGTGATCGCCGCGACAGGCGATGACGAGGCCAACATCGTCATCTGCGGGACGGTCAAGGCTCGGACGGACGCCTTCACCATCGCCCGGGTCAAGCGACGGGACTATCTTGAGACCTGGCGGAGCAGTGATAACGCCTACGGCGTCGACTTCATGGTGTGTACGGATCTGCTGGCCGCCCAGGCAGTTGCTCGCCTCGCCGGCGTACCGGGCGCGATGGACCTCGATACGTTTGTCGGCGGGATCGTCCGGATGGCGAAGTTTGCCATCACCGAGGAAAGCACGATCGCCGGCCAGACCGTTGCCGAGGCCGACCAGTACGACGGACTAACCTTCGCTGCGCTGTTTCGCGACGAAGAGGAAGTTGTCATCCCGACGGGCGACACCATCCTCCGTCCCAACGACCGGGTGGTCGTTATCGGGGACGGGGAGTCACTGTGGGCCTTTGCGTCCGATCTGACACACGATGATGAGCATGACACCGAAGAGGTCGTTATTATCGGCGGTAGCGAGGTGGGCTTTCAGACCGCCCGGTTGTTCGCCGAGCGGGGACTCCGGACACGGCTGATCGAACGCGATGAGACACGGGCTCGGACGATTGCTGAGATGCTACCGGAGGTGACCGTGCTTCAGCGGGACGCAACCGATGTCGAGTTTCTTGAGCGCGAGCACGTCCAACAGGCTAACATGGTCGTCTCGGCACTCGATGGTGACGAGAAGAATCTCTTTGTCTCACTACTGGCGTCGCGCATCGGCGCCGAGCGGACGGTAACATTCGTCGATCGCATCGAGTACAGCTCGCTTTTCGAGACCGTCGGCGTGGATGCTGCCGTGAGCCCGCGTGAGGAGACCGCCGAGGAGATCATCCGCTTTACGCGCAAGGACAAAGCCAAGAAAATCGCGATGCTTGAGGCCGACAGCGAGGTTATCGAGATCGAGATTGACGAAGAGAGTGTCCTCGCCAACCGAACGATCGCAGAAGCGGCCGACGAGGTGCCCGAGCAGTTCGTTATCGGAGCGATCGCCCGGCGAGGATCGGTCATCACCCCCCGTGGTGAAACGACGGTCTATCCGGGCGATCACCTCGTTGTCTTCGTCCGGACCGCACGGATCAACGATCTGCTTGAACGACTCTAGAGTCATGATCCACCGGCCAGAAGCCGCCGGATCGGCCGCAACACCCGTTTAGGAAGCCAGACGGCACTTCGGACAAGCGGCGTTACCCGCCCCCATCGGGAAGGCACCGCACGGTATCCGGTGCCTACGGGCTCAACCCGGTCGCGCGAGGCCAGATACGCGAGGGCGTCTTCGGCACACTCGGTGGTGATAGCACACGTCTCGGCCACCGCCGCGGGCGTTTGTGGTGCTGAGGCCGCACGGAGTGTCCGGGAGACCCGGGCGAGGACCACCATCCGATGGACCACTGCGTCGGATGTCTCCGAACCATCAACGTACGGATGCCGTGGGTGCGCCGGGCCGTAGCGCATTCGCACCAGACCATCAAGGACGAACCAGCCACCAGCGACAGCCAGGCCAGTTCCGGCTATTGTTGCGCCAGACCGCAGGACGAGGAGCCCGCCGCCAATTGCCAACAGACTTCCATAGACCGTCCCGTTCGTTCCTGCCGACAGATCGTACCGCTCGGCGACGTACCGGGTTCCGATGCCGACGCCAGCAAAGAGCGCAATCGGGACGGTCTCCCAGAGCCCCGCCTCGGTGAACGCCACGAGCGCCCCGAGTCCGAGGCCGGTCCCGACAGCGACACGAACGGTCTCGGTCTGGAGGACCGATAGCATGGGCAGTGATCTGATGCTGATCACAAAAAGCGACGTGGCGGTGTCTCACCGCGTGCAATAGAAGTAAATCACTCGGTAGTGATCCGTGCACCGTGGTTATCGGGCGCGGCAACGAGAACACTTCCCTCGATTCCGGCCCGTCGAAGCGCCTGTTCGCCCGCCCTGACGGCGGCGGCTGTCCGTTCGGCGGCGATTAAGCCGTAGGTAGTCGGTCCCCACGAGGACTGTCCGGCGCCGACGACGGCATCGCTCTCGCGTAGCGTCTCGACCAGCTCGCCCACTGGCGGGCGGTAGAGACCAGCCTGTTCGTCGGCATAGTACGTACCGTTGAGCCGGCCGAACTCGGTAAGCGCCGCGCCGAAGGCTCCACGATCGCCAGTCACAACCGCCGGGAGAAGGCGGCGCGTGAGGACGGCACTGAGTCGATCAGCCGTCTCGGGCGATGCCTCCTTGATGACAGTCTGCATCCGGGAAGTCTCGGTGGCGCCGCTGTGGCCCTTCTCTGTTGCGGGGACGATCACTAATACGCGCCAGTCATCGGGCACCGGGTGGCGGGCGATGACCGGCGGCACCGACCACGCGCCACGTTCGGGCACCGCGTCGGTGAATCGGGTGGTCGGGTGACCGCCATCAACGATGAACCCACCCGTTTCGAAGCCGGCGACTCCGATGCCGCTCCGCCCTCCACGGCCGAGTTCTGGTGCAACCGCACGCGGGCGACTCACCCGGCCGTGGGCAGTGGCGATTGCCGCGTAGACTGCCAGTGCGAGTTGGGTGCCGCTTCCGAGTCCGACGTGACGCGGCAACTGCACCTCGACGGAGACCGCCGCTCCTGGCACACCCAACGTCTCACAGGCGCGCTCGGCGTAGGTCGCCGCCAGGTCGTCCTCACACCGCAGCTCCGGGGCCGGGGTGGCCTCAACAACGACTCGCGGACGATCGATCATGAATCCAACACCACCGTAGAGCCGCTCGTGTGCCAACGACAGGTTCTGGAACCCGGCGTGGATGCGAGCCCCGACACTCACGCGCGCCATTGACAGTAAGGAAGATTGCTGGGCCAATGGGGATTTCGACCTCACCGTGTCGGGGCGTTTATACGCGTGCCGGCCTCCGCATCGGCCATGGACGCCTACGAGCCGCCGAGCAAATCCGAGGAGCTGCGGAGCAGTGAGGTCACCGAGGGGTACGAGCGGGCGCCCCACCGGGCAATGTTCCGGGCGATGGGCTATGACGACGGCGACCTCTCGGCCCCGCTGGTCGGGATCGCCAATCCGGCGGCGGACATCACACCGTGTAACGTCCACCTTGATGAGGTCGGCGAGGACGCCTGGGAGCATATTGACGCGGCGGGCGGAATGCCAATCGAGTTCGGGACGATCACGATCTCGGATGCCATCTCGATGGGGACCGAAGGGATGCGTGCGAGTCTTATCTCACGAGAGGTCATCGCTGATTCCGTCGAGTTGGTCTCCTTCGGCGAACGCATGGACGGGCTGGTGGCCATCGGCGGGTGTGACAAGAACATGCCGGGGATGATGGCGGCGATGATCCGCACTGATCTCCCGTCGGTCTTCCTCTATGGCGGGTCAATCATGCCCGGCGAACACGATGGCCGGTCGGTCACGATCCAGAACGTCTTCGAAGGTGTCGGCGCCGTCGCCAGCGGCGACATGGAAGAAGAGGAACTCTACGAGATGGAACACACCGCCTGCCCTGGCGCGGGGGCCTGCGGGGGAATGTTCACCGCCAACACGATGGCCTCCGTCTCGGAGGCACTCGGCCTGGCGCCACTCGGGAGCGCCTCTCCGCCGGCGGAGGATGAGACCCGCTATGCAGTGGCCGAACGGACGGGGGAACTCGTGCTTGAGTGTATCGAGGCCGACCGTCGGCCCTCGGACATCCTGACCCGGGGCTCCTTCGAGAACGCCATCACACTGCAGGTCGCGATGGGCGGGTCGACCAACGCCGTCTTGCACCTGCTGGCGCTGGCCGCCGAGGCCGGGATTGACCTGGACATCGAGGACTTCAACCGGATTTCCGATCGCACGCCCAAGATCGTCGACCTCCAGCCCGGCGGCGAGCGGGTCATGAACGACCTCCACGAACTCGGTGGTGTGCCGGTTGTCCTCCGTCGACTGCACGAGGCTGGGTTCATCAATGGCGACGAGTTGACCGTCACCGGGCGGACAATCGCCGAGGAACTTGCCGTTCTTGAGGAGCGTGGTGAGTTGCCGCCGCTTGGCACTGCCGAGGCCGACTTCCTGTACCCGGTTGAGGACCCGCTGCACGAGGAGGGGGCAATCAAGATTCTGAGTGGGAACCTCGCGCCAGATGGCAGCGTCCTCAAGGTCACCGGTGATGACAAGTTCTACCATGAGGGGCCTGCGCGGGTCTTCGAGGATGAGGAAAGTGCAATGGCGTACGTCCAAGACGGCCACATTGAGTCGGGCGATGTCATCGTGATCCGCAACGAGGGGCCCCGTGGCGGACCGGGAATGCGCGAGATGCTCGGTGTGACGGCCGCCGTCGTCGGCCAGGGTCACGAGGACGATGTCGCGTTGTTGACTGACGGCCGGTTCTCCGGCGCGACACGTGGCCCGATGATCGGTCACGTCGCCCCCGAGTCCTACGTCGGTGGACCGATTGCCGCTCTTGAGGATGGCGACTGGGTGACCGTTGACGTCGAGGAGCGCACCCTTGCGGTTGATCTCACCGAAGCCGAGATTGACGAGCGCTTGGCCGCTCATGAGCCACCGGAACCAGCCTACAAGAGCGGCGTCCTAGCGAAGTACGGCGCCGCCTTTGGCTCAGCCGCCAACGGCGCCGTCACGAATCCTGCCGCGAAGGAGCCGTAGCGGGACGAAACTGGTTTGCATCGGGAGTGAGTAGGTCTGCTGTGTCGATCTATCGGAGCGTACGGTCGATCGCCGGCGCGTCGGGCGACGCCATCGTCGATTGGGACGCCGTCCGCACGGCCGCCAAGTCGGCGACGACCCCTGGACGGATCGAGCTGACCGACGACGAGCGGGCCGCCTACGCCGCCGATGTCCGTGAGGCCCGTGACGCCATTCAGACGGCAGCGGACATCACGTTCGACCTCCCGAACACCATCGAGATCCAGCACCGCCACCACTGGATCGACCAGAATGCGACGACATTCCAGCGCGTGATGCAGCCGCTTGAGGCGCAGGTGCAGACCTCCGGAGCGATGAGCGATGCCGCACGGATTATCAACACGGGAAGCATGAGCCTCACCCTGGGTTTTCTCGCTCGGAATGTCCTCGGACAGTACGATCCGCTGTTGTTGGCCGAGCAGCCGGCTGCCGACCACGGACTGTACTTCGTTCATCCTAACATCGAGGCGGCGGCCATCGAACTCAACGTCGAGTTTGACCGGTTTCGCCGCTGGATCGCCTTCCACGAGGTCACCCACGCCGCCGAGTTTGCGCTGGCGCCGTGGCTGCCGGGGTACCTCACTGACCGACTGACCGAGGGCGTCGAACACCTCTCTACGGGAACACTTGATCGCGTTGCCATCCAAGAGTTACAGACGGCTATGACGGCGGTCGAGGGCTATGCCGAGTTGGTCATGGACGCCGCCTTTGATGATGACCCGAGTGATCTGCGCGAGCGTCTCGACGCCCGTCGGCAAAACGCCGGGCCGATCTCGGCGCTCCTCCGGCGGGTGCTAGGGCTGAATATGAAACGCCAGCAGTACGAACGCGGACGGGCCTTTTTCGAGACGGTCGTTGACGATCGCGGACTTCAGGCGGCCACTGCCGTCTGGGAACGCCCGGAAACACTCCCGCGTGACGCCGAGTTCGAGCACCCCAAGCGGTGGCTCAACCGCGTTAATCCCTAGTATACGCCGCGGCCGACGTCGTCATCGTCAACTAACTCCGAGAGTTCAGCGTCAAGCAGTTCAGTCGTCTCATCGAAGAGGTCATTGAGGGCATCAAGTTGCTCTGGTCGACCGTACTGATCAAAGTCCATCGGACCGAATGCCGGCGAATCAAGCGCGTGCATGAGGTCCTCGAAGACGGCATCGGGATCGGCCTCGGCAGCCGACTCGGCGTGGGTTTCAAGCACCGACTCAAGCCGGGTAGCACGGGTCTTAACATCGGATTCTGACTCCGGGGGCGTCTGGACGGCAAACCGGCCGGCCTCCTCCTGTGGCAACAGCGGATCAATGTCCTCGTCGACTGACCGGGCAACCCGCGAGCCAACCCCTCTGACGGTAAATGGATCCTTCGCGTAGGTCTTCAACTGGTAGACGCCAACGGCCGGATGCGCCAGAAAAAGTTCCTCGCCGACGCCTGAGGAGCGGTCACCACCAACGGCCCGCCAGCCAGCCGGCTCGACATTTTTGTCGGCGACCTCCTGGAGGATGTCCTGCCAGTCGCGCACCTTCATATCGTGTTGTCAGGCAGTCATCGACAAAGAAGCCACCGGGATCCGGCGGAACGACAGGGTTTTGCTCGCCTGGTGCGGCCTGCGTGATGTGCTTCGGGGGACCGTCGTCGCGGTAGGTGACCAACGCGAGGTGACAACGCGCAACGGCGAGCGTCCGGTCGCGGATGTTCAGCTCCGCCAACGCGAGGGGGCACTAACGGTCTCGCTGTGGGGTCGGTGGGCCGAGACGGTCGAGTACCTCACACCGGGGATGGACCTTGCGGTGACAAGTCCGCGACAGCGCGGTACCGCGGACAGATACGCGACAACCGGCGACTCCTTCGTGATCGTCGAACCGGACTTTCTCGTTGATGTCACCGACATCCGCGAGTGGGTGCAGTGTCCGCGACAGTACTACCTCTCGAAACTCGATGGAAGCGAGATATCGCGACCGCTTGTCGTCGGGACAGTCGTCCACGAGGTCTTTGGTGACCTGCTGCGCGGCCGGCCACTCGAGACTGCCGTCACAGATCGCGTCGAGGAGGCGGCCCTCGAGATCGGCCTGCTCGGGGCCGATCCGGACGCAATCGCCGCGACCGTTCGCGAGCACGGGCAGGCGATCCGCGCCTGGCTTGAACAGACCACTCTGCCGGGGACCGATGATGACTGGCGAAGCGAGCAGTTGCTCATCAGCGATCGCTTCGGGATCAAAGGCCGGGCCGACGCCATTCGCCGCGGCATGCCCGTCGAATTGAAGACAGGCAAGAACACCCGCTCATCACCACGGTTTCACGACAAGGTCCAGGCGACGTGCTACGCACTCCTACTGCGCGAACGCGGGGTTGACGCCGACACAGGCGTGCTGTTGTACACGAAGAATGCAACTCTTGAGGGCGATGTCAGCGGTGACCGCTCACCCGCCAAGGAGTTCTCGATTGGTCACGGGCTGCTGGCGTTTGTCGTCCAGGCGCGCAACGCCCTCGCCGCCATGGAGTTCGACATCAGCGTGCCTACCGGCTATGAGGCCGATGCCGACTGCGATCGGTGTTTCGTTCAGGACACCTGTCAGGCCGTTGCCGGCCGCCTTGATCAGGAGTCGAAGGCGGGGGCTCTCGGTCGGCCGCTCCCGGCCACTGACCAGGCGTACTTCGAGACGTTCTACCAGGCGATCGAACACGAGCGTCGAGCTGTCCACCGCGCCTACCGCCGACTGTGGGAGCACTCCGCCGCTGAGCGGGCCGACGCCGACCGGGCGTTGATCGACCTCGAGCTCATTGAAACCCACGAACGGGCCAACGGGCGGTGGGAACACCGGGTGCGGAACCCCAATGGTGCCGTCTCACGCATTCGCGAGGGCGATCTCGTGCTGGCGAGTGACGGCGATCCGATTAACGGCGAGGCCGAACTCGCGCGGGTCGAGCGTCTTGACGCCACGGAACTGTTGCTCGTCGCCGACGTGCCCGTGGAGGTTGTCCGGATCGATCAGTATCCGTCGGAGTTCGGCGTCGACCGGATGCTCACGGCGCTGCATGACACTGTATTGCGGGGCCAACAGGCACATGCCGACGTTATCATGGGACGGGCGAGTCCAACGACGGCAGCCGTTGAAGGTACGTTTGTGTCGAACAACGACGCACAAGACCAGGCAATCAGGACCGCACTCGGCGCTGATCCTTGCGCGCTGATCCACGGGCCACCGGGCACGGGCAAGACCTACACCATCGCCCGACTGGTCAGGGCACTAATCGAGCGTGGAAACCGCGTTCTGCTGTCAGCCTTCACAAACCGGGCGGTCGACAACGCGCTTGAGGCACTTCGCGAGACGGGATACGAAGAGGTGGTCCGGGTGGGATCAGGCACCAGCGTCCGCGAGGACATGCAGGACCTTCGTCTTGAGGAGGCCCTCGATCCGGTGGATCGGGCGCAGGCTCTTGCCGAGACGCCGGTTGTCGCGACAACCGCTGCGAGCTGCGGGTCAACGATCATGCGCGAGCAGGACTTCGACGTAGCGGTGATCGACGAGGCCTCACAGCTGACCGAGCCGGAGACACTCGCGGCGATAGCGTTAGCTGACCGATTCGTCCTTGTGGGCGATCACCACCAGCTGCCGCCGGTGGTCCAAGCCGAGGAGACGACAATCGAGGCTCCCACAACGGCTCCGGTCGATGGCGATCTCTCGATGTCGCTGTTTGAACGGTTGATCGACGCCTACCCATCGGTGGCAGTCACGCTCGACAAACAGTACCGGATGGCCCAACGGATCCAGGCGTTTCCCTCCCATGAGTTCTACGACGGCCAGCTCCGGCCGGCCACGCCAGCGGTTGCTGGCCGATCAGTCGGAGATCTCAACGGCGTGGACCCGACAGCCTTGCCGGCGGACGCGCGCGATACCGTGCGATTTGTTGATCCGGGCAGCGACGCCGGGGAGCGAACGGACCAGCGCGAGGCCGACGCCATTGCCGAGCTCATCAACACCTATCTCGCTGCCGGTGTCCCGCCGGAGGCGATCGGCGTAATCGCGCCTTACCGGGCACAGGTTGCGACCATCGAGGCCACCCTCGACGCGCCGGTGGTTGTCGACACTGTCGATCGCTTTCAGGGTTCAAGCAAGGAGATTATTATTGTCTCCTTTGTCGCGACCGATGATCTCGATGGACCGATCTTCGAGGACTACCGACGGGTCAACGTGGCGCTGACCCGGGCCAAGCGGGCGCTTGTACTCGTTGGCGACCGAACAGCTCTGACATCGGATCCGCTGTACGAGCGGATGGTTGCGTGGGCCGATCGGTGACGCGTCCTATTCGAGCGCGGCGACGAGGTCGTCGTACTCGGCCGGAGAGAAGACCTCCGAGACAACGAACTCGTGTGTACCGTCGTCCTCAAGCAACAGCCGGGCCTGCTCGCCGGGGACATCCGACGGGAGCTCAAACACGATGGCGGCGTCGTACTCGAGGATGTTGCCGTGATACACCTCAAGTAGTTCGCCGCCGAGGTTGGCCAGTTGATCGGCCATCCGTTCATGCCAGTCGGGCATC
>JBEQAX010000043.1:6052-12005 GCA_041640095.1 Salinarchaeum sp. | reverse complement strand
GTGTAGGTATGGACATTGAGCAGTTCAGCACCGAGAACGCACCGACAGAAAGCGATGCTACGTTCCAACTCGAAAATTCCTACACGCTTGATGTAACCGTTGAGGACACGATTACCGCGAAGGTCGGCTCGATGGTCGCCTATACGGGCGATCTTTCTTTTACCGGCCAGATGAGCGCAGAGGGTGGGCTCACCGGGCTGATCAAGGAGGCGACAACAGGCGAGGGAACCCCGGTAATGACAATCGAGGGAGAGGGCAACGCCTACCTGGCCGATCGCGAGAAGAAAATCCAGATCCTTGAACTTGGATCGCAGGACTCAATCACGGTCAACGGTGAGGATGTCCTCGCCTTCGAGCCGAGTGTGGACTTCTCGATCAGCACCATCGATAGTCTCGCCGGGGCATTCGCTGGTGGGTTCACCAACGTGTATCTCGAAGGCCCAGGACAGGTCGCGATCACGACGCACGGCGATCCACTGGTGCTTGAACCGCCGGTGTCGACCGATCCCAGCGCGACTGTCGCCTGGAGCCAGACCACGCCGGATGTCGAGGTCAACCGCAATCTCTCGGATATGGTCGGCCAGGAATCCGGCGAACGGTACCAGATGTCGTTTGCGGGCCCTGATGGGTTCGTTGTCGTCCAGCCATACGAGGAGCTGTAGCCTGATCACCAGGTGAGAAGATAGAAGACGATCAGTCCAAGGCTGGTGAACACACCGCCCAGTGCCGTCACCGACACCCACCCGACGTTGAGCGGCGCCCGGAAGCCTCGTTCTACGTCCGGTCGGTCGTAGCGTAGCCTGAGGAGAGCGAGGTTGACCAACACGAACACCACTAGCACCATGACGTTTGCGAGCCCGGCGACCGCCCCAATATCTCCTATAAGGATGAACGGTAAGGTAACGGCGCCGACAAGTCCGACGGCGTAATGTGGCGTCCGCCGATCCGGGTGGATCCGCGAGAAGCGGGCCGGAAAGACGTGATACTCCGACTTTGAGACGCCATAGAGTAGTCGCGAGGTCGAGATCTGAAGGATCAACACCGTGTTCATCGTCGAGAAGAGGGCGATTACCGCTAGTAGTGTCGCGCCAGCGGCTCCCCATCCGGCCTGGGCAACATCAGCGAGTGGCGAGGCAGACGCTCCGAGTGCCTGCCAGTCGACCAGCGAGACCGCTGACAGTCCGACAAGCACGTACAGCAGGGTTGTGATCACAATCGAGAGGATGATCGCCCGTGGAATGGTGATGGCCGCCGCCTCGGTTTCTTCAGCGAGGTTGACGACCGATCCAAAGCCGATGTAGGCAAAGAAGATCAGAAAGGCGGCGTTGATGATCCCAATCGCCCCGTTTGGAGCGTGCATGGCCTGTCCGGGATCAAGCGCTGGCGCAGCAATCGCGATGATGATCACCAGACCGGCCACCTCAATCGCGGTAAACAGAATGTTAATTTTTGTTGAAAGATCGATCCCCCAGAAATTCACGAGCGCAGCGGCGACGACGGTCGCGGTGGCGACCGGCACGAGTGGCACCGACACAAAGGTCGTCAGGTAGCCGGCGAAGGCCAATGCAACGGCGGCCGAGGAGATAACGCCCATCGACAGCCGACCGAGTGCCGCGATATCCGAGACGAGTTCACGATCGAACGCCTCGCGAACGTAGATATAATCGCCTTCGGCCTTCGGAAAGATCGAGGCCAACTCGGCGTAGCTCAGCCCGGTCAACGTCGCGATAATCGCCGAGAGACCAAAGGCGAGGACAATCGAGCCGCCCGCTACGCCGGTTGCCTCACCGAGAATCGCGTAAATCCCGGCGCCAAGAATCAGCCCGACACCGTAGACGACCGCCTCCAGCAGTCCGAGTTCGCGACGGAGCTCGACCATTGGCCGAATGATGTGTTTTCCAACATAAAAGGCTGAAGGGCACTGCTCGATTGCGGCTGAACTAAGTGGAGTTCTTCGAAGAAAGTGGGATGCTGTGCGAAGCGCGTGACCTCGTGATCCCTGATGCTGCGAACGGAGAGTTCCATCTGGCAGTGCTGACTGAAGGAGCGCTCGCTTACAGCGGTAACAAGGCGAAAGCCAACGGCTTCAGCCGTGGGAGGAGGTCAACCGCGCGTCGGAATGACCAGCACCGGGCGGCTCGTCCGCCCGAGCACCCGTCGGGTTGTGCTACCAAGTTGCTGTCCGACGAGGTTGGTCTGACCCTCCGAGGCCATCACGATCAGGTCGATATCGTTGTCCGTGGCGTACGTCTCGATCTCGCCGGCAGCTGTTCCCCGGACGAGTGCTGAACGGACAGTCGGTGCGTCAACGGCATCGGCGAGGCGCTCAAGTGCCTCCTCGCCCGTTGCCTCAAGCCGGGCGATGTAGTCCTCTGAGACGCCACCAGCGTTGAACGCTCCGGCCTCGGCCTGAACGTCAACGACCGTCAGGAGATGTAGCATCGCTCCCATCCGGGTGGCAAGCACCTCGCCGTATGGGGCTGCCCGCTCCGCTACCTCGCTGCCGTCGGTCGTCAGAAGAATGTTCTCGTAGGTTCGTCCGGTCGTCTCGGTTACCTCGCCGCCGGGAACCGTCAGTGCTGGAATCTCGATCCGCCGGAGCACGCGTTCGGTTACGCTCCCGAGGACGTGCCCCCCGAGTCCGGTTCGTCCCTGTCGGCCCATCACGACCAGGTCGATATCGTGATCCTTGATGAAGTCCGTGATGACAGCGCCAGCGGCGCCCTCGGCAAGGTGGGTCTTACGCACCGGTCCGTCGGCGATGTTGAGGTCTTCGACGGCCTCAAGGATCGCCTTGCCACGGGCGCGTTTTTTCGACTCGTAGCCCTCACCGATGAGGGTCCCTTCCTGCATGACGTGCAGGATGTCAACTGTGGCGTCGTACTTCGCCGCGAGCTCAAGCCCGATTTTCGCGGCGCGCGTTGCTGGATCACTTCCGTCGACGGCGATGAGGATACGTTCAAACATGGCGGTGTCAGTCGGCACGGCTGTGGTCGGGAGACGATGCGATAGCTCCGGCAATCACGTCACGTGCGCGGTTGAGGATGTCGATGACGGCCCGTCGTCGTAGGGCGAGAAGCGCGGCTCCAAGCACGAGATAGACCGCGGTAAACAGATACAGCAACTGGATCTTCGTCAGTGCAACGGCGATGAGGTCTTGAATGATGAGAAACTCGATGCCAACTTGCGCGATGAACAACGTGAGTAACGTCACCGCTTCGCGAACAGAAATGCGGAAGTCGACAATGAGCGTTAGCGCGAAAAACGACTGGGCGGCGGTGATCCAGATCTCGGCGGCCTGCTTCTGATCGAAGGGCAAGGCCCCATACTGGCCGAGCCCAAGCGAGTAGACCACCGCGAGTGTACCGATCAGGAGCGTCCACTGATTGAGCTTTGAGGAGATCAACGCGTTGAAGCCAGCGGTCGAGCGGGCTTTAAGTACCAACAGCACGACGACGATGAGCTCGGGCGACTCAGAGGCCAGCGGGGCAATCCACTGGATCATAAAGAATGAGGGGATACCCAGTTGGGTCCCGAGCCCCTCAAGACCATGCGCGAACGGCTCGACAGCGGTGAAGATTATCACCCCCGAGTAGATGAACAACCCGAGTACGGCAAGCGCCCGGTAGGGTTGTCCGAACGACTGGAGATACGCTGGTACGCCGACCTGCTCGTCGCCGGTTTCGCGATCCCCCCGGAGAACGACGAGAATGTAGGCGACATAGATCGAGACAAGGACGATCGTATCGAGGAGGTCAATCCCACCGTTGATTGGGACGAGAAACGCCCAAAGCGTCGCCGCGGCCAGAAAGACGATCTCAAGCCCGATGGTGCGATCCAGTGTGATGGTATCAGCAAGCAGCCCTGACCGGCGTGTGACCGCCGGATCGGCGGCTGCTGTTCCTCTGAGGATGGTGAATAGCGCAATCCCGGCCCATCCGATCCCGATGAGAATCCGGTTGGCCCCAGTCATGTTGGCCACGGCGAGGTTGCCGGCCTCGACGCCCGCTGGCGTACCGGCGAACACCCCGGCGTTCCACGCGTACAGTGCGTCGACCGCGTACTCGGGGGCTACTGCGAGCACGGCCAGGACGGCGATGGCGAAGGCCCGCGGCACGTCCTCTTCGGCTGTTTCCGCTCCCCACGTCAACAGGAATGAGGCCCCGAGAATGGCGACGCCACTGATCGTGACGGTCACGAGTGTTGCGTAACCCTCGACGTCGTTGGCAAGGGCGCTCGTCGTCCACGGAAGCGTTAGTGCGATGGCGGCGGCGATAGCTCCAATCATCCGCCGACTCATGCCAGCAATCCCTCCACGCGTACCCCGCGCATGCGTCTGTGCCCTTCGCGCGGAACAACGTGGCCCCACCGATTAAAATCATCCGAAGCCAGGCGGGGCTAGAGGACGCTTGATCGACTGTAAACTGCTCTCGTGTCCAATCCGGTGTGTACTGGTGACGACGGAGCGTGATCAGCTGCCCAGTAGTACCGGGTGCGCGTGTCCGAGACAGCCGATGCCGAGGAGCGCTAACGCCCCAACACTCACGAGTCCATAGACCAGTGGTGGCACCATCGACTGCTGGATGCCAAACGAGCCAACGGCGAGCACTGCGACCAGGCCAGCGGCCGCGTAGAACGATAGCCCGACGTTGCTATCCGTAGAAGCCTGTGACCCTCCCTCTGCACCGTACTCGGTCGCCGATTCTTCAGCGGAGAGCGTGAGATACGGCTCAAGCGGATCGAGATCCTCTAAAACGATTCTCCCACGATCTTTCTGGTAATTGATGATGCCACAGGAATCGAGTTTTGAGAGGTGACACTGATAGAGACTGACGTAAACCCGCTTGCGCTGCTGTGAGGTAACCCGTGCTGGCTCGACATTGTTCTCTACTGCGGCGATGTGGGTCGCAAGCTCATCAAGCGTCGTCGTGCCATCGGTGGCCGCCCGTAGGTACTGCAGGGCTGCTCGTCGCCGCCGGTTGCTAAGCAGCTCAAACACCTCATCGAGACCTACCTCGGTATCAACATTCCCTCCAGAAGGGGGTGTGTTCTGGCCGCTGTTGTGATCGCTCCCCGGTGTCCCGGACGATGCCTCCGATGAGTCTCCCATGATACTCAAACTGACATATTTGCCCGGGATATATAATAGTTGAGGTGAGGTCGCCCTGATACTAGTCAGTGCTTACTGGGTGTCGCGTTGCGATTGAGCTATTACCCCAGCAGTTAATGGGTGGTTGATTGTCGCTTTGATCGCCGGACGGGAGTGGTGGATACCTATATACTACTCGGATTGGTACGTAGGTGCCATCTAGCGTGGCTCTGGTACCAGTTCAAGAGTACCATCGCTGTAAGCGGTGATCCGGATCGACGCGTATGTGAATGATATTTGAATTGTTTCTGCTGTCTCGGTCTGCAGAAGGGTGTTGAGACTATCAGTGTCAAGCACCGTCTGCATTGGCGGGAGCTCCGCCTGTTCTTGCTCTGTGACGTCGGCGACGGCCTGGGTAATCCCCGCGACCGGCCCCTCTGCGGTATCCCATCGCCCGCTGATAACTTGATTTTCACTCATGGGTTATACTCGGCCACATTCCCCGGCGCCAGCGCCGTGGAATAACTCACATCTAAGAACACTGATTCACAGATAAAAACCTACTGTAATCAACCGAGTAACGCCGGTGTTCGCGTACTCCGCTCGTCGTGCATCCTCTCCGGCGTCAGCGGTCAGCATCCTCGGAATAAGCGCTGTTATAGCGGTACGTGTCGGGCGGGTTGGGACCGAAGTGCCCGACACACACCAGCATGATATTCCTGTCCTATACATAAAGAGCTACTGTGATTAACTGAGTTAACACGCTGGTTCAAGCTCACAATCGGATCCAAACGCCGTTGCACCGAGCGAAGTACGTGATCCGGATAAATCCAAAAATAAATCCGTAATGTCACTAACATCTAC
>JBEQAX010000043.1:0-5952 GCA_041640095.1 Salinarchaeum sp. | reverse complement strand
ATTCATCATCTGTCCCGCGGACGCGAGTTTACGACGCCGTTCGTGTACTTGAAGCCCAGGGCCTTGTCGAAACACAGCAGTCGAATCCAAAGCGGTTTCGCGCTGTCTCCCCTGCTGAGGCTGTCGATGTTCTCAGACAGCACTACGAGGGGAAAATTGAGGCCTTCGCTGAGACGCTCAGTGGCGTCGATCCGGTGACTGATGACGCGTCACAGCCTCCGAACTATGACGTTTGGACGCTTTCAAGCGGTACCGCGATCACGAGTCGTACCCAGCAGCTCATCAAGGACGCCGAATCCGAGCTTATTCTTGTTGTCGGCCATCAATCGGTCTTCACGGATGGTCTCGCCGACCAACTCCAACAGGCGACTGCCGACGGGCTCCAAGTCGTCATCGGAACCGTCTCCGAGGAGCTGGCCGAAGAGATCACTGCAAGTCTCTCCAATGTCGAAGTGTTTGTCTCCGGTCTTGACTGGTTGGCCCATCCTCCAACAGCGGATGACGACACAGAGATCAGCCGATTACTGCTCGTTGACGGCGAAGTTTTCCTCGTGAGTACGTTTCTCCCCGACGCGGCCGGCGATCGAAACGAGGAAAAAGCCGTCTTCGGCCGTGGTTTCGACAATGGCTTTGTTGCTATTGCGCGACGGATCTTCTCAACAGGGCTGTTACAGCAATTTTCCCCTGAGACTACGGCGTCCGAACAGGACTGATCGCTGGTGCAATCACCAATCAATCGCCACTTCTAGCGGTAGCTACTGCTCTGCGATCGCCTCCGCGGCGAGTTGTGCCTCGAAGACACGGGCTCCACAGCCCTCACATGTCGCGGCAAGCACGTCGATCGACCGGCAGCACGACTCAACGGTCTCTTCACCGAGCGTCACGGCGCCACCGCATGATGGACACCAGTCAAGCCAGAGCCGGAGCGCTCCGAGTACCTCCGTCCGTGCCTCGAACCCCAGGTGTTGCCACCCGGAGTGTCGATCGCGCAGTTCCGCGTCGGCGGCGACATCCGCCAGATATGCGGCCTGTGACTCCCACTGCCCGACGCGTACCTCATCGACATAGGCGTCGTACGCGCCGCCGTGTGCCTCGATTTGTACCCGTTCGGGATCGATGTCTAGGCTTTCGAAAAGGGCACTCGGTTCGCCGTCTTCAAGTACCTCGCGCTGGTGCTCAATCTGTTGTTCCCAGGCCGCACGAAACGACGGGGTGAGACAGAGATCCTGTCCGTCGTGACACGGCTTGACCGCGTCAACGCTGATGAGAAACGTCTCGACGTCGGTATCATCAACGATCGTCGGCGGCTCCGGCTCGTCGTACTTGTCGAAGGCCCTGAGCACAGGCTCCGGGAAGTACCGCTTCGTCAGGGTCGGTGTTCCTGGAATCAGATAGCCCCGGAAGTAGATTGCGGTGAATCCCCCAAGTAAGACAACAGCAGCTATCGGCAGTGACACGGCGGCGACGACAACAGCGAGCAGTGCCGTAATGATCGCGTTGGCGATGGTGCAGGGCACACACCGGTTTTCTCCTGTGTACTCCGGACGACGAATCCAGCTACGGTAGCGTGACATACATTGCCTGACGCCAGGCCCTGTGTGGGTTTATATAAACGCCGGTTACCGGCATTGTACGCCCCACAGACGGCCGGGTTGGGCGGACGGTCCGTTTATGATGGCATCTCCTGGGAGTTCTCAAGTCGCTTCACGACGGTTGCGAATGCAACAGTGTCCTGCACGTCTTCGACCTCAATGAGCACATGCTCGCCAACGCGGGTATCCGGCACGATGATCACGAACCCGTGTTCAACGCGAGCGATCCCGTCGCCTTGGCTCCCGAGTCCTTCAATCTCGACGCGCCGCTGTTCTCCGGCCGTTACTGGCGGCTCACGGTGCTCTGTTGTGCCGGCCGGTTCGTGTGGTGATTGCTGTTGGTTCTCCTTGAGAATCGCAATCCGATACGTCTCTCCCTCTGTAAGAGCTCCCGTCTCGAGTTCTTGTGGTGGAACAGTGATCTGATAGTGATCATTATGATGTTCGATTTGCGCTGAAAACAGGCATCGGAGATCGGTTGGCACATCCATGTGAGTCGCCTCGAATGTGATGTGCCCCTATGTTGGCTTGGTTATATCCTGCCTACCGTTTTAGCGTTGATCGGCGCCAGTACTCATAGCCGGCTGAAAAGAGCATTGCGAGCAGAAATCCCCCAGCAACCACCCCTGGAGCGATCGACGAGAGTGGCGGCACGTCAACTGTCGCGAGTGTCACGCTGACCAGCCCAACGAGACCGAGCCCTCGGTAGTAGGTTAGCCACGGCGACGGCGATCTGCCATCCATATAGGCGCTGACCCGGCGCACCGCCGGCCGAAGGGTTATTGTCTTGTCCTCGGTGTCATAGTCGACGACTCCGGCGTCGTCAAGTTTCGGAAGATGGGTCTGATGTAAGGAGACGTACACGCTGTCGCGCGTCCCTTCCGGCGGTGGTGTCTCACCAGCTTCGCGGGTCGCCACCTCGTCGGTGAGTTGCTGCAGGGAGACGGCCGTGTTGTGCTCTTGGAGTACCCGGATCACGTCTCGCCGCCGATCATTACGGAGAATATCATGAATCTCTGTCTCGGGGAGGTCGTCGGCCGCTGAGGGCGATGTCCCGATCATCTGTTGGTCCGGCTTGGTCCTACTAACACGACCGGAGCGCATAGTTATCAACCGCTTACTGGCCGGTTGTCTCTTGATGGAGCGTCTGCGTGACCGACCGGTCGCTGGTGATCTCTGTCGTCTACTGTTTGTGGCCGGACGATCGGAGCCGGAACGATCGCTGTCGGTGTGAGCCCCCGCTAACAGCCGGTTATCACACCGCAGGGAGCGGTTATTCTTACGCTGTGGGCGCTGTTCTGTGCTATTTCGTTCGGCCTGACCGGTGTCGGGCGCTAAGTCATCGCCTACAGCGGGTAACCGGTGACTGAGCTCCTGAGAGGCGGTGATTAGCCAAGAGGGTGGGCGGTGATACGCTACATTGACCGCTATGACCCACACGGCCTCACGACGGTTCGACTCCGTCGGTGGGCATCCCCAACCGAACGATGCGTCGACTGTGGCGCGTCCTGGGGGGCACCAACCATGACACGCGATCTCACTATCCGACGGCGTTCGGCACTGTCGGCGCTCGGCGTCATCGGCCTCTCCTCGGCGGGGGCGGGGCTGGGGACGACGGCGTTCTTCAGTGACGAGGAGGCATACGAGAACAACGAACTCGTCGCTGGCGAGCTGGATCTCAAGATCGACTGGGAGGAGCACTACTACCGCGGGGACATCGACGACGATCTCGACATCGTCTTCTCCGATCCCGGTTCGGGGTACCGGCCGTTTCCGGCCGGCTCGACCGAGGAGACCCGCGGTGTCCACGGCGTCTGGGTCAACGAGGAGGATGTCCCGGCGTTCATGGCTCAGACGGCGATTGAGGCTTATCCCGACGACGACGGCGACGGACTCGTCGAGTTTCCTGACTCGCGCATCGCCTGTGAGGTGCTCGGCGATCTTGATGGAGCGCTCTCTGAGTACACCGACGGCGATCCAACCACCGAGCAGACCGGCCGAACCGACAACGACGACACGCGCCTCTCAGATGGGAGTGCGGCGCCGCTGGTTAATCTTGAGGACGTCAAGCCCGGCGACTTCGGCGAGATCACCTTCAGCACGCACCTGTGTGACAACGACGGCTACCTCTGGATTAACGCCCCAGACGGCTTCCAAGAGGCGAATAACACCACGACCGAGCCTGAGGGCGAGGACGCTGACGATACCGGAGCTGATCTCGCCGAGACGGTGCGGACGGCGCTGTGGTACGACAACAACTGCAATAATCTTCCTGATACCACGGTTGAGCCGCTTGATCTGATGGTCGCGGTCGATACCTCCGGGAGTATCGACGAACCCCGGATGAGGGAGATCCGACTGGCGCTCAACGAGTTTGTCGCTGAACTCCCTGAGAACGACACCGTGCAAATGGGATTGATGGAGTTCAGCGGTTATCAGGAGTCGGCGGACGACCTCGATCCGATCTCCGTACTCGCACCGGTTGGTGATGTCGGTCGGTTCACCGGTAACAGCACGCTTGCGCCACCGGGCGATCTCCTCCCCGAACGGGGAGATGGCAATACGGCAATGCCAGGGGCGATTGACCTCTCGGCGCGAATCCTGACTGACGAGGATGTTGGCCGACCGGAGGCGCGTAATGCAGTCGTCCTCGTCACCGATGGACAACCCGACTATGGCGACGACGAAGGCGATGTGGATAGTGCCGTACAGTACTCAGTGACGCATGAGGGGACGGAATATGAATCCCCGGAGTTCGAAAACGGCGGAAGCATAAATAATCCAACGAAAGCCGAGCGCGATGAGACCGGTGAGGTCGCCAACTCGGTTGCTCCGGACATCTATACCGTCGGTATCACCGACGAACGAGAGAGTACCCTCAACCAGTTTCTCCAGACCCGCGTTGCCTCTGAGTCGGAGGACGCCTATTCCACTGAGTTTGGTCCGGATCTCCCCGAGACCACCGAGCAGATCGTCCAGGATCTGGTTGTGAGCGACGGGGAGGAGTACGTCTTCCGTGGGCTCACGCTCGCGGAGGCCATGGACTATCTCACGGGCAATGATGGCCGTGGGATTCCGCTCGATGGCGACCGGCTCAACGGTGCCTTCGATGAGTTAGCCGACCCCGAGAACGCGCCCGAGCGCCAGTGTTTCGACGCGTCTACGACATCCTGTTTCGGGTTCTCGTGGTGGGTTCCCGTTGATCACGGCAACGAGATTCAGTCGGATAGCGTGACCTTCGATCTCGGCTTCTACACCGAGCAGTGTCGGCGCAACGATGGTGCCGGGCTTCCGCCGGAGGTAGAGGAGTCCCAGTAGACGGCGAACAACTCCACGTCGAACAGCAGCGCGTAATCTCTGCCCACGCGGGTGCTTCACGGCGGTTCGACTCCGCCGGTGGGTTTCACCTGGAGGGGGACCCCCCCTTCAGGCCAGACACCATGAGCGATGACGGATTCGAAATCCCACGGCGCAAAGCCCTTGGGGCCTTGGGGACCATCGGGGTCGCCTCGGCCGGCGCGGGCTTGGGGACTAGCGCGTACTTCTCCGACGAGGAGACGTACGAGAACAATCAACTCACTGCCGGTACGTTGGACTTGGTCGTTGACTGGGAGGAGCACTACTCCGACTGGATGGGCGAGGAGACCGACTACGCCCGGATGCCTGAGGAGGGCGAGGAGCCGGACTTCTCGCTTCCGGCGCCTGACGATGAGCCGAATGCGCGACCAATCGAGCTGGTTTTCACCGAGACCCAGCAGGACTTCTGGGACGCCACGGCCATCGAGGCTTTCCCAGACAGCGATCAGAACGCCCTGCGCGACCCGATTAGGGATCCCTGTCGGGACCTCGGGAGTCTTGACGACGTGTTGAGCGACGAGCGCCGCACGGACAACGAGTACACCAGTCCGGGTGACCCGCTGATCAGCCTCGAAGACGTCAAGCCTGGCGACTTCGGTGAGGTCACGCTGAGCTTCAGCCTGTGTGAGAACCCCGGCTTTGTCTGGTTCGGTGGCGAGCTGATCAGAAACATTGACGGCGAGAACACCGAGCCCGAGATTGAGGACCCCGACGAGCAGCAAAACGCATCGGAAATCGACTTCGATACGCCCGGGGAACTTGCCCAGGAGATCCAGGTTCGGGCTTGGTACGACGACTGTGACAACATCTACGAGCCTGAGGTGTCGGCCTCGTGCGTCTACCATCTGTTTGATGATTCTGGGTCAATGGAACAGAACCTCAATGAAGGTGAGGGTGATGACTCCCGAGATAAAGAAGACGTTGCACAGGAGCTAGGTCTCAATCTGACTACTTATCTCGATACAATCGATGATGGTGGCGATGACGGCACCCTTGCTGACGC
>JBEQAX010000042.1:0-12304 GCA_041640095.1 Salinarchaeum sp. | reverse complement strand
ACAGCGTGCTCTCCGAGGCGTTCGAGCACTGCCGATGCGTCGTAGGCCAGTGTAATCTCCCGTGAGCGCCCCCGCCCTTCAAAGTCTGCGTACTCGGTTTCGACCAGTCCGAGTTCGTCGAGTTTGTTGAGAATCTCCGAGAACCGAGTGTAGCCTAAGTCAGTCGCCTCGTGAAAGGCGTCGTACACCGCGCCAGCACGGTCGCCCTCATGTTCGGCAATAACCGCAAGCAAAGCGGCCTCGCTGTCCGACAGCGCCTGAATACTGTGTGCAAGATGGACGTATCGGGCATCCTCATAGGCCTCGTTGATGTCTTCGGCAGTCACCTCACGACTCCCGCGGAGTTCGGCGTTGAGTCCGGCCCGGCGGAGTAGATCCAGTCCGACTCGAAGGTCACCGCCCTCGGCCGTCCGTTCGGCCACCAAGTCGAGTTCTGTCGCCCCGAGTACCCCGTCTTTGAAGCCACGGTTGATCCGTTCCTCAAGAATGTCGACGATCTCTGCCTGTCCGTAGGACGGGAAAAACACCTTTTCCGGACGAAAAACGCTCTGAACACGCGGATCGAGTGACTCGATTTCCCCTAAGTCGGGATCCGACGAGACGGCGATGACGCCGATCCGAGCGCCACCGCGTTCCTCGTGTGCCCGCAACAACGAGTACAGCGTATCTGAGGCTTCATTCTCATAATAGAGGTAGTTGATGTCGTCAAGGGCGACCACCAGTGCCGTCTCCGTGTCTACGAGCTTGTCGGTGATCTGGCTGAAGAGCTTCTTGAAGGAGATGCCACTTTCTGGTGGTTCGTACTCGAAAACGTGCTCGAAGAGTCGTGAGAACACCGAATAGCGGGTATCGTTGACCCGGCAGTTCACCCGCACGGCCTGCGTCTGATGGACGGTCGCAAGTTCGTCAAAGAGCTTCTGGACGGCTGTCGTCTTACCGGTCCCTGGCGGGCCGCGGACCAGCGCGTTCAGCGGGCGCGCGCCGCGCGTCGCCGGCCGGAGCGCGTATTTTAGCTTCTCAATCTGCGTGTCGCGATGTTTGAACGTCTCCGGTAGGTAGTCGATATCGAAGACCCGCTCGTTGCGAAAGACCGTCTCATCCCAGGATAACATGTCCTCGTCGGGCTCCCCGTCCATTAGATGTATAACGCCGTTCCAGTGGCTTAACTTTTGCAAGCCCGGGAGGGATCACTCGAATTTCTCGAGGAGGTCCGTATAGAATCCCTCCTCGCGCTCTTCGGCGAGCTTGGCGACGATCAATTCGGGCGTCGACCGGGCTAGGTGTCCGATCCGCGGTGATCGGTCGACGACAAGCTGGCCGTCTTCGAGTCCTTCAGCGTGAATGCCGTCGATCCGCAGATCAATCGGCGTCGCGTTCTGAATCTCGGCGGCGAGGTGTGAGACCACCACGGCTGTCGCCGCCGACGCGCTCAGATGCTCAAGAATGCCGGCGATGATCTTCGCGGACGCCCCCGGTTCGGTGATCGCCTCAAGCTCGTCAACGAGGACGAGCGATCCCGTATCGCTTGTTGCAATCTCGGCGAACTCACGAATGGTCGATTCGAAGGCGCCGGCATCAAGGGTCCCCTGGGTCTTGGCGTGGTAGTGCAGTCGGTCGAAGTGACGCAACTGTGCTGTCTCCGCCGGAACCGGAAGCCCCATGTGAGCCAGAATAACGACGGCGGCAAGCAGATCGAGCAGCGATGTCTTGCCACCGGAGTTGACCCCCGAAAGAACAACGACATCCTCAATGGCGTACTCAACCGGTTCGATCTCCGCCGGTGGCACATCCAACAGCGGCGATCGCCCGCCTTCGATCCGCACGTCCGGGCCGTCCTCGTGAAATGTCGGAAGCGTCCCGCCGTAGTCCTCGGCAAACTGGGCGATTGCCAACTCGACATCAAGCTCCAGTGCCTGTGTGAGAAGCGTCTCGGCGGCCTCCCGGTATGCTGTGAGATCGGCCGCAAGCGTCTGTTTCAGTCGGGTGGCCCGTCGATCACGCTCGGCGGTGAGCTCCTCACGAAGGTGGGCAATTGGCTCCTCGCGGTGTTCGATCGGGAAGGTCGGCTCATCGGGGAACGCGCGCCGAATTGCCGTCGCCTCGTCCTCTCGGAGCGCAAGCGTCTCAATCACGTGCTCGCGTGCGGCAGTGACCGCACGGTCGTACTCGGTCTCGAGTTCGCGTGCAAGTAGCGAGTCGATCCCCGCCCCGCGTTCGACAAGCGACAGGAGATCAGCCCCTTCGACGGTGACATCCTGCTCGCGGATCGACTCCCGGAGTCGTTCCGTTGCGATTGACTCACCGGTCGCGATCGCATCATCAAGCCCGTCGATAGCGTGTGTCAGCCGATCGAGTTCCTCGTCGTCAACGGGCTCTCCTTCGGCGTCGAGTGCGGCTAACCCGGCCTCAAGTTCGTCAAGATCACACGGAGGTGACAGCGACGTCTGTCGGTGGACCTCGATGGCCGCTTTGAGCTGCTCGCGGTTGTGGGCAAAAAACTTGAGCGTTCGCTCGGGCACGACTGTCTCTGGATGCTCAAGCGCGTCCGGGTCGACCCGGAGGTCGCCGTCGATGTCGATACCAGCGAAGGACTCATCGAGGACGATCACGGTTGCGTATCCACGGGCCAACTCAGCGAGCTCACGGCGGTCCTCGAACAGCTCAACCGACAGCTCGGGAACCTGCTTGCGGGCCGCCGCGTACCGCTCGGCGTCGGTAGTCGCAAGACACCGGTCGCGTACCTGTAGCCCATCCGGTGATGACGGCGGTGCAACCTCCTCAAGGGCGGCACGCGTTGCTGCTGTCGGCGTCCGTTCAAGAGCGTCGGCGACGAATGTCCGCACCTCCTCGATCCGTGAAGGGGCTCGGGCTGGATAGAACGCCTCCATCCGATGGGCGGCGTACTCCGTCACGGTTCGATCCTGCAGCAGTTCAAGGATCGCTTGGTAAATCTCGCGGGCGCGGTCGGTGGCTAGGAACCCCCCGGGGTCGTCGTGTTCTGCGCGGCTGGCGTTGCGTGCGATCCGCGCCGCTCGGCCCGGCGAGATTCCGGGTGCGCGCGCAATCCTGGCGACATCACCGTTAGCAAGCGCCTCCTGTGGGGCCTCGAGGTCCCGGAGGGCGGCGGCCGTCTTCTCGCCCACACCCGGGATCGACTCCAGGTCCATTGCCGGAGGCGTTTGTCGCCGGCCAGATAAAGCCCACCGTCCGGACGGCGTATCCACCTACCCGCGGCCGGTCCAGCGTAACAACACCAGGGTCCCCTCGAAGAGGACAATCATCGTCACCGCGAGCAACAGCGGGGCCATTCCGGTTGGATCGGGTCCAAAGAAAAAGGCAATCCCGCCGAAGGCTCCCCAGAAGTACAGCCGACGGGACTCAAGCCATGCCCGAGAGGTGATCCCCATCATCACCGCCAACATGGTCATCAACGGAATCTGGAAGATAACCGCCAGCATCCCCATCATGATCAACATCAGGTTCAAGGTGTCCTTGAGCTGGAAGGCCAACTCGACGGCCCCCTGGACGTCCGAGTAGTGGATGAAGTACGCGAACAACAGCGGTAACAACGCGAAGTACGCGAAGAGGACGCCAAGCACCCCAAGAATCAGGCTCAGCGGTACCGACGCCAGGTAGTACTTGCGCTCGTTGGGATACAGCCCCGGCCGCATGAACCGGTAGGTCTGGTAGACGGCAACCGGCATCGCGACCAGCAGTCCAGCGAGGCCGGCAACCCGCAGCCGCATCAGTGGAAACTCGATTGGTCCGTAGACGTGTGGCGATGCACATCCCTCGGCGGCCGGCTGGAGCATGCAAGGATCGACCGTCCCGGTGTGTACGTCGTACCACATGTTGATGATGAGTTCATCAGACAGTGGCAACGCAACGAGTCCAACAAGCCCGGCCGCAACGAGCACGATCGTCAGCCGCCGGAGCATCTCCTCGATGTGCTCGGTCAGCGGCATCTCCTCGTCTGCTGGCGGTCCCTCAAGACCGAGGTCATCCTCGCTGGTCGGCGACGGCTCCGTCGTCGGTGGGGTCGGCTCCTCGGGCGTGTACGACGCAAGTGCGTCACTCGACCCGTCCTCACCGGGCGGTTCCGACATCTGTCAACACGTAGACGGGCGCCCAATTATAGGCCTTTTCAGTTACTGACCCATCCAACGCGGTCGTCTTCGACGGCATACTGGCCGGTCGGTGAGAAGATTGATAGTGCGGAGTTGGCTATCATCGCCGCAATGAGTTCGGCTCTCGATGAGGACACGCTTCGAACTCTCGATGCTGGCCGCGAGACACTACTAGAACTCGCTGGTTCGGCTCGGGCCGAACTCAAGAAAGTCTTCGTGGTGTTTGTTCTGGCGTTTGTCGGGACCGTCACCGCTATGCGGCTGTACGTCTGGGAACTCCTCCGGGCCAACACCGAGTCACAACTCCAGGAGGCGGTTGCTGCCAACCTTGACCTGGTCGCCCGTACGCCCTTTGACGTGATCCTGATCCAGGTCAAACTCGGGTTGATCGTTGGAGGAATCGTCGCCGGGCTTGCCGGAGTTTACCTCGGCCGGCGGGCCGTTCTCCAACGCGTTGATGCCTCGATCCCGATTACCCGAGCGCGACTGTACGGGTTTGTCGCTCTCTCGGCAGCCCTCGCTGTGCTGGGGGTTGCTTACGCCTACTCGCTGTTTTTCCCGCTCATGTTCAAGGTTCTCGCCGGCCAGGCCTACCAGGCGGGCGTGAAACCCACCTACGGGATTGTCCGCTATACCGAGTTTCTGTTGTTATTGACGGTTTCTTTTGGACTGGCTGCACAGGTGCCGCTGTTCATCGGAGCCCTCTCGTATGCTGAGATTGTCCCCTATGAGACCTTCCGCGATAACTGGCGGTACGCCATCTTGGGCATCTTCGTTTTCGGGGCGGTCTTCTCACCGCCTGATCCATTCACCCAGATCATGTGGGCCATTCCACTGATCGCGCTGTATGTGTTCAGTCTTGGGCTCGCGAAGATTCTGACAAACGTTCATCGAGCCCGCCGCACCGGGGCGTCTGTCGACTCCGGGCGGTACCGCCGGAAGGCGTTGCAGGTGGTTGGCGCCGCCGGTGTCGGTGGTTTCGGCAGCGTCGGTGCGCTCTATGCCGGGGTCGGCCCGACTGTGGCTGGGCTGCTCCCTGACCGGATCGTTCTCCCGTATCTCGCCGACCGTGTGCTCCGATTCCCGGCGCTCCACGCCTCAGATCCGGCCACCTGGATCGGTCTGGGGGTTCGTGTCGGCCTCATAGTCGGCGCTGTGGCCCTCGCGGTTACCCTCATCAGCGTGCTTCGCGAACCGGTCGTCCCACGGTTCGGCGATCGTTCAGGCGTCGATCTCGCCGATCTTGATGCGGCCGGCGTGCGCTCGGCGCCGGCCTCGGCCTTTGCCGAACTCTCCGAGTCAGAGGCGGTGACACTCGCACGCGAGTCGATGGACGACGACCCCGAGAAGGCCCAAGCGATCCTTGATCGCTGGGAGGCGGTTGATGCGGCTGACGACGATCCGGCCGACACAACTTCTGATCCCGGCGAGACCGTCTCCGATACGGCCATGGGCATGGCCTCCGCGTTCGCCGACGAAGAGACCGATGAAGACGATATCGGCGGCTACCTCTATGACATTCGATTTATCCTTGATAGCCTTCGTTCGCGGCTGTTCGTCCTGTTCGCGGTCTTCACGGGGGTCCTCGGCGCCAGCTTTGGGTATCTTTACTGGCGGGGCATCGAGGACATCATGACACAGTTCACCAATCGAGTGCCGAACGAGCAGTTCCGTCCAGGCGCTGGCGCGAGCGGTCCGACCGATATTGTCGTCGCTTTGCACCCTGTTGAGGTGCTGATCTTCATCGTCAAGTTCAGCGGCCTCCTGGCCATTCTCGCGACGCTTCCGTTGGTGCTTTATTACGCCTGGCCAGCGGTCAAGGAACGCGATCTCGCCCCCGGCAGTGGTGATCGTCGGGGCTTTCTGCTGTGGGGTGGACTGCTGGCGATAACGGTTATCGGTGGATCGATCCTCGGGTTTGTCGTTATCGCGCCAACGATCATCTCGTATCTCGTCTCTGACGCGCTTTCAGCGGGAATGGTCGTCTCCTACCGGATCCGCAATCTCCTGTGGGTGATCTTCTTTTTGACCGTCGGCGTCGGGCTGTTCCTGGCAATCGTGCTGACAGTCGTTCTCTTTCACGTCACCGGGTTGATCCCCTTCGAATCAATGTACCGCCGGTGGCGCCCGGCAGTATTTGGCATCGTCGTTGCCGCCGCGTTGTTTACCCCCGGTGGCGTGATGACGATGTTTGTCCTTGCGATCCCTGGATCGATCGCCTTCCTCCTTGGACTGGCGGTCCTGTGGGTGTTGACGCTACCGCGACGACTCTGGAATGCCCGGGGTGCGCAGACCTCCTAGTCGATCCGCTCGGCAAAGCCGTACCGCGGCTTGCACTCCCCGATCTGTACAGTGACGGTCTCACCGGCCTCGGTGTTGGGCACGAACAGCGTGTATCCGTCGACATCGGCGACGCCGTCGCCCTCGGATCCCACGTCGGTGATTGTAACGGTCACCTCCTCACCGGGCCGAACGGGGGCGGTCAGAAAGCCCTTACAGACGAGATAGAGCTCCGAAGAGGCCTCGCGCGAAGCCTCGGGGACGACTCGCCGGACGTACTCGAAGTCCGCCGCCAGGTCGGCTTCGAGGGCATCGAGATCCCGGCCCTGGAAGACCTTTACCGCGAAGTCACCGCCGGTGGCAAGTACCGCCCGGGCAACGTCGGCCGCCTGTCGGGCGAGGTGCACCGACCGGGCGTGATCGAGATCGTACTCGCCGGTCATGTTGGGGGCCAGATCCGAGAGCACGACGTCAACCGGACCGCCTGGCCCATCGTCGGTACCGCCGAGTGCCGTTGCCCGCTCGCGAATCGCTCCGTGGGTCTCGGCCTCGGTGATATCCCCGCGCAGGGTCTCAACGCGCGCTGGGACGTCATCGATCGGGTCGATCCGCTGCCGGTCGACACCGATCACAACGCCGTCCTCCCCAACCGCTTCGGCGGCGACTTGGAGCCATCCTCCCGGTGCGGCCCCGAGGTCAACGACAACGTTCCCCGGTCCGAATAGTCCGGTTGTCTCATTGAGTTGCTTGAGTTTGTAGGCCGAACGCGCCCGGTAGCCCTCCTGTTTGGCGCGGTTGTAGTACTCATCCCGATCTGTCATCCGTCCCTCACCACATTTCTTGACGTGTTCAGCGCAGGAACTGCCGGCGAATTCGCGTTCATACGAGAGGGGAGGCCGTCAAAGCGGAAAGGGACGTCGGATGGTATCGTTAAGTCTAGGGCCTGCTTTTGTACCGAGCATTGTTTCAGCTGATTTCCCCCTGTGATCGACACGCCCCCTAAAATGGTAGGCCGTATCGACCGTCTGCAACCTGCTCATTGGTATGTGAATACGACGGCTACCACACGAGCGTCATCGAGATGTCGTTTGCAGCCATAGAGCGTCCCCTTGAGTTCTACGCGTTCACCACGTCGAGCGACACAATTGACGACTTCCGCGAGGGGCACGACCGCGCCTATGACCGCGGTGCCAGGCTGAACCTCGTCACGGAAGAGACTGCAGACCGCTGAAGCAGCTCTACCGCGACAATCGCGCAGCGGCGTACTGCCGCGACACGGTCGCGGCTACCCAGCAGGCCGATGCGATGTTCGACCTCGCGGTGATCATCCCTGACTATATCAAGGATTTCGCAAGAGTCTCTCACGAGTGCCGGTGCGACACTGATCTGGTCATCTGAACGCTCGGACTTGGGAGAAAACGTTTCATCACAAGAATGTCTTAGCGGACTTTAGACGTGCAGTGTGTGAGTCGGCCTTGTCGTCGAACGTGGTGAAGGTCATCGGGTGTCGGCTTCCTCCACGGGGCAAGCCCTGTGGCATCCGCCTCGTACCGCCCGTGAACGACCCCGTGTTCACACTCCGATCGATGCCGTCAGAGTGAAACGCCACACCTGATGGACGATCCCCCCGACTTACTCGCCGGGATCGCCGTGTTTATTATCTGGTGGTATCACCAAGTAATTATGACAGCGACACAACTTGAGCGTGCGCGTTCTGGTGTTATCACCCCGGCGATGGAGGCGGTGGCCGAGCGCGAGAGCGTCGCGCCCACTGCCGTCCGCGAGGCTGTCGCCGCCGGCGAGGCCGTGATTCCGGCAAACCACCACCACGACGCCCTGGAGCCGATGGTCATCGGTGCGGACTTTGCGACAAAGGTCAACGCCAACATCGGCACGAGTGACGCGGCCGGCGACGACACGACCGAACTGCGCAAGCTTGAGACGGCGCTACGGTACGGTGCCGATACCGTGATGGACCTCTCGACGGCCGGCGATCTTGATCGCGTCCGCGAGCGACTCATCGAGCACAGTCCCGTGCCACTGGGGACGGTGCCGATCTACGCCGCGGTGGCGACGGCTGACGATGCCACCGCCCTTACCCCCGACGGACTGCTCACCGAAATCGAACGGCAGGCCAAACAGGGCGTCGACTACATGACGCTTCACGCAGGGATCCTTCGCGAGCACCTTCCGCTGACCGAAGAGCGCACCACCGGGATCGTCTCCCGCGGTGGATCGATCCTGGCAAACTGGATGACCGAGCACGACGCGCAGAATCCGCTGTATACCCACTTCGAGGAGATCTGTGCGATCCTCGCTGAACACGATGTCACCGTTAGCCTCGGCGACGGCCTCCGACCGGGTTCGCTCGCTGACGCCAGCGATGATGCCCAGTTCGCTGAACTCGAGACCCTCGGTGAGCTCACTGCCGTCGCACAGGACCACGGCGTCCAGGTGATGATCGAGGGACCTGGTCACATCCCCTTTGATGAGATCGAGATGAACGTCCGCCGCGAACAGGAGATCTGCAACGGTGCTCCCTTCTACGTCCTCGGACCGGTGGTCACTGACGTTGCGCCCGGCTATGATCACATCACCAGTGCCATCGGTGCGACCGAGGCCGCCCGCGCTGGCGCCGCCATGCTCTGTTATGTCACCCCTGCCGAGCACCTCGGTCTCCCCGACCGCGAGGACGTTCGTGACGGCCTCGTCGCGGCGAAAATCGCCGCCCACGCCGCTGATGTTGCTACTGGTGACGCCCAGGCGTGGGACGACGCGCTCTCAGAAGCCCGAGCAGCCTTCGACTGGTCCCGGCAGTTCGACCTCGCGCTTGATCCTGACAAGCCACGCGAGTACCGTGCGGACACCCTCCCGGATGCGAGCGATCAGGCCCGCTACTGTTCGATGTGTGGCGTCGAGTTCTGCTCAATGCGTATCGACCAGGACCGCCGCGGTGTCGTTCCGGAGATCGACGACGATGCCATCAATGAGACCATCGCCGATGCCAACCGACCACCGGTCGCAACGGCGGTGCGTGATGCGGCGCCCGAGGAAGAGACGCTCGTCTGTCCCGAGGATCCGGCCTCTTGATCCCGGCGCGACGGTCAAGTGTCCGCGGCCGCTACTGTGTGTATGGCCGCATTTGACGCCGTGTTGCTTTACGACGACGACTGTCCGTTCTGTACGGCCGCCGCGCGAGCGGTTGCCACCCTCGATCGGGTCGGAATCGTCGCCTGGGAGTCAGCGGCCGCACAGACCGTTCTCGATGCCCAGTGCTCGTCCGTGCCGTTCACGCTCGTATTTATCGACCGCGCATCCGGCACCGTTGCATTCGGGCGTGATGCGGCACGAGCGGTTGCCGACCGGGCCGGCCTGCCGTCACTCGTCGGTGCCGCTACCGAGCGCCGCTACGAGTCGATCGCCACGGCCGTACAAGCCGTCTCCGGTGCTGACCGACCCTTTGACGCTGTCCACGGCACGGAACCGCTAGTGTCGGCCGCCGAAGCCCACCTGCCGGCGGTCTGGGATGCGGCGGTCGCCACGCCGGACGATCTCGCGTAGCAGTTGTTGGCACTGTCAACTGCTTCGAGGGCCAAGCCCCGCGGCACTCGGCCTGTTCCGCCTGTAGATCGCATCGCCAACAACTGGTAACGGGGGGCTTTTGCCCGTCGCCGTGTCTACACCGAGCCATGCGTGAGACGCTGCGGCTGGCGACGCGCGGTTCCGATCTAGCCCGCCGTCAGGCGGCGACCGTTCGGGCTGCTCTCCAGGACCGCCGTCGAGATGTTGAACTGTTGGCGGTCGAAACGACCGGTGATCAGCTTCGTGACGAACTGATCCAGGATCTGGGAATGACCGGCGCGTTCGTCCGGAGTGTTGACGAACGCGTTATCGACGGGGCGGCGGAGGTGGCCGTTCACTCAATGAAAGATGTCCCAACAGAAGATATCGGACCGACAGTCGTTGCGGCGATCCCCGAGCGCGCGCCGCGCAACGATGTTCTGGTAACGCCAGCGGGAGACACACTCGAAGACCTTCCTGACGGGGCGGTTGTCGGGACGTCGAGTCTCCGCCGCCGCGCACAGCTGCTTAACGTGCGGCCGGATCTCACTGTCGAACCGCTTCGTGGCAACGTCGATACTCGGGTGCGCAAGCTGCTGGCTCCGTCTCTCCAGGCCGAACACCAGCGCCGACTTGAGGCCGCCGAAGAAGACGACGAGGACGAGCGCTACGACCGCTCGCCCGAGGAGTGGTTCGATGCGCTCAGCGAGATCGAACGGCAGGCGCTTGAGATCGATGTTGAGACGGAGTACGACGCGATCGTCCTCGCGGAGGCTGGACTCGATCGACTGGGGCTGCTTGAGGATGTTGCATACCAGCGCCTCCCAACCGACCAGTTTGTTCCGGCCCCCGGACAGGGAGCACTCGCCGTGACCGCGCTTGAGGAGGACATCGTCGACTTCGTACAGCGAACGATTGAGGATCCGGTTGCGCGCGTTGAGGTGCTTACCGAACGCACTGTCATGGCGGAGGTCGGCGCCGGGTGTGTCGCCCCGCTCGGCGTGACCGCTAGACTCCAAGGTGATACGGTTTCAGTTCGCGCACAGGTGCTCTCGCTGGATGGTACCGAGATGATTGAGGTGACGCGGTCGCTTCCGGCCGAGGATTACCACGCAGGCGCACGGTCACTTGCCGCCGATCTGATCGACCGCGGGGCGGACGACCTGATCGAACAGGCTGTGGAGGAGGCCAATGAGTGAGGCGCCGACCGTTGCGGTGTTCCGCCCGGATGATGAGCGGCTCACCGATGCCGTCGAGACGCTTGAGACGCTCGGGGCCGAGGTAATCGCCGACCCAATGCTGGAGATCGTCCCGACAGACGCCCGTCCCCGAACCGACGCCGACACTGTTATTTTCACCAGTCGCACCGGGATTGCGTGCCTTCCCGAGAACTGGCAGCCCGGGGCAGCGACGATTGCGGCGATCGGTCCGACGACCGCTGATGCCGCCCGAGCGGCCGGCTATGAGGTTTCCGTCGTTCCCGAGGAGTACTCCTCAACCGGGCTTGTCGAAGCGCTCGGCCCGACGGCCGACGGCCGTCGTATCGAGATTGCCCGGAGCGATCACGGGAGTGCTACGCTCATCGAGGGACTGATTGACGCTGGTGCATACGTCCACGAGACGGTACTGTATACCCTCGAACGGCCGGATGGCGCCGGCCGATCGACTGAACTGGCAGCCGATGGTGCACTCGACTATGCGCTGTTCACCTCGTCGCTGACGGTCGAACACTTCCTTGCGGCCGCGGCCGACCGCGGGATCACCGAGCAGGTTCGTGCCGGACTCGCCGACGGCACCGTTGGTGTCATCGGCGAGCCGACGGCGACGACCGCTCGCGAACACGGTCTTACGGTTGATGTCGTGCCTGAGGCGGCAACATTCGATGCGCTTGCTCGCGCCGCCCTGTCGGCGTGACCAACGGCCGATCCCGCGCGTTTTATGACCGCGAGGGCTGTGATTTCTGGTATGAGTGACGCCGACGCGGAGGCCGATTCGGACACGCCGACGGGCCGCGAGGACGTCTGGGTGGAGAAATATCGCCCCGAGCGGCTCGACGAGGTTGTCGGCCACGAGGCGATCATCGAGCGTATCCAGGCGTATGTCTCGGACAACGATCTCGCGAACCTGCTGTTCGCCGGTCCTGCGGGCACCGGTAAGTGCGTCGGCGCTGACACGCCCGTATTGACCACCCATGGCGTTGAGCCCATTGGGACGGTCGTCGGTGATGCTGATGGACTTGAATCCCCGTCGGATGACCGTCGGATCGTCACGCTGTCGGCGGATGGGTTCGAGTACGTTGCGCCCGAGCACGTGTATGCGAAGCAGGCCGATCGGAC
>JBEQAX010000041.1:0-12454 GCA_041640095.1 Salinarchaeum sp. | reverse complement strand
CTCGCTCCAGCGGCCGAGCCTGTCACCGATGCGCTGATAGGTCAGGTGGGCGCTTCGCGTGCCCGTCTGTTGGAGGCTGGCACGCCGCTTTTCGAACTCGCGGCGCTTGTGGTTGAGGTAGTCGGCGTTGCCGACGAACCTGCCCGTTGAAGTCACGGCGATGTGGTCGTCAACGTTACAGTCCACGCCAAGCACTCTCGAATCCTCGGCTTTCTCAGGACTGGCACTGTCGAGTTCCCGTTCCATTGCTGCGTGCAGGTAGAATTCGTCGGCGTCGCTGTCGTAGTGGACGGTACTGGTCGCAAACGAGTAATCCTCGTTCAGCAGGTACTCGCCGTGTGAAGTGCCTTCGGGGTTGTCGGGCAGGTCGTATTCGCATTCGACTCTGCCGTTGACGGTAGCGAGACTCACCTTGTCGCGGTAGTAGGTGGCGGCGCGTTTGTCGTAGACGATGCTGAACGTATCGTAGTGGGGTTTGCTTGTGGTCTCGCCGTCAGCCAGTCTGTCTACGCAGTTGTCGATGTCGTCGGTGGCGCGCTTGATAGCTTTCTGCACGAGATTGGCGTGCAGGTAGTCTGTTTCTTCCCGAAGGTCGTCGTAAATGGCGTTTTCAGCTTCGCTCTTGCTGGTCACACAGTCTTCGTCTGGGTAGCGCCACGCCCAGTCTGCGGTGCGGTTGGCACAGTACTGAAATTTCTTGTTAGTGGCGTGGAGGTCACTCTTGCGGTCGTCGGGCACGTTGAGGCGAGCCCGTACCGTTCGAGTTACCGCCCACGCAATGTGCGTCACAGTAATAGCTACCCATTATTAACATTCTGTACAACGTCGGGGAGTCGGCAATGCTGTCATCGGTGGGTTGCTTCGCGGAGCGTACGCGCTTTCTCCCACGGCTAAAGCCGATGGGCTTCCGCGCTGTTACCGCTGTGACCCAGCAACGACGAAGCGCTACGGAGTCGCCCTGTGCGACGCCATCGGGTAGACGGCAGCGTCGTCAAAGCGATCTTCGTAGATCGGCCGATCAGGACGGGTCGCTGTCGGTCCTGAGAGGACAACGCGGTCGATTTTCTTCCAGGAGTTCTCCCAAGCAAGGTGGGCGCGCTCGGCCAGTGCCTGGGTGCGGGCACAGCGATTAGTCCGACGGGCCACGCGTCGCGGGGCCGACGCCAGCGCACTGGCAAGGTCGTCAGTTGTATCGATCACCTCCGGCGGCTCAAGCGCCGTCCAAACGTCGCCGACGGTGGCCGGCAAATGGGCATAGGACGAACCGAACGGCGTGACATTAAGCGTCTCAATAAGCCGGCGGGCCTGACGGGTGTGTGAGCGCAGGTACTTCGGATTGTAGACTTCGACAGCGTCGATTGTCTGACGGTATCGGCGGCAGTCAATGGCCGAACAGCTCACCGTCGCAAACTCTGGGTGTGGAACAAGCACGGTTGCATCCTGCCGGTCGAAGGCCTGCATTGCCGCCGCAAGCGTGATGAAATCAGGGACCGGCTCGGAAAGACCGATCGCCAGGACGTGCTTGCGATGGCGCCAGTCACCGGTAAAGACCTCTCGACCGGGGACAACGAGGAGGTCGTCATCGCTAAACCGGGCGGCTCGCCGTTTGATTACCGGGAGTGGGACAAAATGTGGCGCGTACACTAAGGCGTCAAGACCGCGCCGTTTGGCCCGTTGAACGACGCGGTCAGAGAGCACCTTAACGTGAGGATCGACCCGGACCGGCGGTTGCATACGTGATTACTCGAAGCGACGACGGACGCTCTCGGCGTGCGCCTCAAGCCCCTCAGCGGTGGCGAGCGTCTCAATCGTCTGGCGCAGATCCGACAGCGCATCGCGGTCAAGTCGCTGGACAGTCGATGACCGCAAGAACTCATCAACAGACAGCCCTCCGGAGACCGCTGCGAGGCCGGTGGTCGGAAGGACGTGGTTGGTCCCCGAGGCATAGTCACCGGCGGCAACCGGGGTGTACGGCCCCAAAAAGACCGATCCAGCCGAGTCGATCCGATCAAGGAGTGCCTCATCGTCATCGGCGACGATTGAGAGGTGCTCAGCAGCGTACTCCTCAGCAAACCCGACGGCCTCGCTCATCGACCGGGCGAGAAACACCCCGCTGGCGTCGCGGTCAAGCGCCGTCGTGATCGTCTCTGTACGCTCCCGCTCGTCACGCTGGTCATCAATTGCCGCCACGATGGCCTCAGCGGTCTCGTTGTCGTCGGTAACAGCAACAACCGAAGCGTTCGGGTCGTGCTCGGCTTGGGCGATGAGGTCGGCGGCAACGAACTCCGGGGGAGCAGTGGCATCGGCGAGCACAAGGATCTCACTTGGACCGGCAACAAAGTCAATCTCAACGTCGCCGCGGACCTCAGCCTTCGCGGCGCTGACCCAGCGGTTCCCTGGGCCGACAATTTTCTGGACGGGATTGACCGTTTCGGTGCCGTACGCAAGGGCGGCAACACCCTGTGCACCGCCAGCCGCGTACACGGCGTCAGCGCCAGCCGCATGGATGGCCCCAAGTGTGGCATCAGAGGGCTCCTCGGCGGGCGGCGTGACGGCAGCGACGTGCTCAACCCCAGCGACAACCGCCGGAACGATCCCCATGATCGCACTCGAAGGGTAGGCGGCCGTCCCACCAGGAACGTACGCGCCGACACGGTCAAGCGGGCGAAACCGTCGTCCCAGCATTCGTCCGTCTGTTGTCGTTCGCCAGTCTTCCGGGAGTTGGCGCTTGTGGAACCGACGAACGTTCTCGATCGCGGTGTCGATCGCCGTTGTGAGTTCCGGATCAAGACGGTCGTATGCCGCCGCCGCCTCGTCGGTGATATCGATGGCCCCGAGTGAGACATCGTCGAGTTCAGCGGCGAGTTCGCGTAACGCGACATCACCCTCGGAACGGACCCGCTCGATGATGTCACTGGCGTCCGACCGGGCTTCGTCAATGCCGGCGTCACGATCGAAGAGCGCCCGCCGCCGGTCGGGCGACAGGTCTGCAATCGCGTGTACCTCCATGTGTACGCTTTGAGACCCCAGCCTATACGGATTTCCATCCTGCTGGTTATCAGAAATAATTCTTCTCTAACACGTGTCTGACGCACGTTTATGTTCGCCGAGCGGGGTGTACCAATTATGTCTGAACGGGATCATGGCCGTGATACCGATCGGATCAGCGAACTTGAGACGACTGTCGCCGAACTCCAGTCGACGGTCAAGGGGCTGACCGAGGAGTTGGTTGAAACCAAAGACCGGCTTCGGACGATCGAAACCGAGTTTGGGGTCAATGCCGCAGAGGTTGCCGAGACCGAAGCGCCGGCCGGAGTCGAGGACACCGCCGACGAGGATGTTGATCAGACCGAGACCGATATGGTTGAGGGTGCCGAATCACCCGACGACGAGGAGCACATCGACGACATCATTGTCGCCTAATCGGCGTCGCTTTGTCCCCGCATGCACATCAAGACGATCGTCCTTGACAACTTCAAGAGCTTCGGGCGGAAGACCCGGATTCCGCTCTATGAGGATTTCACCACCATCAGCGGACCGAACGGGTCCGGCAAGTCGAACATCATCGACGCCGTTCTGTTCGCGCTGGGGCTGGCTCGCACCCGCGGGATTCGCGCACACAAACTAACCGACCTGATCTACAACCCAGGCCACGAGGACGATCAACCGGAGGAAGGTCCGCGCGAAGCGAGCGTCGAGGTCGTCCTTGATAACACCGACGAGACGCTCACGCGCTCGCAGGTCGTGAGTGCCGCGGGGAGTGAACGCGTCGGCGATATCGAAGAGATCACGGTGCGCCGCCGGATCAAGCAGACCGAGGACAACTACTACTCCTATTATTATCTCAACGAGCGCTCGGTCAATCTCTCGGACATTCGTGAGTTACTCGCTGCGGCTGGAGTGACTCCGGAAGGGTACAACGTCGTCATGCAGGGCGACGTCACTGAGATCATCAACATGACGCCGGTTGAGCGTCGGGAGATTATCGATGAAATTGCCGGGGTTGCCGAGTTCGACGCGAAGAAAGCCGACGCCCGAGAAGAACTTGAGACGGTTGAACAGCGCATCAGCGAGGCAGATACGCGAATCGAAGAGAAACAAACCCGGCTCGATCAGCTCGCCGACGAACGCGACGCCGCCCTTGAGTATCAGGAGCTCCGCGAGGAGAAATCTCACTACGAAGGGTACCTCAAGGCGGCCGAACTCGAAGACAAGCGCGAGCGCCGGGAGGAACTCACGGCGGAGATTGAGACGCTCGAAACCAAGCTTGAAACACGCCAGCGAACGCTCGACGAGCGCCGAGGGAAGGTCACCCGGCTTGAAGAGGATCTTGAGGACCTCAACGCCGAAATCGAGCGGAAAGGCGAGGACGAACAGCTTGAGCTTCGTGAGGACATCGAACGGCTCAAAGGCGAGATCGAGCGGTTCAACGACCGGATCGAGGAAGCCAACGAGCGAATCGAATCCGCTCAGGCCGATCGTCGTGAGGCCTTTGTCGAACACGATCGTAAAGAGGAGGAACTTGAGTCGATTGAAGCCGAGATCCGAGAAACGAAGCTCGAACAGTCTTCGATCAAGGCTGAGATCAAGGATCGCAAGGCCGAGCTTGCGGACGTCAAGGCCGAGATCGAGGCGGTTGACACCGAGTACGACGAGCTCAAAGAGCGCCTCCAAGAACTCAAGGCCGAACGCGAGGCACACAAAGAGGAAAAACACGAGCGCCAGCGCGAACAGGATCGCCTTCTTGACGAAGCCCGACGGCGCTCGAATGAGATCGAGGATGCCAAGCAGACGCGCGCCGAGCTTGAAGCCGAACTTGAGGACCTTGCGACGACCGAACGCGATCTTGAAGCCGAGCTTGAGAAGGCCGAGGCCAACTACGAGAACATCGACGAGGTCGTCGACAATCTCGCCGCTGAAAAACGTTCACTCAACGATCGTCTTGAGGAACTAACCGACACGCTCCAAGCGAAACAACAGGAGTACGCCGAACTGGAGGCACGCGCCGAGCGCGACGGTGAGCACTCGTATGGTCGAGCGGTGACAACAATTCTGGAGGCTGATCTCGACGGAGTGCATGGAACGGTCGGCCAGTTAGGGGCCGTCGAGGATCGCTATGCGACCGCATGCGAAACCGCGGGTGGTGGCCGACTCGCAAACGTCGTTGTGGACAATGACACGGTCGGCCAGCAATGTATCGAGCACCTCAAACAGCGCAACGCCGGGCGGGCGACCTTCCTACCGATCACCGAGATGGACGACCGAGGGGTGCCGAGTCCGCCAGCTGACCACGGGGTGATCGACTTCGCATACAATCTCGTCGATTTCGACGATCAGTACGCGGGCGTCTTCTCGTACGTGCTCGGCGACACGCTGGTTGTCGAGGATCTTGAGACAGCGCGAGAGTACATGGGCCGATACCGGCTGGTGACCCTCGATGGGGAGCTGGTCGAAAAAAGCGGGGCAATGACGGGCGGGTCAACAAGCGGCTCGCGATATTCCTTCTCGAAGACCGGTGGTGGCAAGCTCCAGCGGCTAGCCAGCGAGATTAGCGATCTACAGGAAGAACACACGGCTGTCAAATCAGAGCTTCGCGATGTCGAAGACCGGCTCGAAAGTGCCCGTGAGCGACGGGCGGACGCCGAGGAAACCCGCCGGTCAATCGAGGCCGATCTGAAGGACGTTGCCGAGCGGCGGAGCGAACTTCAGGAGGAGATTGAGGCAACTAACACAAAGATCGACGAGCTCCAATCAGAGCGCGAGGCGGTCGATGCGGAGATGAACGACCTCGCTGCGGAGATCGACGCCCTCGAAGAGACGATTGGGGAGTTAGACGAAGAAATCACAGATGTCGAGGCCGAGCTTGAGGACTCGGAGATTCCCGCCCTGACCGCGCAGGCCGAAGAGATCGAGGCAGACATCAACGATTTGCAGTCACGACTTGACGAGCTTGACGCGCAACTCAACCAGCAGGAGCTCCAAAAGCAGTATACTGAGGAGGCCATCGAGGATCTCGACGCCGAGATCGAGGCCGCGCAAAACGAGATTGCTGACCAGCGTGAGCGCATTGAGACCTACGAGGCCGAGATTGACGAGCGCGAGGCAGCCCTTGAGGACAAGCGCGAGGCCATTGCCGATCTTGAGGATGAACTTGCCGACCTCAAAGCAGAGCGCGAAGAACTGAACGACCGGTTGCGTGAAGCCACACGCAAACGTGATGAGGCGCGCGATGCCGTCGCCGATGTTGAGGCTGAACTCGACGACCAACAGGAGGCCCGACAGCGCATCGACTGGGAAATCAAGCAACTTGAGGATGAGGTCGGGGCATACGATCCCGAGGAGATTCCCGCACACGAGGAGGTAACCGATCAAATCGAGACCCTCAAGACAGAGATGGAGGCCCTTGAGCCGGTCAACATGCTCGCAATTGACGAGTACGACGACGTACAGGAGGATCTTGACGCGCTCAAGGATCGTCGCAGTGAGCTTGACGACGAACGGGCCGCCATTGAAGAGCAGATAACCGCCTACGAGGATCAAAAACGCGAGACCTTCCTTGCGGCGTATCACGAAATCGACGATCAGTTCCAGCGGATCTTCAGTCGCCTTTCTGACGGCACGGGTGAGTTGGTTCTTGAGGACGAGTCTGACCCCTTCGATGGGGGGTTGACCATGCGGGCGGAACCGGCTGACAAGCCGATTCAGCGTCTAGAGGCAATGAGTGGCGGCGAGAAGTCACTCACTGCGCTATCATTCATTTTTGCCATCCAGCGGTATGAACCGGCCCCGTTTTACGCCCTCGACGAGATCGATGCGTTTCTCGATGCCGCCAACGCCGAGCGGGTCGGCGAGCTGGTCGACGAACTCGCGGGTGACGCCCAGTTTATCGTTGTCTCACACCGGTCGGCGATGCTTGATCGGTCCGAACGGGCCATCGGAGTGACTATGCAAGGCGACAACATCAGCACGGTGACCGGAATTGATCTCGCGGAGGGAGTCTCATGATCCCACCCGAGGCCACCGCAGAGGCGACAAACGTCGAGGAGCTCACCTCAGAGGCGCCTGAGACGGACGGAGACGAAGGCGTAACGCCGGTTGAGTTGCTCGTACAACTCGCCGAGGAGGGCGAAATCGACCCATGGGACATCGACATCGTCTCGGTGACACAGAAATTCCTCAACGCGCTTGAGGACGGTGACCTCCGGGAAACCGGTCGGACGCTGTTTTATGCGTCGGTCTTACTCCGGCTGAAAAGCGAGACGTTGATCGACGACAACCCCGAGTCAGAGCCTGACCCGGACCCGGAGCCTGAATGGAGCCCGCCGATGGATGACAGAGGGGCGAGCGGCGACCCGATCACCGCGCTTGAGGCCGAGATGGATCGTCGGCTCGAACGCAAACCGGCACGCGGGTCGCCGGAGACCCTCGACGAGTTGGTTCGTGAGCTCCGCGAGGCGGAGCGATCCTCGTGGTGGAAGTCCTCGCGTGAGTACGAGACAAACGAGTCAGCGTACGATCGCGGTCCGCTAACGCTCGATTACCGCGAGAGTGATGCCGAGCGGGCACCATCAGAGCCGACCGCCGAATCGGTGACCAATCGGACCCACGGAGAGGATATCGAGGCGACCATCGAGACGGTCGCCGATCGTGTCACACGAGAGTACGACGCTGGCCGGACGGAGATCCTGTTTGCAGAGATCGAGACAGCCGGCGGTTCGCGCGTGGAGTCTTTTCTTGCGGTGTTGTTCTTGGCCCACCGCGGCACGCTCGAACTGCAGCAAGACGAGCTATTCGGAGACCTCTGGCTGCGCGATCCAAGTGCCGACACAGCCTCCAAGACGGCCGACGCTGATTGAGCCGCCGGGATTTTTGCCACCGAATCACGAGTGTCAGATATGCACTCGATGCGGGCGCAGGTTATCGACGTATTTGCACCGGAGGCACTTGCAGGAGCACCAGCTGGGATCGTTCAGCCGCCATCGAATATCGACCTTGGTGATGACCAACGGGACGCGATCGCAGGCGAACTCGTCTCCGAGGCGACTGCAATCATCGACGCTGTTGAGGACCAGACCATCCACATCACCGGTGTCGGATCAGATAGGCTAGAACACGAACGGCTCCCCCTGGCAAGCCTCTTCGCCGTCCACGATGGGAGCCCCTCTGTGGGGGCCTACACAGTTGAGACCAAGAGGCGACGGTACGACATCGAGGTCAAAGAAAACGGGACTGCTTGGCAGACGATTGGCGAGAGCATACCGGAGGTCGATCCAGTCGACGCCACAGCGATCGCTGACGCGGTCGAACTCGATCCGTCAACGTTTGATCCGGTAGGACTGGACCCGGCAATCACAACGGGCAGCCGATCGTGGCTGGTTCTTGCAGTGCCATACGTATCAGACCTCAAGCGAATCACCCCAGCGGCCGGTCTGAGTGATCAGTGGGGTGTCACCGGTGTGTACGCGCTGACGTTCGAGACCGTCGAAAACACGTCAACAGTCCATGCACGAGCCTTCGTTGACGGACAAGAGGTGCCAGCGGTGCCATCAGGAGCGGCTGCTGCCGGAGCGTATCTGCAGTGGGGAGACGCCATTGAAACCCCGGATCTTCGGATTGAACAGGGCGATCTTATCGGGCGGCCAGGGCGGATCGACGTACGATCCGACCACGCCGTCCACGTCGGCGGACAGGGGGTCTGTGGCCTTGACGGAACGCTCTCGGTACCAGAAGACGACACCGACATCATCGAGGCGTGAACCGCTGGGGGACGATTATCGGTCGATTGGAACCTGTGCAATTTCGCTGCTCGGACGGACTCGGCGTTCTTTGAGAATTTCGAAGGATCGGACGATATCCGTCCGGGTGATGAGCCCGACGAACTGGCCGTTATCCATAACTAGGAGTCGACCGGTCTTGCTCTGCGAGAGTCGGGTGAACGCCTCCATGGCAGTACTATCGAGCGGGATAGTCGTCAGGTCGCGCTGCATGATCGATCGCACCTGCTGGGCCTCCCGATCATCCGGCGAAACGGCCCTGATATCATCAAGCGTAACAATACCGACGATATCACCGTCTTCGACAACAGGATAGCCACTGTAGCGCTCGTTAAGCATACGGTCAAACAGCTCCGCAACGGTGAGATCCGGACGGATGGAGACTACCTCCGAGGCTGGCGTCATCACCTCGATCACGGCGACGTCCTCGAATACCGACGTAATGGCCGTGTGACGGCCCTCCGCGGATCCGGCCATATAGATGAAGAACGCAACAGCGATCATGAAGATATTGAACGTGAGCAACCCGAAGAGGCCGAGTATCACCGCAAACACCTTACCGACGCGGACGGCCTTCTCTGTCGCTCGGGCGAGGGTAGTACGGCGATGATATAATGCCCGGAGAACGCGCCCGCCATCAAGCGGAAACGCCGGGATCATGTTGAAGATGGCGAGCGTGATGTTCAACACAGCGAGATAGCCAAGCACAAACGATACTGCGTTCAGACCCGCTGGGAGTACGATCACAACGAGATAGCTCACAAGACCGATACCGACGCTGACAATGGGGCCGGCAATAGCAATCCAGAACTCATGGGTCCACTCACGAGGCTGTTCGGTAAACTGTGCCAGCCCGCCGAGGAGCCACAGCGTGATCGAGTCAATCGCGTATCCATAGCGGATCGCAACCACCGAGTGGCCGAGTTCGTGGAGGGTTACACCAACAAACAGCCCGATAGCGGCGGACAGTCCGAGGATCCACGGCATTAGTCCGCCTGAAAGAGCAGCGACGTCAATCGACAGGCGGGGGACATCGGAGAGGATACCTGCAATCTCGGTGATTCGTGCGCCGATGAGCCAGGTGAACGCCGGCAGTACGATCAACAGCGTAATATCGAGTTTGATCGGGATGCCGAAGATCGACCCGACCCGGACGCTCTTGAACATATCTGTATATCGACGCGTCGCCGTAAAAATGCTGAGGCCGAACTGATCACCGCTTCCGGGTGGAGTCGAGGTTGATATCGAGGTCGTCAAGTCGGTCGGCCCACTCCTCACGACGCTCTTGATGTTCGTCGAGGAAGGCTTCCATGAGATCAGCTGCCTGGGCCTTACAGTCGCCACAGAGGCGTTCGCCGTTGACACACTCCTCGTAGACCTCACGAGCAACCTCGTCGTCGTCACCAGCCAGAAGGTAGGCGTAGAGTTCATAGACAGGACACTCGTCTGCCTCTCCGCCAAGTTCGCGCTGGAGTTCGGCCGTTTCCCGGCCGCCGGTTGTCGCCGCCTCAACCTTCGCGGCTCCTTCCTCGGGGTCATCAAGCAGTGAGATGTGACTCGCCGGGACGGAGGAAGACATCTTGCCGCCCGTGAGCCCGGTCATGAACCGATGATAGATTGACGCCGGAGGATAAAAGCCGTAGCCCCCGTGATCAACTTCGATAGCACGGGCGAGCGACGACGCCGTCTCGTGGTCGAGATCAAAGGCATCGATGTGGGCGGCAAAAACGCGCTTCTCGCCGTCGACCGCCTCAATCAGCGCCTCGAAGGCCTCATCGGTTGCGTTTCGGTCGAGAATCCGCACGCGCGGACGAAGCGGCTCCTTGCCGGCATTCTCGAGCTTCTCAATCACGGACGCCCGGAGCGTATCCTCGACATCGGAGGCTGCCTCCTCAAGATACGCTGCCGCCTCGACACACCGGGGGCGGTCGGAGTCCTCGGCGTACTGGTCGCGGGCGTCGTAAGCCCGTGCGAGCAACGTGCGCTCGGCGGGCGTCGCCTCAAAACTGGCGTAGGCCTTGGTAACGCCGAAGTACCGGGTGCGTGCGGCCACATCGCGGGCGAGACGCACGTGTGGATCCTGATCGGGACCAACCGGAATGACCGTGGGCTTTGGCTTGTCGGCGATCTGTGGATAGCAGATGTCGGCCATCTGCGTGACCACCGACTGCATGTGCGAAACATCGGTCTCGCCGTCGAATCCGTAGATTGATTCGAGTTCGGAAAAGTTGGCCTCGATTCCCAACTCGAAGGCGAGGTCCTGGACGGCCCGGTTCTCCGATTGTCGGTAGAGTGTCCCTGCGTCAGGATCGAACCCGAGGGCGAGCAACGAGAGCACGTAGTCACGGGCGTGTTCGTCGATCTCCGCCCAGGAGAGTCCCCGTGCGGCGTGCGCCTCAAGATCGGCGATCAACGCGTAGACATCACCGCCGCGCTCTTGATGCCAAATCAGCTCATCGAAGACAAGCTTGTGGCCGATGTGCGGATCGCCAGTCGGCATGAACCCCGAAAGGGCGGCAAATGGCTCATCGTTGGCCATAGCCTCAATGACGGGACGGTAATCTCGGTGGCCGAAGATCACTCCTCGGCGCATGAGATAGTGTGGAGCCGGCACCGATTCGAGGAGATCCTCGAACCGCTCGATCCCAAACTCATCGAAGAGCTTTCGGTAGTCGGCAATGGTGGCCGACCCCCACGGGTCAAGCGTGAGCGCCTCGGCGTCGGTCGCCTGCTCCTCGGTTCCCCCGTCAGGACGGGGCGAGGGCGAAGCCGACTCGTCGGTCATATCCGGGTAGTCATGACGGCCGGCGCAAAAACCTTCGTTTCCGGACGGATCGAAATTCCTTCAGTTGCGCGGCTCCAACTCAATATGTGACACAGCCCCCGCTCGTCGTTGATATCGATGGAACGCTGACTCACCCGCAGAGAGAGGGGATCGACCCGCGCGTGTTTGACCGGCTCGCCGAGTGGCCGGCGCCGGTCGTTGTCGCAACGGGGAAGTCCGCGCCGTACCCAACGGCCCTATGTCAGTTTCTGGGGCTCCCAGAACGAGTCATCGCCGAGACCGGCGGGATGGTCATCACCACGGAGGCCACCGAGACGCTGGTCGATCCCACGGCTGTCGACGCCGTCAAGACAGCCTACCGGGAAGCCGGCTACAACCTCGGGTGGGGTGACGTCGATCTTGTTAATCGGTGGCGCGAGACGGAGCTCGCCGTCGCCCGCGACCGGCCGCGGGAACCACTCGAACGGATCGCCGAGCGCGAGGGCTTCGAAATCGTCGACACGGGCTACGCCTACCATGTCAAACACCCCGCAGCGTCGAAGGGCCGGGGACTTGAGACGATCGGCGACCTCTTAGATATCGATCCGGAAGCGTTCGTCGCGATCGGCGACTCCGACAATGATATCACGCTGTTTGAGACAGCCGGCTACGGGTTCGCCGTTGCCAACGCCGCCGAACGGGCAAAGGCCGCTGCCGATGAGGTGCTTGAGGCGCCGCATGCCACCGGTACGATTGCCGCACTTGAGCGCATCGCCGAGACGGGACGGCCCTGATTGGACAACAAAAGGATGGGCTTTTTCGGTCGGGTCGTCTACGCAACCGATAGTCGATGGGGCTCGAAGAGGATATCGAAGAACTCCGCGAAGAAATCGCCAACACGCCGTACAATAAGTCG
>JBEQAX010000040.1:0-12489 GCA_041640095.1 Salinarchaeum sp. | reverse complement strand
AGTACGCAGAGGACTGACGGCCGCCTCAGTGCGACGGCCTTAATCGGCCGAGGCCCCTGAAACTGGGTAATGACGGCCGCGATCCGCGTTCGAGATCTCAAGAAGTCATACGGCGATGTGCGGGCGCTCGATGGCCTCTCGTTGACCGTCGAGTCCGGCGAGTTCTTTGGGCTTCTCGGTCCCAACGGGGCCGGCAAGACCTCCTTTATCAATATTCTCGTCGGGCTGGTCCAGGCGACCGGTGGGCGCGCGGAGGTGTTCGGCCACGATGTCGTCGAGGACTACCGGACGGTCCGCGACCGGATCGGGCTGGCCCCACAGGAGTACAACGTTGATCGGTTTTTTCCGATTCAGGAGGTGCTTGAGCATAAGGCGGGCTATCACGGCTTCGACCGGCCGACGGCCGAGCGACGGGCCCAGGCCGCCCTTGAGATGGTCGGCATCGCGGAGAAGGCCGACACCCGGTTTCACCGCCTCTCCGGCGGTATGAAGCGTCGCTTTTTGCTCGCCCGAGCGCTGGTCTCGGGCCCGGAGTTGTTGATTCTCGATGAGCCGACCGCGGGCGTTGACGTCCAGCTTCGGCACGACCTCTGGGAGATTATCGAGGAGATGAACGCCGCCGGGACGACCATTCTGTTGACAACCCACTACATTGAGGAGGCCGAGCGGCTCTGTGACCGGGTGGCGATCCTCGATCAGGGGCGAAAGGTCGAGGTGGCAACGCCGTCGGAGCTGACCAACCGTGGGACCGACACCCTCGAAATCGGGCTGGCGGATCCCCCGGCGACACCACCGACACTAGAGCTCCCGGGCGTCGTCGACACGGAGCTAGCCGACGGTCGTCTGCTGGTCACCGCCCGGGGCGGAAGCGAACTCGTTCCCGACGTGCTCCGGACGCTTGAGGCGGCGGGGCATACAGTGACCGCCGTGGACATCCGCCGGGCGTCCCTTGAGGAGGTCTTTGTTGATATGACACGCCCCGCGGAGGGCCGAGCATGAGCGACGACCGACGGCGGCCGGATGGCGGCACCGAGACCGGCACACTCCTCGGGACTGAGACCCGGACGGCGACAGGACGAGACGCCAGAAGCCTGGTTGGGTTGCGGACGCTGTTGCGCCGGGAGATTCTCCGATATATCCGCCGTCCTCGGAACACGTTCGTTCCGCCGATGATCACGAACGTGCTGTACTTCGCGGTCTTCGGTGTCATTCTCGGTGGGCGGATCGACCAGATCGCCGGCTTTGACTACATCATCTTCCTCCTGCCGGGACTGATCGTCCTTGGGACGATTTCGAACGCCTTCGAGAATGCCTCATTCTCGATCTTTCACGGCCGGTGGAACGAGTACATCGAGACGGTCATTATTTCACCGCTGTCTCACTGGATGTTTGTCACGGCATACGTTGTCGCCTCCGCGTTACGCGGACTCATTGTCGGTGGGATCATCGCGGGGATCGGACTGGTGTTTGTTGTCCTGACCAACCGGTCGATCGCGCTGGCCGAGCCACTGTACTTGATCGCGTTCATGCTGGTCATCGCAACACTGTTCGCGGCTCTGGGGGTCATCGGCGGGCTCTGGGCGCGAGACTTTGATTACCTGACGGTGATGACCCAGTTCATTGTCCGACCACTGGTGTTCTTCGGCGGGGTGTTCTACTCACTTGAGGTGTTGCCGCCACTCTATCGGACGCTCTCGCTGTTGAATCCGATGGTGTACATGGTCAATGGGGTCCGGTATGGCTTCCTTGGCTACGCTGATGTTGATCCACGACTGGCGCTGATTGTCCTCTCCGGAGCGACCGCGGTTGTGATCGCTGTCGATGTCTGGCTGTTCCGCCAGGGGTACGGGATTGTCGACTAGCGGCGGATCAGCGTGCGGTCCTCCCTTGTCCGGCGATCGTTGGGCCCCGTTTACTCCTCTGAGACTATGTTGTCCTTCTTTGCTCCATCGTATCAGTTATCCGATTGCTCAACACCTGCTTTGGATAGACAGTACGCGCCTGCGGTGCGGTCGACACTGGACACACCGGGACGAGAATGAGAATATCAGTATAAAGCGGTTACATTCATTTCAGCGTCGGGGGAATCCAAACAGGACGGGATACTAAGCGAGAGTGATCGGCTCTGAGCTGGAGTATGGACGTGAAACTGCACAGTAACGTGTCCCGAGTAAAGAGTGTCAAGGCCAGATTGTAAGATACTGCTTGCGCGGACAGTGGGATTCGCGTCAATGTGGCCAGCTGACTTGTGCCAACAGCGCGATGAGCGATCCACGGTGTCCGAGACCGAGCCGTGTGAGCTTCCCAATGCTCGCCACCTGATACGCTACTGGCTGGTATCAGCGCGATCTATCGCGTCTCGTATTGTATGCCACTTGTTGATGTTTCGCCGTTAAAGTTGACGATCTGATATTATCGCTATCAATATGTGCTGCGCCGGCGGAACAACACGCCTGTGATCAACTGGGTCAGGTGATTGGCTCTATCCCGGTACAAAGCGGGTAGGTCGGAACAATCACACCATTGGCTGGCTGTCACGGGGTCGTGCAGCAGAAAGACGACACGGTGGGGGGAAGCGGCACGTGCCGAATGGGTTGGGACCATACGCTCGGCACGTGCCATTTTCTGATATTACCGCCTATCCACAAATACCTATTGTGATTAATCGAGTGAAATCAGCCGCAGTGGTCTTCACTTACTGACTGGTACCGTTAACGTCACATACTGTAGCATCATAGATCCAAAGGTAGTAAATCACCGGCGACAATACCTGTGCCGTGGGTTGGGACAAATGAGTGAGCCATCAGATCAATCGCGGGCAATCACACTTCTACAGGACCTCGGGCTCAAAGAATATGAGGCCCGGGCATTTGTAGCACTTTCGCGGTGTGATTCCGGTACGGCCAAGGAGATCAGTGAAATCTCGGAGGTGCCACGAACGCGCGTGTACGACGCGATTCGTGTGCTTGAGCAACAGGGACTTGTTGAAGTCCAGCAGTCCACGCCGAAGCAGTTTCGGGCGGTAACGCCGGACGAAGCGGTGCGGATTCTCGAACAACAATACGCCGAGAAGATTGCGTCGTTTCACGACGCGATTACCGACATGGCGCCGGTTGACGATGCTGACCCCCCGGAACCAACCTACGATGTGTGGGCGCTTTCCGGCGGGACAGCCATTACGAGTCGAACCCATGAGCTCATTAAGAACGCTACCGATGAGGCGATTCTTATTATCGGTCACGCATCAATATTCACTGAGGAGCTGGCCGACAAACTACAAGCAACGGCGAATACGGGGGTGAACGTCGCGATCGGTGCGGTGACTGAGGAGTTAGCTGAAGAAATCCGTACGGACCTCTCAGGGGTGAACGTCTTTGTCTCCGGGCTCGATTGGTTAGCCAAGCCAGTTTCTGGCGAGGATGACACAGAGATCAGCCGATTACTGCTCGTTGACGGCGAGATCTTTCTCGTGAGCACGTTCTTATCCGATGCGGCGGACACTCGGCACGATGAAAAGGCAATTTTCAGTCGGGGGTTCGACAATGGATTCGTTGCCATTGCGCGACGCCTTCTCTCAACCGGGCTACTTCACCAACCGCCTTCCAGGAGTGACGAATCTTCCTCGGAGTGACATGGAGGCTCGGTGCGCGCAAGGGCGACAATCACCGGCGGACGCGTGGCGTCGTCCGCTCGCTGTCACGACTTGACCTCCTCCAACGGCTAAGTCATGGGCTTTCGCCCCGCACGACGGGTACAGCCACGTCCGCAATGATAGAAGGTTAGCGGAAGCTCGCCCCTTCAATGGTGGGAGAAGGTCAAGCTCGCGGTTCGGCATCCTTTGCGGTGACTCGACCTCGGAGCCGACGAGTCTCCGGTCAACGAGACTGTCCGGTACCGCAAGCAACGCGTCTAGAAGTGACCGCCCAAAAGGGGGAGAGACTGGAGGGGGTCACGCGGTCCGTCCGCCGATCCAGGTGCGGAGTCGTAGGCTGAGTTTCACCAGGAGATACAGCGCGATTGCCACGAGCACAATCATCCCGCCGGCAGCGACCCCGAGCACGTACGAGAGGGAGACGCCGACGAGTGCTGCACACTCCCCGGCGAGGATGGCCCCGGCGATTGAGCGCTTGAACCCGCCGAGGGTCGCCGCGGTCGCCACCGGGACGACAAGCATTGCCGCGACGAGAATCACCCCCATAATCTGCATCGCGCCGACAACGACGATGGCCGTCAGCACGGCGAGGAGAGTGTTATACCACTCGACGTTGAGCCGCGCCGCTTGGGCGCCCACCTCGTCGAAGGTGATGTACAGCAGTGGCCGGTAGACGGCAGTGACAACGGCCCCCACGAGAGCGGTGATGCCGACGAGGATCCCCGCACTGGTCGGCGTCACCGTTGCCAGCGATCCAAAGAGGTAGGCGTTGATCCCGACGGCGATTCCCCCCTCGGTCGCCGTGATCAGGACGCTGCCGAGCCCGAAGGCGCCGGTCAGGACCATTGCGAGTGACGTATCGGCGTACGCGTCGGCCTGGTCGATGAGTCCTTGTACGAGCACCGCCGCGAGTGCCGCGACGACCAGAGCGGCGACAAGCGGGGAGATGGCGACGTTGAGCACTGCGTTGACAAAGAGCCCAGCGGCGACACCGGCAAACGCTGAGTGGGCAAGCGTGTCGGCGATCATCGCCATCTGTCGGTGCACCAGAAAGCTCCCGATGAGCGGTCCGATGATGGCGACACAGATGGCGGCCAGGTAGGCCCGCTGCATGAAGGGGTACTCAAGCATCTCAATGCCGGAGAGCCCGGCGAGGGCCTCAAGCACGCGCCCCCAGAGCCCGTCGAGTACGACCTCAAGCAGCCGGTCGGTGACGGCCAGCGGTCGGGCAGTCGGTGCCGACACCGGCGCGAGGGTGGTCCCGGACATCAGTGGTTGTGCTGGAGGAGGTGCTGGTCGGTTCCGTAGGCCTCCGCGATGGCGTCGGTCTCAAGAAACGCCTCTGCGTCACCGTGGAAATAGAGATCGCGGTTCAGGCAGGCAACTGTCGAGGCATGATTCGTGACCACGCCGATGTCGTGTTCAATCAGGACGATGGTGATGCCCTCGGTGTTGAGGTCGTTCAACAGAGCGTAGAACGCCTCGCGCGATTCGGCGTCAACCCCGACAGTCGGCTCGTCAAGCGCGAGGATATCTGCGTCGGCGGCCAGGGCCCGGGCGATGAACACCCGCTGGCGCTGGCCGCCGGACAGCCGGCCGACGCGTCGGTCGGCGATATCGGCGATGTCAACCCGGTCAAGCGCGTCCTCGACGGCCTGGCGGTCCGTCGACTCGAACCGGCGCCAGAGTCGGTGGGGATAGCGGCCCATCCGGACGACTTCGCGGACCGTAATCGGCATGTCACCGCCGGTGGCGGCGACGTTCTGTGGCACGTAGCCGATGCGGTCGCCGGCATCGAAGTCCGCCGCCGGCTCGCCGAACAGTCGGACCGTTCCCTGGTCGGGCCGCTTGAGGCCGATCATGAGCGTCAGCAGGGTGGTCTTGCCAGAGCCGTTTGGTCCCACCAGGCCGAGAAACTCCCCGGCCTTGACATCGAGACTGATGTTCTCAAGGACGGGACGGTCGGCATACGCGAAGGTGAGATCACGCACTTCGATAGCAGCCATTGTCGAGTGACATGGTGCGGTATCGGGGGTACGCCGGAACGCGCACGGTGGTAGTCCGGCCTTGGTTTGCGTGGATCCGCGTGTCGTCCCTCGTCCATGTCCCTGGACGTGTCATGCATCAAGGGCGCGTTCGAGGGTCGGAATATTCACGTTCCGCATGATCTCGAGGTAGCCCCAGTCGTTTTCCTGCCAGGTGTCGATGACGCCCGGCATCGCTGTCAGATCCAACACCTCTTGGGCGTCGGTCTCGGCGACGAGCTGCTGGGCTCCGAACTGCTTCTCGATGGGGTCAGCACAGACGTAGCTGAGGTCATGCTCCTGGATGAGTTGGCTTGCTTCCTGGATGACCTCCGTTGTCGGACGATCGTCCGGTGAGACGCCGGTAAGAGCGAATACATCGAAGTCGTACCGCCCTGCGAGATATCGAAACGCGTTGTGCCCGGCGTGCAAAAGAACCTCGTTGTTAGCGCGGTCTGTGAGCGCGGTGAGGTCCTCGTGTAGGGTCTGGAGTTGGTCCTGTCGAGCCTGTGCGTTCTCCTCGTAGGTGGTCGCATTGTCCGGGTCAACCTCGGCGAGTCGCTGCTGGACCGTCTCGACCGCCGTCTGCATCCGGATCGGGTCCATCCAGAAGTGTGGATCGTAGGTGCGCTTCGGGAGCGGACCGGCATCAAGCAGTTCGACATCCGAGGCGATGTTGATCGTCGTTGTATCGGACAGGTCGACGAGGATGTCGTCGATCCACGGCTGGAAGTTCTCCGGGCCGTGGACCAGCACGTCGGCTTCTCGGATGTCCGCTCGCACCGAGGCGTCGGGACTCCAGCCGTGGCCGTGCTGGCCGAACGGGATCAGGTACTCGACAGAGAGCGTATCCCCAGCGACGGCCAAAGCGGCGTCGTAGAACACGAAAAACGAGGTCTGAGCGCGACTAACCGCCGCTTTGTCGGCGGGTTCTGTTTCATTGGTTCGGGTCTGCGTGGTATCGGTAGATCCGCTGGTGCAACCTGCGAGGGTCGCCGCACCGACGCCAGCGGCGCTCGCCACAAACTGTCGTCGTGTCGGACGCATACGAATTATTAATTTAGTATTTAAATATAATAAAGTTGCTTTTTCGATCAGGTCTGTCGTGAGACACGAACAGCGGCGCACTGGGTGGGTGCCGGGAGGGGCCAACTAGACGATTCGACTCGACGACGCCCGCTGTGGAGCTGCCAGCATCAGTCCCCCAGAGCATCGGCGATCCCGAGCATCGCTCCGAACACATTGATGAAGACGACATCAGCACACCGCTTGAGCGGACGGGCGGATCATTGGACACCGCATCCGGATGGTCTCGGTTGAGGGGCGACGCCGTCTCGCGCGGTGTGCGTGGCGATCCAGCCGGGAGAAACGGTTAAGCTCCCCAATTGCGAGTACTCCTCATGGCTCGTGGAATAATCGACGATTATCATATCGATGATGTCCGGGTGCGGATCGAGTTCGACACGGGCGGACCGGTCGGGGCGACGACGGTCGTCACGGTGGGTCAGGAGGACGACTGGTTCGTCAACCGGTGGTTCTACTTCGAGGAGGACGTTGAGCCCTACGTCCGGAACTTCGCTCGGAAGGTGGCCACTGACGCGGACTACCGGGCGCGCTGTCTTGACCGGACCGCCGCGTGGACGCGAGTCGCCGACCGGTACGACCAGGCCGCCCGGCAGATTCTCGAGTACTTCCGCGACGCCGGCGTGATGGGCTACCGCGCGGGGGATGACGACGCCGAACGCGAGTACCGCCGGGCCAAAGACGCGATGGAGACGATCTGCGAGTCGCTGTTCGACGCGTTGCACGATGAGATCCGTGGCGAGGACGACCCGGAAGCCGTCGACGCGATCGCCACGGAACACAAAGACCGCGCCTGGGGGTGGCTGCGCGACCGTGGCTATCTCGCGGAGGCCGAACTTGACGATTCGCGGTGATGGACCTCAGCTGGCGGAGCGCTTGGCCGACTCGTGTTGAACGCGCCACGCGGGACTACTCCACCGGTTACCGGCGTTCGGCTTCTTGGAGTGTCGCCGGGCTACGGGGGTTCGACGGTGTCACGCGCAGTGATGATGCTATGCAGCACTGCCGGAGGTCGGGCCGCGGTAGGCGTCGCCTTATCATCCCGTTCGTTCTCGCGGACTTACCGACATCGGAGTGAGACACTCCGAAGGAACGTCACCGGAACTCTTTGATTTCTGGTTGGCGAACGAATCACAGAGCGATTCGTCAACGCCTGTGGAGACTGCGCTTCCTGTGGACACTGTGCTTGTGTCTGTAAAACGCGTCGTCGAAACAGGACCCCCCTGCCTCAGGGAGCCGCCGAAAGCGGCGAGTAGTAGGGGCAATTCGCCTGTTGGTCTGGTAGGCTCTGTCGTCGTCGCGAGAAGGTCCCATTCGCGGAGAGCGAAGCCGACGATGTCGATACGCCGTTGGAGGTGTTCCCACTCGCGGGCGATCTCACGGCGGTGATCCTTTTCGTCGGCATCGAGTGATCTTTCGGCGAGGGTCCCGCGAAGCTGGTTCGGCGACTCGACATCGGATTCATGCTCCAGTCGCGGATCTGCACTTTCATGTCGGCGAGACGGTCCGTGAGTTCCTCGACAGTGTGTTCACTGTCACGGATGCACATCGCCTCTTGCATTGCCTGCCGACGGTAATCGAGGTAGCACGTGGCGTGCGTCCCGCTATCGTCGCGATGAAGGATTCCATCGTCGACAAGCCGTTTGAGGACGCGCCTGGTCGGCTCATGTGACCAGCCCGCTTCGGATACGGTCCAGTTGGCCGTCTGTGGTTCCGACAGCTGTCGGGCGACCATCCGTACGCGGTCTTCGCCCGTAATTTGGCGTTCAATCAGCCCCTCGGACCCCGAGCAATCTTCGATTATACAATACTATCCGTATTTTGTCTCAATATAGATTGAGATTATTTGTTCTATATTGAACTTCACAGTTCGCTCTTTTCTCGACTGCTGTGTTGAATACTGCTCCCTGAACCGGTTTGGGCGTCATAAACTACTGATAGTTTTGGCTGTCACCCGCGCCTTTTCGACCCTTCTGCCCTCCGAGAATCAGGGATTGCGATTCGATCTTCACTTGGGGTGGTTGTATGTCCCTGTCCACCCTTCGTGTGGAGCTCGTCTCCTTGTTCTGAATCCCACGCACCGATACGGCCACCCCCCGAGACGATCGCGGCCGCCTCCACGATCCAACGACTACTAGCCGATCACGACCACGGAGTTCCGCCCGCCATACCGACGTCCGAACTCGGGGGCCTCCGTGCGGTCGCTGGAGCCCATCGCTCTGACGCCGGGCCATCGACGCACGCCGAACTTCACTCTAAACGCCATCCAAGTGTGATCCGGCGATATCGGTGAACACGCTCATCGGCGCTCCGGGGTATCTTCGGGACCGACGGTTCCGAGGGTGTCTTCAGCAGCCGGCGCCTTGGGCTCGATGAGCCGGTACTCCTCCGGCTGGTGGACTGCTGCCCTCACCCCGTAGACCTCCTCAAGCAGCTCCGGCGTGAGGATGTCCGGTCCCCCAACTGCGTGGATTGTTCCCTCTGCAAGTAGTGCGATCTGGTCGGCATAGCGGCTCGCGAGATTCAGATTGTGCATCGCCATCACCCCCGCAATGTCCGCTCTGCCGATATGCTCGGTCACGAGGTTCATGACCGCCAGCTGGTGTTTGAGATCGAGCGCACTCGTCGGTTCGTCAAGAAGAAGCACGTCGGGATCGCCAACGAGTGCGCGGCCCAGGTTGACAATCTGACGCTGTCCACCGGAGAGTTGCTCAAGAGAGCGGTGTCGCCACGCCGAGATCCCGAGGCGGTTGAGCATCTGCTCGGTGGCGATGCGGTCCCGACTAGATGGCTTCCAGCCGCCGTGGGGTCGTCGACCCTGGAGAATCGTCTCGAAGACGGTGGCCGGAAACGCGTGTGATTCCGACTGTGGGACATAGCCGATGCGACGGGCCCGCTCACTTTGCGTCAACGCTCCCACCTGGTCGCCGGCTACCGTTACCGTCCCCTCGTCGGGATCAAGCAGCCGATTGGTACACCGGAGGAGGGTGCTTTTTCCCGACCCGTTCGGACCCAGCAATCCGACCAGTTCCCCGGATTCGACTTGGAGATTGATGTCATCAAGAACCTCCGTGTCGTCGTATCCGAATGAGAGCTGTTCGATGTGCAGACTCACCAGTACTCCCTCCCGTTGACGACGAGATAGATGAACAGTGGTGCGCCGATGAACGAGGTCAGGATGCCGACCGGAAGGACGACGGGAGCCAGTACCGTCCGAGCAGCAGTATCAGCCGCCACAAGGAGTGTCGCCCCGACGAGGACAGACGCCGGGAGTAGATACCGCTCGGTCCCTCCGATAATCATCCGAACCATGTGTGGGGCGACCAGCCCGACGAACCCGATGATACCCACAAACGAGATGATGACTCCGGTAACGAGCGACGCAACGATCATTCCTCGGATTCTGAGGGATTCGACGTTGACACCCAGACTCTTTGCCGTCGCGGTCCCGGCATCAAGTACGTCGTAGTTCCAGCCGTGCCGGATGAAATACGCTGTCGCCCCGATGGTCACGACGCCCATCAGTCCGACCTCAGACCAGCCCGCCCGACCGATATCGCCGAACGTCCAGTAGACGATCGCGGCGACCTCCGTATCGGTCGCGAAGTACTGGAGGAGTGTCAGGCCGGCCTGAAACAGTGACCCAAGTGCCACACCGGTGAGAATCATCGTCTCTGGGGTGGCGTGACGGTACTTGACCAGCGCCAGAATGACGCCAGTCGATATCATCGCCCCGGCGAATGCAGCAAAGGGAGTGAACGAGACGCCAAGCACCCCGCTCACGATCGGGTCTCCGCCGGAGACAAGGATTGCGACCGCTGCACCGAAGGCGGCAGCCTGCGAGATTCCTAATGTGTAGGGGGCGCCGAGCGGGTTGCGAAGCACCGTTTGCATCCCGGCGCCGGCGACTGCCAGGCCTCCACCGGCAATGACCGCCCCGACTACCCGTGGGAGCCGGTTGTGCCAGACGATGTTCCGGTGTAGTTCGGATCCGCCGCCAGCGAGGGCCGCCAGCAAGTCGCTGATTGAGACCCGAACCGAACCGATTGAGAGGGCTCCGACACTTACGACGACGAGTAGCGCCGCGACACCGCCAATGAAGCCGATCCGTCGGATCTCTGGGCGGGTCCGGCGTTCGTTGAGTGTGCTCATCGTAGAATCCCTCGCTGGAACATCGGGTACTCACTATGGAGGTCGTCATACAGCCCCGTACCGAGAAACTGTTCGAAGATCTCGTTTGTTCGACCACGGAGCGAGATATCCGAAAACAGGTCTGGGTACATTATCTTCCCGATGAAGTATGCGTTCGCGAAGACCGAACCGTACTCGTGATAGTATGTCGCATGCGGGAGAATGGAGTACGTTTCACCCGTTCTTAGAGCATCAATGTCACCGTATTCTGGGTTTGAACGGGCATCTGATCGCGCGCGTTCAAGATTCCCGACGCTAACGAATACCGTCTCTGGATCCCATGCGAGAAGCTCCTCGATACTGACTGAGATCGAGGGGACACTGGCACTAACAGCACCGGCGACATTCTCGACGCCAGTCCACTGAAACGGTGGAAACCGGATCCGCGTCGTACGCAATCCCTGTGGGCCTTTGTAGCTAATCGCGCCGACGTATGCACGCTCTCGACTGTCCGAAGGGAGATCAGCCGTCCGCGCCTCAAGCGCCTCAATGGTGCGTTGAACGAATGCGACGAGCTCGTCGGCTCGCGACTCCACGCCCAGTACCGACCCAATGAGTCGCCACGTGCTGAAGACCGTCTCGCGCGCATCCGCATCGACGAAGTCGGCCAGGCTGAGGCCGACCACTGGGGTGTCCGTCTGGGACTGGAGCGTGTCCGCCTGTGATGCCTGGCCATTGAAGAAGATCACGTCCGGATCGAGTGCGAGAATCTCCTCGCTGTTCCCCGTCGCCCCAGACCCGGCCGATCCGATGATCGGCCGATCGTGTAACTCGGGGTATGCCAGGTTGAACGTCGCCGACAGCAGCGAGTCGTCCATCTGCTCGACACCGATCACTCGCTCTATCGCCCCTAGGTATGCAATCTGACGAAGCGCTCCCGGGCCGACTCCGACGACCGCCTCAACCGTCTCGGGAACGGTGACCTGCCGTCCGAGTCCGTCGGTGATGGTATGTCCAGTTCGCTGGTCCTGGGTCGCGGAGGATCCCAGACACCCTGCTGTTCCGACTGCCGTCCCACCCGCGGCTGTCTGGAGGAGGCGCCGCCGCGAGATATTCGGTCCAGAGTGACACGCAGAATTGTTGACGAATGTTCTCATTTAGGTCCACCTAACTTAGGTCGACCTAAACATAATGCGACCACAAAAGGCCACCGATCACCGCCTGAAGTGGTGGTTCTTACACGCCTCAGACGACCCCGCCAGGCCTGTACCTGTGACTCAGCCAACGCATCTGGGGCCGCTTGGATATCTTCTCCACGCCGGTTGGCAACTGTGCGTGCGGCAAGCAGAAGGACAACAGCCGGGAATCCCCGTACAGTCGGGACGGATCGACCGACGCGCCGACCACCGATCATCCCCGGTAATCACGCGCTCGTAGTCTTGGTTCGACGTACAGCGGTGTAGCTCTCTTCGCTCGCTGAGGATCCGGTCTTAACAGACTCCCAGCTCTGGCGTTTCTGAGGGCAGATTCCGCCTGAATGGCCGTTCGACAGAGTCTCACGCGTCCGAATCGTTCGCCGCGTACTCCTGCAGATCAGTC
>JBEQAX010000039.1:0-12583 GCA_041640095.1 Salinarchaeum sp. | reverse complement strand
ACGGATTGTCAATCTCAGCGTGGCTATTGCAGCGTCGATTGACTCCGATTTGTCGGATTTATCCTGCGGCTGAAGCCGCAGATATTCTCCTTGTATCCTTATAAGCCCATGACGCCGATATTGCAGGCGGCTGGTATATACCTCACCCAATGATGCACTATGTTAACGGAGGCTCGTGTCTTATCGCCGTTGTCGCACGTTGTTGCTGGTCGATACCCGGATGTCCAGCTTGTCGGTTCTACGGATCCAGGTCAAATACCCCGATAGCCGGTCGGCTTCCCGCAAGGCGGCGACCGTGTCGTAGTCCTCGCGAAGTTCCTCATTGGTGAACAGCGCGTGCACCTGCTTATGACAGGGGCGACACAGCATCACCGTTGGACTCTCTGCCCGGCGCTCCGGCCGGAGGTGGTGTTCCTGAACGACCTGCGGATCCGCGATCCGCTCCTCAGGGATCTGTCGCCGGCAGAGGCCACAGGTGGTCGGCATTCCAATTCGGCTTGATCCTGCCGGCTCAAAACTTCCCTGCTCCGTATCTCAGCTGTTTTATCGCCGTGTCATCTGCGATTCAAGGATCTCTCCGAGCACTCCACACCAGCGGATCAAAGACCGACAAAATATCATTACGCCAGCCAGTCGATCAGTGCCGCCAGCCTCACCCGGACCCTTGGAAGCCGGGCGTCTGCAGGGACAAACGCGATCGTCTGATCCTCATTGATACCGCCGGCGTATCGCTCGTGGTTTACACTGTACCATACGACGGTGGTCTCGTTACTCGCAGCTCCATGGGATCCATACACCTGGTACGTGGCCGGCGCATGCAGTATCAGCCGGTCTGCGCCGGGATAGGGGCTCCCCTCGCCCCCGCCCGCAAGCGGTGGCGCCCCGCGGGTCCGGAATGCGTCAAAGCGCACCACGCCGAGTGTGGTGTGCGCCACAGTCGGCGCCCGATACCGAACGACCAGCGTCTGGCCCTCGATGGCTGTCCGTAGATGGGTCCGCTTCTCGGCGACAATGTAGGAGACGTCGCGAACGATTGCCTCTCGGAGCGACGCATTGGTGAGGCGGTCAGCCCCGGTGGCGAGGGTCACCCGGGCGACGAACTCGGCGCTGCCGTTTGCGTGGAGGCGGATGTCCGTCCGGCTCTCCTCACGCTCAAGGGCCACGCCGCGTTCACCGGCGGCCTCATCAAGCGCATCCGTACAGACACCACAGACCGGTTCCGGTGGCGCCTTGGCAACTGTCGGTTGGCTCGCCGCCACACCACCGAGGAGACCAACAAAGAGCACACCAATGAGGAGGCCCCGTCGTGGCACGGCCTCCGACATGTCTGTCTGAAAGTGCACCCGCTTTGTTGATAGTATCAGCGGTAGCTACGAGGAACGTTTGATCATCCCGCCGCGTCGCTTAGGTGTCCTTTCGGGGCGGCCGGCTGGGATCCCGCTCGGCGATCGTTTCTAAGAGGGCCGCAAGCGCGTCGGCGGCCGCCGCGAGCAGCGCCTCACCGTCGGCTGTGTCCGTCTCCGTTGGGTCGCCGACAACGCCGTTCTCGGTGAATTCCGCAGTATCAAAGGCGAGGTTCACGCGCTGACTCCACTCGCCCCAGCCGTCGCTGGCGCCGGACTGCGCCTCCTCCATGCGATCCTCCTTGAGTGTCTCTGGGCGAGCGGCCCGCAGCAGTGCCGTCTCCGCGGGCCCGGCGTGACCCATCCGCACATTGGCGTGTTTCTCAAGATCAACCGCGTCGAACCACGTGAACGGCACGGCGTAGGCGTCCTCGTGGCGGGTGATGGTGCCGGCGACCTCCCGAAGGGCCGCACTGTTGCCGCCGTGGCCGTTGACGAGCACCAGCCGATCAAAGCCGTGAGGTGCCAGGCTTGTCGCTGCCTCGCGGACATACCGACGGAAGGTGTCTTCGCTGACCCACATCGTGCCCGGGAACTGCCGGTGTTCCTCGGAGATACCAACGGGGAGCGTCGGCGCGACCGCCACCTGCCCGCCGTAGGCGTCGGCCCCGGCGTGTGCGACCGCTTCGGCCGTCATCGCGTCGGTACCAAGTGGGGCGTGTGGGCCGTGTTGTTCGGTACTGCCGACCGGAACTAACGCGAGTGAGGTCTCTAGATCGGCTACGTCCGTCCAACTCGCCTCGGTAAGATCCATACATCCGTTATCACCCCGGTCCCATTCAAGCCGGCGGTCACGGCGACCCCGACGTCAGGGCCGGAAGGCAAAGGGTAAATGGGTCGTCAGTCACCGCCAAACTATGGCCCCCCGGTTTGTCGGGCGACTTGGTGTTGCCGACGCCGTCACGGTTCTCAACGCAGTCGTGGGGTTTCTGGCGGTCGCCGTCGCTTTCACCGATGTCATGCTTGCCGCCCGGATCATGCTCCTGGCGGCGATCTTCGACGGACTCGATGGCGTTCTCGCCCGCCGATACGGCGGCTCAGAGGCCGGGCCGTATCTTGACTCACTGGCTGATGTTGCTTCTTTCGGCGTTGCCCCTGCGGCGTTGGTCTACGTGGTGACTGCCGAGGTGGGCAGCGGCGCGCTGAGTGACCCCTGGACGCTGGCGGCGTACCTTGTTCCCGGGGCGTTCGTCGCTGCGGCAGTCACCCGACTGGGACTGTACACTGCTTATGATACCGACGACGCACACACCAAGGGCGTGCCAAGTACGCTCGCGGCGACGATCATCGGAGCGGCGATTCTCAGTGGACTTGACTGGCCGGGGCTGGTTATCGGGACAACCGGCGCCTTCTGTTATCTGATGGTCTCAACGATCCAGTATCCCGACCTGCTGGCCCGCGATGCGCTTTTAATGGGAGTCGTTCACGCGCTGGCAGTCCTGTTCCCAGCGGCGATCGCCCGCTCATTCCCGGTCGCGTTATTGACACTTGGACTCGCATACATGTTCCTCAGCCCGTGGCTGTACTGGCGGACGTGAGCCGCTGGATGGGAACGCATTAGGCCCCGGGGCATCAGGTGTGTCTAGAACCATGTCCGGGGACGCCCCGACAGCCGAGTCCATCCGGTCGCGCCTCGCGGACATCGAGGATGCACTCGATGCCGCCGAGACCGAGGCCGACCTCGACGACGTGGAGTCACGCCTTGCGGCCGTCGCTGATGCCCTTGATGCACTCAAGGCAACGGTCGAGGACGACCCAGATGACGAGGCGGACGATGATGACGAGGCCGGGATTGACATTGACGCCATCGCTGATGATCTCGACGCGCTTGAGGCTGATCTTGAGGACCAGCGTGGGCCGTACGTGAGTGATGTCGAAACGACACTTGTGGAGGCAGCTGACACCGTCGAGGACCGCGATCTCACCGATCAGGGCCTCCAGACCGTCCAGTCGGCCGTTGCCGATGCCCGTGTGTCGCTCTCCCTTGAGGTCAGCCCACCGGAGATTGATACTGCCGAGGAGACGGCCATCGTGTCGCATATCCAGGCGCTGGCCGCCGCGGCGGGCGAACGTGATCTCGATCCCGACGCGGATGCCAACCGGATTGCTTCGATGCTCGGAACCGCGAAGTCACTCGTTGAGGCGATTGAGGATGCTGAGGTCTGGAGTGATCTGACCGTCCGACAACAGCTTGATCGCAAGGGCTTCTATGACAGCATCGAAGTTGACCGTGACTTCCCGCCGGAATTGAGCGCGATCAAGGCCTGGGAGGACCGCGGTGAGGCCGAACCCATCCGGCTGGCACTCGACGCGATGGACTCAGACTTCATGGAGGAGTACTGTATGGAGGCGCTCGGTCGTCTGCGTGATGAGGCGGCGATCGACGCGCTGAGCAGTCGGGCCAACCGACGCAACGAAACCGCAATTGAGGCGCTGGGTCGGATCGGCAGCCCCGAGGCCGTCGATGCGTTGACAAAGCACCTCGACGGCAGTCTGGCGCTTCAGGTTGCCAGTCTCCGTGCGCTCGGCCAGATCGGCAGTGCTGACCCGCTTGCGGATATCGCCGAACACTGCCATACCAACGAGTCGGCACAGGTCCGGTCAATGGCTGCCCGTGCCTTGGGCATGATCGGCGACACCCGCGCTATTCCTGTGCTTGCGACCGCGTTGTCGGACGATGAGGATCCAGTGGTCCGTGGCAACGCCGCATGGGCGCTCGCTCAGATCCGTACGCCCGACGCGCTCGCGACGCTTGCGGAGCATGCTGATGATGCCTCACCGCTGGTCGCCGAACACGCCCAGCGCGTCAGAGGATAACACTGAGGCGGCTTGCCTCCTTAGGATCCTGTATGTCCGATCGAACTCGCGCACACGTCCTTGTGTCCGGCCGCGTCCAGGGGGTGTACTTCCGGGCGACCACCCAGGAGACTGCCCGCGAGGCCGGCGTTGAGGGCTGGGTCAGAAACCGCGATGACGGTCGCGTTGAGGCTGTTTTCGAGGGGCCCGAGCCGGCTGTCGAGGATCTGATCGCATTCTGTCATAAGGGGAGTCCGGCGGCCGCTGTCGAGGACGTTGAGGTTACCTACGAATCACCGGAGGGGCTTGAGGGCTTTCGCATCCGGCGCTGACAGCGAGTGCTTTTCACCGACGAGTGCCACCGTCGGATATGCGGTCAACCGAGCAGCTCGACGCGTTTCTCGACGAACGCGGCGCCGACGCCTACCTCTTTGACACCGATGGGCAGTCTGATCAGTACTACCTCTCAGGGTTTACCGCCCCGGACCCGTTTATCGCCTGTTACCGGCCCGAGGGGATGGCCCTGCTTGTCTCCGGGCTTGAGTATGGCCGGGCGACAAAGGAGAGCCGAGCGGACGATATCGCCCGACTAGAGGCGTATGACTACCGGTCGCGGGTTGCCGAACACGGCCGGCAGACCGGCCGGATCAAGACCATCGCAGCGTTTCTCGCCGACCGGATGGTCGAGTCAGTTGTTGTGCCGGCGCGCTTTCCGGTGGCGACTGCCGATGGCCTCCGTGATAACGACATCACCGTTTCTCCTGAGTCATCAGGAATCATCACGGAGCTCCGTTCGCGCAAGACCGACGACGAGATTAACGCCATCGAGACGGTCCAGCGAGCCAACGAACGGGCCATGGCCCGCGCTCGCGACCTGATTGCCTCGGCGAGCGCAGGCGAGGACGGCTACCTCCATCACGAGGGCGAGCCCCTGACGAGCGAGCGAGTGACCCGTGCGATCGAACACGCACTGATCGATGCTGACTGTGCACTTGAGGACACGATTGTCGCCGGTGGTGCCGACGCTGCCGATCCACACGATCGGGGGAGCGGTCCGTTGCCGGCCGACGCGCCGATCGTCGTCGACATTTTCCCGCGGAGCAAGGCCAGTCGATACCACGCCGATATGACCCGGACGTTCATCGCCACGGCGCCGAACGACGAACTTCGGGATCGCTATGCGGTAACTGAGCGCGCCAAGGCTGCTGCTCTTGAGACAATCGAGCCCGGTGTGACCGGGGCGGCGGTCCACGACGCCGTCTGTGATGTCTATGAGACAGCGGGGTATGCGACCCTCCGGTCGGACCCGGAGACCGACGTTGGGTTCATCCATAGCACCGGCCACGGTGTGGGCCTGGATGTGCATGAGTCCCCCCGGCTCGGCCCTGAGGGTGGTGAACTCAAGGCCGGCCACGTCGTGACGGTTGAACCCGGACTGTACGATCCCGCTGTGGGGGGCATCCGCCTTGAGGACCTTGTGGTTGTGACCGACTCGGAGCCTGGTTACCGGAATCTGACGGACTTCCCGACCGAGTTCCTCGTCTAGTTGAACTCAACACGCGTAGCGTCGGCAAGTGCACGCTCGGCCGCCGCGTCAACGTCGAACTCCCGAACGATCTCTCCGTCGCGCAGCAACGGCTCCATCAACTCCTCGCCATCAGCCGGTCCGTCGGTGTTGGCCAGTCCGACGTGGTGGCCGCCGTCAGGTGTTCGGTAGACGGTCTTGCGGCCGCTGAGTTTGCCCCGCTTGGCGGCAGGCGCACCCTCCCGTTCGACGATGTCCAACGCGAAGTCGATCGGGGTGGCTGTCGAGACGTAACTACCGACGCCGAAGCCGTCAGCGTACGGCCGTAACCGACGGATATCCTCGGGAGTGAGTCCCCCGCTGACGAATACATCGATATCCCCGTGACCGCGCGCATCGAGTTCCCACTGGACCTCGCGGACGATGTGTCGGAAATCGCCCCGACGCGAGCTGGTCGTGTCGAGACGCACCGCTTCGAGGTCATCCCCGAGCGCCTCAACCGCTTCGAGCACCTCCGCAACCTCATCAGAGTAGGTATCACACAGTGCGATCCGTGGGACCGACTCCGGAAGCGCGTTGTCGAAGGCCTGCCAGGCCTCCGTCTGGTTGTCTCGGCCGTAGCTGATGATCAGGGCGTGGGGCATGGTCCCCCCGGCTTCTCGGTCGAGTAACGCACCGGCGGCAACGTTCGAAAAGCCATCGAGCCCACCGATTAGCGCCGAGCGCTCAACCATTCCCGCAATCGCGGGATTAACCCGGCGAGTCCCGAAGCTTTGGATCGGCGTTTCCGGGGCGGCCCGCCGCGCTTCGAGGGCCTTCGTGGCGACCGCGGAGGCGTGTGAGAGAAAACCCAGTAGTGCCGTTTCGTAGACTGCGAACGACCGGTAGGGCCCCTCGACTCGGAGTATCGGTCCTCCGTCGAACAACTGCCCCTCGCGAAGCGCATCAACATTGACAGGCAGGCCCTCAAGGAGGTGTGCAACGTCCTTGAGCCCGGCCACAGCCTCAAAGGATCCGGTTGGAAACTGATCGGCCGTTACCTCAGCAACAACGTGTGGATTACGGTCGTCAGCCGTGAGGGTCTCGACCGTCCGTTGAAAGTACGCGTCCGTCGCAGTCCCCTCCCGGATCGCCTCCGGCAGGACGATATCAAACATCGACATTACCGGCACCCACGCCGGCCAGCGATTAAAGGCTGCGGCCGAGCGATCCGTTTTTCCCCGCCGGCAAGCTACCCGGAATCAATGGATCTGCTGGTCGTCGGAGCCGGACAGATGGGCCGGTGGTTTGGGGCTGCCGGACCGTGGACCCCGACGTTTGTCGATCTTGATCCCGCCGTTGCGACGGCGGCAGCCGAGGCGGTCGCCGGCGCCGATGCGAACCCGCCGGCAGAGGCCCAGTTCGACGCCGTCTGTATCGCCGTTCCGATGTCGGCCGCCGAGGAGGCAATCGCCACCCACGCCGAGCGGGCCCGTCGGGCAATCGTTGATGTGACCGGCGAGATGACAACCGCGACGACTGCAATGGCTACCCACGCTCCGGAACTTGAGCGGGCGAGTTTTCACCCACTGTTCGCTGCAGCGAACGCTCCTGGCAGTGTTGCCATCGTTGTTGATAACGACGGTCCGACGGTCCAACGGATGCGCTCGGCCCTCGAAACAGCTGGTAACACGATTGTCGAGACAACGCCAGCGGAGCACGATCGGGCCATGGAGACTATCCAGGCGGCTGCCCATACGGCTGTGCTCGCCTACGGATTGGTCGCCGCGGACGTTCCTGAGGGCTTTGCGACGCCGATTTCCCGAACCCTTGCGGATCTTGTTGAGCAGGTGACTAGCGGCGATCCGACGGTCTACGCGGAGATCCAACAGCAGTTTGCCGGGGCTGACCGCGTGGCCGCCGCCGCCGCCGAACTCGCGGACGCCGATCCCGACACGTTCGTCGAACTGTACGAGGCCGCTGGATCGTCCCATGAGTGAGCATGGTTGACCGCGAGACGATCTGTGACACCGCGAAGTACCTTAGACAGGTGCGCCCGATCGATCCGGAGGAACTCCAGGAGTATGTCGGCGAGCATCCGGGTGTCATCCGACAGGTGCTCCGTGAGGAGGCGCCCACACTCGGACTGATCGAGACTGACGCAGGGACATTCAAGCCCGTCGATGAGACGCCGGTCGCGCCGACCACCGGTCCGATCACTTCGGTGCCGGAGCGGTATACCGCAGTGGTGCGTGATGCGCTTATTGACGCCTACGGGTCCGACTGGGCGGCGGGCGACAGCGGCAAACGACTGCGCGAGCGGATCCGCACGTTCAAAGAGGCGTACTTCCGCGGCACGCCCGTTACTTATGACCGTGACACGGCCCTTGGATACGCCATCTATCACCTGCCGGATTATTACGCGGCGATCCAGTACGTCCTCCGTGATCTGACGACGGCCGGCCTGCTGGATCGCTCGCTGTCGGTCTGTGACATCGGTGCCGGGGTCGGCGGGCCGGCCCTCGGATTGATCGACTCGCTGCCCGACGATGCGCTGCTCACGTATCGGGCGATTGAACCGAGCGCCGATGCTGCGGATCTGCTTGCGTCGCTGTTTGCGACTACCGGTCCGAATGTTCACACACGCGTTGATCGCGAAGCGGCCGAAACGGCCGCTCTTGAGGGGCCGTATGATCTCATCATCTTTGCCAACGTTCTAAGCGAGCTCGATGATCCGGTCGCGGTTGCCGAGCGGTTTCTCGACGCGCTGGCCCCGGACGGCACAATGGTACTCCTCGCGCCGGCAGACCGCAACACGACCCGGACCCTCCGAACGGTCGAACGAGCGCTGGTTGACGACGGGTCGGCAACGACCTTTTCGCCGACGCTCCGGCTGTGGCCACACGTCCAGCCGACCGACGAAGGGTGGTCTTTCGCCGTCGGGCCCGAGCTTGATCCCCCGCCGCTTCAAAGGACCCTCCAGACGGCTGCTGAGACCGACGATGGCGCCTTCGTGAATACCGCCGTCAAGTACGCCTACGCGCTGGTACGCACTGACGGTCGGCGCCGGATTGCGGTTGATCCTGATCCGGCGACGTGGGCCCGGCTTGCTGACTCTGAGACCAACGTCGGCAACCGGGTCGATATCATGGCCGTCAAACTCAGCGCGGACCTCGCAGAGGGTGACAACCCGCTATTCCGGATCGGCGACGGCAGCCAATCAACCGATCACTTTGCGGTTCTTGCCAAGGAAACGACTCTGAACCGGGCGCTCCGCCAGGCGGATTACGGTACGGTTTTGATGATTGAGTCGGGGCTCATCCTCTGGAACGATGACGAGGCGGCCTATAACGTGGTCATTGACGACGAGACTGTGGTTGATGCCGTTGGCCCCTGAGTGTCGGAGTGTTTTTTGCGTCCGCTCCCGTCAGCAGACGACATGGCGAGTACTGAGCGCCCGACGGTCTTGTTGACGAACGACGATGGGATTACTAGTCCTGGCCTCACGGCGCTCCAGTCGACGCTTTCGACGGTCGCGGACGTCACGGTCGTTGCCCCGACCCAGGATCATAGCCACGCCGGTCGGGCGGTCTCCTGGGAGGTGCCGGTAGCAGACCATACGCTGGGATACGCCGTTGACGGAACGCCTGCCGATTGTGTGATCGTCGGTATCGATGCTCTCGATGTCGACCCGGACATCGTTGTCTCAGGGATAAACAAGGGGGCGAACATCAGCGAGTATGTTCTCGGCCGGTCTGGCACCGTCAGCGCCGCCGTTGAGGCGACGTTTTTCGACGTACCAGCCATTGCCGCCTCGCTGTATGTTCCGCCGGACATCGGCAATCCGGATGGCATCACCCTTGATGAGGCCGCCTACGCCGATGCTGCGGCGGCTGTCAAACATCTCATCGCCGAGACGAGGACCCGCGATCCCTTCGGCAGTGCCGATTACCTCAACGTCAACGTGCCCTACGCCGAAACAACAATCACCGAGATGCGGATCACACGGCCCTCGGACCGCCATGAAATGGGTGCACGCCACGATGGTGATGTGGCGACCCTGGTCGATCAGATCTGGGAGCTGATTGCCGCTGGCGAGCTTGATGAACCTGAGGGAACTGACCGCCGGGCGATGCTCGATGGGGCTATCAGCGTCTCGCCGTTACAGGCCCCTCACGCCAGTCATCCTAATGAGACACTCGCATCCGTTGCCGAGGGTTTTGCGAGTGCCCGCATCGAAGAGTAGCTACGGTCGCCGCCGGGTCCCCCGGGCGGCGTGTGTGCCGCCGGCGTCAAGGGCGTCATCGAGATCCATCGCCTCGATGATCTCCCGAGCCGCGCTGTAGGGATCGGCCGATCCATCGAGTACCGACTCCGCGATGGCGTCCATCCCACCACGACGGTCAATTGCCGCGGCGATGGCCGCTTCGATGTCATCCTCGACAAGCGTGCGGATCTCAGCGGCCGTCCGATCGGTCGCTGCACTCGCCAGTCCGCCGGACGCCCGCAAGTGGCTGCGATGATCCTCAATCGCCCCGACGAGGCTGTCGACGCCCTCTCCCTCAGTCGCAACCGTTGTGAGAATCGGCTTCTCCCAGCCGTCGCTCCGGTCCGGTCCGGGCCCTTCGTCGGCCATCCGAAGCATGTCCTCAAGTTCGTGGACGGTCCGTTCAGCCCCGTCAAGATCAGCCTTGTTGACGACGAAGATGTCGGCGATCTCGAGTACGCCCGCCTTGAGCGTCTGGACGACGTCTCCGGCGTCCGGTGGGACCAACAATAGCACCGAATCGGCAGCTCGAACAACATCGATCTCATTTTGTCCCGTCCCAACGGTTTCGAGGAAGACGACGTCCATCCCGAAGGCTGACAGCGCCCGGATAGCCTCGGTCGCCGCCGTTGAGAGCCCCCCGAGTGCGCCACGGGCGCTCATCGATCGGAAGAATACCCCCGAGTCGTCCATCGTTGAGGAGACACGGATGCGATCTCCGAGAACGGCCCCGCCGGAGTATGGCGAGGAAGGATCGACAGCGATGACGCCCACATCAAGATCGCGTGCTCGGTAGGCGGCAATCAACTCCTCGACAAGCGTCGACTTGCCCGAACCGGGGCTGCCGGTCACGCCGATGACGGCCGTCTCGTTGGGATCGGCGTGCTCATAGAGTCGGGCGACTAGCTCGCGGTATCCCTCGGTACGGTTCTCGATCGCGGAGATCGTACGGGCGAGCGACCGTTGTTCGCCGGCGATCAGGCCCTCAACAAGCGCGTCAGTCGGCAGACTCATCGTGGGACGTTCTCGCGGACGAACTCGATAGTGGTATCGAGGTCCGTACCGGGACCGAATACCTCGGCGACGCCGGCTGCCTTAAGCTCCTCAACGTCCTCGTCGGGAATGACCCCACCGACGATCAGGAGGGTATCCTTGAGGGCGTTTTCGGCCTCAAGTCCATCGAGGATTTCCGGGATGACTGTGTTGTGGGCCCCTGAGAGGATGGATACACCGACGACATCAACATCCTCCTGGACGGCTGCTCGAACGATATCTTCCGGAGCGTTGTGCAGCCCCGAATAGATCACCTCGAAGCCAGCATCGCGGAACGCGCGGGCGATGACCTGCGCGCCGCGGTCGTGGCCGTCGAGTCCTACTTTGGCGATGAGACACCGAATCGTCTCTTGTCCGTGTTCCTGTTGGGCACCCATGAGTGAAGGTATCGAGTGGGGATGTTTTATTGTAACGGACATTCGCTCGGAATCCCCTGTGGGGTCACCCCGCGTCCTATCGGTGGAGGTCACCCGTGATCACTCTCGAACGCCGTCAACCCTATCCGGCCGGCCCGTGTGCCTCCCGTTCGTGAGCGACCCCGAGGCCCCCTCTGAGCACCACCGCTGGAACGACAAGTACAGCGACCCGTCGTTTAAGATGCCGTCGTATCCAATCCCGGCTCTTGAGCGGTGGATCGATGAGCTTCCCAACGGTCGCGCACTTGACGTTGCGACGGGATCCGGACGAAACGCGCTCTTTCTGGCCGAACACGGCTATACGGTGGATGCCATCGACATCTCAGATCAAGCACTCCGCCGCGGACAGGCCCGGGCTGAAAAGCGAGGGGTCTCCGTTGAGTGGCTCTGTGCGGATGTCCGTGAGTACCCGTTTCCTCCGACAACCTATGACGTGATCACGATGAGCTTTTTCGATGTCCGTCAGACGATGCCGGCTATTAAGGAGGCGCTGGCGCCTGGCGGCGTCTTCGTCGGTGAAGTCCACCTCCGGACCAGTGATGCAATTGATCGCGGACCGAACGACCCACGACGCCGTGCTCGTGCGAACGAACTGCTTCGAAGCTGTCTTGATTTGACGATCCTGTCCTACGCCGAACGACTGCGTTCCGAGGACGGCCGGCGCAACGCGCTTGCGACGGTCGTAGCCCGCCGCTCGCAGGGTGGGAGCCAGTCATATCCGGCTGTGCGACATGCGGATGAGTGCTCCTGATGGCGAAACGCTTTTTATTTTAGGTTTGCCTAAACCAACCAGTAATGACGACGGGGGATTCCCGTGGACAAGAGCCTGCTGAGTCGCCAACGATTGAAACCCACCGCAGCCGCCCGGGTCGGGTGGTATTCACCGAGGAGGACAATCCCGACGGCTGGATCGGGACGGATCTGACCGTCGAACTTGAGCGGTAACGACCGCTCACCCTGGTTTCCGTAGGCGGAGCTAGCCAGGTGTTCATCACTGCGAGAGGGGCTGTTGTGTGGTCAACCGGCCGTTAGCGGTGGGACGAGGAAGGGTGATCCGGATGGCTGTTCCCGTTCCGTCGACATCGACCGCGACGGTCCCGTCGTGGCCGGTGATCACCCACCAGACGATCCACAGTCCGATGCC
>JBEQAX010000038.1:0-13120 GCA_041640095.1 Salinarchaeum sp. | reverse complement strand
AACAGTCCCGAGGCGATCAAAGCGACTGCCGCAAAGATTGCAATCGCGACGGCCCACATCCGCTGTGGGTGCAACTCTGGAAGACTAACCTCCTTGTAAGACATATACAGGGCCGCTAGGTACATCAGCCCGATCGCTGGCGCGAATAGAATACCCGAAATGGCAAACAAAACCAGCGGCGCCTCAATGACCAGGTTGAGCGCTAGCGGCACCGCGGCGAAGAACACGACCGTGGCGCGGAAGACGCTTGCCCGGGTGATGTCGAAGCGCTCGAAGACGCCGTGGATCGCGAAGGCGTCCTCCCACAGCCGGGACATCCCATACAGCGGGCCGATCAGCGTCGAGAACAGCGCCGCCATCACGGTGATGAGGAAGATCCACGCGGCCCACTCGCCATAGACCTGCGTGAAGATTCCGGCCATCTCGGGGACGACATCAAATCCGGCCGGCCGAATGCCCTGCTCGTGTAACGTTGCCGCGGCGGCTGTCCACATGAAAAACGAGAACGTCCCCAACAGAATTGATGCGAAGATGTTCTGCAGGAAGACGATCTCCCCCCAGCCCTTAAGCCGGCTGACCTCCTCGGTAGTGAGGTCCTCCTTGGTGATATCGTAGCCGCGGGCCTTAGGCTCAAACATGCCCATCACCTTGTCTTTCGCAAACCACACATAGGAGACGGTCGGCCCGAAGCCGGCGCCGATCCAGCCAAACATTGTCATCACGAACGCAAAGCCGCCAACGCCGAGCCCGTCAACGTAACCGGGGACCGTCGGGGTGAGCCCAGCGCCGAGGTCACCGATCCAGCGGTCAGCGGTCATAAGCGACGCCGCCGCGATCATGATCAAAAACACCCATAGTAGGACTGTCGAGAGTTTCTCGACGAGCTCATACGAACGGAGCAACACGATGCTGATCCCAAGCAGCGTTGTAGCGATCATCCAGAAGGCCGTTCCATCAAGTCCGGCCAGGCCCCCGAGCGGTAACATCTCTTGGGCGGCGCCGGCGGTCTCGCCAAGGTGCCCCGATAGGCCGATGGCGTAGACAAGGCCGCCAAGGAACACGTAATAGAAGATCCACCGGAGCCACGGACGTTGCTTATAGAGCGTGCCGAGGAACGTCTCGCCGCTCATCACGCCGTACCTGACGAGGTAATACTGCCCGAAGATCTTAGTGAAGGTGATCAGCGGGATCAGCCAGATGGCCTCCATCCCGAGGTAGGCCCCGCCAATGGGAACGCTGAGCGCCTCACCGCCACCGATCTGGGAGGCGGTGAACACCCACGCCGGGCCCATGTGTTCGAAGAATCCGCGAATCGACTCCGGTGGTTCGGAAATCCGGTGGCCATCGCTTGTCTGGTTTAATTCCGCCCCACCGAAGCCGGCAACGGCCTCCGTTCCGGATTCGGTCTCGGTGCTCACGTGTGCTCACCCACGGAATGGAGACCGGTCGCCGCCCAAGGCGGCTGGTTAATCGGATGCTCTCTTATGAGACCTGACTCCCTCCGGCGTGTACCCCCATCATGGAGGAACGTCACGGTTTGACTGAACGTCACGTTGTGACACATGCTCGTACGCGTACCAACGAATATAATGAAATAACATCTAAGAAAGGCACAGAATTTGCATTATCATAAATTACATTAAGGGGGATACACCGGATTGAGGCCGTTGACGGACTCCAAGGAGTCTGTCAGCTCTCCTGGCGCACCGTCACGACCGGCCTATCGGTTTCCAGTAATACCGGCTGGGAGACACTCCCCAGGAGGACTTTCCCGACCGGCGTCCGCTTGCGCGAGCCGATGACCAGGTATGATGGGTCGACCTCATCGGCGACCGCCATGATGCTGGCCGCGATCCGGCCGCTTGGGACATCCCGCTTGGCTGCCTCCGGGACGATCCGGACGGTCGGGTCCAGCCCCTCGGTCGACGCAGCGACCACCTCCTCAACGGCCTCACGTGTCGTCTCTTCGTCGTTCTCTTCTGGCATCACGTGCAAAAGCAGCAACTCCTGGTCGAGGCCGGTGGCGAGCTCCTCGGCCGTTTCGATGATCGGTGCGCTGGCCATCGTGTCGTCGATGGCGGCGAGTATCGTCATGCGTAGTGCTGATGTGACTCCCGGTGGTTGCTTAGCGGGACGCGAGCCGCTCCCTGGCAAACTCAAGGAGCATCTCCCGTTCGGCTCGGTCAATCACTTCGCGGACGGTGTCAACTGCGTCGATGTTCGCTGAGACCGATGAGATGCCCTCCTGGACGAGGAACCGAGCCATCTCCGGTTTCGACCCTGCCTGGCCGGTGATCGTCGTTTCGACGCCGTGTTCGTTACACGCCTCGATGACCTCGCTGACCGCATCGAGCACACTCGGGTGGAGCTCGTCGAACCGGTCGGCGACCTGCCCGTTGTTGCGATCCACCGCAAGGACATACTGCACGAGATCGTTCGTCCCGAGTGCGACGAAGTCAATGCCCGTCTCGATGATCGCGTCGATCTGGCGGACACTTGCGGGGGTCTCAATCATCGCTCCCCAGGTCCGGTCGTCCGGGCTGATGCCGACCTCACGCATCAACTCCCGTGCTTCGGCGACATCCGATGGATCGTTCGGCAGCGGGAACATCACCCGCAGGTTGTCATACCCCTGCTCGTAGACGCGCTTGAACGCTCGTAACTCCAGTTTCGTCAACTCGGGCTCATCGAGTGAGCGCCGCACACCCCGCCAGCCAAGCATCGGGTTGTGCTCGTGGGGCTCCTCGCTGCCGCCTTCGAGTTCGGCCAGCTCGTCCGTTGGTGCATCGAGTGTCCGAGCCTGGACCGGTCGTGGGTAAAACGGATCGGCGACCTTGATGACCTCCTCGGCCATCTCCTCAACGAACGCCTCCTCGCCGTGATCGTTGACGTACTTGCGTGGCGTCTTTTGCATCCCGAGGATGATGTGTTCACACCGTAGAAGGCCGACACCGTCTGCACCGGTCGCGGCGGCGCGTTCGGCCGCCTCCGGGATCGAGACGTTCACCTTCACGCCCGTTGATGTCGTCGCCGGTGCTGAGGGCCGCTCGGGGGTTGTGGTGGTCTCAGTCTCGGTTGTTGTCTCGGCTGATTCCGTCGCCGGCGTAATGCGGCCCCGTTCGCCATCAACGGCGATGTACTCGCCGTTCTCAATCGCGCTTGTCGCGTTGCCAGACCCGACGACCGCGGGCACGCCCAGTTCGCGCGAGACGATCGCCGCGTGGGAAGTGATTCCGCCCTCGTCGGTCACGATGCCCGCTGCCCGCTTCATCGCCGGGACCATCTCCGGCATCGTCATCTCGGTCACGATCACGTCGCCTTCATCAACGCGGTCGACATCACCATGCTCATCGAGTACCCGTGCGACTCCGGTGTTGGTGCCTGGACTGGCGCCAAGGCCCGTACAGAGCACCTCGTCGTCCGATTCTGGCGCTTGCGTGGCGTCTTGTTGCATCGTCAGTACTCCCCGATACCGAGTGTCTCGTTCGTCATCGTCATGCTTTCATCGCGGCTTGCCGTGTCGGTTACCGCCCGAATCGCGTCGATGTTCTCTGGGATCACGTCGCTCTCGCGGTGAATGGACATGAACAGATAGAGCTGGTTGCCCTCCACGGCGATCGAGTCCCCGAAGACCTGATTCTCATAGAGGTTCATACGGTCGCGTCCGCGGTCAAGCGCGAACTCCTGTAGATCCCACCCGGAGTTCATCTCAAGATCGCCGTCGGCGACGTGGATCCGCGACTCATTCGCAAGGACCTCCCGAACAGCCGCCTCCGAGGGAGCCGACTCGAGTTCGACGTTAATCGAGTGCATGTGGTGTCGGACCGTCGGCACCTTCATGCCCATTGTCTGGATGTTCTCGATTTCCGGAAGCACCTCAAGCACGTCGGGCCCGTGGTGTGATGGCGGCTTGACCGGATCCGCGGAGATTACGGCGTGTTCGCCGCGACACCGCACCAGCGTCACGACCGTCCGGTCGATGCCAAACTCCTCAAGGAGCGGGGCGAATAGCCGGTTGAGTCCGGTCGTGTTACAGGAGACGATCCGGACATACTCTTTCCCGCGGGCCTCCTCGTAGTTGGCCCGCGCGGTGAAACTTTCCGAGGCGACCTCGGCTGGTTCCCCGCCCTGGAAAATCGCTGGCGTATCGTGACGCTCGTACAGCGGGCGGTGCTCGATGCCCATGCCCTCGGGTAGTGTGTCGACGACGACGTCGCTGTTTACAACAAGGTCCTCGACGCTGCCGGCCACTGCCATGTCCTTTGTTTTGAACTGTTCGGCGCGCCCGTCCGGCGCGTAGATGTCGTAGCCGCGTTTGAGGGCGGCGTCCGCCGTGTGGTTCGCACTTGCCTTGCTGATGCCGACCAGCGCCATGTCTGGCATCTCGGCGACGGCGTCGGCCACGCGTTTTCCGATCGTCCCGTATCCGTTGACACCCACTTGGATCATTATTAATGTACTTACCAGGTGGGTAGATAGAGGTACGATTAAGCCCCGATATTGCGGTAATATTTTCTACCAGGGTGCGAAAGGGTCGCCCCGACCACTCCCGGCGTTCGCTGGCGCCTCGGGCTAGTGACCGGAGTTCTCATCAGCGATCTGATCTGACACGCCGGTATCGTCGATATTCAAAGCGGCTCCACCGGCGGTGCGTTGCTCGCGCGCAACAACGGTCGCCGACCACAATCGGTATGCCCGCTGCCCGGCCACCCGGAGGTGTGGAGCCGGTACCCGCTCGCTTGCCACACGTCGGCCTCGTTGTCGCGATTGGAGCGATCAGCACCGGTGCGATCCTCGTGCGCTGGAGTGCCGCTCCGGCGGCCGTCGCGGCGTTTTACCGCGTGCTTTTTACAACCCTCCCACTGGCAGCCGTCGCCGTCTGGCGCTACCGCGATGCCTTCGGTGCGATTCATCGTCGTGATGCGATCGGCGCCGCTCTCGCGGGACTTGCTCTAGCGATTCACTTCGCCAGCTGGTTCGAGAGCCTCGCGTGGACGAGTGTCGCGGCGAGCGTGACGCTCGTGCAGTCCCAACCGCTGTTCGTCGCCCTTGGGAGCTGGCTTTTCTTACGCGAGCGGCTCACTCGGCCGATTGTCGGTGGCATTCTTCTCGCCGTCGGTGGCGTTGTCGTCATCTCGGTGGGTGATCTTCTGGGTGGGAGTGTCGGTACAAATCCCGCGCTCGGAAACGCGCTTGCCCTCATCGGTGCCCTTGCTGCGGCGGGGTACGTCCTCGCGGGTCGGTCACTTCGCCAGCGGGTCCCGCTGATTCCATATGTCGTTGTGGTCTACACGGTGGCGGCCGCTGGACTCCTTGTGATCGCGCTGCTCGATGGCGCTCCGCTGCTTGGCTACCCAACACGGGAGTGGCTGTTGTTCGCTGGGCTCGCTGTCGGTCCTGGCCTGCTCGGTCACACCGTCATCAACTGGGCGCTTGGCCACCTCAACTCCAGCCTCGTGTCGGTGTCGTTGCTCGGCGAACCGGTTGGTGCCGCTATCCTCGCAGCCGTACTCCTTAACGAACAGCCAGCGCTAGCGACGATCATCGGTGGCGGGATCGTCCTCGCGGGCATCGTCCTGACCGCCCGTGGAGCGGTCGAATAAGGCCACTCTCGTGTGCCACCGGTTGACCGAAGCACAAATACCCCGGCCTCACGACCACTTGAACATGCGGATCGGCCTCACCGTCGGGGAATCACTCGACCGGATCGACGCACTTGCGGATCGCTTTGCCTTCGTTGAACTCGGCATCGCCGAGACGGCGCCTGACGTTGACCGTGAGCGCGTCGCCGCCGCACTCGAAGCAGCCGATGTCGACCTGTGCGTGCACCTCCCGTTCAAGCAGGTCGTCTCGACGCCCGTACCGGCGATGAACGACGCCATCGTCTCACACAAACGAACGCTCTTAGAGTGGGCCGGACGGATGGGCGCCGAGAAGGCCGTCCTTCACGGTACCGTCCGAGATCCCTACGACACAGGCCAGCGGGACACCTTCGCCGCCCAGCTCAACCGGATCGTCACCGCCGGACAGGACGCTGGCGTTGAGGTCGTCGTCGAGAATGTCGGCCACCAGAAAAACGGCATGCAGCTATCGGTCCTTGGCGACATCGCCGAGGAGGTCAACGCCCCGATCTGTTTCGATGTTGGTCACGCCTATATGGAGGAAGGCCACGACGGTATCAAGCGCTTTCTGAAGTACCACGGCGAGCAGGTCTCACACCTGCATGTCCATGATGTCCGTCGACGCGGCGACACCCACCTGCCGATCGGTGCTGGCGAAATCGACTACGGCCTCGTCGGTGAGTCTCTTGACGGCTTTGATGGGACCGTTGCGGTTGAGGTCTTCTGTGACGACCGGCCGTTGCTTGAGGACACCGCCAGTCGCATTGCTCGGACCTTCGGCGAGTCCTTTGTGGCCTCCGGGCTAGACGCCTCAACGACAGAACAGTAGGTCGTTACTCGAGGGCGACGGCGTTGACCTGCCCGGTCTGCCCCGGTCGTGAGGTCACCCGTGCGCGGCCGCGATCGGTCTCAATGATCGCGCCCTTCGTGATGATATTCCGTCGGGCGTAGTTCGGATTCGCGGGGTTCTCGACAACATCCTCGATTGTCGCCTCGTAGGTCTCTCCTCCATCGGCGACGGAGACGACGTTCGTCTGTAGTGCCCGAATCTTGTCATCGCTCCCGCGTGCATCGATCGACTTGAGCTTCGGCTCGCCGACGCGGGTCTCCGTCGGCTCATTTCCGAGTTCGTGCTTGCGGCGGTCCCGGATCGGCCGGAGCCGGCCGCCCGTTCGTTTGCGCATCGAGCGCCCGTGATCGGTCATGGCTACTCAAATAAACCCCGAGGCGCTACTTGAAAGGCTCGAATCCGCGAGGGCAACCGCCACGTTGATGCCCGACGGCGGAGCACACGCAGGTGATGGAACTGCGGTATACCGTCGCGGCGCCCTACCGTCACCGTGGGACCGACCGACTCACCGAAAGCGAGTTTGTCGCGACGGTCGCGATGGACCTCGACTGGTTTACACCTGACCAGGCCAAGCGACTGGTTGATCTGGCCACCGGGGAGGGCCTTCTTGAGCGCGACCCCGGCGCGCTTGTCCCCACCTTCGAGGTCGGAGCCGTTGATCCGCCAGAGGAGTTTGTCCCTGACGAGAGCGTCCTCACGCGCCGATCGACGTTCGAGCGGCTCCTCGACCGCCTTACCGACGCTGGCATCGACAAACAAGAGGCCGTCGCAGGCGTCAACCAGCTCCAGGCCGACCTCGCAGTCACGATTGAGGCTGCCGCAGTCGTCTTTGCCCGCCGCCGAGGAATCGATGTCGACGATCTGGCTGACGACGCCATCGAGGAGCTTACACCGGAGTCGTCTTGATGCCGGCGGCACAACCGCGGACATGGTACAAGAGGAGGTGACCGACGGCGAACGGATCGCAACGCTACTCACCGGCGAGCTTGAGAACCGCACGAGTGGTGGCTATGGGCGACTGGCCGTCGAATCTCACGAGACAGAGACAATTGTCCGTGACCGCCAGCGTGACACCGTTATCGGCCGGTATCGGCCGGCTCCCGACGGTGGGCTCACGGTCGTTTTCGAGACGGGTCCGGAGTCCGATCGGGTCCACCTCAAACGGGCGGCTGACCTCAAGACGGTCGCCGATCGCTTTGCCGCCGAAGCCGGCTAGTCCACGCGTACGCGACGCTCATCAGTCACCGGCTGGAGGGGCTTTTCTGGCGTCGTCACGGTCACCGCGTAGGTCATCGCGTCCGGATCGCCGCCGTAGACGCCGATCGGCACCGTCGTTGTGGCGTCGCGTCCGAGGTAGGTCTCCGTCTGGGTCATCTCGACGTCGTTGACCGTCACGCGGATGCCGACCGTTGCCCCGCCGCCGGCGTTGTAGATCCGGAGGTCTCTGAGCGCGTTCTCGCCGCGGGCAATCCGGTCGGGGAAGTCGGGCCACTCAATCCGGAGATCCGGTTCCGCTGTGGCTGCCTCCCGGATTCGGTCGGCGACGCCTGGACTCACGTCCGCGCGGGTCAGCGCTTCCGTTGGCGCATCGGCGATCTCTCCCGGTCGGTCGAAACCAGCGTCAGCCAGAGCATTCGCCCGCTTTTGTCCGATTCCATCGATCGCCGTTAGCCCAACGGCGTCTGCGCCGACCCCGTGTTCGATCCGAGCCTCGATCCGTTGCACGAGGTTCGCCTCGCGAGGGGCCCCAAACTCCTGGCAGATGGCGCCGAGGGCCGCCAGGAGACGCAGTGCGTTCTGACGGATGATCCACGCATCTGAGCGCAGTTCCGTGGGAAGCGTGCCTGTCATCCCAGCGTGGAGAATGGCCAGTACCTTCCGTTGTCCGTCGTCGAGATCGGCACCACGGTCACCGAGGACAGCGTTGATCGCATCGGTCTCGTCGCTCCGTGCGGTGACATCGTCGAACTCTGCTGCCGCGGCCACCGCCTGGAGTACCGTCTGTTCGGTGAGCGCAGCTGACCCTGTGATCGCCGTCTGGAACGTCTGTGCGGTCTCAAGCCGCAGATAATACGCCGAGGTGAGTCGCCCCAGCGGCGTCGGCGTAACGCCGAGGTCCTCATCGGTAGCAACGAATCCCCGATCGACAAGCGTCGTGAGCGTCTCTTGAAGGCGATCTTCCACCTCAGGCAGTGTCAGTGTCTCCGTGCTGCGTTCAGCCCGCACGTAGCAGTAGGTCGTCTCGAACCAGGCCATCACGTCATCAAGATCGCTAATCGTTCCCAGAGCCACCTCCGCGACGAGGTGTTCGGCCAGATCCGACAGCAGGTGTGACTCGATCTCCTTGCCGTCCTCAAGCAGGCGACGGTACCGTCGGGCATCCGAGCGGTCACAGATCACCCAGCCGTAGCCGACATCGTCGTATTCCGGACGTCCCGCCCGCCCGAGCATCTGGAGGACGTCGAGGGGGCTCATTTCGATGTCGCCCTCCAGCGGATCGTGGTACTTGGTGTCGCGGATAACGACACACCGCGCAGGGAGATTCACCCCCCAGGCCAGCGTCGAGGTCGAAAACAGCAGGTCGATCCGCCCCTCGCGAAACCACGACTCGATGTGATCACGATCGGGTTTCGAGAGCCCGGCGTGGTGAAAAGCAACGCCGTCAAGGACGCTCTGGCGGAGAGTGTCGTTTTCGAGGGCCTGCGTCTGGTCATGAAACGCATAATCCCCGCGGTCGCCGACACGAACGTCCCGGCTGGCGAGCTCGTCTCGGGCGGTCTTTGTGGCCTCGACGGCGTCCTGACGCGAGGCGACGAAGACCAGCGCCTGACCGTCGCCATCGATGTGCGGTTCGACGATATCGAGCGCCCGGTAGAGCCGACGGTACTTGTCCGCGAAGGCGTTCTCACCGTGAGTGTAAGTCCGGACATCGGCGGTGAGCTCGACCGGTCGATATGACTCATCGAACTCGAAGGTGGCCTCCGGTGGAGCCTCAAGCCATGCCGCGACATGATCAACGTTCGGCATCGTCGCCGACAGCGCGATGAACCGGGGATCGCACAGACGGCGCAGCCGCGATACAATCGCCTCAAGGGCGCTGCCGCGCCGGCGGGAGTCAAGCAGGTGTACCTCATCGATGACACAGAGGTCGACATCGGTAATGAACGCATAGCGGTGTCGATCGTGCTTCCGCGTGGCTGAGTCCACCTTCTCGGGGGTCATCACCAGGATATCGGCGTGACTTGCCCGCCGCGGATTCAGCTCTCGGTCGCCGGTGACGACGTAGACTGAGTAGCCCAGGTCCTCAAAGCCCTCCCAGTCGCGCTCGCGCTCGCTCGTCAGCGCCCGCATCGGCGCGACAAACAGCGCCGTCTGGCCGTCATCAAGCGCCTTGCAGATGGCTGCCTCAGCAATGGCCGTCTTCCCACTGGCTGTCGGCGCGCTCACAACGACATTGTCGTTGGATCCGAGGACGACCGGGAGGGTCTCCTGTTGCATCCGATTGAACGCTTCAAAAGAGAAGGCATCGACGAATCCCGGGAGTACCTCGGCGACATCCATCACTCGAATGCCGGCGAGTGGCAAGTATAGGGGTTTCGCACGCGTGTCCAGACCCGAGTGCCTATTAGGATCGGGCTGTCACGCTGTCGCATGGATGCGGCGGCACTCGCGCGTGCCTACTACCGGCGAATCGACGATGGCGCGTACGACGCGCTTCGAGAGGTGCTTGCGGACTCGTTTGTCCACGACCGACCGGACCGGACGCTTGAGGGCCCCGACCGGTTCGTCCGGTTCATGCGCGAGGATCGACCCCTGACCAATACGACCCACGTTATCTCAATCGCCTGTGCGGACGACTCGACGGCCGTTGCCGAGGGTGTTCTTGAGGACGGAGACGGCGAGCGATTGTTCGCGTTTGTGGATGTCTTTGCGTGCGCTGACGACACAATTACCGAGATTCGGACCTACACCGACTGAGCTACTCCCGTCGGCCTTCGCCAACGGCAGCCTCGCCAACCGGCTCGTGGCCAGTGATGACCTCCTGGCCGCCCATGTACGGACGCAACGCCTCGGGAACGGTGACCGTCCCGTCCTCGTTTTGGTAGTACTCAAGGATGGCGACCATCACCCGTCCGACGGCCGTTCCGGACGCGTTCAGCGTGTGAAGATACTCCGCACTCTCGTGGCGTTCCGGCCGGTACCGGAGCCCGATTCGGCGGGCCTGGAAGGCTTTGAAGTTCGATGCACTTGAGACCTCAAGCCACCGTCCACCGAGGTCAGGGCCCTCTGGCATATCATCGCCGGGGGCCCACACCTCGATGTCGTAGGTCTTCGCCGACGCGAAGGTGAGATCGCCGGTACACAGCGTTAACACCCGATAAGGCAATCCGAGCCGTGTGAGCACCTCCTCGGCCTCGGTGACGAGCCCTTCGAGGCGATCCCAGGAGTTCTCCGGCCGGACGAAATTGACCAACTCGACCTTGTTGAACTGGTGCACCCGGACAATCCCGCGGGTCTCGGTTCCGTGCTCGCCTGCCTCCCGCCGGAAGTTTGGAGTGTACGCCTGATGTTTGAGCGGCAGATCATCGTCAAGGAGGATATCGTCGGCGTACATGTTCGTCACGGGGACCTCCGCCGTTGGACACAACCAGAGGTCCTCCTCGTCATACGGGGCCTCCTCGTCGGCGCCGATTCGGTAGGCATCATCAGCGAATTTCGGGAGCTGTCCGGTCCCCTCCATCGAAGTGCTCTTGATTGGAATCGGGGGGAACAGGTCGGTATAGCCCTGCTCGCGGTGGACATCCAGCATGAACTGGATCAGCGCGTGCTCAAGACGCGCCCCATCGCCCTTGAGGAAATAAAATCCGCTGCCGGTGGTCTTCGCCGCCCGACGCTCGTCGATGATGTCGAGTGCCTCTCCGAGGTCGTAATGTGGCGTTACCTCTGCGGGCAGTTCCCGACGGTCATCAAAGCCCCAGCGGCGCTCCTCGACGTTATCACTCTCATCGGCACCAATCGGCACCGACTCGTCTGGGACCTGTGGAATCTCAAGCAGTCGGTCGTCAAGCTCGGCGCTGAGCTCGTTGGCGCGTGCCTCGACTGCCTCAATCTCGGATTTGAGTTCCTGAGAGCGCTCGATGGCTGCCTCGGCCTCCTCGTCCTTGCCAGCCTGCTTGAGTTCTCCGATCCGATCGCTGATCTCGTTGCGTTCGTGCCGAAGGTCATCACCGCGGGCCTTGAGCTCTCGCCACTCCTCATCCATCTCAAGGATCCGGTCGAGATCAATGTCGTCGATCCCGCGATCCTCAAGCATTGCTCGCACGCGGTCGGGCTCTTCGCGGAGCACGTCCCGGTCGATCATGTGTGGGGCCTTCCGCCGCCGGGGTCAAATCCATATCGGTGCTGTGATGCGGGTTCCAGGGTGCTTTTTGTCCCCCCGAAGCGATTGGAACGGACATGGATGTAGGTGCCTTCGAGCGCGTTGACGTTGGCGCGTGTACGGACATTTACTGGCTCGAAACAGGGATGTACGATACCACCGGCTACGGCGTCGTCTATATCATCGATGCCGACCGCCCGGCCATCATCGATACCGGGATCGGAACCGGGGTCGATCATATCCTCGCCGCACTCGATGATCTCGGTATCGCCCGCACGGCTGTTGAGGTCATCGCGCCGACACACGCCCACCTTGATCACGCTGGCGGGGCCGGTCGACTGGCTGAGGCGTGTCCGAACGCGACCGTTTACGTTCACGAGCGTGGCGCCCCTCACCTCGCGGATCCCTCGGACCTCGTTGCCGGTACGCAACAGGCCGTCGGCGACCAGTGGCAGTATTATGTCGAGCCGACGCCCATTCCCGACGCGCGGATCACCCCGCTGACCGACGGTGACACGATTGACCTCGGTGACCGATCGCTTCAGGTCCACCACGCGCCGGGCCACGCGCTCCATCAGGTCATCTTCGAGTCACCGGCCGACGACGCTGTCTTCGTTGCTGACGCCGCCGGACTGTATCTACCCGAGTACGACCGTGTCCAAGAATCGAGTCCCCCCTCAACGTTCAACCTCGAACAGGTGCTCGACGATGTCGATACGATTGAAGCGCTTGATCCCGACGCTCTGCTATATCCCCATTATGGGCCAGCACCAGCGGATGACCAACTCAAGCGGTATCGCGAGCGCATCACCGACTGGGTCGAGACGGTGGCTGCCCACCGCGATGATCGCTCCGACGACGCCCTCCGGGAGTACTTCGCCGACCGGGTTGATGAGGAACTGATCGACGCGTGGGGCGAGCACAAGGCGCGCGAAGAGATCAAGCTGAACGTCCGAGGCGCCTGCCAGTATCTCGACTACATCGGGTGAGTCGTTGCGATTACCTTGGTTGCGGATCTGGTCTCACTCGTGTCACCGATTACTCTCCCTGACGCGTCAGCGGCCGCATCGAATGCGCTTGATCGCGCCATCGCCGACCGGCAAAGCCACCGCGGATTCGGCTCCGGACCGGTCGCGCTCACAGATGTCGCTGCTGTCCTGTGGGCGGCCCAAGGGTACACCCACGGCGACGCCGACCAGCCGATGCGTGCGGCCCCAAGCGCCGGCGCGACCTACCCGCTTGAGACCTATCTTGAGGTGCCGAAGGCGG
>JBEQAX010000037.1:0-13821 GCA_041640095.1 Salinarchaeum sp. | reverse complement strand
CGTCGTGTGGTGTGGTGCTCCATCGATCGTGTACGTCGTCTCGAAGGTGACGACCTCGCGGGTCACGTCACCAAGATCGAAGACCACCGATTGATTGGCGCCGACCTTGATGTCGGTGAGTGATCGCCGTTCGACGACCTGTTCGCCGGCCATGGCAGCGATCTCGGGGTTTTCGAGTTCCCGGTTACCGACGTTGGTAAGTGTCACGTCGACTGATCCGAGGCCGTCCGCAGTGGCGGTCGTGAGGTCGGTGGCGACGCGTGACTCGGAAACATCGATCAATACCGGGTGCTCGTAGGACTCGGTGGTACCATCCGACCCGACTGCGATCACATGGAGGGTGAGTCGCTTGTCACCGGCATCGTCGAAGGCAGCGGTCATCGGAAGCGTGATCGAGCCCCCCGGAGCGATCTCGCCGACGGTCCCGACCCGACTGTGCGTCTTGGCTGTTCCGTCTTCGCGAAGGTACGCCGATGTGACCTCAACCGGTCCGGAACTCGTCTCGAGATTCGAGAGCTCTACATCGATTCTGATGTCGTTGTCTGTTGTCGGTTCTTCGGGGTCGATCGATGCGATATCGATACTGAGATTCGGCTCGGCGGTGGCGGTCGTTGTACCGGCGCCCATGCCGATCAGCGCGATTATCGTAGTGAATAGCAGAATTCTCCGGAGGGACATGGTCTAACGATTAGGACGGGAGCGTCTATGGACCGATCGACGCGTCCACGTTACGACGTATCACTCAGAGATCGTTGTGCACAGTCTCATGTAAACGGCATGATCAACTGCACAGCGTGCAACTCACTCGCTCCACGTCCAGCGGGCATCAAGAACGTACCGGTAGACGCCGCTGATCACGATGGCGATGGCGTTCGCCAGCAGATACGAGATCATCCGCCACTCCACGAGAACGAACAACACCGAGAGCTGTATTGGGATGGCCGTTCCCCGGACGACGTTGGTCTTGAGCAGTCCCGTGATGTACTCGGTCGTCCCGGTGTTCTGGCAGTGCTGAAACGTCCAGTGGTTGTTCAACACGTATTGGAAGATAATCGTCGCTTCGATGGCAACGACGGCCCCGAAGAGATAGTTGCGTCCGGCGATATCAACGAATCCCCATAGCAGGGCCATCTGGATGACGGCGGCGAGCATCCCGACGATGACGAATCGTCTGAGTTGTACCTTGACCGGCCCGGCATAGAGTTGACGAAGAAAGTCACGGAGCATCTATCGGTATCCGAGTGCTGCCAGACGGGCTTCGATGTCGTCGTCTGTCACCGCTGAGCCGTCTGATGCCCCGAGTCGGTCGGCGTGAGCACCCACAATCTCGTGACAGCGGTCGATAATCGCCTGTTCGTCTGCGGTTGGACTCTCCGCGCGGTTGGTCGTTTGTTCGGGGTCGGTCGGACGATGGTACAGTTCGATGTGCTCGTCTCCACAGTGCTCGATATAGGTCCAGTCTCCCTCACGGACGCTCACGAGAAGAGCACCATCTGTAAGCGAGCGCGGGATCGGCTGGGCTGTGATCTCCTCACCACGGACGGTTACCGATACGACCGGATCGGACGCCGGCGGTGTCCCAGCACAGACACTCGGGGCGAGCGATTCACCCTCCCATGCCGCAGGGGGCGAGACATCCAGAAGGTCAACGACCGTTGGCGGGATCGCATCGAGCCCGACCTGCTGCTCAATCTGTCGGGCTGGCTGGCCGGGCACGTCGATGATCAGCGGAACGTGAATCAACTCGTCGTAGAGCTTGGGATAGTGCGCGAGGTGTCCGTGCTCCTGGAACTCCTCGCCGTGATCGCCGGCAATGATAAACGCCGTCTCATCGGCCTGTCCGGTCGCCGCAAGTGTCGATCGCAACCGACCGATACTCGCATCGACCTGCCTGACAGCCGCCTGATAGAGCGTCCGGAGATCCGCGAGTGTCCCGTCGTTGACCTCCCACCCAAGACCGGTTCGCGCGTGAGCGTGTAACATCCGATGAGTTCCAAGGAAGTCGTCGGAAACCTCTCGGATGTACCGCGGCGCTGGCGCATACGGGGTGTGTGGATCCATGTAGTGCACCCAGAGAAAGAACGGCTCGTCGGTTGTCTCGATCACGTCGATGGCTGCCGATTCGACATCGAACATCCGGGAGGTGTCGAGAAATGGCCGGTCGTCACGTTGGCCGGATACAAGCGCTTTGAGCCGTCGGAGTGGCGCGGCCGCCAGTTGCACCCACGCCTCGACTGTCGGGTGTTTCGCTAGATACTGGCTGTACATCGACGAGCCGACACTCGTGACGAACGGCTCGAACTGGTCGAACCCGTTGTTATACCCCCAGTGCTCGGTGAGAAAGCCGTTGGCAGCATTGAACCCAGCGGTGGTGAGACCGGCATCCGAAAGCGTACGGGCCAGCGTCGGAGTCGACTCAACACCAATCTGGCCGTTGTCGGCGAACACCGGTCGAGAGGCCATGATCGACGGAAAAGAAAACGGCGTCCAGTTGCCGGTTGCAAACGCTCGCTTGAAGACGGCGGCGTCATCCGCGAGATCGCGCAGAACCGGGGTGTGACGATCGGCATCGTACGGCGCAATGGCATCGGCTCGTAACGAGTCAACCGTCACGAGGATGACGTTCGAAACTGCCGGTGTGCTCATCGTGAATCCCCCCGTCGAGTGTTGCTCGCCGCTCGCCGGGCCCACGAACGCGAACCGTTCTGTCCGGGAGCGACGAACACAATAACAGAACCCACGGGTGAGATGGACTTGAACGCTATGATCCCCGGAATGAGACTCATCCACCGGTAAGCACGAACATGACAATCGTGATCGAGAGAATCCCAATGAACAATACGGCAGCAAGGGCTGTCCCGAGTGATACGACGGCGTTGGCCGTCGAGGCCATCGTTTCGGTCCGGTCGTTACCGAAGACGGTGACTTCGGCGGTCTCGCTCGCCATCCCAACCTCAACCGGTTCGAGGTCCGCGACCGCTTCCTCGACAAGGTCGGCCACGAGGGCAGTAAACGCCGACTCGGGGATCGAGTCCCCGACCTTGTTCTCCGGCTTGACCGTATTGACGATGTGGGTGTCAGTGGTCATGACCTCGGCCGTATCGATTCCATCGATTGCGTCAATCACCCGCTCGCGTAATCCGGGCATCATGTTGTTGCCGTCAACAAGGATATAGGCGGTCCGCTGTCCATCGACCTCGAAGACGGCGACCCGGACGCCAAGCGGACCGATCCCGTCGGCTGGCTCCCACTCGGTCGGATCCCACGCAACCCCACATTTGACCGGCTTTGTCTCGGCGTCTGCCAGTCGGTCGCCGAGTCGATCGGCCCCGTGGATGATATCGAATGAGCGTTTGCTGCCGGGAGTCACCTGTGAGGGATCCTCGCCGCCCATTCCGTTGTTGCAGTTGTGCGCATCAACGAGCAGCACCTCCTCAAACCCGCTGGTACGGGCCTCGGAGGCGGCTGACAGCCCGACGGAGTACTCGATGTCGTCGGCATGACTCGGTGAGAACGTGTTGACGACCAACGCCCCATCGCCGAACCCCTGTCCGGTGAGGGTTGCCTCACCTTCTGTAAGCCGTTCACTCTGTGTCGCCGTGTGATCATAGTGTATCTTCTGGGCGGCGTTTCGGGCGGCAGTAAGAATCGACTCGACCTCGCGGGCAGCAACCAGGTTGAAATCGTGACCAGCAGTCGCGTGGGGTGGGAACGCAAGCCCATCAATATCCGTTGCGATCCGCCTTGAGAGGTTTCCTCCCCCGATCTCACCCATCGGGCCGGGGTGGATCATTGGAAGGACAAACCGGGCTTTCTCCGTACCGGTCCGTGTCTGCACTGATAACACGGTTACCGGGGCAAGCGCTTCCTGTCCGAGGTCCTCAAAGAAGTTCTCAAGTTCATGACTGCCGTCGGCGATATATCCGATAAAGCCCTGCAGGAAGTCGAGCCCAGAGACCCCAAGCCCGGAGCGCCAAGGCCAGTCAAGGACGACCAAGAAGAGCTTCACCCCGACGACATAGAGCACACACATGACGACCAGCAGTCGAAAGTCGATCAGTTGGACCGACTGGAGCTCGGCCGGCCCCCGTGCGGGCCGCGACAGCAGGTCCATCAACAGCGGGTTATCGAGGAAAAATCGTGTTGTCCCGCTATAGATCATCAACAGTCCGGCGGCGACAACGGTCTGGGTGCTTGCTGGAATCGCGGCGACCAACAGCGGGTGGCGTGAGGTGGCGACGATCACAAGCGTCCGGATCGCGAAAATCAGCGCCATTGCGACGAGCAACGCATCAAGAACAAACTCCGTGCTGTACTGCGTCACAATGGCGATTAATCCCGCTACCGAGAGCAATCCAACGACAACAAGCTCGCAGAAGAGCGCCAGCAACGATGCCTGGTTTGAGGTCAGTTGTCCCCCCAGCGCGCGGTCAATTGGAGCTGTTGTGAAACTCGCGACGATCGTTGGAATGCCGACATAGAAGACGCCACGCCAAGCGTCCTCAAGGATGAACTCCGAGTTGAACGCGACCATCCCAACGATTATGGCGAGCGCCAAGGCGACCCCGACGCTCGCATACCAGGAGGGCGTCCGGAAAATGAACCGCGACAACCCCGCCAGATTTCGCTGGGTGGTCGTCATTTATACCGGAAATAACCGATCCGCGATTAAAATGATTGCTATCGCTAGACCGGCGGCGCCCCGACACGAGACGGCCCAGCAACAGGAGGTGATGACGACTGCCCTATCGTTAAAACGGGAAAGCGATCATACACCGTGCGTGTTTCAGGAGCCTGAGTCGATCTGTCGGTACACCGACTCCAGCCGATCAAGCGTCCGAGTGACATCATATTCCGCCACCGCTGCCCGCGGGTCATACGTCCCCGCAAGCCCCCGTTCGACTGCGCGCGCCATGGCATCGGGATCGCCAACAGCGAACTGTTCTCCGTTTTCCGGGCTGATTGTTTCCGAAAACGGCGACACGTCGGGGGCAACGACCGGCGTCCCACACGCGTTGGCCTCAAGTGGAGCCAATCCGAGGGTATCTCCTGTTGAGGCCGTCACGAACACGTCAATCGAGGAGTAAAACACCGGAAGATCCTCGCGTGGCAGAAACTCTTGGAGTGTGACGTTTTCTGGCGCCCGTTTCTGGAGGTGCTCCCGACGCGGTCCCTCGCCGACGATCACGAAGTCATGCTCTGGGAGCCGCTCGGCCACATCGAGAATGTCTGCGACGTTTTTCTCCATACTCAGCCGCCCGCTATATCCGATAACCGTTTGATCGGGATACCACTCCTCTTTCGCTGGCGCGAAAAAATCCATGTCGATGCCGACCGGGAGTGGGACGTGTGATACCTGCCGGTCGATCCGTTCGGTTGATGCGGTGACAACGTCGAACCGCCGGAGAAAGGCGGTTTCAAGCGGCACATACCCCTTCGCAAGGCCGTTGGCGACCGATGTGATGCCGATGCTCTGCTCAAAGTACTCCTCAAGTGGGGTGTGGTGTGTGTACACTGACGGCACCCCACGTTTCCAGGCGTAATACCGACCGAGGAGCCCGACAGGGGCTGGGCCGTGACAGTGGACGATATCAAGAGCTGGCAAGGTCGCAAGTGGCCGGAACAGCGGGATCCGATACCCGTCATAGAACGGATTCGGCACCGACGGGACAGGAATCTCACGCGTTCCGGGTTCATACGCGCCGTCTGGGTAGATCACATACACCTTGTGTCCACGGGCCTCTAGCTTCTCACGCCAGAGTTTGAGCGTGTAGGTGACGCCGTCGATCTCCGGAAAGTAGCTGTCAGTAAAAAAGCCGATTCTCATCGTCGCCCTCCCTGTCCCTCATAACGGTGTCTCACGCGGTAGCCACCTCCCGATATAGTGACCGATAGCGCTCAGCGAGTGTTTCAAGCGAGAACGCGGTACTTCGCTCGCGCGCCCGTTCGCCGAGCCGCTTGCGTTCGGTTGGGCTCTCAAGTCGCCTGAGGGCCTCGACAAACGCGTCGACATCGGCATCGGCCGGAACTTTCAGTGCGTCTACCTCGTTTTCGAGCCATCCGAACGTCTCGATGTCGCGCACAACGACGGGTTTACCCGCTGTCATCGCCTCAAGTAGCGCGATTCCCTCGTTTTCCTCGTGGGTCGGGAAACAGAAGATGTCCCCTGCCGCGAAGGCACCGCGGATATCATCGACATATCCGGTGAATGTACAGTTCTCTGGTGCCGTCTTGATCAGGCGAGTGGTCTCACGATCCTTGAGCGAGAGGTCAAGCGGACCAAACCAGGCGAACTCGAAGTCGGGCATCCGCCGAGCGAGTTCGACGAACGTCTCAAGGCCCTTGCGCTTGATTACGTGTCCGACAAGGAATACGACCGGGCCATCAAGATCGTAGCGCTCACGATACTCGGCCTCAAGCGACTCAAAGCCAGCGAGTTTCTCCCGGTCAACACCGTTTGAAATGACTGTTGTCGGCCGATCAACGTAGGTCTCAAGTAGCGACCGGTTGTACTCCGATGGGCAGACGAGTACGTCCGCTTGCGCGTATGCCAGTTCGAGATACGGCCGCAGAGGCTGCGCGAGTGCGTTCGTAAACCGGAAGCTGTCACCAAAGTCCTCCGCGGTGACGTGCGTATGAGCAACCACGGGAATTCCTCGTGCCCGAGCGCGCCGAGCGTACCAGACCGACCGAGGCCCCATAAGGTTACAGTGCAGCACGTCAACGTCCAGTCGTGGCTCGGTCGTGTAGGTGACGTCGAGACTATCGAGGATCGCCCGCTGGTGGGCGACAGACTCGCGGATGCCGCCGGTGATCTGCGACTCGAACTCAAGATAGTGGCTGATCTTCATCGTCAACGACGCTGACAACGGGGGCCGGTTACTCGACTTCGAGCCACGGGACCTCCATCAGCGCAGGGATGTGGGTCTCGATGTGGTGCTCCCAGACGCCCTCTTCGCCGAATGCCTCACCGTGGTCGGCGGTGACAATCACGGTCCCGTCGAGTTCGTCCGTCACCTCGGCAACGGATTCGAGTGCAATCCGGAGGTTCTCTTCGTACAGTTCCATCGCGGCGTCACGCGTGCCGTCTCTGACGATGTCGATGGGATCGAGTTCGAGCATGAGGCCGATCTTCTGGGCCCACTCGCTCCCTTCGAGTGCCTGTTCGACCCGCGGGCGGACAGCGTCGGTGACAGTCGCGAGTGGTCCGTCGTCTTCTTCCTCGCCCTCCTTTTTCAGTCCTTTCTGAATCTGTTTGAGTTTCTGGCCTTTTCCTCGCGCAAGGTACGGCGCATGCGGCTGCATGTAGTGGAGCACAACCCGGTCAGCCTCCGCCGCGGCACTGCGGTTGTTACGGTAGGCCTCGACAATGCTCTCGGGCGGAACAGTCTCAAGATCGTCGTCCCAGCCGGTCTGCCAGACATCGTAGACATCGCTGATGTGATCGGAGGCCGCCCACTCATAATCACAGCTTGCTCCCCATTTGAGCTCGTTCAGTGGAATACCCAAGTTGTTGATGAACGGATTTCCGGAGAAATACGCGATATCGTGGACGTCGGTGAAGGTCCGGTAGGCCCACTCGGGGGTTGACGAGCCCGTACTCCACCGCTTTTCGAGGTCACCGTCGAGATACTCGTCGTACACCTCGCTGAAGACATCGTATCGGCACGCGTCAAGGACGATCGCGTAGTCCCAGTCTGACTCCAGAAAGCGATGATCCTCCATCAGTTATCCGTCCTTTTCGAAGGAACGCATGTATTCTTATTGGTTCGCCCTCACTCGAGGTATCCAAGCTCGCGGAGGCGCTCTCGCGTCTGCTCGTCGGCGTCAGCTAACGCCGTTGGCTCGCTATCGGCGGCGGTAGCCGGCTGTTCCCACGCCCCACCGATGGCGGTCTCGAAGCGGTCTAACGCGGTCTCGGCAGCCGCGATCCGGTCGTCATCGTCCGGAGTAAGCGAGGTTGACTCCGCCGGGTCAGTATCGATGCGGTACGCCTCGTCTTCGATTACATCCGCGCGGATGTACTTCGCTGCTGTCGAACGGGCGGCGCGGAGCCGCGAGTACGCCCGGTGGTCCTCGGGGAGATCGATTCCCGCCTCGGCAGCCTTCTGTTCGAGGTGGTGAAGCTCGATCGCCGGTCGGTCATACTCGATGAACGCGTAATCGTTATCGGTCGCTTGCACAGCCGCCTGCCCAGGGTCCGGTGTCTCTGCGGCCTCGAATGCCCGGTAGGTGTCGGCCACCAGCGACCGGGTGGGATCGAAGGCGGCCGCTCCCGCGGTCGTTTCCGGCGCTCCGATGTCGGTGACGGAGAGGGTGTCAAGCACTGTATGATACAGATCGAGCAACTCAACGAGATCGCTCCGGCGATCGGCGCCGAGGGAGGGGTGATCGACCAGCAGCGGAACGTTCACGAGCTCATCGTAGAGGGCAAACTCGTGGCCGTATAGATCGTGCTCGCCGTGGAGTTCGCCGTGGTCAGCACAGACGACAACGGTCGTGTTCTCCCATTGATCGGTTTCGCGCAACCACTCGAAGAGCCGACCGAGCTGGGCGTCCATGTGCGCAATCTCCGCGTCGTAGAGCTGACGGATGGCCGTCCACTCCTCCGAGTCGATGTCGCGAACACCGGCGTTATACTCCTTCGAGAGCTGACAGACGGAGTCGGGATCGACGCCAGGGGCGAACTCCTCGCGGTACGCTTCGGGTGGGTGATACGGCAGGTGGGCGTCCATCAGATTCAAGAACACAAACCAGCCGCGATCGCTGTCGCTGGTATCGATAAACGACTTAGCCCGGTCGATAACCGCCGGTGTCTTCGAGTCGGCTTCGGGGCTGCTGGCGAACCGGGCGTGGGCCATCGCCCCAAGACGGACGAGTTTCGAGGCGATTGACCTGAGGTAGTCATTATCGTTGATGGTCCGCCAGGCGCGCGCGAGCGGACCGGAGAATACGTCCCGGGGAAGCGCCTCGAAGAACGAGGCATGATCGTCAAAGCCGTCGGTGAGCCCTGTGTATGGGGTGATCCAGGCGTTCGAGGAGTAACACGCGGTATCGTACCCGGCGGCCCCAAGGAGAGTAGCGAGGGTGCGGTCGGCTTCGAGATACGGGCTCTCTTGGGTGGCGTTGTGGTGGCTAGGATATCGCCCAGTGAACAGCGAGGCGTGGACAGGTAGTGTCCACGGCGCCGGAGCAACCGCTGACTCGAAGACTGTCGCCCCCTGTGCGAAGCGATCGAGCGTGGGAGTCGTCTCCCGCTCGTGACCGTATGGTCCAAGCCGGTCCTTCCGGACCGTGTCGAGGACGACGAACAGCAGATTCGACTGCGTCGATCCGCCCATGCCACCAGCTCATCACGGCGATCAAATAAACCGATTGGACCGGTCTGTTCGCTACTCTCAAACAGACGTTTCAAGTCGGCCCTGACCGAATCCTGAGTGTCACGTATATGGATGGAGACCAGCGACGGGCCTTGATTATTGGGGCGCTTGGGGCGCTTGCAATCCTTGTGGCCATCATCGTGGTCGCCGGTGCCGATCGCGTTATCGACGCGTTACTGTCAGCTGCCCCCGGATATGTCGTGGCGACATTTGCTCTGGCGATTTGCTGGCTCGGCGCCTGGAGTCTCATGCTCAAACTCGTTATGCGGAGCCTCGATGTCGAAATCACGCCGATCAAGGCGTTTTTTGTCTATGCTGGGGCCCTTTTTGCAAACAATATCACCCCCTTCGGACAGGCGGGTGGCGAACCGGTCGCGGCAATGCTCATTTCGAAGGCGTCTGACTCGCGGTACGAAACGGGACTGGTCGGAATCGCGAGTGTCGATGTGCTGAACGTTGTGCCGTCGATCTCGTTGGTTTTCGTTGGTGTCGGCTACTACGCCACAACGACCGCCATCGGGAGCCGCATTGAGACGGCTGTCGGTTCGGCCGTTGTGTTGATCGCCGCGATCCTACTCGTGTTGACGCTTGTTTGGCGGTACCGTTATGCGATTATCGAACATCTTCCGCCAGTCATTGCTCCACGATTGGGCGAACTCGGAATCGCCCGACTTGATGCTGACACGCTTGAGACTGAACTGGCCGATCGGATGGAGCGGTTTTTCGAGAATATCGAGCGCGTGGCCGCCAGTCGGTGGCGGCTGACAGCTGTCGTTGGGCTCTCGTTGACGGGCTGGCTGTTTCAAGTGGGGGCCCTCCTGTTGGCCTTTGCGGCCCTCGGATACTCTGTCTCGCCGGCAGTGTTGCTGTTCGTCATCCCGCTGGCAAACCTCGCGGGTGCCACCCCACTTCCCGGTGGTGTTGGCGGGATCGAGGCCGCCTTTGTCACGCTGTTGGTCGCGACGACGGGCATCAGTGCGTCGGCGATTACCGCCGCAGTGTTGATTTTTCGTGGCGCGATCTTCGGCGTTCCGCTGGTTATCGGCGGCGCCTCAATGTCGGCCTTCGGTATTCGCGCGCTCCAGTAGGTTACCCGTTGAACGGAGTGCCCTCGACTGATCGCTAACAGCAGCCAACACTCCGGCTGTCCAAGGCGAGACCATACAGCAACGCGGCGAACTCACGCACTGCCGTATCAAGGATCACTACAGGTAGGGGTCACATACCTGTTCAAGCCCTTCTTCAAGATCGATGTGGGGCTCCCACCCGGTCGCCTCGCGGAGTTTTGTCGCGTCCGCCATGGTATCGTGGACGTAGACCGACTCGGGGATTGGGTTCTCGACGTACTCCGGGTCAACATCGGCGTCAAGCACGTCGTTGAGCAGTTCAACGAGCTGGTTGAACGATATCTGTCGGCCGGTGCCGACGTTGTAAATGCCCTGGAGCTGTTCTTCTGCGGTCCGCTCAATGGCGGAAACCACGTCCGAGACGTGGGTAAAATCCCGGGTCTGGGTGCCGTCACCGTAGAGTTTTGGCGCCCGGCCGTGGGCGATGTCGTCGGCGAACTGCGCGATCACGTTGGCGTACTCGCCCTTGTGTCCCTCGGCGCCCTCATACCCCTGATAGACCGAGAAAAAGCGCAGCCCCGCCGTTGACAGGCCATAGTGGTTGTGGAAGTACTCCGCATAGCGTTCCCGAGCGAGCTTTGAGGCCTCATAGCCGGTGTTCGCCTCAACGTCCATCGACTCCGGCGAGGGCTCGGTCCGGTCGCCGTAAATCGAGGAGGTCGACGCGTACACGATGGTCTCACAGCCGTCCTGTCGGGCCTGCTCGACAACGTTGACAAACCCTTCGACGTTCACGCGCGCCCCCAGCTGGGGATTCTCCTCGTGCATCGCATACGAGGACAGTGCGGCCAGGTGGATTACAACGTCCACGTCCGTCGGGAGGTCCTCCGCAAGAACGCTCCGCTCGACGAAGGTCACCGCCGGATCAAGGTTATCAGGCGTCCCCAGGTAACAATCGTCGAGTGCGATCACCTCATTGTTCGCTGCGAGGGCGTTGGCGACGTTCGATCCGATGAACCCGGCGCCCCCCGTCACGAGAATCCGCTGACCATCCATACCCGGACATGCAACGACCCAGGGCAAAAGCGGTTCGACATGGCGACCACCGCCATTGGGTCAATATAATGTCTTAGTATGTGACATGTTGTACAATGATTGTGATATCGGACGATATATACCCCTGCTCGGACCGCCATCACAATAATGAGCGAACAGTATGTAGTGGTTGGCGGCAACGCAGCGGGAATGAGCACAGCGGCCCGACTTCGTCGGCTTGATGAAGAGGCGGCAATCATCGTGCTCGAACAGGGCGAACACGTCTCCTACGCGAGCTGTGGGCTTCCGTATCACCTAAGCGAGACGGTCCCGGAGTCCGATCTCGCGGTGATCGGGGCCGACCAGCTTGAGGCCTCCTTTGCGCTTGATGTCCGGACCAACGAGACGGCGACCGACGTCGATCCGGAGGCCCAGACCGTCACGGTCTCGCCTGCGGACGGCGACACCTACACGCTGGCGTATGATGAACTGGTGTTGGCCACTGGCGCCGAGCCGATCGTTCCACCGATGTTCGATCTCGATGAGCTTGAGCACTGCTATACGATGCGAACGGTGCCGGACGCGATCGGCGTGCGCGAGGAGGTCGAAGCGGCCGACCGCGCGCTCGTCATTGGTGGTGGGTATATCGGAATCGAGGTAGCCGAGAACCTCGCTGAGGCCGGCCTTGACGTTGTGGTTGCCGAGCTCCTTGATCACGTCATGCCCAATACCCTTGGGGCAGACATGGCTGCCATCGTCGAGCAGCACCTCCACGACCACGAAATTGACCTTCGCACCGAAACGGGTGTCGGGAGTCTGAGTGAGGATGACTCCGGGACCGTCATCGCCGAGATCGGCGAGGAGGATTACACGTTTGACCTCGCTGTTATTGCAACCGGGGTTGCGCCGCGGACGGATCTCGCGGAAGCAGCCGGACTCGAACTCGATGAAAGCGGGGCTATCGCTGTCGACAGCGCGATGCGTACCTCTGATCCGGCGATTCACGCCGTTGGCGACGCCGTTGCGGTTCCGACTGTTCTCGGTGAGGGACGCGACTGGGTGCCACTCGGTGGGCCAGCCAACCGCGAGGGGCGTGTTGCTGCCAACGACATTGTCGGCCACGAGGACACCCTTGATCCGGTCCTCGACACGGCGATCGCGAAGGTGTTTGATCTTGATGTCGGCACTGTCGGGATGACCGAGGAGGCGCTTTCGGAGGCTGGCCGGTCCTATGAGGCGATCTACACGAGCGAGGCCAGTCACGCCGAGTACTATCCCGGTGCAGCGGACATCCACTTCAAGTTGCTCTTCGATGCGACGGACGGCACGCTTCTCGGCGCCCAGGCTGTCGGCACCGATGGGGTTGACAAACGCATCGACGTACTGGCGACCGCAATTGCCCACGGCGATACCGTCTATGACATTCGCGACCTTGATTTGGCGTACGCACCGCCGTATTCTGACGCGAAGGATCCGGTGAACATCCTCGGGATGATCGGCACGAACGTTCTTGAAGGGGTCGCCGATGTCATCTCGCTTGAGGAGTTCGTCGAGAAACTCCCCAACACGCTCGTGATCGATACTCGCCCGCCCGAACTGCGCGAAACCCAGGGCTACATTGAGGGAACAACGAACGTCCCGCTGGCTAATCTGCGCGAGTGGATTTCCGAGACGGATCTGAGCGATGAGGAAGAAGTACTCACCTACTGTGCGATCGGCAAGGGCTCGTACGTGGCCTCACGCATCCTCAAGCAGCACGGGATTGCCTCCCGCAGTCTCACTGGCGGGTACGTCCGCTATGAGACCGCCGACGAACTGTCGGCCGCGGAGGCTGTTGAGGATCCGATGCGACAGTAATTGAGACGCCGCTCCCGCAAGTCAACCGCCTCGGGGGTAATCCCCGTGGCATCCGCCTTGAAATTTCTGTGAATCCAGTTCAGCGACTCCAACAGCACGTAGTCTTGATTCGGGCAGTCGGGAGATCCTCTCTGTCAATAGCATAGACGATGTTTTCGGCCCGCTCATGTCGAATGCCTGAACTCGTGTCCTCATAGTCAATGAGAATGTTGGCATCGACCACTGCGACTGCCATTCAGGAATCCTCCGCAAATATAGGGTAGCGTAACTGTTACAAGATTCAGTAGTATTCGGTAGGATTCGGGAGTGATTTTCACTGATTCGATGGATTTAATCGTATCTACATTGTAGATATTACTACTGATGGACAGGCACGAAATCGAAGGGCACGAAGTGATCGAAGGGACCGTGAAACCAACTGGGAACGGGGCTCACATCTACGTCCCGAAAGAGTGGGTGGGTGCAGACGTGAAAATCGTCCG
>JBEQAX010000036.1:0-14214 GCA_041640095.1 Salinarchaeum sp. | reverse complement strand
TATCTTGATGAAGCAGGCGAATTGGCCGTTACGAACCATCCACACACCTTTGATCGCGATATCGACGAGCTTGCGCCGCTCACCCCGAAAGCCCCACTCGCGCTCTCGATTCTGCTCGGGGTCATCGTTACCGCCGCCCTCGGAGTCGTTCCGATCGTTATCGCCGCCCTGGGTGGTGTCTTCGCGATGCTCGTGACCGACTGTCTCCGCCCGAGTGAGGCCTACGATGCCGTCGGCTGGGACGTGATCTTCCTGTTGGCCGGCATTCTCCCCCTCGGAGTGGCGATGCAACAGACCGGTGGCGACGTCCTGCTCGCCGAGGCGCTGGCACAGGGCGTCGGTGTGCTACCGGTTGCTGGAGTGCTCTTGGTGTGTTATCTGCTGACCAGTCTGCTCGCCGCGCTTATCACCCCGGTTGCGAGCGTCGTGTTGCTCGTGCCGATCGCCGCCGAGACGGCCAGCACCATCGGCGCGGAAGCGTTCACCTTCGTCCTCGCGGTCACCCTCGGCGCCAGTGCCGCCTTCATGACCCCCATCGGCTACCAGACCAATCTGATGGTGTATGGGCCCGGTGGGTACCGCTTTACGGACTACGTGCGTGTTGGTGCCCCACTACAGGTGCTCCTATCGGTGGTGACGACAGCGGCGCTGGTGGGGTACTTCGGGGTCTAGTCTCGGCAGTGGCGCTGGATCCCGATCTCGGCGATATTGGCACCGTACTCAGAGGTACGACGAATCGAGTCGAATACCAGCCCGGCAACATGCGCCGCTTCGGGGTCAACGTGATCGTACAGCTGGCGATCAGCGGCCGTGATTGCATCACGGAGAGTGTTGCGCTGTCGGAGCGTCTCGTAGGCCACATCAACCGACGCGTCCTCAAGGACCACCCGTGCGGCGTCGTCAACGATGCTCCGACTGGAGCTGCCGAGATGATCAATCTGTTCGAGCAGGTCGTCCGATAGCGGCTGATCACGGTCACGGACAAACGAAGCGATCTTCTCGGCGTGGTCGGCGATCCGCTCAAGCTGGCGCCCGGTATAGTAGTACTCGAAGAGATCATCACGAGAGTACCCCAGGTTCTTCACCTCCTTGAGATCCGAGAGTGATCGCCGGAAGTACCGGGTGACACGCGCAAATAGCTTATCGACCTCGGCGTCGCGGGCGACCACACGGTCCGCAAGTGCCTCATCATGATCGGTGATCGCCCGGATGGCATCCTCGTGCATCGACAGCGCGATCAACCGCAACCGAAGGGTGGTCTTGCGAATATCCACCGTTGCTGCGTCAATGAGATCCTGCAGCCGGAGTGTGTGGGCTGTCTTCTCAATCGTCTCGAATCCCGAGAGCCCGTCGATGGCCTCGGTAACAGCCTGCCGCTGAGCATCGGAGTACCCACCCCGGTGTTTGAGCGTCACTTCGTCATAGCCGACTAGGTACAGCGCGAGCACCCGTTCGATGAGCTCGTCCGGCTCGCTCGCGGCGATGTCGACGGTCGTCCGATCTGGAGTTGTCCCCTCGGGATCGGCTGTCTCAACGACAAGCGACCCGTCGTCGTTGGGGGTCAGAGAGATCACCGAGCCGGCGTCGATACCGTGTTCTTCGGCCCATGATTTTGGGAGTGAAATGGTGTATGTTGTCCCTCCGGACAGTTGCACCTTCCGCGTCTCCATACGCGTTGGGTTCTTGCAGGCTCTATATGGTGATTTGTAATAGCAATATGAATCACTATTGAGTGGATCGTACCGGGGTCACTACACGGGACACAGCGTCCATACTAGTCCGTACTGTCTAGACCACAGAGATATGAATACGGTTTGAGTGGTGCCCATATGGCCGATCCTGCGTGGAAGCGTACCCGGATTCCGGATCGTGGTGGACGGGAAGCCACGATGGCGCGGATAATCGAGGCGATTGATCAGACCGCTCCCGAGACCAAAGAGGACCTCGCCAACCAGATCAACATCTCCGAACAGTATCTGTCCGAACTCCTCCAGTATCTCAAGCGTGAGGGTATCGTCACAAAGGGCTACTTGCTCAATAAGCAAGCACTCTATGCAAATATCGCGACGGTCTCGGCACTGACCCCAGACGAAGGAGCGACCCCACTACACGCCGATCGGATGGCCACGCTGATGGCGCTGCTGAAGGATCTTGATGCGGTGACCTATGATCAGTTTGTTGCCGCGAAACAGGCCTTTGAGGGGGACGATCCCGATCCCGGTGCCGATCAGCTGGAAGCCGTCAGCAACGAGCGCCACAGCGCCTTTTTCGAGGAACTCAAATCCTACATGATCGCCGCCGAGTGGCCACACAATCACATCGCATACGATCTCGCGACGGCAGCCACCAATCTTGAGATCGTCGGTGACCGCTCGTGTTTTATCGCCGACGTGATCGACCGTCACGACGAGGAGGCGACAGGGGTCATCGCCGACCGCGTCCGGGATATCTTCGACGCCGGGGCAGAGATCAACGACCTGATGGGTCAGATTGCCTTCGCGGCCGATCTCGAAAAACACGAGAGACTCCAAGAACGCGAGGAGACCGTCCACCGCGATCTGAATGAACTCTTCGAGTTGGTCACGGCCTACAGCCCGCAGCTGTTCAGCTACCTTGCCAGCATCGTCCGGGCACTGGAACGCACGATCTTCTACTGGGTACACACCGCCGAACTTGCCTTTCGGTTGCACTCAACGCTCGAACCCGAACACATTTCGGTGTGATCACCCCCGACGGCCATCGAGAAATAGTGGCTGGGTCCAGGCGGTCTGCTCGCCGGTGCCGTGACAGACAATTCGGACATAGGAGGCGTCCATATCGAGGTCCGCCGGCAGATGGAATGTCGCCGTCGATCCGGTGACCGTCTGCTGTATCGCGCTGTAGTCCGCCACCAACTGGATTGCCTCGGCGTCCGCCGTCTCGACGGTGACGCTCCCGGCCTCAACGGTAATCGCCTCGATGGCCACACCCGTCGAGGCGTAACACCGGCCGGCCCGCAGTGCGTCGAGAATCGCCATGGGTGTCGCAGTGGGTGCCTGAACAACCGTCCACGCCGCCCCGACGTCATCATCAGCGTGCGCGTCGTCGGCCGCGTACCCCCAGACCACGCGTCCCGCCGAAAGTAGCCGGTCCCACCGGTCGGTTGCTGCCGGCCGACCGCGGCCGTCGCGACTCGCGCCGTTGTAGATCTCGATGCCGGCATAGCCGTCGAGCGCTTCGAGGGCCGACTGCGAGTAGTGTGCGTAATCCGGACCCCAGTTGGGGTGGGGCAGGATACCGATCCCGCCAGCAGCCGTCGCCTCATCGAGGACGCGCTGGCGATCGGCGTGTGGTGACACGGCGTTGTCGGTTCCCAGACAGACGACGTGAGTACCGTTGGCTGTGACCTCGATCCCGGGCAGGAGGGTAACATCGTCGATCGTCTCGACCGGGGTGGCAACGTCGTGGTCGGTGACCACAACGAAGTCGTATCCACGGTCGGCGTAGACGGCGACGACCGTCTCGAGTGACCACGCCGCGTCCGGGCTGGCATCGGTGTGGGTGTGGAGGTTGCCACGGAACCACTCGCCGTCCTCGCCATAGGGGCTGTCGATCCGGACCGACATTAGCAGTTGTTGGTAATACGATTTCTTTATTCAGTGTGGGGCGTGCAACAAGGCCGTCCCACGTATAATTACATACCCTCTGTTGAATAAAATTATCGTGTTTTCAACTACTGTTAGTGATAGGCGGCGATGAACGCCTCGACGTCGCTCTGAAAGTCCGTGAAGGCGGCCTCGAGTTCCTCCCGCGACCAGTCCCACCACGCGATCTCCTCGAGTGCTGCAGCGGTCTCGGCGTCGAAGCGCCGACCCAGCGGTTCGGCGGGCACCCCACCGACGATGGTGTACGGCGCCACGTCGTCGGTCACGACGGCACCCGCAGCGACGACCGCACCGTTGCCGACGGTGACGTCCGGGAGCACGGTCGCTCCGTGGCCGATCCAGACGTCGTGGCCCACCTCGACAGGATCTCCGCGGCGCCACCTGAAGACCGACTCGTCGTCCGGTCCGAGGTCGTACCGCTCGCCGCGATAGGTGAAGTGGTGCGACGTCGGCCGCTCGATGGGATGGTTCGACGGCCCCAGGCGGACGTCGGAGGCCACGCTGGCGAACTTCCCGACGGTGGTGTGGTCGAGTTGCACTCGTTCCATGAGGTAGGTGTACGCCCCGACCGTTGCATCGTGCAACCGGGCGTGCTGGTGGACCTCCGTCCAAGGGCCGAGGTCACTGTCGGTGATCCGCACCGGATCGTGGATCGTCGGCCGTTCGGCGAGCGTACCGGTGCGATCCGGGCCGTAGGCTTCGAAGTGCATCTATCGGCTCCGTCGGCCCAGCGTTGAGGCGACGATCTTCTTCGGAGCGGTCACGAATGCTTCAAGCACACCAGCACGGTTGTCGACTTCGCCCTCGCGGAGATACGATCGGACCCGCTGGCTGATGAGTTCGACCGAACCAGCCAGCAGGAAGATGAGGATGATACACGCCATCATGTTTCCGTAGTGGAAGGTCTGACGCTGGACATAGAGTTCAAGACCAAGTCCACCGCCACCGATAAGACCCAGTCCGATTGCCGCCCGGACGTTGTGTTCGAGGTCAAAGGCGATCCACGCGATGAACTGCCGGAACACCTGACTCAACATGCCAAAGGAGATAACCTGTGTATCGTTGGCGCCCGTGCTGCGGATCCCTTCAATCGGCCCGTCGGCAATCTCCTCAAGTTCGTCGGTGAAGAGCCGACCGAGATAGCCGATTGTATCGACCATGATCGCAAGCACGCCGGTGAAGGGCGTCACGCCACCGAGCGGGATCAAAATTAGAAACCAGACCAGTCCCGGGATGGCCCGGATTAGACTCATCGTCGCCCGGAAGATGAAGTTGAACGGATAGGGAATCACCCGCTCACTGGCCATGATACCAAAGAGCAACGCCCCCGGCAGACCAAGCACCGTACCAGCGAAGGCGACCGCTATGGTTACGAACGTCGCTCCCCAGATGATGTTGACCCCCAGCGGTCCGCCGGACTCAATCCGGAGGAGGAGGTTCTCCTCCATCATGAACGCCCAGTACTGACCGAGGTCGATGAACGGGATTGGAAGGCCGAAGAGGTAGTAGGTCGTCGGCGGGAAATAATCACCGAGCGCCTCCGTGAATTGGGGAACCTGCTTGTAGAGCTCGGTCAACGAGAAATCAACGACAATCAGACTCATATAAAACAGAACCGCCGTGACGATGATACCGAGAACGGTCATCGCTCGCCGGCGGGTCTTCCGACGTTTGAGTTCCGTGAGCTTCTGATCAACCGACGAGTCGCCGACTTCCTTGAGACCGAAGTACTCCTTGAGCCGCTGCTTGTCGGGGCCTTCGACGCTCACACTTCGGCCCTCTGGGTGCGTTCCTGTAGGGTTTCGTGCTCAGGTGGCTCGGGTCGCTCTGCGGTCTCGGCGATTCCGACGGTCTCAACGCTTCCGTAGAGTTCGTCTACAAGATCATTCGAGAGGTTCTCTCGGTGAACATCAAAGAGTAACTGTCCGTCGCGCAGGCCGATAAACCGATCACCGAAGTATGCCGCAATGTTGACCTGATGAAGGCTCACAAGCGCCGAGAGGTTGTGAGCCTCTGCCGCCTTCTTCAGATAAGCCATGACGGTCTCAGCACTCGACGGATCAAGGCTAGCAACCGGCTCATCGGCGAGTAGCAGGCGCGGGTTCTGTACAAGCGCCCGCGCAATGCCGACTCGCTGTTGTTGGCCCCCGCTCATCTGCGAGACTCGCTGATGGGCTTCCTCAAGCAAACCGACGGTCTCAAGCGCCTCAAGTGCCTGTCGCTTGTCCTCGCGACTCTGCCACTGGAAGATGCTCTCGACGGTTGAGCACCGCTCAAGGGCACCGTTGAGTGCGTTCAAATACGCCGAGACCCCCTCAACGAGATTATGCTGCTGGAAGATCATCCCGACGTCGGGCTGTGAGCCTGTGATAGGCTCATCATCAAGGTACACGGCTCCGCTGGTGGGCTCAGTCAAGCCGTTGATGCACCGCAACAGCGTTGACTTGCCTGCACCCGACTCGCCGAGCAGGACGACAAACTCGTCGTTAATCTCGAATGAGATGTCTTCGATTGCCGTTACATCGCCGTATCGTTTGGTCAGATTGTCGACCTTGATCGTGCTCATGATAGGAGCGGACGTGTTATTCTGCGAGATCGATCCCGATATCGTTCAGTCGCATGATCACCGGTTCGTAGTCGTCCATCGAGGTGTCACGTAGCGTGGTAAACGGCAACTCCTCCTCGTTGTAGTCGTCGGGGTAGTACTGCTGAATCTGCTCTTTCGTCGAGCTACGGAGGACCTCGCCAATCTCGGCTTTCTTATCGGACTCCCAGGTCTTCCGGGCGTACATTGGTTGCTTGGGGATCGGGAATGACCACCAGAACGGTCTGAATTGGGGCTCTTCGGTCCCCATCGTGTCGAGGAACGAGCTTTTGTCCTGAACGCGATCTGGCACCTCTGTTCCCTCCGGGAGGTGAGGGATTCCGTTGCCACCCCAGGTTGTCGCTGCGTCGGCCTCGTTGTCACCGAGTCGAATCAGGGCCTGATTGTGGTCGGTCCACGTGCCCGAGAAGTCAACCGGATCCTCGTCGGGTGCGCCACCGATGTCGAGACCGGCCTCCTTGAGCGCGTAGAGGGCAAAGATCGATCCGCTCGTACTCAACCGGTCCGCAAACGCCATCTCTTTTCCCTCAATGTCGGTCCGTTCGTTGATGTCCGAGTCCGGGTTGGTAACCATCATCGAGAAGTAAAACGCCGACCCGCCGGTGACGGTCGTGCCATAGACGTCCATCAGGTCGGGGTTGGAGATCAGCGTCACATCGTCCATGCCGATCTCCGCCTGCTCTGACTCGAGCGCCGGACGGATGGCGGCGTAGTTCTGTGGAACGCGCATCTCGACACTGACCCCGTCAACCTCCCCCTCGATGAGGTTGTGCAGTGGTTGGTACCGCCGCCGGGCATCCGATGGCGTCCCAGGGGTCAACAGCATCGTAATCTGTTCGGCATCACTACCACCGCCGCCTGAGACCCCCGAACAGCCCGCCAATCCGGCTAACGAAATGCCTGCTGCACCGGCAAGTGCTCCTCGACGGGTGGTGCAGATGTCGTTTGTACGGGTCGATCGATCATCTATGCCGGAACCACCGCCGTTTGTGGGATCCACCATCACCTCGAACATCCAAAGAGGGTGGAATAACCCTTGGCTCCATAGAGTTCGGACGGTCAACACTTCGATGGCTAATTGAAACGCGACCCCCGACCGATCTCACGCGGTGCAGAGCACTGTATATCAGTATAGAGTCGTGCCCGAAGGATGGGTCAGTATATACCTGTAACAATGCGTCTGGACGGTAGCGAACACAGAGGGTCAGAGGCCCGCACTTGGTATTCAGACTGTTTACTACCCAGCGAAGGCTTAACCTGACCTTCGATGACCTCGGGGTGTACGGATGGACGACGCGACCGTCTCCGACCGAAACGACCGCTTCGAGATGATCAGTGCCTGTCAGGAGGCAACGCTCGTTGAGCACGCCGAGGCTGTCCTTGAGAGCTCGACACCCGTCGAGATCCTCCAGGCGCCGACGCCACAGCTCGTGATGCAACAGGTGACTGAGCCTGTCAACGAGCAGCCGTTCAACCTCGGCGAGGTCCTCACGACGGCCGCAGAGGCGCGTGTTGCTGACGCAAAGGGGTTCGCGATGGTTGCTGGGAAGGCCGAGGCCAAGGCGGTCGCCGGGGCTATCGTCGACGCCGCCGTTGCCGCCGAGCACCCACGGTCCACGGCGATTGCAACGGATCTCGAAGCCGCTGCTGCTGACTACCGCCAGCGCCGTCGCCAGGAGTGGGCCGAGAGTCAGGCGACAACAGTCGAGTTCTCATCAATGGAGGGCGAGGAATGAGAGCCCTGGGCTTTGATCCTGTCGCCGATACACAACAGACCTTCCGGGCCATGGTCGACGCGATGTCTCGGCCCGGAACCATCCACACTGTTCCGGCGGGGCCGGCCGATCACGCCGTGGTGATCACACTTGTCGACAACGAAGTGACCTTCCACACGGTCGACGAGTCGCTCAGCTCCGCACTTGCGGCCGCCAATCGACTCACGGCGGCCCCTATTGACGAGGCCGACATCATCCATCTCGGTAACCAGCGGGCTGTGTCTCTCGATGACGCCAGTCAGGGAACGCTCAAGGAACCGAGCGATGGTGCGACGGTCATCTATCGCGTCGAGGCGATCCATGAGACGGCCCGATCCGACGATACCAACATCAAGGTGTGCGGTCCCGGGGTCCCAGACAGGCGGGTCATCGGCGTTGATGGCATCCCATCGGACGTCCTTCGGACGATTGCCGACGTCAACACGGCGTTCCCGCGCGGTCTCGACGTAGTGATTGCCGCCGAGGAGACCGTCACCGCCATTCCCCGATCGACCACACTGGAGGTGCTGTAGATGGGATACGTCGCCGTCAAAGCGGGTGAGGAGGTCATCAAACGTGCCGAAGACCTCTTCGAGAAACGCCGTATCGAAGGGCCCGAGGATCCACTCACAATCAATCAGATTGAGGGGCAACTGGGCCGACTAGTCGGACAGATTACCGGTGAAGCGGGGCTGTTCGCCCCACAGCTCGCCGCCCGGGCAGTCGTCCAGGCGCAGGGTGATACCACCGAAGCAGCCTTTTTGCTGCGGGCCTATCGATCAACGCTTGAGCGGTGGGGCTACGCCGAGGCCGTCGCGCCGGCAGAGATGTTTGCCACCCGACGGGTGTCGCCGGCGTATAAGGATATCCCTGGTGGACAAATCCTCGGCGCGACCAAGGACTACACTCAGCGGCTGCTGGATTTTGCACTCGAAGAGGAGGCGGATCCGACGGCCGACTGGGAGCTTGACGCGGACGAGTCACCCGAGCGGCTCCGGAACGTGATTACCCTGCTCCGCGAGGAGGGGATTCTCACCGAGCCCGTGGAAACGACGACCGATCCGATCGACACGACCCGCGAACCGGTGTTGTTCCCCGCCCCCCGGGCGGGTGTCCTTCAGGAACTTGCACGCGGTGAAACCGGCGCAATTACTGCATTGGGCTACAGCGCGTTGCGTGGTTACGGACGTGTTCACCCCACGCTTGCGGAGGTTCGGGTCGGTCGCCTGCCGGTCAGGATCAAACACCCCTACACAGGTGATCCGGTTGCTGTTACCAGCATCGAGGTGACCGAGACCGAGGCGGTGGTGCCGGTCTACGCCAAGCGCGATGACCCACGGTTCGCCTTTGGCTACGGACTGACCTTCGGGCGCAACGAGCGCAAGTCCATTGGAATGTCCATCCTCGACGCCTCAATCGCACTCGGTGGGGATGAGCCGGCCGAGGACGCCGAGTTCGTGCTTGACATCGTCGATGGGATCGACTCCTTCGGGTTCATTGAACACCTCAAGCTGCCGCACTACGTAACGTTCCAGAGTACGCTTGACCGGATCCGGGCGCTACGCGACCGTGAGGAGTCGACACCTGCGGAGGTGACCGCCGATGACTGACGCGAACACGGTCGACGAACTCGTCACCGACGCGGAGACAGCCGGGCTCGACGGCTACAACTATGCCTATCTCGACGAGCACACCAAGCGAGAGGTCCGACGAGCAGTCCTGAAGGCTATCGCCATTCCTGGCCACCAGGTGCCGTTTGCTTCACGGCCAATGCCACTGGCCCGGGGATGGGGCACAGGGGGCATCCAGACCTCCCTCTCGTTGCTTGGTCCCGAGGATACGTTCAAGGTGATCGATCAGGGGGCTGACGAAAGTGTCAACGCCGCGAACATCCGTCGGCTGGCCGAGCGAACCGCTGACGTCGCGACAACGACCGACACGACGACAGCGTCGGTGATCCAGACCCGCCACCGAATCCCCGAGGAAGTACTGACCGACGACCAGATCCTGGTATTGCAGGTTCCGACGACCGATCCGCTACGGAAGGTTGACGGGAGTGACGACCGCAATCGCCGCCGACACGCCCACAAGAACTACTCGAAGATGTGGGTCCACCTCTATGAGAGCGTTGTCGAGTGGGGGGAAATCCAGATCAGCGCTGCGTACCCGGTGCTGGTTAACGACCGGTATCTGATGAGTCCCTCACCGATCCCACGGTGGGATACCCCCAAACTCGATAACGCCGATACACTGTTTCTGTTTGCTGCCGGCCGTGAAGCCCGGATATACGCCGTTCCGCCACACACCGACGTTGAGCCGCTAGCCTTCGAAGATCGGGCGTTCCAGGTTGAACGTTTTGAGGAGCCCTGTGCGGCCTGCGGGAGTACGGACACCTACCGGACCGAGGTCACCGACGATGACGGCACGACCCGGTACGTTTGCAACGACACAAGTTTCTGCGCCAAACGCCAGGAGAACCCCGACCTCGCGCACGATCACCACTGCGATGGAGTCCACACGTGGGGGCCTGGAACGGCAACCGGGGGTGAGGACGCATGAGTCTCCTCAGCGTTGAGGGCGTGACGAAGCGCTACGGCGACGGGTGTTCCCGTTGTCTCGAAGCAACCGGTGATAGTGCCGGGACAAATCAATGTCCCCACTGCGGGACCGTCGTCGCGTGTGCTGATGTCTCCTTCGAGGTCAACGAGGGCGAGGTGCTTGGCATCGTCGGCGAGTCCGGCTCTGGCAAGTCCAGCCTTGCGGAGGTCATCGCACTCGACCGCGAGGCCGACACCGGAACCGTCCGGATCGACGGCTACGACGGCAATCTGCTTGATGCGAGTTACCAGGAGCGGGTCGAACTCCGCAACCAGCACGTTGGTCTAGTCCACCAGCACGTTCGTGACGGTCTTGGTCTTGAGTTCAGCGGAGGGGGCAATGTCGCCGAAGAACTCCTGGCCGCCGGCTGGCGCCGGTACGCCCGGATTCGCGACCGCGTACGGGAGCTCTTCGAAGAGACAGAGGTTCCGGTCGGCCGGATGGATGACGCCGCCAGAACCTATTCTGGTGGGATGCAACGCCGAGTCCAGATCGCCAAGGCACTGGCGACCGAGCCGGATCTGATCGTTCTCGATGAGCCGACAACAGGTCTCGACGTGAGTGTTCAGGCTAAGGTCCTCGACGTGTTTCGGCGGATTCAACGCGAACAGGATATCGCAACGATCGTTGTCTCGCATGATCTCGCCGTTGTTCGACTACTCGCCGATCGCACGCTCGTCATGCGCCACGGTCGGGTAATCGAGTCCGGCCTCACCGATCGCATCATGGAAGACCCCCACCACGAGTACACCCAGGAACTCATCAACTCGGTGATCTGAACATGGTACTGACAGTCACGTCACTCTCGAAGACGTTTCGGATGCACGTTCTCAATAATCAGCGGATCGTCGGCTTTGAAGACGTGAGCTTCAGCGTCGCAGACGGGGAGTTTCTCGCCATCGTCGGCGAGTCCGGCTCGGGCAAATCCTCGCTGCTCAAGAGCATCTACCGCACCTACGAGCCCACCAGTGGACGAGTGCTCTATGAGTCGACCGACGGAACGGTTGATCTCGCCGGCTGTTCAGAGCGCGAGATTCTCGCTTTGCGCCGGTCGGAGATGGGCTACGTCTCACAGTTTCTTGATGAAATCCCGCACGTTCCAGCAGTAGATGTCGTCGCCCGACCGCTACGCGAACGTGGGGTATCCGCCTCAAAAGCCCGTGAGCGGGCCAGCAACCTGCTTGAGACACTAGGACTTCCCGCGGATCTCTTCGAAGCCTATCCGGCGACGTTCTCTGGTGGCGAGCGCCAGCGGGTCAACCTCGCACGGGCAGTCGCCCCCTCTCCACGGTTGCTGTTGCTCGATGAACCAACTAGTGCGCTTGACCCAGAGACCCGGTCGCTCGCGATCAATCTACTCCGGTCGCACCTCAACGAGACGACAACCGCGATCGGCGTCTTCCACAATGCCGATGTTATCGACGCGCTGGCCGACCGCGTCGCCATTCTTGATGATGGTCGGCTTGAGAGAATCGTTGACGCTGAGGCCTACACACAGGAGGCACAGACATGAGTTCAACTGACCGCGATGTCGCCGCAACGGCATCGAATATCCGGATCGAAAACGCCCGCATCGTCACACCGGAAGCGGTCCGTGAGGGTGGCGTCCACATCAAGGCAGGCCGAATCGCTGCCATCGGCACGGAGACCGACGGGACTCCGGACCAACACATCGATGCCGAAGGGCGACTGGTGTTACCTGGGCTTATCGATCTTCACGGCGACGACATTGAGGATCACGTCTATCCACGTAGCGGTGTGCAGGTCGACTCTGCCGTTGCGTTCCGATCAGTCGACCGCGCGAATGTCACCGCGGGAATTACCACGAAGTTTCACGCTGTCTCCTTTACCGACCGACCGGAAGACGATCGATCGGTCGAACTCGCAACCCGGCTAGCAGACCGAATCGATCGCTTCACCGCCGGAGCGATTGACCATCGGTTTCACGCCCGCTGTGAGTTGACCAACGCCGACGCGGTTGATGCCGTCGCCAACGCGCTTGACCGCGGTGTGGTTGACCTGGCGTCGGTCATGACACATATTCCAGGTCAGGGGCAGTACCGCAACTTTGACAACTTTAAGAAATGGTTCGCCGAGCAGTCCTCAGCACCACGGCCCACCGCCCGCGAGCGCTGGGAGCGCACTCGGTCAATCGATCAGGCGACACTTGACGCCCGTGCCGATCGGGTCATTGACGCTGCTCACGCAGCCGACATCCCGGTGGCCTCACACGACAACGAGACGGCTACAGAGATCCGACGGATGGCCGACCGCGGGGTTGATATCTGTGAATACCCGGTGACAATTGCCGCCGCCGAGGCTGCTGCAACGACCAAGATGACCACTGCGATGGGCGCGCCCAACCTCGTTCGCGGTGGTAGCCAGCGCGACAACCTTGCGACCGCTGACGCGATCGACGCCGATACCGTCGATATCCTATTGGTTGACTACCATCCCCCGTCATTACTGCGTGCGGTATTTGTTGACACGGGAGAACCGCTACCCCGACGGGTTCGTCGCGTTACCGCCGCCCCGGCTGACGCCGTCGGGCTGACCGATCGGGGACGGATCGAACCCGGCGCTCGGGCGGATCTGATCGTGGTCGATGACCAGGGCCCACCGACGGTTCACCGGGCATTCGTGGCCGGCAAAGAGACGTACCGGCTTCGAACATGACCGGTCGACTCGGTGCCGCGGCCGATCTGCGGTTCAACCAGACCGTCCGTGAGTTTGTCGCGTTTGTCAGTGAACTGGGGCTTGACCACGTCGAGTTCAAACGCGAGTATCTCCAGGCACCACCGGAAGCACCGCCACCTGCGGAGATTGCGACGATCCTTGAGGCGGCAGATATGAGTTGTACGCTCCACGCACCGTTTCGGGACTGTAACGTCGGGAGTTTCAACGATAACGCTCGAGCGGCAGCCGAGACGATGGTGATCGACACCCTCAACGATGCCGCGACGATGGGCGCTGAGGCGGTCGTCATCCATGGAGGATCCGTTCCCAAGCGATACCCGGATCGAGTGCGCAAGAAGGCCCATCGGAACGCAATCAGATCGCTCAAGGCGTGTGCCGCCCACGCAGCCACGGTTGACGTGCCACTGTGTCTGGAAAACCAACCATGGTCAGCAACGGACGAGCGACATACTACCTCGCCAGCCGCCTTGGCGAACACCCTCACACAGATTGGAGCCGACTCGGAGACCCTCCGAGTCACGCTTGATATTGGCCATGCGAGAGTGAGCAACCACGACTGGCAGGCGTTTGTTGACCGCCTTGGCGGTCGCATCGAGGTGTTGCATCTCCATGACAACGATGGCGAGGCGGACACCCACGACCCGCTTGCGGCATACAAGCCTATTTATGAGGCCGTTGATCCCTCCTATGCCGTCTTCGAGATGCAGTCACTTACCGACATCCACGCGTGTGTCGATGGTCGATGATCGACCAATGAACTGATTGACATCACCTCTGAAAGCAGATTACGCGTACAGATCCGTCGAGAGGTACCGCTCGCCAGGATCACAGACAATCGTCGCGACCAGCCCCTCGCGTTCGGCCGCCACCTCGGCGGCCACGTGGAGGTTCGCCCCGGTCGAGATGCCCCCGGCGA
>JBEQAX010000035.1:0-14596 GCA_041640095.1 Salinarchaeum sp. | reverse complement strand
GCGGTGCCGCCGGTCTCGCGGATGCCGGGCAGGGCCTTCGGAGCGTTGACCGGGTTACCAATCCGGATCGCGGTGGCGATGGTTTCGACCTCCTCCCAGCGCTGGATATCAGACCAGCCGTGTTCGATGGCCTCGGCCATCGGCGCCGCGCCGGCGGCCTGGACGCCCGTGAGCGCCGGGACGTCTTCGGGGGCAAGCGCGCCCGCATCAACGAGCTCACGAAAGCCCTTGTAGATCGCGGAGGTGTTACCGGCGTTGCCGACCGGGAGAATGATTCGATCGGGGTACGAGCCGGTCTGCTCGTAGTGTTCCTCAAGGATCTCAAAGCCGATGGTTTTCTGACCCTCAAGGCGGAAGGCGTTGAGCGAATTAAGCAGGTAGGCCTCGCCGCGGCGGCCGAGTTCCTGGACAATGTCGAGACAGACATCGAAGTTGCCATCGACTTCGAGGATGCGCGCGCCGTGGAGGCTCGCCTGGGCAATCTTCCCGGCGGCGACCTTCCCAGCGGGCAGCAGAACGAGCGTCTCCATATTGGCGCGGGCGCCGTACGCCGCCAGCGCAGCAGAGGTATTCCCCGTTGAGGCGACCGCCAGCCGGTCAACGCCAAGGCGGTTGGCGACGCCGACGCCGACGGTCATGCCACGGTCCTTGAACGAACCGGTGCCGTTCATTCCCTCGTGTTTCACGTGGAGATCGGCTACATCCACCTCCGATGCGAGTTCAGGCGTCGGGTACAGCGGCGTGTCACCCTCGTCAATCGAGACCAGCTTGTCGGTCGGGAGCGCCTCCTCGTAGCGCCAGACGCCACGTCCGGAGAAGTCCTCGAATGTGGGATGCTCCGCGTATCGGACCTCTAGTAGGGAGTCACACTCGGGACACCGGTACATCACGTCCTCGAAGGGGGCGTAGGTCTCACCACAGCCGATACAGGAGAGCCAAACGCCATCGGACGCCTCTGGAGGGACATCGGCGTCGGCCGACGTCTCCAGACTGAGGTTGGGACTCATTAGGGGGACCAACGATACGGAGAAGCAAAAACGGGTGGGTTCGGGCCACAGACTGACCGCTATCTCGATCCCGAAGGGGACGGGGCGAGCGTTCAGGTACGGGGTCGCTCAAGCTGGCCGTCACCAAGCGCTTCGATGAGTTCGGACTCGGTGACCGGACGCGCGGTGTCGGCAACGCCGACTTTTCGGGCGATCCGGACCACTGTCGGCGGTGCGAGATTCGCCCGGTCGAGAAGCGTGTCATCATACAGCACCTCGCGTGGCGGACCGTTGGCGACGACGTTGCCGTCATCCATAACACAGACACGATCAGCGAGTTCGGCGGCAAAATCAAGATCGTGTGTCGAGAGCACGATCGAGATGCCCTCGGCGTGGACCTGTCGGATGCGATCTTTCAGCAGCGTCGCCCGTTGAGGGTCAAGTCCCGCAAGGGGTTCATCAAGGACGATCACGCTCGGATCAAGCACGAGGACGCCCGCGAGTCCGACAAGGCGTTTCTCGCCGCCGCTGAGGTGATGGGGAATCCGATCCTCAAGATGACGCGCGTCAAGGCGGTCCAGGGCCTCGCGGGCACGGTCGCGCGCCTCCTCTGGGCCAACGCCCTGGTTGCGGAGTCCGAACATGACGTCATCGAGGACAGTCGGGGCGACTAGCTGGGTATCCGGATCCTGGAACACAAAACCGACCTCCTGTCGGGCGTACTGCTTCGAGTTCGAATCGATTGTCCGGCCGTTGACCTGGAGGTGGCCGTCGTCGGGGACGAGTGTCGCATTGAGGTGCTCAAGGAGCGTGGACTTACCGGCCCCATTGCCGCCAATGACCGTGACGATTTCGTCTGGGTAGACGGTGAAGTCGACCTCGTGGACGCCGACGGTCCCATCGGGATAGGTGTGGGCGCCACAGTGAAGATCGATCAGTGGATCAGTGCTCATAGGCTGATCACCCCGCGCTGAAGCAGCCAGTAGACCCCCACGGCGGCATAGCCGCCACCAAGGACAACCCACTCACGTGCTGGTGGGCGCGGGACGGCGCCGTAGACGCCCAGGTTGCCGTCGTAGCCGCGTGCCTCCATCGACTTTACCAGCCGCTCTGAGCGGTCGATCGCCGATAACAGCGTCACACCCATGATGCGGGCGTACAGTCGACGGTTCGACCAGAACTCGCTCAAGGACGCGCCACGGGCCCGTGCCCCTTTGACGAGCGTCTCGAGAATCTCGATCATAACGAAGGTAAACCGGTAGGTGAGCAGTGCAATCTGATCAATTGGCCGGGGAAACAGCCGGCCAATAACGGTCACAACGGCAGTATACCGCGTGGTCATCGCCGTGGCCAACACGAACGTAACGACCGTCAACGATCGTGCAGCGAGTTCAAAGAATAACTCGGCGCCAGCGACGGTGATCGAGAGGCCGCCGAGCGGGGTTGGGAGGACGCCACCGATGGGCGTCCCCGGCTCAAGAAACAACAACGGACCGCCGAGCGAGACGACAAACAGCAACGGAATAGTATACCAGCCGGCAAGACGGCGCAACGAGAGGCCGGCCCACGCGTAGACAAGGAAGACGACAGCATAGAGTCCGGCGAGAACGGCGAGTTCGGTGACAACGGTAACGGCCAACACAAGCGCCCCAATAATGCCCACCTTAGTCCACGGATTCACCCGATGGAGAGGCCCATCCTGGTGTTCGGCTGTCGCCGTGATAAGCCGGGGATCGGGAACGTGATTCGACAGCGCCGCCATCAGCCCCGACTCCCTCCACGCTCGGCGGTCGACGACTCGCGTTGTCGGCCATAGCGGTAGTACAGCCATATCCCAACGATAGCAAATACAAAGAAGAGACCGACGTACACGAGGACGAGTCCCTGTTGTCGGATCGGGCCGGCGATGATGATGCCGCGCGTGGTGTCGACCAGCGATCCTCCACCACTCTGGAGCCCACCGAGAAGGGCTGACTCTGCCCGCTTGGCCCACGGGACCCCACCGCCGGTCGCCCGGAAGCCGAACCAGCCGGCAACGAGACTGCCGCCGGCGAGTGTTACTAGGACAAGGTATTGTTTCCAGCGGTCCATCAGGCGGTCACCCCCGCACGGCCGGTCTGTTCCTCGCTGGCCACCAAGTCGGGACGGACGGAGGCCAGAAAGCGAACGATAAAGCCGGTCAAAAGGCCCTCCACAACAGCCACTCCAAGGTTGAGTCCAACGAGTCCGCCAACGGCAATGGCGAGATCAGACCGGGGGAGCTGGCTCCCGTTGACGCCGCTGATCACAATGATTGCCCCCATCAGCAGCGATCCAGCCGCGAGCCCGAGCGTCCCGGCACTGGCACTCGCCGGAAAGACGTCCCAGTCAAGCCGCAACAGCGTCTGAAAGAGGTAGTATGCCGCAATTGCCTCGGTGGCGTTCACGAGAACGTTCGCTCCGAGTAGCCCGACGGCGCCGTGTCCCAGGGCTGCCGAGAAAACATTCACGACCAACGCGATGAGCGGCCCAAGAAGCGGGCCAGCGAGGATACCGACCAGAGCAGTGAGATTCATATGCACGCCCCCCCAAATGGGGATATTCAGCTGAAAGATCGCAAAACTCGCCGCGGCGCCGATTCCGGCGAGGGCGATCTGCTCGGATTCGATGCCGTCCCGACGAATCCGATAGACAACCGCGCCCAGCAGAACAACGGCGACCGCACTCCAGAGGGCGAGGGCCCACAGCGGGAAGGCCCCCTCGCCGAGGTGGATATGTGCCATACGTAGTTATTAATTTTGGCCGTAGATATAATAACTTTACGCGTTAGAACCTGCTGAATCGGCGATTCACTGGTATCGGCCGCGCCCCTCGATCTCCACGAGTCGGTCAACGACGGCCGTGGTATCGAGATCAAGCGATGCTCCAGTCGCTCGGTAGCCGTCGAGGACCGCCGCACGGGCTGCGTCGGGATCAGGTGCAGTTCCCGCCGCCGACTGGACAAAGACGTGCAGGTCCATCGCAAAGTCCTCAGGATGCTCACTGTGGTATCCAAGGCCAAAATCAAGCAGATAGATCCGCTGGGCGTCAACCCGTACGTTTCGGGTCGTCGGATCACCGTGAACGATCCCAGCGGCGTGCAACCGGGCCAGGTGCCCGCCAACGGTGCGAATCCGATCGTCAGTCAGAGCCGTTCGAAGATCCGCCTCGCCCACGTACTCGAAGGTCAGCGTGGCTGTCTCGGGATCAACAGCGGTGAGCACCGGCGTCGGAACGCCAGCACGCCGGGCAAGCGCCGTCAACCGGGCCTCCATTGCCGTCCGCTCACGCCGGAGGCGACGATCAAGGTCAGGATGTCGGTAGCTCTTTGGATGTCGGCGCTTGCGGACACCCCTATCAGTACGGGTAACGGTTGCCTCGGCCCCCTCAACTGATCCGGTTTCGATAGCGTCACCAACATGACGGACAGACTCCTCGTGTCGCCAGGTGACAGAGACTTCGTCGGGACGGTAGGTAGGATCAACCGCGGAGTCCTCGATGGCAATAGTATCGCCGGCCTCGTACATCTGCGCGCCCAGAACGGCGATCATGCCGGCGTTGTCCCGAAGAAACCGCGGCTCAGGAGCATAGAACGAGGCGCCACGCTGAGCACACATTTCCTCAAGCATCGCCTTGAGCCGGTCGTTCTGGCCCACCCCGCCGCCAAGGACAAGCTCATCTGCACCGGTCACCGACAACGCTCGCTCGCTGACCTCAGTCAGCATGGCGAAGACGGTTTCCTGAAGCCCTGCACAAACATCCTCGACTGGCGTCCCCGCATCGACGGCGTCCTGGGCGGCGGTGGTGATTCCCGAGAACGAGAAATCCATCCCCTTGACGACGTACGGAAGTGAGGTGTAGGTGCCGTCGGCCGCCGTCGACTCAACCTTCGGGCCGCCTGGGTGCGACCAGCCGAGGTGGCGAGCAAACTTATCGAGCGCGTTACCAACACCTGTGTCCATCGTCTCACCAAGAACACGGTAGCGCCCTTCGTGGTAGCCCAAGACGTGCGCGTTGGCGCCGCTAGCATTGAGGCACACCGGGGCGTCAAATCCGGAGCGATACCGGCCGATTTCGAGGTGGGCGATCATGTGGTTGACACCGATCAGTGGTACCGAAAGCGTGCCAGCAAGCGCTCTAGCGGCCGTTCCAACGGTACGCAGACACGGGCCGAGCCCTGGACCGCGCGAGAATGCGACCGCGTCGACCGGTGGCGAGTCAGTAGTCCTCTCGCGGGCGTGGGTCATCGCCGCCTCGACAACCGCCGGGATCGCCTCGGACATGTGATCGGCCGCCTCCCGGGGGTCGATCCCGCCCGATTCAGGGACGTACGCGTCGGTCTCGATCCAGACCTCGTCCGTCGCCGTATCAAAAACAGCCGCACTCGCCGCCCACGCCGTGCCTTCGATCCCGAGGACGCGCATTCCCGACGCCTACAGCCACTCAGTGTATCCACACCGGCCGCAGTGCCGACGGTCGCCGTGGTCAGCGAGATAAGCATCGCCACACTCGGGACAGGACTCGCCGTCGACGGTTCCGTTGTCGTCGTAGAGTTCGTACCGGGTCATGCTTCCTCGGCGTTGATCTTGTTCCGCTCAAGCATGTACTCCTGTTCGATCTCCTCAGCGTACTCCGGCGTCTCATAGACCTTCGCGTCGCCAATGGTCTCGCGCATACCGAACTTCGTATCGAGCGAGCGAACGACGACCTCGGCCGCGTCCTTGTTGAGTTGGGCGGCAAGACTGTCACGCACCGAGAGTCGCTCGGGGGTTGCGTCATCGTGCTGGACACGGAACCGTACGTCGGTCCGGTGTAACATCGGATTCTCCTCTTCGTCGATGATCTCGATATCCATGATTCGTTGGCTTAAATTGACGCTGAGCCGGCTAAAAGGATTTCGAAGGAGCGAATTACTCCAGCCGGGCGAAAAAGCGGTCGTGATCCCCCTCAAGGAGATCAATGAGCTCGCGAAACTGCGCCTTGCGATCCGGCTCAACCTCGATGGCGACCATTCCTGCGTCGGGCTGACCGTAGACAACGGTTGTCGGTGGGCGGGCAGCGAGGACAGCCGGGACCGTCGCCAGGTCCTCTTCGCCGTCGACATCAACTGTCACAGGATCGGTAGCGGTCATGGCCTCCACCAGCGTCTCGACAAGGTCGACAGTGAGTGTGCCGGCTGGGTTCTGAATGGACACCCGGTTGGGGCGCTCGGCGATTGTCGAGCGGATCTCCGGGGTCACGGCATCGCGCTGGGTGAGCCCATCGACAACGGCTACCTCAGGGCGGTAGCCGTGACGCTCAAAGTGGTAGGTCACGACATCGCCAACCGTGACAATCCGCCCGTCGGTCCCCGCAAGAATGGCTGCCGGATCTTCGTAGACCGGACCGAATGGCTCTTTGAACGCGACGCGGTGTTCCTCTGGCAACGCGAGCAGGGTCGTCGGCGAGTCGGTGGGAGACACGAATAGGCGGGGGCTACCGGACCTTTAGGGCATACGGGCCTGGTTCGGTGATCTCCATCTCCTCAGCGATGCGGCTTTGCGCTGGGTGAGCGATAACGACGTAGCCCGCCCAGTCCTCGGTCAGTGATGAGGATCCACAAACCGGACAGGTCTGGCGGTTGGGCTCGACGACGCGGTGGCACTCCCGGCACACAAGCCGGTCTTCAGCCATCAGTTCTCACCCGCCGTGGCCTCGGCTTCCTGCTGTTGGCGCTCCTCTTCAAGCCACCCGTGTTTCCCCAGTCCGGGCTGTTTGGCGGTCAGCCCAATCTTCGAGTCTCGGGGGTTGCGCTCGTCGATCGACATGGTGACAATCCGGGCACGGACGGCATCGTCAACGCCCAACACCCGGTTTGAGTCGCTTGAGGCGAGCTGCTGGTTTTCAGCGTCGAAGGCAAGATACTCATCGGAGATCTGTGAGACGTGTAGGAGTCCATCAACGGGACCGATCCCGATGAAGGCACCAAACTCGACGACCTCAACGACGTTCCCGTCAATGACCTCCTGCATCTCCGGATCGTATACGAGTGCGTCGAACTCGGCCTCGTAATAGACGCCAGGCCGGTTCGGAAGCACCTGTCCCTCACCGACATCGTGTACCTCGGTGACGGAGACAATCGATCCGAGTTCCTCGTCCATGCGCCCCTCAAGTTTGTCTTGGAGGAGCCGGCGGACCAGCTCTGGGGTGACGTTAGCAAGCTCTTCCGGTGGTACTTCGACCGTATCGCGAACTCTGACCCGTTTGTACATGCTTATGGTTCCGTGATTGCGAGCGTGTTCGAGCCCCGGAGACTAATAACTGGCACCCCGCGGTCAAGCACGCGGTCCCGAAGCGGGGCGTCGTTGGTGACGACGTAGTCGGCGCGATCGGATTCAACTAACTCAACGACCGCATCGTCGGCGTAGGGGGCGTCTGCGGCGACCGAGACACACCGGTCGGACGCAAGATCCTGGCCCACACTGGCGGCGATCCCCGCCTCGCCACTGCCAGTTGCGAGCGTCCGAAGTTCTTCAATAACCGGCTGTGGCACCTGGAGTTCGAACTCTGAGGGAGAGACGCGCTCGAACACCCGATCGAGTTCGTCGAACAACCGGACATCAAGCTCGACGGGCATCATCAGCGCGTTAGTGTCAAGGACGACCGTCTGGGGGACCGAGACAGACATAGCTATTCGACGAGCGTGCCAACACCGATGAGTCGCCAACGTGATCCGACACGGCGGTTGATCGCGATCGACGCACCAGGCGACGCACAGACCGGCCGTTTCAGGACGACATCGGCCTCATCACCGCGGGCACTCGTGACCGAGCCGACGGTTGTGGCCGTACCGACGGTGAGCATGAGTGGTTCGCCGGTCGTGATCTCCTCAACTTCGGTACCAACAACACGATCAAGTAGTTCGACCGACATCGTGAACTGTTCGTGGGTCGGCGGAAGCGACCCTGGCGGACCGGCAACCTGGCCGGCCAACGCGTCGCCTTTGGTGAGTGCCGGATCAAGTCCGGTTCCGACACCGAGCAACCCGCCGGGCGTGGCCTCGTCGATTGTCTCCCCGCCCGCTTGGAGGGACCGGACCGTGGTCGTAATGGGCTGGTACTCGGATTGCCCACCAGAGTCAACCTCGCGACCGGGGTGAATCGCAATCTCGGTGCCCGTTTCGAGGGTGCCACGGACGAGACTCCCCCCGAGCACGCCGCCAAGAAGGTCCTGCCAGGTTGTCCCTGGGCGGTTGATATCAAAGCTCCGGGCGACCTGCATCCGGGGGTCTGCGTCAGGATCGCGTTCTGGGGTCGGGATGGTCTCCTCAATGGCGTCGATCAGTAGATCGATGTTGACTCCCCGCTGGGCACTGACCGGAATAATCGGCGCCCCCTCGGCGACGGTCCCACTGACGAAGTCCTCAATCGCGGCCGCGTTCTCGCGGGCCTGGTCACGATCAACGAGGTCGATTTTGTTCTGCGCGATAACGATGTTCTCGACCCCGATGATGTCCAAAGCCATCAGGTGTTCTTCGGTCTGGGGCTGAGGAACCGATTCGGCGGCGCTGATCACGAGGACCGCACCGTCCATGATGGCCGCCCCGGAGAGCATCGTCGCCATGAGCGTTTCGTGGCCGGGGGCATCGACGAACGAGACCGTCCGAACGGGCTCGCTGTCGCTCCCGTCGGGACAGGTCGATTCGACGGTATACTGTTCGGGGCCCTCGACCCCGGGACACCGACGGAACGTGGTATCCGCGTATCCGAGTCGAATCGAAATCCCGCGCTTGAGCTCTTCAGAGTGCTGATCGGTCCACTCGCCACTCAGGGCCTGTACCAGGGTCGTCTTGCCGTGGTCAACGTGTCCGACCAGCCCGATGTTCACCTCCGGGTGTCGCTGGGAACTGTCCATAGCCGAAGTAATCTTGCTGATATTTGGCGCCGAACGACTGATAAACCTACTGTTCTGCGCGCGTGTCGGTATTCATAAACCGGCTGCTCGTATACCGCGGGACATGCTCATCAAGACCCGCGAGGAGGTCGCTGCCGCCCTTGAAGCGGCGCTTGAGGCCCAGTCGCTCCCGAGCGACGATCTTGGCCTCGAACGACCCCCCGAAGATGTCGACGCGGTGGTCGCTTCGAGTGTGGCCTTTCGCGTTGCCGGGGACGCCGGCACCGCCCCGGCCGCCGTTGCTGCTGAATTAGCCGACACTATCGACGTCGAGTCCTTGACATACGTTGGACGGGTCGAACAGACGGGCCCGTACCTCAATTTCTACCCCGGCCAGGCATACTTCACGGACACGCTCGCTGCAGCGGACGCGGACTACGGCGAACGGCCGCCGAAGAATGAGTCGGTTGTCGTCGAGCACACTAGCGCGAATCCGACAGGTCCAGTCCACGTTGGACGGGCCCGCAACCCGATTGTCGGCGATGCGGTCGCCAATCTCCTTGAGTACGCTGGCTACGAGGTCGACCGACACTACTACGTCAACGACGCTGGCCGGCAGATCGCCGTCTTTACCTGGGCCTACGAGACCTTCGATGAAGCGGATCTTGAGGACGACCCCGCCAGAGACCGTATCGAGTACGACCTCGTGCGATACTACCGGAAGGGCAACGCCTTCCTTGAGGACGGCCCTGAGGAGGCAGTCGCAGAGGCCGAGGCCGAGATTCAAGACCTCATGCAGGGGCTCGATGCCGGCGATGAGGATGCCTACGAGCGGGTCGGCACGGTGGTCGATCAGGTGCTCTCGGGGATGCAGGCGTGTCTCAGACGGCTACCCGCTGAGTTCGACGAGTTCGTTAAGGAGACCCGGTTCATGCGCGACGGATCGACCGACGCCGTCGCCGAGCGACTGCAGGAGAGTCCCCAGGCCGTCTACGAGGACGACGCCTGGCAACTCGAGCTTGACGCGTGGGACATCGACAAGAACCTCGTCTTTTTGCGCTCTGATGGCACGACGCTGTACACCACGCGCGACCTCGCCCACCACGAGTGGAAATTCGAGCACTACGACCGGGCGGTGACCGTCCTCGGCGAGGATCACAAGCTCCAGGCTGACCAGCTCAAGGCAGCCCTCGAGATTCTCGATAACGAGTCCGATCGGCTGGACCACGTGATCTACTCGTATGTGACCCTCCCGGAGGGACGCATGTCGACGCGGGCCGGTACCGGCGTCCAGCTCGACGATCTACTCGATGAAGCCATTGATCGGGCGCGTGAGGAGGTCGAAGCCCGGCTCGGCGACCGGATCCGCGACGACGATCTTGAGGAGGACGACATCGAGCGGATCGCCCGCCAGGTCGGGGTCGGTGCTGTCAGATACGACATCGTCGCCAAGCAGCCAGCCAAGCAGATCACCTTCGAGTGGGATCGGGCGCTTGATTTCAACGCCCAGTCGGCGCCGTACGTTCAGTACGCGCACGCCCGCTGCTGTGGGATCCTCGATGCCGCCGCGGAGGCAGGTCACTCGGTACCTGACGCACCAGCAGCATCGATGACACCGCCTGCGGAGGCACTGGTCCGAACGATCGCGCGGTTCCCGGCCGCCATTGAGGACGCCACCGAGGAGTACGAACCGCACGCTATCGCCACCTACACGCGAGAATTAGCCGACCAGTTCAACACGTTCTACCGGGAGTGTCCGGTGCTCGACGCCGAGCCGGAGACACGGACGACCCGGCTCGCAATCGTCGCCGCGACAAAGCACACGCTCGCCAACGCGCTGGATATCCTCGGCGTCGCCGCGCCCGAGTCAATGTAGTCGGCTGAGTTCGCCCGAGGCTATCGCCACAGCCAAGAGAGAAAGCCCCCGGAATCGGAGTCCGTCTCCTTTGGTGTCGTTTCGTCTGTCGCCGCCATGTCGTCCTCAGCGACGGTAGCCGCGGACTCCGCCTGATCGGCCGGGTCATCTGAGGAGGGGGCTTCGGTGGACGCTGGCTCGTCGACCTCCTCAAGCCCGAGAACCGGATCCGACCCGTCTGCCACCGGCGCGGCGTCGTCAACAGATACCTCCTCAATAGCCGCATCGACCGCTGTCTGTTCTTTCGTTTCGGGGTCTGATACCGCCGGATCGGTCGCCGAGGTGGGTGCCTGGTCGGTTCCGATAAATTGGCCCGCGAGTCGGCGGAAGGCCCCGGCCACCGAACTACCGGGCGCGTGATCGACAACCGGCGTCCCCGCGTCGAGGGCCTCTCGGACGACGCCGGCTGCCGGGATCGTTCCAAGTACCTCAACGCCCATGTCGGCGGTAACAGTCTGTGGACGGGTATCGTCGTCGTACTGTCGGTTGAGGACAGTTCCAACCGGACGGGTGCCAGCTCGGTCAATGACCGCGAGCGTGGTCTCGACGTTCTCAAGGGCGGCCGGGTCGGCGGTCGTCACAAGGAGGACGCCGTCGACCACCTCAAGCGGCAACACGGTCTCGTAGCTGATGCCGGCACCAATGTCTAGAAATACGTACTCAGCGCGCTCGCGCAGACGAGCGACAACTGTTCGGAGTTCCTCGGTTTCGGTCTGCGTATAGGTGTCGAGGTCGGTGCCACCGGGCACGACCGTCAGTCGATCGGAAACAGAGTAGGTAGCGTCCCCAACGGGCGCCGTTCCCGCGAGGACATCCTCAAGTGTCGGACCATCGGCCGCAAGTCCGAGGAATGTGTCGAGATTCGCCATCCCAAGATCGGCATCGACAACGGCGACATCGTAGCCGAGTTCGGCGATCGCCGCCGCGAGGTTAGCGGCTACGGTTGTCTTGCCGACCCCACCCTTGCCGCTGGCAACCGCATAGACACCGCGTGTGGTATGGCGTGTAGCCGGGCGGCCATCATCAATCGTGTCGCGCATCAGTCTATATCCAGAAACAGATGCCGAATGGGCTTAAAATACGATGGCATCGGTCCCCACCTTCCGACAGGTCAACAGGTACTTACTTCTCCCGCCGATATCAACACCGATGTCTACGCAGGAGGCCGACGTGGACTCCGGCCGTCGGGATTACGAGTACCGACGGGTCATTGAGGAGCTCCAAGAGTACGAGGGATCCGGGACACAACTCGTAACGATCTACGTGCCAGAGGACACACAGATCAGCGAGGTTACCCAACACGTCACGACCGAGTACAGCGAGGCCTCCAACATCAAGTCCAAGCAGACCCGGACAAACGTTCAGGACGCCCTGTCTTCGATCAAGGCGCGTCTGCAGTACTACGATCGGCCGCCCGAGAACGGGATGGTGTTGTTCTCCGGCGCCATCGATGCCGGCGGTGGACAGACCGAGATGGTCACGAAGGTGCTTGAGAGTCCGCCACAGCCGATCCAGTCCTTCCGGTATCACTGTGATTCGACGTTTTTGACCGAGCCACTCGAGGAGATGCTCGCCGACAAGGGCCTCTACGGCCTGATCGTCCTCGATCGCCGAGAGGCGAACGTCGGCTGGCTCAAGGGCAAACGCGTCGAGCCGGTCAAGTCGGCCACCTCGCTGGTCCCCGGCAAACAGCGCAAAGGCGGACAGTCAGCCCAGCGGTTCGCCCGTCTCCGGCTTGAAGCCATCGACAACTTCTACCAGGAGGTCGCCGGGATGGCCAACGAGCTGTTTGTCCCCGAACGACACGAACTCGATGGCGTGCTCGTCGGGGGACCCTCGCCGACCAAAGACGAGTTCCTTGATGGCGACTACCTCCATCACGAGCTCCAAGAGAAGGTCATCGGGAAGTTCGACGTCTCCTACACCGACGAGTCGGGATTGTACGATCTCGTTGACGCCGGTCAGGAGGCACTGGCCGATGCCGAGATCATGGAGGACAAGCGCCACATGGAGGAGTTCTTCGAGGAGCTCCACGGTGGTGAGTTGGCGACCTACGGGTTTGAGCCAACACGGCGGAATCTGATCATGGGGTCGGTCGATACGCTCCTGCTCAGCGAGGACCTCCGACAGGACGTGGTGGTATACGAGTGTGAGTGTGGAAACACCGACTACGAGCTGATTGACCAGCGCCACTCAACGCCGGAGCACGAGTGCTCGGAGTGTGGGCAGCCGGTGGAGGCAACCGAGCGCGAGGACGCCGTCGAGCACCTGATCAACATTGCCGAACAGCGTGGCACCGAGGTCGCATTCATTTCGACGGACTTCGAGAAGGGCGAACAGCTCTACAACGCCTTCGGCGGGATTGCGGGGATTCTACGGTACTCAACCGGCGTTTAGACCAGCTGTTCGAGCTGGTGGCGCCGCCGTGAGAGGTCGAGATATGGGTCGAGTTGCTCGTCGGCGGCGAGTCGGTCAATCACGAGAAAGACATCGACGCCAGCGTCCTCAAGATCGTCGAGGAGCGTCTCGATCTGATCGCGATTGCTCGCGAGTGATTCTAGCAGCCCAACGAGTAAGACGGCTCCGACACCAGCCTCGCCGTCAGGGTAGGCCGTCGAAATCGCCTGAGGTGTATCGGGATTGTCCCCACCGGGGGTGACGCGCAGACAGCGGGTACACTGGGTGACCGTCGCCGCCTGGTCGGGCGCATACGAGCGAAGCGACACGGGAACGGCAACGGTGACACCGGCTGCAGGGTGCTCGGGACAGGACATACCAGGAGGGTCGACCGCAGACGGCAAAAACGCCGCCATCGCCGAGTGGCCGTTTCGATACCGTTAACCCCGTCTCGCGTCAACAACACGGTAATGACTGTCGTGGCGACTGTCGGGCTCCCCGGCAGCGGCAAGGGTGAGGCGGCCGCCGTCGCCGAAGAGCTCGGGGTACCTGTTGTCACCATGGGAGACGTTATCCGAGAGGCGTGTCGAGAACGGGGACTCGATCCGGCTGTCCACCACGGCCAGGTGGCCACGGACCTCCGGGCCGAACACGGACCGGACGCAATCGCAGAGCGCTCGTTGCCGTTGATCAGGGCGGCGCTTGAGGACCACGAAACGGTGCTGGTCGACGGCGTCCGGAGCGACGTCGAGGTTGAGCGGTTCGAGGCGGCCTTTGAGGACTTCCTGCTCGTGAGCATCGAGGCCCCCCTCGACGTGCGTCGGGAACGCCTGACGAGCCGCGACGGATCGGCGAGCGCCGAGACGCTCGAAGAGCGCGACGAACGAGAGCTCGGATTTGGGATGGACGCGGCGATGGATCGGGCCGATATCCACATCGAGAACGATGACAGTCTTGAGGCCTACCGGCGCCGGATCCGGGAGATCCTGACTGAACGCGCTGAAATCGCATGATCCGGAGCATCGACGTCCAGATCACCGCCCCTGTGTATCCAACAGAGGTGACCGATCGGGTGATCGACGCGATCACGACGCTGTTTCCGGACGCTGAGGTCGAACAGCACCCCGGCGAGGTAATTGCGACGACACACACGCTTGAGACGCTCTCGGAGGCGCTGTACGACCAGAAGATTCTAGATACCGCCCGCAGGCAGTTCCTTGAGGGGCGCCAAGGCGATACCTTCAGCTTCGATCTGAAGAAACAGGCAGCCTTCGAGGGAGTCGTCAATTTCGCCGTCGGACAGCCAGACGAACTCGGCGAATTGCACGTTCGGGTGCGCGTGAACGAACCGGGGGTCGACGCATACATCGATCACATCGCTCCGGCGACCGAGGACGGCCAGCCACCC
>JBEQAX010000034.1:0-14604 GCA_041640095.1 Salinarchaeum sp. | reverse complement strand
CGGCTAATCTGTTGGCCCCTCGAAGTCGCGCTCGCGGCGATACTCCTCAACGAACGCGTCGACATCGAACTGTGATAAGTACTCCTCGAAGGCGCTTGCCTGCTCTGTCTCCGCGTGGCTCATGGCGTGTTCCATCAGATCGACGATCATTTCGACGACCACCTCGTGCAGGCGGCGGGCGTCGAACGTCGTGATCCACGCCATCGCGTAGCCGACTGATCGGTTTTCGGCGGCGTCATAGGTCACGACACGATCCGGAAACTCCTCGAGTACCATCCCCATCAGGTGCGGGGTGCCGAACTCGCCGAAGCCGTCGTCGGTGTCGATCACCGTTCGGAGTGTCTCGACGAGTTCTTCCGGGACGAACCGGCTCGGTGGGTGTACGTCAAGGACAACGGCGTGGCGGTCGCCACAGGAACACTCGAACTCACGCAGCCCCATGTCGATCTCGCTTGTCGACAGTGTCTCCCCACAGGGGAGTTCGAGCGCAAAACTGCCATCTGCTCCCATCACTCTCACGAGGGAATCAATCAGCAAACCGTTGTCGTTGCGCGCCGATCAGGGCCAATCGTCATGAGCTGGAGCATCGGTCGACGCGGTCCCGTCTGTTATGTCGTCATCCACAAGCGCCCATCCGGCGGCGTCTGCTGCGGCCTTAACTTCCTGAAACTCCCAGTCAAGGTCGGCAACCAGCGTCCGATCCTCGGTGGTAGCGCCGACGAAGACATACCGGTCGGTTGGGAACTGCCGGGCGATCGATTGAAGACTGCTTGCCCGGTCTTCAGGTCCTGAGAAGAAGTCGAGATCGATCGTGCGTTCGCGAGCAAACGCCTTGATCATGTAGGTCGGGGCCTCAGCGACGATCCCGCGGTGGGAACTCCACTCGCGCGCCTCGGCCATTGCCATCCCTGGATTCGCCAGTTGCTGGATTGCCTTTAGATCGAAGGCGAGGGTCATGTCCCGATCGCTCATCTGTTGCATCAGGGCGATACGGAAGCCTAACGCTGTCGGTCCTCCGAACCCTCAGTCCGCTGTTTCTTGGGCTGGCGCCAGCTCCATTGGATCAAGATCTTCCGCCAGCAGCGCCTCTTTCGCACCAGCGACGGGGTACTCCTCGCGGATGATCTCCTTGATGGCGTTTTGCGGTGCGAGATCGCCGATCAACACCGCGCCGATCACCTGCCCATCGCGGATGCCCAGCCGTCGCCACTCATTCTCACCGTAGAACGCCTCGACGTATTCTTCGGCCTCCGTTGGATGTCCAATCGACAGAAACGGGAAGTCGAAGTGACTGACCGAGTACGTCGAGACCATCCGGAACTCGGAACTTGGAGCGTCGGCGGCCATGTTCTCTGCGGCGACTCGGCCCTGTTCCTTCGCGGAGTCCCATGACCCGTTTTTCTCATAGGAATCCGTGATCGTATCGTAGTGCGTCGCAACGTCACCGGCAGCGTACACGTCATCAAGACTTGTCCGCATGTGCTCGTCAACGACCAGACCGTTGTCGGTCGTGACGCCGGTCCCTTGGAGGAACTCAGTGTTGTAATTAAGGCCAATCCCGACACCGACAAACTCCGACTCGAAGCGTTCGCCGTTCGGGTCAACAACGGCAGTCACGTGGCCGTCATCGTCGGTTTCGAAGTAGTCGACACCGCTCTCGAAGACGGGCTCAACACCGAGGTCCCGTAGTCCCTCGTGGACGATCTCGGCGCCCTCCTGACTTAGCGCGTACCGCCACCAGCATTTCCCACGCATGATGTACTTGGTATCGAGCCCCTGGGCCGCACAGACGCCGGCGAAGTCAACGCCGATGAGTCCGGCCCCAACAACGATGGCCTGCTCGACGTCCTCAGCGTGGTCTTTGATCTCGCGGGCGTCCTCGAAGGTCCAGAAGTGATGAATCCCGTCGGCGTCGGCGTTTTCAACTGGTACCCGCATCGGGGTTCCGCCGCTGGCGACGAGCAACTTGTCGTACGCGAACGTTCGCCCGTCGTGGGTGTATACCTCATGCGCCTCCGGATCGGCGTCAACGATCAGGGTATCGAGCTCCAGATCGATATCCCGCTCCTCATACCAGTCGGGGTCGGCCATCGAGATGACCGCTTCTGGCAGCTTGCCCTTGGCGTGCTCTTTGATGAGAATCCGGTTGTACAGCGCTTCGCCCTCGTCTGTGATCACGGTGATATCGGCGTCCGGGTCCTCCGATCTCAGCGTGTCTGCGGCCGTGTGTCCGGCGATCCCGTCGCCAATAATAACGTATGATGTCATACCGCTCTATTCTTCATCCCGCATCATATGAGTTCCTCTCTATCCCCGAGGAAAATATTGCCCACAGATCACACAATTGTCAACCCGAGACGCTGGATCCACGATACCGCTGGGTTTTTGCGGCCGCTCTTCGACGCCCAGGTATGGTGACGGTCTGGGCGCCAGCGACGAGCGCCAATCTCGGCAGCGGCTTCGACGTGTTCGGGCTCGCGCTTGACCGTCCGGCCGACGTGATCTCGGTCGAGCGGGCATCGGAGACGACTATCGATGTTACCGGCGTTGGAAGCCGGTACATCCCGGAAGACCCAGCGGAGAATACCGTTGGAGCAGTCGCAGACGCACTCGGGGTTGACGCCCACATCGCGATCGACAAAGGGGTACGACCGGCCTCCGGGCTCGGTTCGTCGGCGGCCAGTGCAGCCGGGGCTGCGCTCGCCTTGGCCGAACTGTATGACCTGCCACACTCACGACGCGAGCTCATTCCCATTGCGGCCGAGGGTGAGGCGCTTGTTTCCGGTGAGGCACACACCGACAACGTCACGCCAGCCCTACTCGGCGGCTTCACGATCGCGGCCGGGGCCGCCGACACGGTCACCGCGATTGACGCCACGATCCCGTTGGTTGTCTGTCTCCCTGAGATTGTCGTCTCAACCAAGGATGCCCGTGGTGTCCTCCCAGAGTCAGCGACTCTCGAAGAGGTCGTTGCGACGGTCGGCAATGCTGGGACGCTCGTTGCCGGGATGTGTCGCGATAATCCACTGTTGGTCGGTCGTGGCATGACCGATCCGATTGTCACGCCCGCCCGTTCGCAGCTGATCGACGGCTACGACGCCGTTCGTCAGGCGGCTCTTGCGGCCGGCGCAACCGGCGTGACCGTCAGCGGAGCCGGTCCAAGCCTGATTGCGACCTGTCAGCCGGGACAGCGACGCGCCGTTGCGAGTGCAATGATTGCGAGCTTCGATGAGCGCGGTATTGACGCACGGGCGTATCAGACGGCAATTGGCACCGGTGCAACCGTGCTCAAAGACGAATAGACGGCGAAAACGAAGCTGGTCGGGTTACACTCCGCGACCCTGGATCTTCTCTTCTTCGGGCAGGTCGACGTTCGCGTCGCCCTCCATGCCCTTGCCGATGCCCTTCGTGATGCTTGCAAGCGCCTCTGGGTCGTCCCAGTTGTTGACGGCCTCGACAATGGCTTTCCCCATCTCCTCGGGGTTCTCGGCGCCAAAGATGCCCGATCCGACAAAGATGCCGTCACAGCCATGATGCATCATCAACGCGGCGTCAGCGGGCGTTGCAATGCCGCCAGCGGCGAAGTTAACGACCGGCAGTCGGCCCATCTCGGCTGTCTCATGCACCAGATCAATCGGCGCTTCGTTCTCGCGGGCCCACTTCTCGCGTTCTTCCTTGGACATGCCCGTGAGCTTCCGAATGGCGCTTTTGATGTTCCGCTGGTGGTGGACAGCCTGGTTGACATCGCCGGTACCAGCCTCGCCCTTGGTGCGGATCATTGCCGCACCCTCGTTGATGCGCCGAAGCGCCTCACCGAGGTTTCGGGCGCCACAGACGAACGGTGATGTGAACTTGTGCTTCTCGATGTGGTAGCGGTCGTCCGCGGGCGTGAGCACCTCGGATTCGTCGATCATGTCGACGCCGAGCGCCTCGAGAATCTCGGCCTCCTTGGTGTGGCCGATGCGTGACTTACCCATAACGGGAATCGATACCTCGTCGATAATTCCTTCAATATCAACGGGGTCGGCCATCCGGGCAACGCCGCCACGCTTGCGGATATCGGCGGGAACCGCCTCAAGCGCCATTACCGCGACAGCACCGGCATCCTCCGCAATCCGAGCCTGCTCGCGGTTGATGACGTCCATGATCACACCGCCCTTCTGCATCCGCGCGAACCCGCGCTTGACCAGCTCCGTGCCGCGCTTGAGTTCGTCTAAGTCAGTCGTTTCCGGCATGGATTCTGATTGACTACCCCGCTACTTACTACTGTTGCTGGCGGTAGCCTCGACCGAGAGCCTGTGTATCCGGATGCAATCCGGCGGTTGTCACCGGCTGGTGAACCGTCATGATCGGCCGATCGTGTGTGGATCTTGCTAGGAGCACAACGTTTTTTTAGGAGTCCAGAGAGGTTCCCATCACCATGTCAGACGGTGGCTTTCCGACCGACTACGAAATCGCACAGGACGTCGACCTCGACCCAATCCATGAGGTTGTCGAACCATACGGCGTATCCGCGTCCGACCTTGAGCAGTATGGCGATCATAAGGCCAAACTGTCGCTCGATGCGGTTGACCGGCTGAAACACGAGCAGACTACCGGCGATGAGAATCTTGTGCTTGTGACTGGGATGACTCCGACTCCGCTTGGCGAAGGGAAGACGGTCACGACCGTTGGTCTCGGTCAGGCCCTTAACCACATGGGCCACGACGCGGTTTCGGCCATTCGCGAACCCTCGCTGGGACCGGTCTTCGGTGTCAAAGGCGGTGCCGCTGGTGGAGGATACTCGCAGGTCCTGCCGATGGAGGACATCAATCTCCACTTCACCGGCGATATCCATGCCCTGACGGCTGCCCACAATCTTATCGCGGCGATGCTTGATGCGCACATCTCGAAGGGTAACGAGCTCAACATCGACGATACGAACATCGAGTGGAAGCGCGCCATCGATATGAACGACCGCGCGCTCCGACACACCATCGTCGGCGTGGGTGGCTCCTCGAACGGCGACACCCGCGAGGACGGGTTCATGCTGACCGCTGCCTCCGAGTTGATGGCGGTGCTCGCGCTGGCAAGCGACCTCGGCGACCTCAAAGAGCGTGTCGGCCGGATTATCGTCGCCTACAACGAGGACGGCGAGCCCGTCACGGTCGACGATCTTGAGGCGACCGGTGCCGTGGCCATCCTGCTTCGGGATGCCCTCAAGCCCAACGTTGTCCAGACAGTCGAGCACACACCGGTGTTGATCCACGCGGGCCCGTTCGCCAACATTGCCCACGGGACGAACTCGCTGATTGCCGACGAAGCGGCCTTCGGAATGGGCGACTGGGTCATCACCGAGGCCGGCTTCGGCTCCGATCTCGGTGCTGAGAAGTTCATGAACGTCGTCTGTCAGTTTGGCGACATGGCCCCCGACGCGACCGTTCTGGTCGCCTCCTGCCGTGCACTCAAATACCACGGGAAGGACATGTGGCCGGCTGATACCGACGCGCTTGAGGAGGAAGATGTTGAGGCGCTTAAGGCCGGCTTCGAAAACCTGGATCGTCACGTCGAGAATCTCCAGCAGTTCGGCTCACCGGTCGTCGTTGCGATCAACCGCTTCCCCTTCGACACCGATGAGGAAGTGCAGGCCGTTCTTGATCACTGCCGGAACGACCTCGGCATCAACGCAGCCGTCTCCGAGGTCTTTGCCGACGGCGGCGAGGGTGGCGTTGACCTCGCCGAAGAGGTTATCGCCGCCGCTGAGGAGCCCTCGGACTTCCAGCACCTGTATGATCCTGCCGACTCGATCAAGGACAAGATCGAGACGATCGCTACCGATATTTACGGCGCTGATGGCGTCAACTACGAAGGCAGCGCCGAGAGCGACATCGAACGCATGGAAGAACTCGGCCTTGATGACATCCCGGTTGTGATGTCGAAGACCTTCCATTCGCTAAGTGACGACGCGAGCAAGAAGGGGGCGCCAGAGGACTGGACCCTCGATGTCCGCGAGGTCTATCCCTCTGCTGGGGCCGGGTTCCTTGTCGTGTTGACCGGCGATGTCATGGTGTTGCCTGGACTCCCCGGCCGCCCGGCTGCCGCCGACATGGATATCGACTCCGAGGGAACGATCACCGGGCTGTTCTGAGGTCAGCCTCTCTCCGGCCATTCGGGGATCGACTTGTGTATCGCTCGGGGCTACGCCCCGGGGCATTCGCCTTGACCGCCTGTAAAATACGCCGTCCGCGTTTTTTGATTAGTCGTCTTCCGCCTCGGCGACCATTGTCGTCTCGACCGGCTCGACAGCAACTTCGCCGGTTGACGCGGAGGCTGCTTTGTACTCGGGGATTTTCGAAACGGGGTCAAGTGCATCGTTGGTGAGTTTGTTAACCGGCGCGTCAGAATAATGGAACGTTGTCCAAAGCACCCCCGGTTGTGTGGCATCGGTGACCTGTGCGGTCAGTTCGATCTCGCCCCGCGGTGAGCGCAGTCGCACGTCGTCGCCATCTTCGATCCCGAGTTCCTCGGCATCATCGGGGTGAATGTCGACGAAATTCTCCGGCGCAACGCGGTTGAGCAGATCCGATCGGGTGCTCATCGCCCCCGTGTTGAACTGCTGTTCGATCCGGGCGGTCGTCAGGATGAACGGATACTCCTCGCTTGGCTCCTCCGCCGGTGGAGTGTGCCCAATGCCCCGGAACTGCCCGTTCCCCGACGGCGTGGCAAACGAGTCCTCATAGAGGTACTCGAGCCCGTCGTCGTCCTCGTCATAACAGGGCCATCGCAGCCCATCCGGATCAATCCGGTCGTAGGTGAGTCCCCGGTAGATCGGGGCCGCCTCACGGAGTTCCTCGAAGGCATCCTCTGGTCCGTCGTACGACCAGTGCTCATCAAAGAGCCGATCGCCGATCTCGTTGATAATCTCGAAGTCACGGCGGGTGTTCTCGTAGACGGTCTCGATGGGGCGCATTAGCTGCACCCGACGGTCGGTGTTGGTGACTGTTCCGTAGGATTCCGCCCACGACGCGGCCGGAAGAATCACGTCGGCAAGCTCCGCTGTCTCAGTCATGAACACATCCTGTGCAACGACGAAGTCCATCCGCTCGAAGCCGGCAACGATCTCGTCGTTGTTGGGCTCGCTCATGACGGGATTCTCGCCCAGCACGAACGCGCCGTGGATCTGATCGCCAGCCTCGTGAGCGACCTCGACGTGGGTCAATCCTGGCTCTGCGGGGGGCTCGAACCCCCAAACGTCGGCAAGGTGATCACGGGCCTCTGGATCGTCAACCGACTGGTATCCCGGGAACACCCCCGGCAGTCCCCCAACGTCGCTGTTCCCCTGGACATTGTTCTGGCCGCGTAGTGGGTTGACGCCTGTTCCGGGTTCACCGAAGTTCCCTGTCGCCAACGCGAGGTTGATCAGGTTCTGGACGTTGTCGGTCCCACACCGGTGTTGGCTCATGCCCATCCCGGTAAAGATCGCCGCCCGATCAGCGGTCGCGTACCGCTTAGCGGCCGTCTCAAGGTCATCGAGATCGACACCAGCCTTCGCGGCGGCGGCCGCGCGGTCAACCGTTGCGAGGTGCTCGCGGAGCTCATCGAATCCGTCTGTGCGTTCCTCGATAAACGTCTCGTCGTACCACCCTTCCTCAAGGATCGTCTTGAGCACCGCGTTCAACAGCGGGATATCGGTTCCCGGCTCGTTGGCGATGTGTAGATCCGCGTCTCGGGTTGTCTTGTTCTCGTGTGGATCGATCTGAATGACGAACGTCCCGTCGCTCGCTGCCTGTTTAAAGTAGTTGTTGAACGCGACGGGGTGACTCTCGGCCGGATTGGCGCCCTGGATCCAGTAGACATCGGCCTCTTGGAGGTCATCCATGCTGTTGGTCATGGCCCCGCGGCCGACCGCCTGGTTCAACGCGGCAACGGTCGACGAGTGACACAGCCGAGCACAGTTATCAACGTTGTTCGTTCCGAGCTGCCGGGCGATCTTCTGATAGAGGTAGTTGACCTCATTGGTGAGCTGTGAGGAGGCAAAAAATGCCATGGCATCCGGCCCGTACGCCTCGACGATATCCTCAATTTCCGTGACAACACGCGAGAGGGCCGCCTCCCAACTCACCTCGCGGAACTCGCCGTTATCATCCTTGATGAGCGGCTGTGTGAGTCGGTCCTCGTGTTCGATGATGTCATCGGCAGACATTCCCTTGATACAGAGTGAGCCATCGTTGACCGGGTTGTCATGCCATCCGGTCAGGTCAAGGCCGGACTCCGTGTCCAGTTCGACTCCACAGCCGACGCCACAGTACGGACAGATAGTGTGCGTCGGTGAGGCCTCCTCGCTCATGCTGATGCTTATGTAGGATTCATTCCTGATTAAATTACTGATCGGTGCCCCGTGTCTCCTGTATTCTCGCCGTCATATCGCCGCTGGGATCGGACGTTCGACCGGTTCCCCTCGGAGATATTCAATGATCGTTTGCTATTGATCCTGTCTGTGGTGTCGTCCCAATGGGCGTTGCGTTATCCGGAATGTCCGCGATGTCAAGCCGTTCAAGCAGGGACCTCGTAGGCCGGCCCTGGCTGTCCCACGCCCTGATGGCGTAGTAGGCATCAAGTGCCTGTGCGAAGGCCGTCGGATCAACGCGGGCGTTATCGTCCGCCCGCGGCATCGTAAACACTGCCGGTAGCCGGTCGGCCTCTCGATCAAATCCCTCGCGGACGTTGAACAGCCGTGTCAGCGTCCAGACGCGTTCGCCGACGCGTCTGAGTTCGTCTGGCGTATACGAGAGCCCAATCGCTTCAAGCAGGTCTGCCCCGTAATCATCAAGCGTGGCCTCGCCGACAAACGAGTCGGCAATCAGACACCAGTACGCCGACATGCGCGTCTGCTCGGCGGCGACAACGCGGGCTTGCTGTGCCGGTGACCAATTACGCGCGTCAAACGGTTCCTCCTCAATCGGGATCGACCGGCGGTGACAAGCACCTCGATCGCTGGTTGCGTATGCGAGGGCCATCGCGTTGGCACGTCGTGGATCGTACGGCGGGGCGTCCATGGCTTTTACTGTCGGTATCAGCTCGTCACCGCCGTAGTGCTCGGCAGCTGCGGCAACCCCTTCGGCAAGCGTATCGGCCAGCGGATCGGCCCGGGTTGCGATAGCCGTAATGAGGTCGCGAAGCGCGTCACCGTCTCCAAAATCAACCGACCGATCAATGAGATCGGTGTCCGCGGCGAGTACGGCCCACGCGGCGACGTTGCCGGCGGTGATGAGGTCGATGCCGAGCCGGTCGCACGTCTGCCCGAGTGTCACGACCGCGTCGAAATCGTCGATGCCGAGCCCGGCCCCAAGTGACATTGCTGAGGCCCCACGCGGAATGTACTCGCCAACCTCCGTCGGAATGCGATAACTCCCCGGAAATGGCGCATCGTCCTCGCGACCATCGGCGGCCGTCTCGACGGCTTCGATCCCGATCTCTTCGGTTCCATCGAAGTGGCCAGATTGCCACCCCTCAGTCTGCAGCGTGCCGGTGGCATCGGCGACGTTGACCGTCTCGGCGGTCCCACTGGCGGCGCGCCACTCGCCGACATCACTCGCCCTGTAGGCGTCAATGTAGTCTTTGATAAGCGCCGGCCGGTCCTCAGGTGGGTCGTTCCGTGCAACAACCGCCTTGAGCTGCTTGGCTCCCATCACCCCTCCGGCCCCACCGCGCCCGGCGTGGTGGTCGCCGCCGTCCGAGGCGATGGTCGCGTAGGCCACCTCCTGCTCGCCGGCCGGCCCGATGGCCGCCACACCCCCCTCAAACGCGGCGTCAGCATCAGCCGTGTCAGCGCCGGTCAGTTCCGGCACCGGAACGACCTCAGCGTCACCGTTCTCAATAATAATGGCGCTCAGCTGGTCGGCCTGTCCGGTGATGATGAGCCCCATGTGTGCCCCTAACGATCCGGCAAGCCGTGAGGCGAACGTGCCACCGCTGTAGGAGTCTAAGAATCCGCCAGTGAGCGGCGACTTCGTGATCGCCGCGTAGCGGGTCTCTCCGGGCAGCATCCCTGAGAGCGGCCCGAGCATGAACAACAGCGGCATGTCGGGATCGCGCGGGGCTGTTTCCGGATCGGTTTCGGCGTAGAGATACCGGGCACCGATACCCTTGCCACCGAGAAACTGTCGACGCCACCGAGGAGGAATCCGCTCGCTGGTGACCGTCGCCGTCGAGAGGTCAACCCGCAGGAGTCGATCTGGTGGCGTCAGTTCCATGTCCGTTGTTGGCCGATTGTCGCAAAAACGTTTGGTCTCTGACGCGGCAATGATTGCGTCATCAGGTCTGAGCCCCCGACACGTGCTTCGGAACCTTCTTTATCGCGCTGGTGATGACACACAGGTACAGATGCCAGTACTCTGGCTGGAGGAGATTGGGGCGGACGATACCGATATTGTCGGCGGCAAGGGCGCCTCCCTAGGCGAACTAACCAGCGCCGACCTTCCCGTCCCCCCGGGATTCGTTGTTACCGGGGCTTCATATCGATCGTTTCTCCAGGACACCGGGATCGAAACCGAACTTTTCGATATCGTTGATGTCGACGCCGACGATCCGGAGGATCTCGCGAACGCCGCCGAACGCGCACAGTCGCTGATTCTTGAGGCGGAGTTTCCCGAGGATCTCCGTGAGGACATCCTGACGGCGTATAACGACCTGAGTGGCGACAGCCCATTTGTTGCTGTCCGGTCGAGTGCAACCGCCGAGGATCTGCCCGACGCGAGCTTTGCCGGCCAACAAGAGACCTTCCTTAATGTCACCGGCGACGATCTGATCCGCCGCGTCAAGGACTGCTGGGCATCGTTGTTCACCCAGCGGGCCATCTACTACCGGCAGGATCAAGGCTTCTCGCATGAGGCTGTCGACATCGCTGTCGTTGTCCAACGGATGGTCGACGCCGACAAGAGCGGCGTGCTCTTTACGAGCCATCCGTCGACCGGCGACCCACAGATGATTGTCGAATCGGCTTGGGGACTCGGTGAAGCCGTCGTGGCCGGCGAGGTCTCCCCGGACAACTATGTGATCGACCGCGAGAGCGAGGCGGTCGTGGACGTCTCCGTGGCCGAAAAGCGCCTGAAATACGAGCGCGATCCGGAGACCGGCGAAACGGTTGAGGCCGAGGTCCCCGAGGACCAACAGACCGCCCAGGTACTCAACGAGTCCGAACTTGAGGAACTCCGACAACTGGGTGAGCGTGTCGAGGCCCACTACGGCCAACCACAGGATGTCGAGTGGGCGATGGCCGACGGATCAACCTATATGCTCCAGTCCCGACCGATCACGACAATCAATCCCGGTGTCGAGGAGGCCTCGGGCATGGCTAACGCCGTCGGGACCGAGACCGCAAGCGACGCTGACAGCCGTGGTTCAACTCCGAATGGCGATGATGGCACGAATAACGGCGATGTGCTGGTCACCGGCTTGGGAGCGAGTCCCGGCCAGGCGAGTGGCGCCGCACGCGTCCTTGAGACGCCCGATGATATGGACCGCGTCCGCGAGGGTGACGTCATCGTGACCGAGATGACGACCCCCGATATGGTTCCTGCAATGAAGCGGGCGGCCGCTATCGTCACCGACGAGGGAGGGATGACCAGTCACGCTTCTATCGTCTCCCGTGAACTCGGCGTCCCAGCCGTCGTGGGGGCTGGTACCGCAACGACGCGGATCGACGACGATCAGCAGATCGCGATCAACGGCGAAACAGGGGCCGTCCGTGAGGGTGACATCGACACCGACCACGACCCCGTCGGCGAGGTGCGTCCCGATACCCCAGTCAAACCCATGACCGCCACCGAGGTCAAAGTCAACGTTTCTATTCCCGAAGCGGCCGAACGCGCCGCGGCGACGGGCGCCGATGGCGTTGGCTTGCTTCGGATGGAGCACATGGTCCTCTCGCTTGAGAAGACTCCCGAGCGGTACATCGCCGACCACGGCGAGGATGCCTACATCGACGAACTTGTCGACGGCATCGAAGGGGTCGCCAACGAGTTCTATCCCCGGCCGGTCCGCGTCCGAACGCTCGATGCCCCGACCGACGAGTTCCGTGAACTCGAAGGTGGCGAGGACGAGCCTGTCGAGCACAACCCGATGCTCGGCTACCGCGGCATCCGCCGAGCCCTTGATCGTCCGGAGGTCTTCCGCGCAGAGCTCCGTGCCTTCCGTCGTCTCTACGAAATGGGCTATGATAACGTCGAGATCATGTTCCCGTTGGTCAACGACGGCGAGGACGTCATTGCCGCCCGCGAACATCTTGAGGCCGTCGGGATTGATACCGACCGTCGCTCGTGGGGGGCGATGATCGAAACACCGGCAGCCGCCCTCTCCGCGGAGTCGCTTGCCGAGGCCGGACTTGACTTTGTTTCCTTTGGCACGAACGACCTCACCCAGTATACCCTCGCTGTCGACCGGAACAACGAGGCGGTCGCCGACCGATTTGACGAACTCCATCCGGCGGTGCTCACGCTTATTGAGGACACCATTGCGACCTGTCGAAAACACGATGTCAAGACCAGCATCTGTGGCCAGGCGGGGTCGAACCCCGAGATGGTGGACTTCCTCGTTGAGGCTGGCATTACCTCGATTTCGGCGAATATCGATGCCGTCCGGGATGTCCAACACGAGGTCAAACGGACCGAACAGAAGATGCTCCTCGACTCGGTTCGTACGAACTGACGGTTAGTCTAACCTGACTGCCGTTCCGTAGGCGATAACCTCGGCCCCGCCGTCGATGATCTCCGAGGTTTCGAGTCGGACGTTGACGACGGCATCCGCTCCCATCTCCTCCGCTTGGGCTTCCATCCGCGCTAGTGCCTCGTCGCGGGCCCGGGTGAGCAACTCCGAGTAGCCCTTGAGTTCGCCACCGGTGATGTTCCGGAGCGACTGAGTGATGTCCCGGCCGATGTTGCGGGCCTCAACGGTGTTCCCGCGCACGAGTCCGAGCGATTCGACAATCTCCCGTCCCGGCACTGACTCCATTGTTATAGTTTGCATATACGTCCTCTAAGGCACCCAGCGCAGAAAGCGTCATCGCCGGATTCAATCGGTGTTATAGAGAGTGCGAGGCGAAAACCCACCCTTTCAGGGGTGGAAGGACGTCAATGTTCCGTCGGCTGGATAGGCCCGCTGTCGATTACCGCCTCAAGTGCGTCAACAAATGCTTCTCGGGTTGGAAAGTAGTCTGTATCGCTTTCGGCGAGCAACTCAGCGACCGGTCGTGGGCCATTCGGTGTTCGAACCTCGGTGTCGCCCTCTCTATCGTGAACAGTCGATCTCTCGATCGGCCAGGTCAGTCGGTCGGCGACGCGGGCGAGTGGGGCCCCGGCGACCGGGTGATGCTCGCCGAGCTCAACGCTTGAGTCATTCTCCTCTGTCATGGCTTTCTGTCGTGTCCCGGCCGAATTGTGTCTTTCGTCACCGATCGGTCACTTCCGGAGGACCAACCGAAGGATGTCCTCGTCCTTGAGGCCGTGATCAAGCCCGACTTGCTGATCCTCATGTTTGGCGCTCGGGCCCGTTACGCGCGCCATCCGGTAGCGGTCGGTGAATCCGAGTTTCTCGACGGCGTCTTCAACAGTCGCTCCAACGTCAAGAATAAGCGGTTCGTCGTAATCGACCCCGCGACCTGGCTTGTCCATGTACACGCGGATCAATCCGAGATCCTCCCAGAGGCGCTCGGTCAGCGCGTCGAGCCCCTTCTCTTCGGTCGCGCTGATGAAGACTGCTTCCTCGGGATCGATGCCGTAACTGCGGAGGTTCTCATGGACGGTCTCGGCGTACTCCGGATCGAGTAGATCGGCCTTGTTGACTGTCACCAGTGACGGCAGATACACCCGGTTGTCCATGATGCCGTCGATGAGCCGGTCCAGATCGACCTGTTCGTTGATCACTACGTCGGCGTTGACATAGCCGTGCTCGCGAAGGACACTCTTGATTGTCGCCTTATCGAGATTGAGATCGACGCTAGCGGTGATATCGAGCCCGCCCTTGCCCTTACGGGTGATCGAGACGCGTGGCGGATCGGCATCAAGGCGGATCTTGTTGGCGTACAACTCCTCACGAAGGCGTTCGTACTGGTCAATCTCGAACGCCGAAAGGACGAACACAATGAGATCGGCCGCTCGGACAACCGAGAGCACCTCCTGACCGCCACCACGTCCGCTCGCTGCCCCCTCGATCAGCCCTGGAATGTCGAGCAACTGGATATTCGCCCCCTTGTACTCAAGCATCCCGGGATTAACCTCAAGCGTCGTGAATTCGTAGGCCCCAGTCTCGCTGTCGGCATTCGTGAGCGCGTTTAATAGTGTAGATTTCCCGACACTCGGGAATCCGACAAGTGCAACCGTCGCGTCGCCGTGTTTCTCGACGTGATATCCGCCCCCGCCGCCGCTTGACTGGCGCTGGCGGGCTTCGAGTTCCTCCTTTTTCTCCGCGAGTTTCGACTTGAGCCGGCCGATGTGCTCCTCGGTCGACTTATTGTACGGCGTGTTGGCGATTTCTTCGCGGAGTTCTTCGATATCCTCTTCGAGCCCCATCGACTATCGGTTGCGTAGACGACCCGACCGAAAAAGCCCATCCTTTTGTTGTCCAATCAGG
>JBEQAX010000033.1:0-15083 GCA_041640095.1 Salinarchaeum sp. | reverse complement strand
GATGTCGCTGCTGTCCTGTGGGCGGCCCAAGGGTACACCCACGGCGACGCCGACCAGCCGATGCGTGCGGCCCCAAGCGCCGGCGCGACCTACCCGCTTGAGACCTATCTTGAGGTGCCGAAGGCGGGTGTTGCAGATCTCGATCCGGGGCTGTACCGGTATGATCCGGTTGCGCACACGCTTGAGCCGTCCATCGAGGGAACGCTTCGCCCGGAGTTCGTAACCGCCGCGAACGACCAGCCGGCGGTTGACAACGCCTCGGCGACCATTGTACTGGCTGCCGAGTACGACCGGACGATCCGGGAGTATCCTGATCACGGCCGCCGATACGTCCACATGGAGGCCGGTCATGCCGCCCAGAATCTCCATTTGGTGTGTGTCGACCGCGGTCTGGCGAGCTGTCCCGTTGGGGCGTTTGACGACGCCGCGACCGCCTCGGTCCTTGAGTTGCCGGCGGCGCTTGATCCGCTGTATCTCCTGCCGGTCGGCCCGGCTCCCTGAGCAGTCCCTCTCGTGAGCGTGGCGACGCGTTTAACATGGTTCGTACCGAAGTTTTGCGGGAATGAGCACTGCGGCGATCGATGTCGTCGAGTTTCTGTTGACTGCTGACGTCTACGACGATGCGCGAGCCCTTGATGAGAACGACGTGCCTCCGCGGTACCGACGGGTCTTCTGGTCGGAAGGGACCTTCGAGCGGCCACTCTCGGTGACACCCAGTACGGCACGAGCAGCTACCGGTGTCGAACAGCCCTGGGATGCCGTCTCAGGACTCATGTTTACCGAACGGGACCAGTTCTCCGGGACGATCACGCTGACCGACCGCTCGATGGCCGAGGAGTGGTTCCTCTCGCGTGCCGATCTTGAGCGCATCCAGTCCAATCCGACGCTGGCCTACTGGTTCGAGGACGAGCCCGATGCCCCCGACGGCGTTGACTACGAAACCGCCCGGGACAACAACCGTCCGATCCAAGCCGATCGGGTATGGATCGACTCGCTCCTTGAGGAATACTTCGATGAGGACGACGATCAAGACATGCTGGATCTCGTGGAGATCCGGGCGCCCGAGGAGATTGACATGAGCCTTGATGACCTCGTGCTCACCGAGGAGCAAGAAGACGAGATCACGAAGATTGTCAAGGCGATTGAACACCGTGAGTATCTCGCCGAGATCGGTCTCCGCGAGATTGGTAAACTCCTGTTCATCGGCCCTCCTGGCACGGGCAAGACCTCTACCGCGAAGGGGCTAGCACAAAAGCTTGATCTGCCGTTCGTCGAGGTGAAACTCTCGATGATCACCAGCCAGTACCTCGGTGAGACGGCCAAGAACGTCGATAAGACCTTTGAGGTGGCCAAACGGCTCTCGCCGTGCATCCTCTTTATCGACGAGTTCGACTCGGTTGCAAAGACTCGTAAGTCAGACGAGCACGCCGCGGTCAAGCGGGCGGTCAACACCCTGTTGAAGTCGATTGATGAGGTTAGTCTGATCGACGACGAGGTGTTGTTGATCGGCGCGACGAACCACCCTGATCAACTCGACGCCGCTGCCTGGCGTCGGTTCGATGAGATCGTCAACTTCCCCAAGCCCGACGATGCCATGCGCACGGAGATCCTCCAGTTGATCACGAGCAAGATGGAGATCGAAGGGTTCGATCCGGCCGAGGTGGCCGAACGGACTTCCGGGCTCACCGGGAGTGACCTCCGGATGGTCCTTCGGGAGGCCGTGCTCAATGCCCTCACCGAGGAGCGGACGACCCTCACCCAGCAGGATCTCATCGACGCCGTTGAGGACTTCGAGCGGCGGGATACGCTGCGTAACCTCGATATGATCGAGGGCGACGATGACATCCTTGTTGCCGGTGGTGCAGAGCGCGAACTGGCCGAGCACGTCCACGAGCACTAGCGCCGGCATGGAGGTCACGTTACTGGGCACGGGCGACACGACAGGCACGCCGACACCAGGGTGTGACTGTGCGACCTGCCAGCGCGCCCGCGAACTTGGCGTCCAGCGCCGGCGCTTTTCCGTGCATGTCCACAACGACCGGACCGGCGCGTCGTTGCTCATCGACTTCAGTCCAGATTTCCGGGATCAGTTTCTCAGCGAGGATGTCGCCCTGCCCGACGCCGGCATTGTCACACACGTGCATTTCGATCACGCCAGCGGCCTGGGTAACGCCTACCGACTCCTCGGCACGGCCGGCGAGCCCGCCTCCTTTCCTGTGCACGCCGCCGATACGACCGATCCTACGCTTGAGGAGACGGTCGCCGAGACGCTTGATCGGCGATACGGCTACCTCGATGTCCTCGACATTCTTCCGATGACGCCGTACGAACCGACACGGATCTGCGGGTTTGATGTCACGCTTGTCCCCGTTGATCACCCGCCGCTAGTGTGTTTCGGCGTCGCCATTGAGGACCCAGAGACAGGTGCCAAACTCTCGATTTCTGGTGATACCAACTACGCAATCCCTGATCGATCACGGGCCGTCCTCGACGATCCAGACCTCCTGTTGGCCGATGGTATCGTCCATTCCGACTTTTGTGAGCGCCACCCCTACGGCGGCGACCACCACGCCCCTGATGGTGTCCCACGCACCTTCGGCACCAAACACATGACACGACGTGGTGCGATTGACCTCGCCGAGGACCTCTCGGCGAGCGATCTCCGAATCGTTCACGTCGCGCATTATTATCCCGCCGATCGGGCCTTCGAGGAGCCACTGGCGGTCGACGGCGAGCAGTTCGTGTTATGATTCCTTGAAGTAGCCGAGCCCGCTCTGGCGGCGTTGTCCGCCATCTGGATCGGGTGTCCAGTCACTGCGTCGGGCCCGTTCGTCCGCCAACGTGACCGACGGAGGGGACCCCTGTTCGTATCCCTCGCAGTCCGACCCACACTCAGTGCCGGGATCGACGATCCGGTCAAAGTACCTACACCATGGGAGGCTCGTCGTGCCGTGCCGCTCGGCCACCTCGATCTGTTCGCATGTCGGAAACGCGTAGGTGCGCCAGCCCTTGCCGTAAGCACGCTCGGCGATCCGCCGACGAGCCCGGCGCTTCGCTTCTGGCGTGACAACGTCGATGTCCGTGCGTCCAGCATACACCGTGTCGAGTTCGACGCCGTAGGCTGTCGTCGAGAGTGCCGCTGGCTCACGAATCACCTCAATCGCGTCGCCGTTGTACCGCCAGACCCCGACTGGGTCAGGCAGTCGGTTGAGCTGGGCGCCGGTCACGTGATCCGCCGTTGCCAGGACAACCCGATCGAAGACACCGAGGCCCACGTCGATCCGTAACTGCCGCCCAAGATCGCCTGGCCGGTTGAGATCCGGCTTGTTCTCGATGCCGACCAGCGTATCGAACCAGTCGGTCGGATACCGGGCGACCTGCTTGACTTCAAGTCGACCGTTCCGGCGTCGCTGTTCGAAAAACCCCGCTTCGACGGCCGCTTCAGCGTGTTCGCGGCGACGTTCGGGCGGGCCATCGAACGCCTCCCGTACCGGAACAAACCGCCCAGCGCCCACGTCAGCCTCGATGGCCGCCAGTGGGATCCCGTCAGCCGTGAGTGCCGCTCGATCGGCGAACTGTGGCCCTGGGGCAACCGTGACAATGTCGACGATCCGGCCGCCTGGACGGGCGACACCGCCGCCGAGCTGTCGCGCGACAAGCCCTTCGCGATTGGCTTCGAGACGGGCACACAACGACAATTCAAACCCAAACTCACGCACGCTGATGAGCAAGCATTCGACGCAGCACGCAAAAACGTCCGGATGCGTCTGCTATACTCACGTTTCTTCTTTCGGCGTGCCGTCGAAGTGGTACTCCGCGGAGTTGTCCTGTGGGTCATACCCAAGGGCCTCGCGGGCCCGCTCGATTGAGTAGTACTTCCGGTCGTTGTCCGAGATGCCGTAGACAATCTCGTAATCGTACTCGGCCTCAAGACACCGCTCGAAGAGGTGCGCGCAGTCGCGGTGTGAGAGCCACATGGCCTGGCCGCGCTCGTACTCTACCGGCGGATGGTCGGCGGTGAGATTGCCGATCCGGACACACACCACCGAAAGATCGTGAAAATCGTGGTAGTACCGGCCGAGTGCCTCACCGGCGACCTTCGAGACGCCATAGAGATTTCCCGGACGAGGCAACTCGGTGCCATCAAGCCGAAACTCGTCCTCACTCCGGTACAATTCTGGCTGACGCTCGGTGGTCTCATAGCCCCCGACGGCGTGATTCGATGAGGCGAAGGCCACTTTCTCGACACCGGCCTCCGCTGCGGCCTCGAAGACAACCTGTGTCCCATCGATATTGTTCTCGAGTACACTCTGCCAGGGGGCGTTCTTTCGGGGATCGCCAGCGAGGTGAATCACGGCACCGACGTCTTCCATGGCCTCGCGGACCGCGGTGCGGTCGGTGATATCGGCAACAACCGACTCGCCAGGAGGATCCGCGTCCGGTGGGTGTCGATCGAATAGGCGCCACCGGTACTGGTCACCAATCCCGTCGAGGATCGCCCGTCCGACACGCCCGCTTGCCCCGGTGAGCAATACCGGCTCGTCCATTACTTGGGTCAGCGTTGTGTGACCCTGAATAAGTAACGTCTGGTTACCCGCGACCGCCACACCGAAGACCGGCCCGAACGAATCCGATCCATGTCCGAGACTGCCGCCGAAATGGCCTGTTTCGAGGCCGGAATCAAGTTCGGGGCCCTCTATCACCAGTTTGCCGGAACGCCCGTTACGCCGGCCTCAGCGCCGAGTCTCGAAACGGCGATCGCTGAGGCGATCGAAAACCAGCCGTTTTGCACCACCGTTGAGGTCGATATCGACCCCGAGCGGGTCCGTGAGGCGGCGAACGCCGGCCCCGGAGAGGGGGCATACGCCGAGTTGACCGGCGCGCTGATGGATGTCGAACTCGTCGTCGAACGCGCCGATATCCGCGTGCGAGCCGTGATGCAGACCGAAGATGGCTACCCGAAGATGCAACTCGCCGATGTAGAACACCCCGACGTCTAACACTTCTCCACGACAACGATACAACATGGCGCTGTCGGCACTCCGGAGTCTCAGCGATGCTGTCGATCTGACACGAGCTCTGTTGCTCCCATTGTCACCCCGCCGGTGGGGGGTATTCGCTGCTATCATCGCATTTCTCAGCCCCGCCGGAACGCCCCTGCCGGTAACCCCCCAGATCGCTGATCCCCGCCTCTGGGAGTCACTCCCGGCGGCTTGGACGACCCCCCGACGAACCGCCGCCGCCCTCCCGGAGGTGCTTATGTCCTCAATTCTCGTCGGTGTCGGAGCGTTGGGGGTCCTTCTCGTTGGCTACCTTGCCGTTGGGTCGCTCATGCACTACGTGCTCGTCGAACGGCTTCACCGGCCACAGGCCACGATCCGCGACACCGCCCGTCGCCATCGCAATCGGGCGCTCGGATTGTTCGCCCTCCGAGTCACTGTCTGGACGATCGGACTCCTCCCGGCAGGGATGCTCGTTCTTGCGTGGCTTGATGTTGCTGTCGTCCCCGCCGTTCACCTTTCGCCTCTCGCCCTTGTGGCCGCCGGTGGTTGGGTCGCGCTCGCGTGGGGGATTGATGCAGTCACCTGCCAGCTCGCTGTTCCGGTATCGGTTGCCGCCGGTACGTCCGTCTTCGCCGCCTGGCGCCGGTTAAGCGTCGTTGTCCGAACGAGTCCGAGTGAGTATCTCGCCTACGCTCTCGTCCGACCGGTGGTGAGTGTCGCCGTCGGCGTTGTTGCAGCGCTCGCTATCGCGATCGGGGTCGGTGCCGTTGTTGTCCTCGTCGGCACCCTTTCTGGAGGAATTCTGCTCGTCGGTGGGCTGACGCCAGTGAGTCGACTCGTACTTGCGGGGCTCGGGAGCCTCGGTGGGGTCGTGGCACTTGTCGTTGCGGTTGTCGTCTCGGTTCCCTTTCACGTGTATCTCCGGTATTATGCACTCCTCGTGATCGGGGCCACGGCGCCACCCCTCGATCTTGTTGCTGACCAGCGTGCGAGTGCCTACGGAGCCCGACCGGGGGATCCCGCTTGAGTCCGCTGTGGCCGATTATTTATTTGTGATCCGGGCAAAGCGACCTGTATGAGTCAGTCAACCCTTGATGACGACGACCTTTTTGGCGAAGCGGCCTCGGAGATGCGCAACGATGTCGAAGCCTCACTCGCGGACGCTCGCGCGGCCCTCCCAGAGCCAGACGCGATCTGGGAGGTCGACGGTGAGAACGCTCTGGGAACGCTCAACACGCTCAAGTCAGCGCTTGAGGTCGGCGACGCCCGCGAGCACCTCCGTGATGCGAAAAAGTGGTTCACGATGGGCCAGCGCGCCGGGGCCTTTGATGACGCCGATGATCTTGCTGCGGAGATCGATCGGCTTGATGATCTCATCGATGATGTTGAGGACGCCCGCGAGGACGCCGCGGAACTGGCCTCGACACTTCCGGGGCTGCGAAGTGCTCTTCAGGTAGACGACGGCGACGCCTGAGCCGCCCTGCTCTCGGGGAGTGTTGTGCCCGAACCCACAGAGCCAAGTAACCCTCGATATTAACGATGAAATAGCATGCGAGAGCACGATGTGCTCGTCATTGGCGGTGGCGGGTCGGGTTTGCGAGCGGCGATCGCAGCTGACGAAGCAGGCGCTGATGTTGCCGTTATCTCGAAACTCCATCCCGTACGGAGCCACACTGGCGCCGCCGAGGGTGGTATCAACGCAGCACTCGACGACGAGGACGACTGGCAGGATCACGCCTACGAAACGATGAAGGGCGCTGACTACGTCGGCGACGCGCCAGCCATTGAGGCCTTCGCCCAGGAGATCCGACGCGAAGTCCTACAACTGGAGCGCTGGGGAATGGCCTTCTCCCGCGAGGAAGATGGCACGGTCGCACAACGCCCCTTCGGCGGAATGTCATACCCGCGGACGACCTTCGCGGGCGCCGAAACCGGCCATCACCTGTTGCACACACTCTACCAGCAGGTCGCCAAGCGTGGGATCGAAATCTACGATGAGTGGTTCGTGACGAACCTCGCAGTCACCGATCACGAGGATCCGAGCGACCGCACCTGTCACGGCGTGGTCGCCTACGATCTACACACCGGTGACGTAGCCGGATTCAAGGCCAACAGTGGGGTCGTTATCGCGACCGGTGGCAATGGGCAGGCGTTTGATCACACCACCAATGCCACCGCGAACACCGGTGACGGGATGGCGATGGCCTACCGCGCTGGCGTCCCGCTTGAGGACATGGAGTACGTCCAGTTCCACCCAACGACGCTTCCCTCGACCGGGGTGTTGATCACCGAGGGGGTCCGCGGCGAGGGCGGCATCCTGTATAACACCGAGGGCGAGCGGTTCATGTTCGAGCGTGGATACGCCAACAACGTCGGCGAACTGGCCTCTCGGGACGTTGTCTCGCGGGCCGAACTCACCGAGGTCGGCGAGGGCCGTGGCTTTGACGACGATCACGTCATGCTGGACATGCGTCACCTCGGCGAGGAGCGGATTCTCGACCGACTGGAGAACATCGTCCATCTAGCCGAGGACTTCGAGGGCGTTGATCCACTTGAGGAACCCATGCCGGTCAAGCCGGGCCAGCACTACGAAATGGGCGGCATCGAGACCGATGAAAACGGTGCCACACTCATCGACGGACTGTACGCGGCTGGTGAGGCCGCTTGCGTGTCCATCCACGGCGCCAACCGACTGGGTGGAAACGCGCTTGCCGAACTCGTCGTCTTCGGTGCCCGTGCCGGCCGGTCCGCCGCTGGCGAACCGCCGCGGGAGGCAGCACTGAGCACCGGTCGAACCGCAGACGCCGAACCGGCCGACGCTGACCTGCCCGTTGATCCCGGTCCAAGCGTCGGTGCCGATGGCTCTGATACGGTTGCAGCCGACGGTGGTGAGCGGCTGGTTGAGCCCGACGCGGTTATCGAGCGCACGGTACAGCGCGAGCGTACCCGCATCCACCAGCTGCTTGAGGGTGACGGCGAACGCGGCTACGCCTCAGTGCGTGATGCTGTCCAGCGGACGATGACCGACCACGTGAATGTCTTCCGCGAGCGCGAGGGCCTCGAAGAAGCACTTGAGGACCTCAAGCAGGCACGCCGTGATTACCGTGAGGTCACCGTCGAGGACAGTTCCCGGTCGTTCAACTACGATCTGATCCACGCCATCGAGACGCGAAACATCATCGACGTTGCCGAGTCGATCACCCTAGGAGCCCTCCTGCGGACGGAGTCCCGCGGCGCCCACTGGCGCAAGCGTTATCAGAGCCGTGATGACGAGAACTGGCTCAAACACACCATGATCGACTGGAACGACGGCCGCCCGCAGGTGTGGTACAAGCCGGCGGTTCTTGAGGGCGATCACGGCCGCTACGAGCCGAAGGAACGCTCGTACTGACCCGTCCGGAAGATTCTTCGAGGGGCCGGAAATACCGGCCAACTAAATGGTCGAAAAAGCACGCCGTCAACGGGTTGACACTGACGTCGATGACGACGAGTGGGCGGTTTTCGCCCGCGAAGAGGAGGGTGCACAGGCGCGTCACGTCGGACGGGTCGTCGCCCCGAATGCCGACGCCGCCCATGAGCAGGCCGCACAACTGTTTGCGTGGTACGACGAGGAGGTCTGGGTGTGTCCAGCATCGGAGCTCCGGCGGTACGTCGCCAGTGAGGACGCTGATCTACCGGCTGATGGCACCGAGTCACGTACCCACGAACTCTAGAAGAACTGCAGGAGGTCGTGGCGGCGCTGATCTTTCAGATGAGTCCGCACCGCGTCGGTGAGCGCATCGATTGACTCGCGTTTCGCGGTGATTGGGGCAACCGTGTCCTGCCACTGCTGCCAGGGCGGATGGAGACCAAGGCGATCGCAGATCGCGTTGAGCTCATCATCGCGATCAGCAACCTTGTCCATCTTGTTGACCGCGACCACCGTTGGAATGTCCAACTCTTCGAGAAAGTAGAACAACTCGACATCGTGAGGCACGGCGTCGCGGGCGGTGTGTCGGTCAATAATTTCGACAACACTGTTGGCATCAAGAACGAGAATCGCGACCCGGATGGCATCGGCGTGGGCCTCAAGATACTGGACTACTGCGGTCTTAATCTCCTCACGACGGGCCTCGTCAACGCCCTCCATGAACCCGAACCCGGGGAGATCGGTGATCATAAAATCAGCTTCGACCCAGTCGTAGTGATAGGGCTGCTGGGTCACTCCCGGCCGTCGACCAGTTTCAACATCGTGACCAGTGAGCACACGCATGAGCGTTGACTTTCCAACGTTTGATCGTCCGACGAGGACCACCTCGTCCGCCCGGTTGGGACGGTCCGCAAACTGAGACACACCGTCTGTAGACGTGCGACCCGCAAAAGCCCCCGGAATATATGCGCCAGGGGGGCGTTGTCCCCGACGTGCGACTCGTACAGGTCTCGGTACCGACCGGACGGCGTGAGGCGGTCCGGCGCGTCCTTGAAGACCGCGGAGTGGACTATGTCATGACCGACACGGTCGCTAACACCCGGTTTGCTGCCGTGGCGTACTTCCCATTACCACAGGAGGCGGTCGAGCAGATTCTTGAGGATCTCAAAGCCGCCGGTGTTGACGAGGAGGCCTTTACGGTGGTGCTTGAAGCCAACACAATTGTCTCGCGGCGCTTCGAACGGCTCAAAGCGGAGTATCAGACCGAGACTGACGAGGACCAAGTCGCCCGACAGGAGCTGATCAGTGCTGGTGAGGAACTCCTGCCAGCCCGTCGCAACTATCTCGTGTTGACGATCGTCAGCGCGGTCGTTGCGACGGCCGGTCTCTTGCTTGATTCGCCGGCCGTCGTCGTCGGATCGATGGTGATCGCGCCGTTGGTTGGTCCTGCGCTGGCGACCAGTGTCGGCACGGTCGTCAACAAGATTGACATCCGACGACAGGGCCTGTTCCTCCAGATTATCGGGGTGGTGCTCTCGATTGCGGCGGCAACGGTATTTGCACTGATTGCCCGGCTTGCTGGATTTGTCCCCCCAACGCTCGATATCCTTGGCATCGATCAAATCGGCCAGCGGTTGGCTCCTGATGTGCTCTCGTTGGCGGTTGCTATCGGAGCCGGAATCGCTGGCGCGTTCAGTCTTACTGCCGGCGTTTCGACCGCTCTTGTCGGCGTGATGATCGCCGTCGCGCTAATCCCGCCGGCAGCAGCCGCCGGCGTCGGTCTCGCGTGGTCGCTCCCAACGCTGACGGTCAGCGCAAGTGTGCTCGTCCTGGTTAATCTCCTCTCAATCAACATGGCCGCACTCATCGTTCTTTGGTACCAGGGCTATCGCCCGGAGTCATGGCTTGAGGAGCGACAGGTCCGCCGCGGCACGCTCGCCCGGATCGGCGTTCTCGCTGTTGGCATCCTGCTGCTCTCGGGCTTTCTCGGCGCCGTGACACTCGCGAACAACCAGGCAGCAACGACCGAAACTACCATCCAAACCACTGCTTCGGACGTCCTCGCTACCCACGACCAGGCAGCGCTCCTCGCCGTTGAGGTCGAGCACACTCGTCAGCCCCTCCGCAGTCAGCCTGACCGGGTCGTTCTGACGGTTGGCCTCGAACAGCCAGGAGCGCCACCACCACCGGTTGCCGCTGAGCTTTCAGAGCAATTACGCGCCGAGCTTGAGCGTGTTCCGGCGATCGAGGTCCGGTTCGTTACCGTCCAAACTGCCGGTGCTCACTCAGCGGCTTCGAACGGCAACTCGGGCTCATAATCGATTGCGTCGACGGCGGCAGCCACGACCGCCTCGACACCTTCGTCCTCGGTCACACTCATGTAGTAGTCGGCCTCGATATCCCGCGAGTAATCAGCCTTGTTACAGACGGTCAACACTGGCACGTCAAAACGCTTGGCGACGGCATCGCGCAGCCGGAGTTGCTGCTCAATCGGATAGCCACACCGCTCGCTTGCATCAACGATGACCAGCACGCAGTCCGCCAGGTGGGTGAGAGCACTGATTGCCTGCTGTTCGATATCGTTACGTTCCTCGGGCGGTCGGTCAAGCAGTCCCGGTGTGTCGACCACCTGGTATCGAATCCGATCGCGCGTGAGGTGTCCAACACCGATCCCGGTTGTCGTGAACGGGTATGACGCCGTCTCATGTCGAGCTCGTGTTACGGCGTTGAGAAAGGATGACTTTCCAACGTTTGGATAGCCGGCAACGACGATCGCCGGTTCGTCCGGGCGGATGTCGGGCAGATCCTTGAGTTGTTTACCAGCCTCGATAACCGCTTCGAGATCCGCTTCAACGGATTCAACGACATCGGCCAGCCGCGCGAAGGCCTGTTTGCGGTACTTCTGTGCGGTCTCGGTGTCGTCATGCACCCGGCTTTGATACTCGTCGCGGAGCGAGGCGGCCTTGCGGCTTGCCCAGGTGATTTCGCCGAGATGGCCGCGCAGTGCATCAACGTCAACGAGGGTGTCGGCGAGCTCATAATAGAACGGGTCAATCCGATCGAAATCCGGCCAGCCCTCAACGACGTTCTCAAGATTATCCGAGATCACGTTCGCGGCTGTCTGTAGCATCGATAGCTGCGCATCGGCCCCGGATTTGGCTCGTCCCGCCCGCGCCGCCCGCGAGAATGCCGTGTCGATGAGGTCCTCCGCGGTCGGCGTCGGAGGGAGATCCTCGAAAATCATACATTTACATAGGTGAGCGGCGGCTAAAAGCACACGCCTTTCGGGACCGCCACGTTTTCACCCGCCCGGCGGCAAGCATCGGATATGACCGACTGGTCTGCCGTCGGCATTGGCTTTCTTGCGATCGTCGTACTGGGGGTCCTCGGGCTGGCGATCCCTGGCATTGGCCAGCTGGCCGCCGGGCTCATCGGCGGCGGTGTTGCAGGCTATCTGGCTGGTGGTGGACTGACCGGCGGCGCCTGGCACGGCCTTCTCGCCGGCAGTCTCGGCGGAATCATCACTGGGCTGTTGGTGTGGGTCGCTCTCGTTGTCGTCGGCATGGCTGGCGGGCCCGTCGGCGGGCTGGTCGGTGGAGCCGCCGGGTTCGGCCTCTTTGTTCTCGTCGTCATTGGCGGACTCTTCGGCGCAATCGATAGTGCCATCGGCGGGGCGGCTGGGGCGGCGCTTGCCTGACCCGCGGCGGACAGCCGGGTTTTAGTATCGGCTCCGCCGAGTGCGAGCATGGCAGTCGCGATTCTCGCACACGAACGGTTTCCCGATCACGCCAAGACGGCCGTCGGGATCCTCCGGTACTCCGACCGGGATGTTGTTGCCGTCATTGATCGCGCCCACGCCGGCGAGCGCGTTGCTGAGCACCTCCCGGATGTCCAGGACGCCCCTATTGTCGAGGGTGTCGATGACATCACCGCGGATATTGAGGAACTGCTCATTGGGATCGCGCCTATCGGCGGCGGCTTTGAGGAGTCCTGGCGCCCCGATGTCCGGGCGGCACTCAAGCGCGGCGCGGACGTAACCGCCGGCCTCCACTATCTGCTCAACGATGACGAGGAGTTCGCGGCGCTTGCCGAGGCAAACGACTGCACTCTGCGGGACGTGCGCGATCCGCCGACGGATCTCTCGGTGGCAAACGGGACCGCGGGCGACGTTGATGCCACCGTCATCGCGACCGTCGGTACCGACTGTTCGGTCGGCAAGATGACCACCACGATGGAGCTCGTCGACGCGTTGCGTGCCAAAGGCTACGACGCGGCGGCCGTTCCGACCGGCCAGACGGGCGTCATGATCGAGGGCTGGGGGATCGTCGTTGACCGGGTTATCGGTGACTTTCTTAATGGCGCCGTCGAGCAGATGGTTACGAAGGCGGCGGCCGACCACGATGTCCTCGTCGTTGAGGGTCAGGGGACGATCGTCCATCCCGCGTACTCGGCGGTGACCTGCGGGATCCTCCACGGTGCAATGCCCGACGCGCTCGTGCTCTGTCACGAGGCCGGTCGCGAGACGATCCACGGCTACTCCGCGTTTGATCTCCCGCCCGTCGAGACCTATGTCGACCTGTATGAGTCTCTTGCCGCCCCGGTGGCAGAGGCCGAGGTAGCCGCCGGGATGCTCAACACCCGGACAATCGAGTCCGATGCGGCGGCCCAAGAGGCGGTCGACGCGTACGCCGAGGCGATCGACGCGCCAGCGAGTGACCCCCTCCGATTCGATCTTGCGGAGTCGATTGAGGCGCTTCTATGACACTCTCACTCTCGATTGACCGGGCGTCGCTCCCAATCGAGACGCCCTTCGAGATCGCTCGTGGCCGACAGGAACACGCCGAGGTCGTGTTCGTTACCCTCGAAAGCCCCGAGTACACCGGCTATGGGGCAGCCGCTCCCGCTCCCCGGTACGGCGAGACGGCCGATACTGTCGAGACGGTTCTTGAACGGCTCCGACCGAGTATTGAGGCGATCGACGATATTCACCGCCTTGATGCCCACCGACAGCAACTTAGCGCGTCCATTCAGGAAACTCCGGCCGCTCATGCCGCCATCGAGATGGCGTTACAGGACCTTCGGGCGAAGGCACTTGGTGTGCCGCTATACCGCCTCTGGGGACTTGATCCCACCCAAACGGTCCAAACCTCCTACACCATCGGAATCGCTGCCCCCGAGACAATGGCCGATCGTGCGGCCGCGGCCGTCGCCGACGGCCACGAGGTGCTCAAGATAAAACTCGGAACCGAGGAGGACCGCGCGATTGTTGCGGCCGTTCGGGAGGCTGCCCCCGACGCGCGTATCCGCGTTGACGCGAACGAGGCGTGGACGGCTCAGGAGGCCATCCGAATGAGCCGAACGCTCGCCGAGTACGACATCGAGTTTCTTGAACAGCCGGTGCCGGCTGCCCACCCCGACGCCCTGCGACGGGTCACCCGTCGGTCGGCCGTCCCGATTGCCGCCGATGAGTCCTGTCGGACGGTGAGCGATATTCCACAGATCGCCGATGCGTGTGACATCGTGAACCTCAAGCTCATGAAGTGTGGCGGGCTCGGTGCCGCTCGACAGATGATCGCGACAGCCCGGGCACACGGACTCGGGGTGATGCTCGGATGTATGGTCGAATCGAACGCGTCGATCGCGGCGGCTGCGCAACTGGCACCGCTGCTTGATTATGCCGACCTCGATGGAGCCCTATTGTTGGCCGACGATCCGTTTGAAGGCGTTCCATTCAGCGACGATTGGGTCGACCTACAGGCGCTTGACCGGCCGGGAACCGGTGCGCGACCGGATCGCTAAGCCGCCTCCTCGGCGAGTTGTCGGACGCTTAAGACGGGGACCGGACACTCGCGAATGAGTTTCTCCGCGACGCTCCCCAGCAGAAATCGGTGTTCGCCGTGGCGTCCCCGCGTTCCGGTGGCGACGAGATCAATGTCGTGTTCGACCGCGTAGGCGGTGATCTCGTCTGCCGGAGCCCCCTCGCGGACAGCCGTCGTGACCGGTCGGTCCGTCCGCTCGGCGACACTTGAGAGGGCATCACCGGGATCTTCGCCGACGTACAGCGCGTGGAGTTCGGCGTCGAATCGATCGGCGAGATCGATGGCCGTGATCACGCAGCGCCGGACGCTATCGGACCCATCGGTCGCCACGACGACGGTGTCGATCATGTGTGAGAGGCCGGTAGATGGATACAAAACCGCTACGGTCCGCGTCATTGTCCCTGGTCCGGTGGATGTGGATGCACTTTTTACCGCCCGGCCGGACGCATCGGACATGGACGAACGCATCGCGGTCGATCGCGTGCTCATCCCTGTCGACGGGACCGACGCGTCACTTGAGGCGGTCGAGTACGCCCTCGCGGTCGGCGACCGGTATGACGCCGAGGTGGTCGTGTTATACCTCCTCGGCTCTGAGACGCGACAGGCGATCAATGCGGGCGAGGCCGATACCGCGACGATTGCCGCCGAAACCAACGCCTTCTTGGATCGTATCCGCGACCGGGCGGCCGAGCGGGACGTGTCGATGCGGGCAACGGAGGCCTCGGGCTTCTCGACGGCTCGTAAGACCCACCACCCCGGCAATGTCGTGCTCGACTCGGCCGATCAGATCGGCGGCGACTTCATCGTCCTGCCGCGCGAGGCCGGCGAGGACGTTCTTGGAAAGGCGGCCGG
>JBEQAX010000032.1:0-17109 GCA_041640095.1 Salinarchaeum sp. | reverse complement strand
TACTCCAGACGGTGACCTACCAGTACGAGCTAGTCGAGACGCGATCGGATACCGTCGAGTTACGGCCGGTCTCACGACCCGTCGCGGAGTGATTCGAGACCCGTCCTGAGGACGCCCAGGTTGTATATCGGCGTGTGATGGCCCATCAAGAGGTCGCAAAGGCTATTGGTGCGAATCATAAGGGGTTGACTATGATCGATCAAACGGCTGCCGAAATCGAGGCAATGCATACCCACAGTTCCTCGGAAGTGGCAGTCAAAGCCGCCCAAGCCCTCCGGGAACTCCTTGACCGCGAGTATGCGACTGTCGCCGGGTTACAACGCGATTTCGAGCACAACACCGGCGTACTGCGGCGCGCAAATCCGTCGCACGCGAGCCTGGAAAACGCGCTCCGGGAGATCGAGACGACCGTCCTCGAAAACGAGTACGCGTCGACGGACGCCGCCAAGGCGGCACTCGATCAGGCCATCACCGAGACGGTCACCCAGATTGAGCGGGCGACCGATGAGGCGGCCGCCGCGGCCGCGACGTTACTGGAGGACGGGGAGCGAATTCTTACGCATGACTTCTCGACAACCGTCATCGAAGCCCTCAGGCGGGCCACCGCGGACGGCCGCGAGTTTGAGGTGGTCGTCGCGGAGGCACGGCCGCGGTATCTAGGGCGGAAGACGGCGCGTCAACTGGCCGAGATTGACGGAATCGACACAACGCTGATCGTTGACGCCGCCGCGGGGCATCACCTGCGGGAGTGCGATCGCGTCCTGATCGGCATGACCTGTGTCGTTGACGATATCCTGTATAACCGGGTTGGCACCTATCCCATTGTCGCAACCGCAGACAACCTTGATGTACCGGTGGCCGTCGCCGGGGCCAGCTCGAAGGTGATCGAGAACGGCTTCGTCTTCGAGAACGATTTCCGGAGCGCGAGTGAGGTACTACGCGAGCCCGCCGATGGGTTTTCGGTGTCGAATCCCGCCTACGACGCTACGCCATTAGCGCTGGTTGATCGGCTGGTCACCGAGCGCGAAGTCACGACACCGGTCCGATCCTGATCGGGGTGTTTTTCATCGGCCCTGGTGGTATCACGGGTATGACAGAGGAATCAGAGCCGACCGTTCCAGTCGTCTGCGAGGCGTGTGCGACGACCTCCGAGGTGCCACTGTCTGAGGTGCGCGAGACGATCACGCGACACAACGATCGGCTCCACGACGGCGAGGAGATCGCTGAGGTTGATCCGGCCATCAAGGAACACCTCGCTGATCTCGTCGCTGAGGACATCGGCATTTTCGACGACGACACGCAACCGTAACGCGGAGCACTCCAAGGGATCCGAGTTTACAGGCTGTCGAGGCGAATGCCTCGGGGCTTGATCCCGAGGCGGTTCACCGGTAGACTATCGAGGGGTGATACTGACCGAGAGTCCGTCACGGGCCGGACGGACATCGATACCGGTCGCCTCCGCAACCGCGTCGGCCATCGTGTCCGCCTGTCCCTCTGCGTGCGGATAAAAGTGCGTGAGGTACAGGCGACCGAGATCGGGCGCAGCGGCATCAAATACCTCGGCGAGACCACTCGGGGTGGGGTGATTTGAGACATCGACCCCGTCAGGGAACGAGCAGTCGTGAACCCCGACAGCGACCTCATCGAAGAACGCGGCAAGCGATTCGGTTGGGGCCGAATCTGCGCCGAACACGAACTGGTTGCCGAACCGGTAGGCCAGCGTCGGCATGGAATGGTCGGTCGCCATCGCCTCAAGCGCAAACCCGCCAACAGTGTGCTTGCCAGGGGTGAGTTCCTGGACGGTCACATCCAGGCGATCCTGCATGTAGGCGTGGGTCTCAAAGAGATTCTCGACGAGCGTAGCCGTTCCCTCAGGACCAGCAACCGTGAGTTCGGTCTCACCGGCGAGCCATCGTGCCTTGCACAGCGGCATGAGATCAGCGACGTGATCGAGGTGATGATGGCTCAATAGGACGGTCGAGATCGCCTCATAACCAGGGCCGTACTGTTCGAGTCGCTGGAGAACGCCACTGCCACAGTCAAGCAGCAGCCGCGCGTCGGCGTTAGTCAGGACAAGGCCAGTCTGGAAGCGCTCGCCGGTGGGCATGGCACTCCCTGTCCCAAGGAAAGTAACGTCCATACTCGATCGTTGCGCCCGGAGTCGCAAAAAAGCGGTCCGACACGGCGTTATGTACAAACCGGAGAGGCTCGTTGATAGTGGTATGTATACGCTTGCCGTTACGGGGCCCTCCGATGCGGGAAAGACAACGGCCGTCGAGCGACTCGTCGAACGGATCGACGCACCGGTCGCGACAGTCAAGCATCTCACGCACCCACCAGCGATCGATACGGAGGGCAAGGACACCGCCCGACATCGCAAGGCGGGGGCAGTGGTCACCTACGGGCTATACGAACACCGGTGGTTCGCCACCGGCGCGGAACGCTCGATTGAGGACATCCTCGATACGCTCGCGCCGAAGTACGAGTACGCGATTCTCGAAGGCTTCGCCGATGTTGCGGTGCCAACGATTGTCGTTGGATCGGAGACCGAACCGGCCGGCGAGGTGCTCGCCCGGTATGAGACGGGTAAGGCGATTGATGTCGAGGCCGTTCTTGATGCCCTTGCGGAGACTGAGGAACACGTCACACTGGAGTCACTCGTCGCGGCGGTAAAAGAGACGCCAGCGGCTGATCGTGCCGGCGCAATCGCGACGTTCACCGGCCAGGTACGACGACGCGACGGGTCGGAGGACACACCGACCGAACACCTGGTGTTCGAGCGGTACGACGAGGTGGCCACCGAACGGCTCCGGACGATTGAGGGCGAGATCGCCTCCCGAGACGGGGTCTATGCCGTACGGACCCACCACCGGACGGGTGTCATCGACGCGGGCGAGGATATCGTGTTCGTGGTCGTCCTCGCTGGCCACCGCGAAGAGGCCTTTCAGGCCGTTGAGGACGGCATTGATCGACTCAAAGAGGAGGTGCCGATCTTCAAAAAGGAGGTCACCGTCGATGACGCCTTCTGGCGCCACGAGGCATGATCAGCGCTTGCCGAGGGCCTGCTCGAATACCCGCTGGGCGCGCTCGTACCCCTCGTTGCGACCGACGATGGGGTCGGCGTACTCCGGTGCAAGACGGTTGCGCTCGTGATCGGAGAGCGTCGGCCAGTCGACGATCTTGTCGGCCGGAACGTCACGAAGTTCGGGGACATACTCTTTAATGAAGTGAGCCCCCTCGTCGTACTTCGATAGCTGGCTGACAGGGTCAAAGATACGGACATCAACGGAGTCGGTTCCTGTTGAGGCGATCCACTGCCAGCTGCCGTGATTTGACGCATAATCGTGGTCAATCAGCTGCTTGGTGAAATACCGCGCTCCACGGCGCCAGTCAATGAGGAGGTGTTTCGTGAGGAAGCTCGCGACCACCTGCCGGGGGCGGTTGTGGATATATCCCTCCTGGTTGAGCTGTCGCATTCCGGCGTCAACGAGCGGGTACCCGGTCTCACCGGCCGCCCAAGCCTCGAAGTCCGCGTCATCATCACGCCAGGCAATCTCGTTTGGAAGCGACTTGTAGTTCGACACCGGCAGATCGGGCGCGTAGTACAGCAGGTGGTAGTTGTGTTCGCGCCAGCTTAGCTCGTATCGATACTTATCGACATTCCGCCGCTCGCCACCGTGGACCGCGTTGTAGATTTCGCCGGCGCCAGCCCAGAGTTCGCGGACGCCGATTGCCCCAGTCGCGAGATACGGTGACATCCGCGACACCGCGAGTGTCGGGGCTTCGACGGCCCGTTCAAGATCGTCGCGCGTGTCGTTATAAGAGGTGATCCCCTGATCTAGGAACCGATCAAAGCGCTCGCGAGCCCCGTCATACCCTGCCTCCGGAAGGTCGATATCGGCGTCGGGCTCTGGGACCGTCTTTGCGTCGGTGACTGATGCAAGAGAATCGGCGTCCGGGCGCTCGTACGGACCGCGCTTGGGCACGGTCTCCCAGTCGTTGTGAAACTGGCTGTGGTTGGGATAGCGGGCATCCAGTCGGCCGGGATCAACCAGCACCAGGTCAGTTCGTCCGTCGGTACCGACTCCCTCGCCCGCCAGCGCATCGGCAACCCGCCGCTCGCGGTTGCGCCGCGCGGCGCGATAGTGCTCGTTGTAATAGACGGTGTCGGCATCGAACTCGGTCGCGAGATCAACGAGCACAGACGCCGGATCACCGGCTCGCACGATGAGATCACTCCCCATTGCGCGGTATTCCGCTTGGAGGGCCTTGACCGATCGGAGGTAGAAGGCGCGCTGTCGAGCCCCGAGTGTGCCGAGCACCTCCTTATCATAAACGAACACCGGAACAACGGTTCCACTACGTGCGGCCGCCGCGAGCCCCGCGTTATCCCGCGTTCGGGGGTCGCGTCGGTGCCAGAACAACTGCATGTCTTTTGGTGGGGAACAGAGCCGGTAGTGTCCTTCGTTTGGGCCTTAGCAGTGCTCGCGGGCGAGGCGTTCGGCCCGTGCGAAGTTGTCGTTCTCAAGTGCTGCCCACACTCGTTCGTCCTCAAGGATATCCCAGAGCCGCTGGCGTCGATCGGGCCGGTCGTCGAGGTCGGTCCGGAGACGTGCCTGGAGTCTGACCATCGGATCGACTCGCTCAACTTCGGGTTCGAGTTGACGGCGGAGATACTTGCTCACGGCGGGGCTCTGGCCACCGGTAGCGATCGCGACGGCCACTGTCTCCGTTTCGATCAGACTCGGTGTCACGGTCTGACCGACCCGATCTACGCGGTTGACAAGCGCCCCTGCTGTCTCCGCGTTGGTGGCAAGCGCGTCGTTCAGCGACGCGTCGTCGGTCGCCGGAATGACGAGAAAGGCGTCGGTTACGAACGGTTCGGCCCGCTCCGGCGTGATCTCAAGCCGGATCTGGTCGCATTCGAGGGTCGAGAACCGCTCGTGGAAGGTTATCGAGACGACGATGACGTGTGCCTCGGGAGCGAAATAGGCCGCCTTCCGGGCGGCAACGGCGCCCCCACCGAAGATAACGACCCGTTTGCCCGTGAAATCGTGAAACAGGGGGAGCATCAGTCCATCTCCGTTGGGTGGCGCTTACCGACGACATCGCCGATAATCGTCGTCGCCGGCGGGGTGATCTCGGCTGCCTCGGCTCGCTGGACGATCGTCTCAAGGGTGCCGGTGACGGTCTGCTGGTCGGGCCAACTGGCCTTTTCGACCATTGCGACCGGGAGATCAGCTGGAGTCCCTCGGTCACGGAGCGCGGCGACGTACTCGGGGAGTCGCCTGACGCCCATGACGACGATGAGCGTCTCACCGGCGGCGACGCGGTCGGCAAGGGCATCCCAAGAGAGCGTACTGTCCGCCTTGTCCGCCGCCTCGTGGCCGGTAATAACAGTAAAACTCGATGTGACATCGCGGTGGGTGACAGGAATGCCGACAAGTTCAGGCGCGGCAACGACGCTTGTCACTCCGGGGACAATCTGAAACGGGATCTCCGCGGCAGCGAGCATTGAGGCCTCCTCGCCACCGCGACCGAAGACCACCGGATCGCCCCCTTTGAGCCGGACGACGTGCTCGCCTGCGGCCGCCCGATCGCGAAGCAGGGTATGGATCTGCTCTTGGGTAGTACGCGGCGTTGAGCGCTTACCAACGTCAATACACTCACACTCGCTGAGTTGTGCAAGTAGTCGCTCATTCGTCAGCGAGTCATACAGCACGGTGTCGGCCGTCTCAAGAAGCCGCCAGGCGCGGATGGTCAACAGATCCGGATCGCCTGGGCCCGCGCCGACGATGGCGACCTCGCCGCCGTCGTGATGCCAGACAGGTGTCTGTGGCGTCGCTCCGACCCGGTAGTTATCCGGAGGAGCTGGACGGCCGTCTGCGCCTGGTGCGGCGGACTCGGGAGTTCCATCGTCGTGTTCCGATGCCATGGTCTCCTCCCCGACAGGCGAGGATCCTGCCGGAGGAATCCAGTTGCGGGTGGTGTGCTCACGGTAATAAATCTGATTTTATCTACTACAAGCAGAGTTGTCTTTGTGTCGGCTACGAAGACAACCAAGATTGTGCTACAACAAACGGAATTGTTTTACCGCGGGTGTCGCACATATGGGGCTGATGGGGTCGCTCAACCTGCCGGCCGAGGTTGCGCCGGGACCGACCAAACCCGCGATACGCGCCATTGTCCTCCAGCGTCTCGCAGTTGCAGAGACCGATCACGTGGTCGACATCGGCGCCGGATCGGGAGCCGTCTCGATCGCGGCCGGCCAGACCGCCCGCCGGGTCACCGCGATTGAGCGAGACGCCGACCGCGTCGCCGCCATCAAAGAGAACCTCAGCGCGAACACGGTGTCGGCCACCGTTGAGGTGGTCCACGGCGAGGCTCCGGCGGCCCTTCCAGAAACGGCCGATGCCGCCTTCATCGGCGGGTCACAGCGTGTGACCGAGGTCATCGCCGCTCTCGACGACGCCGGCGTCGATCGAATCGTGATGACCGCCGCCCGCCTCCAAACGGCGGCGCGTGCGATCGACTGCCTTGACGCCCGGGGGCTACTCGAAGAGGTGCTATTGGTACAGGTCACCCGTGGCTATGACCTCGCCAATGAAACCGCGCTCAACGGGGCAACGCCGGTGTACGTCCTTGTTGGGGGTGAGGCCGCGTGAGCGACGCGATCCCGTTCGTCGGGGCCGGCCCGGGTGATCCACGGCTGATCACCGTCGCTGGCCGCGAGGCGCTTGAAGAAGCCGAGCTAGTCGTTCATGCCGGATCGTTGGTCAACGGCGAACTGCTCACGACGTACTGTCCGGAGGCTGAGCACGTCAACAGCGCCGAGCGAGATCTTGAGACCATCGTCTCGGTAATGGTTGAGGCCCATCGGAACGACCGGAATGTGGTCCGACTCCACAGCGGCGATCCCTCGATTTATGGCGCGATCCTCGAACAGATCGACCGACTCGCCGAGCACGGAATCGACGCCCGGGTCATTCCGGGGGTGACCGCCGCGTTCGCGGCAAGCGCGACGCTTGGGACGCAATTAACGCTGCCAGAGGTTGCCAATCATGTCGTCATCACCCGACCACAGGGCCGAACGCTCGACCCGGAAGACGAGCACCTCAGCGAGTTCGTCCAGTTCGGCGATACGACGACCGCCGTTTATCTTGGAACACACGCCATTCGCGAGACCATGGAGCGACTCATCGAGGCCGGGTGCGATCCGACAACACCGGTCGCAGTGGTCTATCACGCCTCCTGGCCGGATGAGGACATCCTGCGGGGAACAGTCGCGACCATCGCCGAGCGGGTAGAGGCAGCAGGACACCAGGCATCGGCCGTCATCCTCATCGGCGAGGCGGTCACCGGCCAGGGATACGACCGCTCGCATCTGTACGCAGGCTGGCAGACGGACAGGCCGGGTGAGTCAGCGGACCAATGAGCACGAACGCGGTTGATACCGTTGCCGTCATCGCGCTTGAGCGAGCGATGGATGCCGGATCGGAGGTCCGCGACGCGCTCGCAACCAGCTATTCGTCGGTTGAGTGTGTGCCCTACGAGTCGGGGGTGATCGCGGATCGGTTCGCAAGCGTTGACGCGATTGTCGGCGTTATGGCCACGGGCATTTTGATCCGTAAGATCGCGCCACTGCTTGACTCGAAGTGGGCGGATCCGGCGGTTGTCGGCCTCGATACCGAGTTAACCTGGGCCATCCCGCTGGTTGGGGGCCACCACGGCGCGAACGCACTCGCTCGTCAGCTTGCGGTTGTTGGGGCAACGCCGGCCGTGACGACGGCCACCGAGGTGACAGCGAAGACGAGTGTCGAAACACGGGCCAAAGCGCTTGACGCACAGATCGAGACGCCTGACTCGACGGTAGCGACGAACCTCGCGGTGCTTGAGGACGACCTTGGCCCGGTCGCGCGCCTCGATGGGCCACAGGCCGTCCTCGTCTCCGAGGATGTGACCGTCATGCGTCGCACCGAACCGGCGGGAATCGTTCTCGGTACCGGGTGTGTCAGTGGGGTCGACGCCGAGCAAGTACGCGACGCCTGGGACCGCACGCTTGCCGATCTCGCGTACACGGCCACAGATGTCGAGTTCGTCGCGACAGGGGCGCTCAAGAAGGACGAACCCGGACTTCAGACGGCGGCCGCCGAGTATGGTGTCGGCGTGGTCTACTTCGATCGTGAGACGCTCGGTGCACACGAAGGGCCCTCCCAGTCGAAGGCGACTGAGCTGCGGGACTGGCCTGGAATTGCCGAGGCGAGTGCAATCGCCGGCGGACGCAAGCACGAACTCGTAGCGCCGAAGACGGCTTACAACGGCGCGGTAACGGTGGCGGTCGGCCGATGACAGGGACCATGTCGATCGTCGGGATTGGACCAGGACTGCCCGAACACCTGACCCAGGCCGCCCACGACCGCATCGTCACGGCCGATGCCGTTATCGTCTCCTCGCTGTATCAGTCGTTTCTCGAATCCGACGATGTCCTCAATCCCGAAGACTCGGATAGTCCCGAGCTCATCACATCAGCGCAGGGCGAGCAGGCCGCACTCGCGCGGACAGCCTTCGAGCGGGTGCGGGCGGGCGAAGATATCGTCCACGTCTCCGGGGGTGATCCGAACGTCTACGGCAAGTCCGATCTCCTGTTCGCGATTGCTGCCGCTGACGGGGTCGATGAGATCGACATTGAGGTGCTTCCGGGCGTCACCGCCGCACTCGGAGGGGCGGCAACGCTCGGGGCACCGCTGACATCGGACTTCGCGGTCATCTCGCTCTCGGAGCGACACGTCGCGTGGACGGAGATCGAACAGCGACTGCGGGCAGCAACGCGCGCCGGCTTTGCGCTGGCCATATATAATGGCTGGCGGCAGTTGGAGCGAGCATTCGACGTGATCCGCGATCACCGCTCGGAGACGGTTCCGGTAGCGATGCTCACCGACATCGCCCGCGGTGACGAAGGCCGTGCCCCGACAGGCGAGTCGGTCGCCACCGCGACACTTGGATCGATTCCCGAGGCGTGGCTCACGCGACGGCCGCCGGGGACAACGGTGATTGTCGGCACCGAGGCGACGCGTGTGATCGAGATTGCCGGCCGGCCGCGGCTGGTCACGCCACGCGGCGACTTCGATGTGGAGGAGCTCTAATCATGACGACAGCTGATCATACGACGACTGACGGCAGTGGGCGACTGGTGGCCGTCGGGATTGGCCCCGGCCACCCCGACGGGATGACGTACAGAGCACGACAAGTACTCACGTCGGTCGACCAGATTGTCGGATACCAGACGTACGTTGACCTGCTTCCACCGGCGGTCACCGACGCCGTCGACACGGTGTACGCAACGCCGATGACCGGTGAGGTTGACCGGACCGAAGCGGCCGTCGGGCGGGCACTCGATGGGCACGCGGTGGCACTGATCGGCAGCGGCGACCCGAACGTCTACGCACTCGGTGGGCTGGCACTCGAGTTGCTTGAGTCACGAGAGATCGCGCCGGACACTCTCGATTTTGAGATTGTCCCTGGCGTGCCGGCTGCCCAGTCGTGTGCGGCTCGGCTGGGCGCCCCACTAGTGACCGACACGGTGAGCATCAGTCTCTCGGATCACCTCACGCCGATGGCCGACATCGAGGCACGACTAGAGGCGGTCGCGCCGGCCGGGTTCGCAATTGTACTGTATAACCCCTGGAGTTCACGCCGACAGGAGAACTTCCAGCGATGCTGTGAGATCCTCCTTGATCACCGCGATCCGGAGACCCCGGTCGGGATCGTCCATGGGGCTGGCCGTGCAGATGAGGAGACCGCGATCTGCACGCTCGCGGAACTGCCGGCAATGGGCGAGCGCGACATTCTCGACATGACGGCAACGGTTATCGTCGGTACCGAGGAGACACGCGTCTTCGACGAGCACATGCTCACCCCCCGCGGCTACGACACGAAGTATGACTACTGATATGACACAGACGGATGCGGTCCTGCTTGCAGGACACGGTTCACGACGCGACGAATCGAACGAACAGGTGCGCGCGGTGGCTGATCGACTCGATGACCGGCTTGAGGGGCCGGTTATGCCCGCGTTTATCGAGTTGACCGAACCGCTATTACACGAGGGTATCGACACACTGGCCGACCGAGCCGACTCGGTTACGGTCGTGCCGTTGACGCTCTTTGCGGCCGGTCACGTCAAAAACGACGTACCACTGGTCGTTGAACACGCACGCCAGACCTACGATGGCGTATCGTTCAATTACGGCTCGCATCTCGGCGTTCGTCCAGAGATGGTCGACATCGTGGCCGACCGTATTGCTGCCGTCGAGGCGGAGATGGCCGTCGACCGCGATCATGACGACATCGCGGTGGTGTTCTGCTCGCGAGGATCGAGCGATCCGGATGCGAACGCCGAGGCCTACCGGCTCGCGCGGCTCGTCTACGAGGGACGGGCGTTCTCACGGATTGAGCCGAGCTTTATTGGCATCACCGACCCGGTGCTTGATGAGACGCTCGCCGGACTCGCCGCGCACGATCCCGACGGTGTCATTGTCGTCCCCTACATGCTCGGCGACGGAGTGTTGAACCAGCGGATTATCGACTGGGTGGCGGAGTTCGACACAAAGCACCCGGAAATCGAGACGGCCACGACAGACGTGCTCGGAATCGACGAGCGGATGATCGACGTACTAGTCGACCGGATCGAAGAGGCCCGCACTGGAGCGGTCTCGATGTCGTGTGATACCTGCAAGTACAAAGTGTCACTGGCGGACTTCGAGGACGAGGTTGGCGGCGAGACGGCGTTCGTCGAATCACTTGAGCACACGCTTGCACACGTCAGTGACGAGCACAGCCACGATCACGGCGGGCACTCACATAGTCACGACAGTGAGGACGGACACGAGCACTCACACAAGGAAGAGGCGACACACAGCCACGGCGAACACTCCCATTGAGGCCCTCTAGATCAGTCGGTGTCGACCGCCTGGTCGGTTGCGGTCCGGACTGCGGTTGGGGTGAGTTGGTCAATCGGAATTCGGCGTCCGTCGGTCGCCTCCACGATGGGTTCGACCAGTCGGCCACGGTCTGTCGGGTCACCCGTGTCGACGAGGAGCGTCTGATCGACGTGTCGTCCGAGTGACTTGGCTGCCGATCGGGTTGCCGCGGTTGGACTCCCCTCGGCGACATTCGGCTTGCCGTCGGTCACCAGCACGGCAACGCTGGCCGGCGCGTCAGCAGTCTCGACAAGGTCGGTAACGGCCTCAAGTCCGGCCGGCAGCGGCGTCCGATCACCCGTTGGCAGATCCTTCAGGTGGCGCGCCGCGAGCGTGACGCTGTCGGTCGGGGGAAGAAGTACCTCAGCCTCCTCGCCGGCAAAGGCGACAAACGCCACCTCATCACGAGCCTGATAGGCGTCGCGCAACAGATCCATGACGGTCCCCTTGGCGGCCTCGAAGGCCTGTCGCATCGATGCGCTCGCATCGACGGCAAAGACGATCAGTGCGGCCGCTGACCCCGCGTTGACCGACTGACGCAGGTCACGTGATTCGATTTCTGAGCGACCGTCTGTCGCCGCCGAGCGGAGCGACGCCGGGACATCGATATCGTCGCTGTCGGTCGCGGCCGTGGTTCGAACCCGCGGACCAATCGCATCCGGAGATTCGGTCGTGTGCACGCGGCCTGTCTCAGTGCGTTCGGCGGTTGTCTCAAGTGACTCTTCGGCTACGTCGGGAGCCGCTCCGTCGCCGACTGAGGCCGGTTGTCGCGTCGAGGCGACCGGCACACCGTCGTCAGTGCGCTCGCCGGGAGCCGTTGGCGCAGGATCAGCATCATCGCCGTTGGGCTCTGACGACGCGTCGGCGTGCTGACTGTTGGGCCCGGTGTTCTCACCGCGGGAGTCTGTCGTCTCGTCATTGGCCCCCTCCTCAGCAGATGAATCAGCGGACTCCTGGGTGCCGGACGCCTCATCTGTGGAGGATCCCTCCGCAAAGTGATCTTCAAGAATGTCCTCCGTATCGGGAGCCTCCTCGAAGGGACGGCTCTGGAGACGGTGCGGCAGCGCTAGCGCAAGGGCGTCCTGAAGCTCGTCCTCGGTGACTGTCTCGCGGCCCTCAAGAGCGGCAAACGCGATGGCGGTTCGCGCCGCCGCGATGTCCGCCCGGTGGCCGTCAACGTCGGCATCGGCACAGACCGCTGCGATTGTGCGCTTGTGTTCAGAGGAGAGAGTCACGTCATCAATTCGGGTTCGTGCGGACTGAATCCGGTTGCGCTGGCGCGCGATGGCGCGTTGTGTCTCGGTCGAGGGGGGTGTGTCGGGGGTTAACGCGGTATCCATGATCGCCACCCGTTCATCGAGATCGTCACTGCCCTCGACGCGCACCTGCAACGCAAAGCGGTCGCGGAGTTGCGGCCGGAGGTCGCCCTCCTCGGGGTTCATCGTCCCTAAGAGCGTGAACTCCGCCGGGTGTGTCACCGACATGCCGTCGCGCTCGACCCGGTTGATGCCGCTGGCGGCCGCATCAAGGAGCACATCTACGAGGTGATCGTCGAGCAGATTCACCTCATCAACGTACAGAAACCCGCGGTTGGCGGCGGCGAGGACGCCCGGGTCAAAGTCCATCTCGCCGTCAAGCGCGTCCTGAACCGAAAGCGAGCCCACGATGCGCTCACGGGTCGCCCCCAGCGGAAGAGTCACAAGCGGCACCGGACGCTCCTCAACAGGCGGATCGATTCGGTCGCGACACGAGGCACACTGGGCGGCGGGGTCATCTGGGGGACACCCGTAGGGACAGTCCGCGACAGCCCGCTGGTTCGGGAGTAACTCGACTAAGGCTCGGACGGCCGTCGACTTGGCCGTGCCTTTCTCCCCACGGATCAACAACCCGTCAAGCGCATCGTTGACTGTCACCGCCAACAGCGCCTGCTTGAGGTGCTGTTGACCAACGATCGCCGGGAATGGGACCGACGCCGTCTCCCGGAACCCAACCATACTTGTATTAGTGCAAGCCAGAGTTAATAAGGATGCGTTCCGTCGGGCTCTACTCGGCGACTGATCAGGAGTTGCCGGCCGTCGCGCGGGCCCGCGAGCGACTCACGGAGATTGAGTGCGTCGTGAGGGCCGGTTCGGACATTGAGAGCGCCGACGCCGCCCAGTCGTTCGCCGACCGGCTGGTGGAAACAGACGTGGTGCTCTTCTGGCTGCACGGATCCGATCACCGACTCCCAGCCTACGATGCGGTCCGTGAGCGACTTGATGCTGCCGACGTCCCGCTGTTTGTGACAAGCAGCGGCACTGCTGAGGCAGTCACCGACACGACGGGCGATCCAGCGGTTCGCGAGCGCCTTGAGACCTACTTCGAGGCCGGCGGTGCGATTAACATCGCCAATGCCCTCCGGTGTGCCATCGACGCGGCGACGGCCGCTGACATCGCGTACGACGATCCCGTCGACCTGCCCCAGACGGGCGTGTACCACCCGGAACATCCGGGAACGGACTACGCTGGGCTCACGGCGACCTTCGATGAGGACCGGCCGACGGTCGGGATCTGGTTTTATGAGTCACACTGGACCAACGAGAATACCGCGTATATCGACGCGCTCGTGCAGGCGATTGAGGCGGCGGGGGCGAACGCGCTGCCGGTGTTCACCACGCCCGTTGCTGACGAACAGCGCGACGCCGAATGGGTCGCCACGCACTGGTTCAGCGATGACGGCCGGCCGATCGTTGATGCCGTCTGTTCGTCGTTTATGTTCTCGTTGTCGATGGACGAACGAGGTCGGGACGCCAGCGACGAGGGCGAGCGGGCCACGGAGGTCTTTCTCGACCAGCTGGGTGTACCGGTCCTCCAGGCGATCACCACGATGCAGTCGCGGGCGGCATACGCCGAAAGCGACATCGGACTCGACGGCTTCGAGATCGCGCTTTCGGTGGCCCTCCCGGAGTTCGACGGAGCGGTCATCACCCACCCGATCAGCGGCAAGGAACGGGCCAGGACCGACACCGATGGGACGGCGCCGACCTACCACCGACCGATTGACGATCGCATCACCCACGTGGCACACCTTGCCGTCAACTGGGCGCGACTCCGTCGACAGCCAACCGCAGAAACGGACATCGCGGTCGTGTTACACAACTACCCGCCCAGTGACGATGGCATCGGGACGGCGTTTGGACTGGACACACCGGCAAGTCTTCACGCGTTACTCAAACAGCTTGATGCGGCAGGCTACGCCGTTGAGGATCTTCCTGCGGATGGTCAGCACCTAATCGAGATGATCGTCAAGCAGCTGACCGCTGACGGGCGGTGGGTTGATCCCGCGGAGATCCGCGCCACGAGCGTTGATGTCATCGAGCCTGAGACCTACCGCGAGTGGTTTCAGGCGCTCAACGACGATCTCGCCGAGGAAATCGTCACAGCGTGGGGTGCCCCACCGGAACACGCCATTGCGATTCCAGGTGTGCGCTTTGGAAACGTGCTCGTAAGCGTCCAGCCACCGCGGGGCTTCGAGGCCGATCCCGAGACGATCTATCACGACTCCGCGTTGTACCCCCCACACGAGTACGTCGCCTTCTACGCGTGGCTCCGTCGGCGCTTCGATGCCGATGCCGTTGTTCACCTGGGTACCCACGGCAGTCTCGAGTGGCTCCCAGGAAAGACCGTTGGACTGGACGCCGCAAGCGCAGGCGATCAGCTGATCGGCGCGCTCCCGAACGTCTACCCGTACATCGTGAACAACCCCGGCGAGGGCGCCCAAGCCAAACGCCGGTCCTACGCCGCTATCGTTGATCACCTGACGCCGCCGATGCGTGCCGCCGGCACCTACGACGAACTCGCGGAGCTCGAATCCCTCGTTGCGGAGTATCGCAGGCTCACACGAGAGGATGGCCCGCGTGACCGGCAGTCACAGCTCGCTGGCGCGATCCGCGAGGCCGTCGCGGACGCCGATCTAGGGGCCGACATCGGGATCGAAGATGTCCACGCGGTTAAGGCAGATACCCTGGCCGCAGAGCTCCATGAGTATCTCACGGATCTGAAGACAACACAGATCCGGATGGGACTGCACACCCTTGGCGAGCCACCGTCGGGTGACGCCCTCGTGGAGTACCTCGTTGCCCTCACACGCTTTGAGAACGCCGATGGACCGAGTCTGCGCCGGACTGTCGCCGCAGCGCTGGGCGTGCCCGTTGAGGCGATGGAGACGAGCCCGGAGGCCTACGACGAGACGCTTGGGATGTTTTACGCGGAGGCCGCCGACCGGGTGTACGAGACGAGCGTCCAATTGGTCGAACGCCTGGCCGAGGCGGAGTTTGCGGTCGATCCGTCGACGTGCGCGTCAATTGCGGCGACCGTCGAGCCGCTTGGGGAAACAACGCCTGCGCCTGCAGCCACCGAACGGCTCAAACAGGCTCTTATATATATCTGTGAGACGGTCGTGCCGCGGGTACGCGGAGCGAACGCGGAGTTGCCGCGTGTCGCAGACGCACTGGCTGGTGCGTACGTCCCCCCGGGCGGCAGTGGCGCACCGACGCGCGGTGGCGTCGACCTACTGCCGACCGGCCGGAACTTCTACACCCTGGATCCCCGGAAGATCCCGGACACAGCAGCCTGGGCCGTCGGCAGGCGTGTTGCCGAGACGATGCTTGATCGTCATCGCGCGGAACACGGACAAGTGCCAGAGGAGGTTGGCGTCGTCGCGTGGGGAACCCCGACCGCGCGAACGAACGGCGAAACCATCGCTCAGGCTCTCGCGCTTCTGGGCGTCAAGCCGGTCTGGACGGCTTCCGGGCGCGTTGAGGGCGTCGACCCGATCCCACTTGCAGAACTCGGCCGCCCTCGGGTTGACGTGACCCTCCGGGTCTCCGGGCTGTTCCGCGACGCCTTTCCTGGGGCCGCCGGGATCGTCCAGGAGGCAATCGAGACGGTGGCCGACTTATCGGAGCCACCGGAGCAGAATTTCGTCCGCAAGCACGTCACCAACGAGCACAGCGAAGGGCCGATCCGACGGGTGTTCACGACCCGCCCCGGCGGGTACGGATCGGGCACGAACAAGGCGATCACCACCGGCCACTGGGAGGACGATAGCGATCTTGCTGATGTGTTCGTCCAGTGGGGTGGCTATGCGATGGACGATAACGGCGAGGTCACCGACGCACACGACGCCTTTGAGCGACGGCTCAAGACAATTGAGGCGACGATCAAGCTCGAAGACACCGATGAACAAGACGAATTTGACAGTTCCGACTGGTATGCGTTTCACGGCGGCTTCCAGCGGGCGGTCGCCGACCGCCGCGGAGAGGCACCGGCCGCCTACGTTGGCGACGCGAGCGATCCGGACCGTCCACAGGTCTACACGAACGAACAGAAACTCCGAAAGACGATGCGCACGAGAGTACTCAATCCAGACTGGATCGAGAGCATGGAAGCACACGACTACAAGGGCGCTGGCGACCTGGCGACAACCGTCGACATCGCCCTGGGCTGGGACGCCACAACCGACGCGGTGAGCGACCGGCTGTGGGAGGATATCGCCGAGCAGTACGCCCTTGATGAAGACCGACAGGACTGGTTCCGAGATGTCAACCCGTGGGCGCTTGAGAGCATCGCCGACACGCTGCTTGAGGCAATCGACCGTGACCTCTGGAGTGCCGATCAGTCAATGGCCGACCGGCTACGGGATGTCGCGCTCTCAGTTGAGGGCGATCTTGAGGCCAAGACCACCTCTCAGGAGGGCCGAGGCGATGAGTAACGACGATCCCTACGTCGATCTCGGCGCGACGACCTCCGAAGGGGCGTCGATTGCCGAGGAGAGCATGCGACGGGTCAAGGCGCTTGTCGGCGACGACAGCCTTGCGGGACGGCTCAAACAGAAGGCCGTCCACGCAACCGGCGATCCCGAGTTCCAACATCTCATGCGGTTTCAGAATGACCCGGTTCGGGCAGGAGCAACAGCCGTCCAGGCCGAGCATTCGATTGTGACCGACATCACGATGCCACGGCAGGGCATCACCACACGTGGTCACGACTGTCCACTCACGACCGCGCTTGGAAGCGGTGAGGAAATCGCCGCCGAGGAGGGAATCACCAGAACGGCCGCGGGCATGCTTGCCTTCGATGACGCCGGGCA
>JBEQAX010000031.1:0-19670 GCA_041640095.1 Salinarchaeum sp. | reverse complement strand
CGAGCCAGAACCCGACCGTAACGAAAATCACCGTATCGATTGCCTGACTCGTCGCCGTTGAGCCGATGTTCCGCAGCCAGAGATGCGCACCGGCGGTCTGGGTGCGCAGCCAGTGGAACGCAAGCACATCGTAGTTCTGGCTGACGACATACGCGAGCAGACTTGCAAGGATAATATTCGTCCCGGCTCCCAGAACGGTTGCGAACTGTTCGGGGGCGACTCCCGCAGTTGGATCACCTGGCGCGAGAATGGTGCTCCAGACAAGCGCCAAGAGCACGAAGTTCATCACGAAGCCGACATTGACGAGGATCTGTGCTGGCCGTCGCCCGTAAAGTTCAGCGTAACAGTCACTCGCAAGAAAGGTAAAGGCGTAGGCCAGCGCCGCCCCCGGAAGGGCGAGTTCGGACCCGGTCACCGGTAACGCAACCGGAAGCTGGAATACGAGTACCTTTGAGGCGGTTAGTTGAGCGGTCACCAGGGCGGTGACAAACAGCCCGATTAGCCCCACCTGTCCGACGGTTGGCGTCGAGTGGATCGATGTGGCGGTCTCCGTACGCATTGTATCGGGATCCAGCAGTGGCTCCATCAGGTGTCTTGCGATCCGTTTGAGCCCGCGTGCGACGGGGACCGTGAGTCTGCCGGCGGCACTGCCGTTGTCGCCCGCGGGGAATCCCCACCGTGGGGGGTGTGACGCTCACGAATCGCAATCCGGTGGACCCGCTCGGTGACATCGTCAACCACCAGCACCTCCCCGGGTGCCTCAGGCATACGCGTGCTGAAGGACCCGCCCATGTACGTCGGTGCGATCGCTTCGAGTCGGTCGCGGTCAGGGGTCGCCGTTAGTCGGTGAGCAACCAGCAGATCGGCCTGTGAGGTGACGACCGGTGGGAGTGCCGCCGGGCGCTGTGTCGCCGCGACGAGACTCACCCCGGGTTGTCGACCGCGTGTGACGAGCCGATTGAGTGCTGGTTCGGCAGCGCCGTCGAAGAGGGCGTGTGCCTCATCGATCAGTATCCACGGAAGACAGGAAATTTCGCCGCGGACACGCGCTCCATAGAGCGCGTCGGCTACCGCGTATCCCACGGCGTTGATCGCCGGATCCGGCAGGTGCGAACAGTCGAGGACGATGAGATCACTGGAGGTAAGCGTGGTGGCGTCAAGCCCATCTGGATCGAATACGCCCCAGGATGCCGCCAGACCGAGGTAGTTATCCGCCGCCCGACAGGCCGCCGGTGCCGCATCGATCCGTGCAATGGCCGACCGCATGGCGGCGATTGTGGAAGCGGTGTCGACCGCCTGCCAGAGCACTGATCCGGCGGGACTGGCCGGGTCAACACCGAGCAGCGCACACCATCCCGCTGGGGGAATCGTATCGGCACTGATCCGGGGCCGGCGCCGAACATGTACCGCTGGCCCCGGGAGCTCGGCAAGTGTATCGAACACGCCCATCGGATCAATCACGACCGGAGCAAGTGCCGGCACCCGCGCCAGTTCCTCGGCGAGCACTCCGAGCGTGTAGGACTTGCCGTACCCACGTTTACCGACGATGACGCCAACGTGTGGTCTATCAATGTCAATCCCAACAGCCACACCGGCACTACCGTCACGGGCACGGTAGGTACCGACGGTGGCTACCGGACCGGCATCAGGGCCGGCATCGCGTCCGAGTACGTCCATGTATCGGATGGGGGAACGCTGAGGTTTGAACCCCCGCGCCCAGATTCAAGTGCGAATCCGACACGAGGCCGTCGTATGGTCACACCAGATCGTGCAGAGACGGCGACGCGTCGTCCACCAATGCGTCGCTCGGGGTTTGTCGAGGACAGGCGGGCAATCGAAGGGCTCCCCGTTCGGTTGGTGATCGCACTCGTCGTCGGGGTCGCCAGCCTATCGGTGATGATGGGGATGATTGATGGCATCGGGAGTCTCGGAATGACCGAACTCGATGTCACGCTTGAGGAGAACGACGTTATCTACGCAGACGGGCCGACAGATCTGACAGCGACTGTTGTTGATCCCGAAGGCACGCCGGTTAACGGAGCGACCGTGATACTCCGGGGCGAATCGGCCCAACTCACCGAGGGTATCAAGACGGCACACACCACCGAAGACGGGACGGTGTCGTTTTCGGTCGATCCGGACTTAAGCGCGAATCAACGCCAGGGAACGCTCGCGATCGACATCAAGCCACCGGCCGGTGCTGAGTATGTCGACAAGCGCAGTAACACCGAGGTGCTCGTGTTGCGCAAGTGACCTACCGGCGCTCGAAGTCGTCCCAGTCGATCCAGTCCTGCTCCCATCCACGACGGCGTTCACGCGCGCGACGCGACCGCTCGCGGTCTTCTCGGATCGTTCGGTTGCGCTCAACCGTCCCCGGCTGTTCCCCATCAACGAGAAGCGGCGCAAAGGAGACGGTCCCCGACTCAGTCTGGGTGCCATCGGGATCGATACACGTCAGAGTTTGCGGGGCCGTGCCAAGGGGCATCACGAGATGCCCATCGGCGTGGAGCTGTTCAAGTAGCGCCCGGGGGGGATCAACCGCCGCCGCCTCAAGCAGAATCCGATCGTATGGAGCGTACTCCGGAAGTCCGCGGGCTCCGTCACGGCGGTCAACGAGTACCTCCGGGTAGCCAGCGGCGGCGAGGTTGCCCCTGGCTTCGATAACGAGTCGACGCGCGATGTCGATGGCGTGAACACGTGCTGCGGCTGTCAGTTCGGCACAGATTGCCGCCGTGTACCCGACGCCGGCACCAACGATAAGCACCTCATCGTTGGCGTCCACATCGAGGGCTTCGAACAGTCGGGCAACCGTACTGGGGGCCAAAACACGCGTCCCGAGGTGCTCGTGGCTCACGTCAGCGTACGCGCGAGCATCGTCTGGAACGAACTCATGACGGGGGACCTCGCGCATGGCCAGACCGACGGTTTCATCGGTGACTGCCCGCTTGGAGGCGTGTTCAAGGCTGTCAACCATGTCTTCACGGAGGGCGCGTCGCTCCACACTCGGATTCGGGGGTGGAGTCTCTTGAATATCCCGCTGCGGACCGCGATTACTGGAGTGGAACAAACTGGACCGCGCCGTGAGACTCGCGTTCAAGGGTCCCATCCGAACGCACCACCGCGCGAATGAGTGTCTGATCGGTCTGCCCGACAGGGGCGACAATGATACCACCAACGTCAAGTTGTGCAGGGATGGTCGATGGCAGCGTCGGAGGCGCACAGGTGAGGACGGCAGCGTCAAACGGCGCCGCGTCCGGCCAGCCGTTGCGACCGTCGTCGGTGCGAACGAGAACATCGTAGTCAAGCTGAGCGAGTCGATCGCGGGCGGCATGAGCGAGCGACGCTCGGCGCTCAATCGAATAGACATTGCCGTCGCCGACGATTTCGGCGAGAATGGCGGCGTGGTAGCCGCTACCGGTGCCGATCTCAAGAACGCGGTCACCGGCATCGAGATCAAGTAGCGCGGTCATCCGCGCGACCATGTGTGGCGCGCTGATGGTCTGGTGGTCGCCGATCGGAAGCGGGCGGTCGGTGTATGCGGCCGATCGTTGGGCCTCAGGAACAAACGCGTGTCGCGGGACGGTTCGAAGTGCGTCGATGACGGCGGTATCGGTGATGTCGGTCCGATCAACGAGGCTAGTGACCATCTGCTCACGCGCTGTGTCGGGATCCGCGTCCTGCATCGGCGGGGTCACCACGGCGACCAGGGGTCAAGCGATTCGTCGCGGGCGTACACCCGCTTGATGTCCTTTGCGAGGGCCTGGTCACCGTCGTGGTCGAGGGTGGTCCGGTCCTCGGGGCCCTGCGGCGAGCGCAGATGGATGCCCTCGATGGTGATCGTGGTGTCACCGACCGTCTCGGTTTCGCCGACGACGAAGGCGTGGTCCCCTGGAAGGTGTAGTTTCGTGCTGTAAGTGTCCTGTCGGTCGCCGGTGCCGGCCTTGGGGTGGATCGTCACCGGGACGGCCACGTTCCCGACTGCGCGTGTCCAGATCGTGCGGATATCCGGGGCGTCGGCGGTATCCACGCGGCCACCGTCAACGGCCTCAAGACTCGTGATGCGGGCGGTGAAGACCCCCGCATCAGTTTCAACAATGAACTCTTCCCCGACGCTGAATTCCGTATCGGACGGGCGCTCGATGGTCGACGACAACGACTCGCCTTCCTGTGAGACGACTACGTCAAGCGTGACTGTCGACTCGGATTCAATGCGTATCTGATGGACGTGACCACACTCGGTACACCTGACCGTTGTCTGGCCACCGGGCTTGAGCACCTCGTGAACCGTATCAGTATCAGGCGAACACGCCGGACAGGAGACGCCAACGTGTTCGATAGACTCGCGTTCGCTCACTGCCTGAAGATACACAGGGGAGACGTATAGGGATGGTGTCCGACGTTCAGGCGAGGGCGCCGGCCGGAAGCGACAGTTCATTACCATCAACAGAGACGGTTGGCTCGGTCACGATCCCATCAAGGTGGATCGGCGCCTCGGTGTCGCCGCCAATTGCGGCGTCGTCGCCGATAGCAACGTGGATGGTTCCAGCGGCCTTCTCATCAAGAAGGACTGACCCGACAAGCGCCTCGACAGCGGTGTTCGTCCCGATCCCGAGCTCGGCAATATTAAACGCGGCATCACCGGCGGTGTCGGCCGCTGCCTCAATCTCCTCGCGAACAGCCGGATCGGAAATATAAGTCGCATACCCATCGGCCACCTCGATCGTCACGACGCGATCGTCGAGTCGGCCGTGGGGCATCATTGTTCCATCGACGACGACCGTCCCATCAGCACTCGTCGGGCTGACGAATACTTCTCCCGCCGGGAGATTCGAGAAATCCCCGGATTCGTGTACAAGTCCGGTGTCCTCACGCCAGGCTCGTTCACCGATATCGAAGGTGATGTCTGTGCCACCGGGAGCCGTGACGCGGACCGTGTCGGCGTCGCGCACCTGTTCGTGGACGCGAGCGCAGGCCTCCGCAATCGCGTTGTAGTCGGCGTCAAGTCCCGTCTCGAAGACCGAAGCGGTGATCCCCGGAAGTGTTGCTCCGCGGGCGCCTCGGTCGCAGGCTGCCTCGCGGGCGCGAGTGTGTGAGAGGCTCTTTGTAGTCGGCGCGAGAAACGCGTCGCTGTCGGCCATGGCCGCGCCGATCGGGGCCGGCGGTTCAGCGCCATGTTGCTCACCGGGAGGGTACTGTAGCAGGACGGCCTCGTCGGTGACGGCCGCCGCTGCCCGGTAGAGAGCATCGCCGATCTCGACCCGTTCGTCATCGGTCACGATCACAATCGACTCCGTCGCATCAAGGTTGAGACACTGGTGGATCGCCGTCTCGGCAGCGCTATCGAGACCCATACGTCACGTCGGCCATCCACGCGGTTAGGCGTTCCCCTCAGGGCGCATCCGACTCTGGGCGGCTTCGAGTGCGTCAATCCCAGGAAGCTCCTCGCCGGTCAGCGCGCGGAGGTATGCACCGCCAGCAATTGAGAGGTGATCGAAGGCATTCGGATCAAGCGCATACATCCGCACGGCACGGGAGGTGTCGCCACCGCCGACAACAGAGAAGCAGTCGGTCCCGGCAATCGCCTCAAGCACGCTGACCGTCCCATCGCTGAAGCGCTCGTCCTCGAAGACCCCGAGTGCGCCTTTGACCAAGACAGCATCTGACTCCTCAATGACGGCGGCGTACTCGAGGATGGTCTCCTGACCGATGTCCAGATAATCCACGGTCTTCTCGTCGATGTCTGCAATACGGTGTTCGGCCCGCTTGCCGTCGGCCTCGTAGGCGAGATCGGTGGGCAGTGTGATGCGGTCACCGAACCGCTCAAGCGCGTCCGCAATGAGCGCGGCGTCGGCGTCATAATATCGGTCGTAGATGTCGGTGCCGACATCGTATCCTACGGGATGGCCGGCGACCCGCAGGAACAACTCGCCGACGACACCGCCCAAGAGAAAGCGATCGACGCGGTCTTCGAGGTGCTCCATAGCACGGATCACGTCGTCGGCCTTCTTACCACCGAGCACCATCGTGACCTGCCCCTCAAAGTCCCGACGCTGGAGGCTGGTGTTGTACTCGTATTCGGTGGCCATGACCGGTCCGGCGTAGGCCGGCATGACCTCAGGGAAGCCGACAATCGAGGCGTGCGGACGGTGGGCCACCGAGTAGCCGTCGTTGACGTAGGCGTCACACTCGGTCGCCAGGGTCTGGACGAACTCGGAGGCAGCGTGTTCAGCGGGCGTCCGATCGGCGAGTTCGTCGTCGGCAAACCGGACGTTCTCAAGGAGGATCACCTCGCCATCGTCAAGATCTCGGAGCGCATCGACGGCCGTCTCATCATACACACCCGAGACGTACTTGACGGGCTGATCAAGGTGGCCCGAGAGCAACTCGGCGTGTTGCTCAAGTGGGAGGAACGTATCCCGACCGGGGCGCCCCTGGTGGGCCAACAGCGCAACCGCGTGATCGGCGGCGAGCAGTTGCTGGATTGTTTCAGCGTGGCGCGCAAACCGACGGTGGTCCTGAACCCGTCCGCCCTCGACGGGAGCGTTCACGTCGATGCGAACGAGGAGTTGCTGGCCCGGTGGGGCCTCCCCGATCGTATACATACGCGAAGCCTACAGGGGGTGGGATTTCAATCGGTCGTTCTCGTTCGAACGATAGTGAGAGAAAAGGGTTATGCGCTCGCCGTGGCGACACTCAGGCATGCTCCGGGTCGGCATCAACGGATATGGGACAATCGGCAAGCGGGTGGCAGACGCCGTACGGGCACAGCCCGACATGACGGTCGTTGGCGTCGGGAAGACTTCCCCCGACTATGTCGCCGAGCGCGCTCAAGCACTTGAGTACGATCTGCACGCACCGGCCGAGCGCGCCGAGCGATTCGACACGGCAGGCATCGATCTTGCCGGGACGACCGAGGAACTCGTCCGTGCGAGCGACGTGATCGTTGACGCGACGCCGGGCGGCATCGGCGCGGAAAACTATCCGCTGTACGCCGAACACGACACGCCGGCAATATTCCAGGGGGCCGAAGAGGACGAGCTCGTTGATACGAGTTTCAACGCCCGCTCAAACTTCGAGGCGGCAGCCGACGCGGAGTACACCCGCGTTGTCTCGTGTAACACGACCGGGCTCTGTCGGCTCCTTACGCCACTAGAGGAGGCCTACGGCGTCGAGAAGGCGCGGGTTACGCTGATTCGACGCGGCGGTGATCCGGTGCAGTCCTCACGCGGCCCGATTGACGACATCCTGCCCGATCCGGTGTCGATCCCGTCCCATCACGGCCCCGATGTCAAGACGGTCCTCCCGGATATCGACATCGACACCCTCGGGACGAAGGTTCCGGCGACGCACATGCATCTTCACTCGGTGAACGTCACGCTCGCGAGCAACCCAGATCCGGAGGCAGTCCGGTCGCGATTGGCCGAGGAATCCCGGCTGTTTCTCATTCCCGAGGATGTTGGCATCGACGGCGCCGGGGCACTCAAGGAGCTCGCACACGATGCCGGCCGGCCTCGTGGCGATCTCTGGGAGAACTGCATTTGGGAGAAGTCGATTGCCGTTGAGGACAGCGACCTGTACTGTTTCCAGGGGATCCACCAGGAATCGGACGTCGTCCCGGAGAATATCGATGCGCTTCGAGCGATGTTTGGACTCGCCGATCCCGAGGAGAGCATGAGGATGACGGACGAGGCCCTTGGCGTCGGATTGACGCTTGACAGCGCGAGTCGGCCGCGGTATCCCGCGGACGGACAGTAGGCGTCGGAGCAAACGGGGAATTTATTCGCGTAGCCCGGTCAACGGGGGATATGCAGGTCAAATCCCGGCACCATCTCCGAAGCGACGAGGTTCGCGAGCTTGAAGCGGCCGTCAACGAGCGCCTCGGGGTTGACCTTGATGGCGATACTTACGAACTCGTCGAGACGGAGTCGGGACCGTTCGATCTGGTGTTGGTCGATGACGAGCCACTGGCGATGTATTATGAGGACGATGGTGAGCGCCAGCCGTTTCTAACGGTCCGTGGCGCGAACGCAACCGATCCAACCCGGCGAGTTGTGACTGTCGATGCGGGGGCGGTCTCGTTCGTCAGCGATGGCGCCGATGTGATGCGACCGGGGATTGTCGAGGCCGATGACGCCATCAGCGCGGGGGACCTCGTGGTGATCGCCGAAGAGACCCATCAAAAGGTGCTGGCGGTCGGGCGAGCGCGAGTCGCTGGCGAGGAGATGGTCGGCGACTCCGGCAAGGTTGTCGACTCAATCCACCATGTTGGTGATGAGCTGTATACTTTTGCTCCGTGAATGATGGGGGCGCATAGTGAGTGCGTCTAACGGACATTGCACCGCCTTGAAACGACAGAGCGTGCTTTTTGAACTCCCGTAAGACCTATACGCCGGCCGGTGGAGCGATAGAATATGGGCCTGATGAACAAAATTCTTGGCGATCAGGGCTCCGGGGAAGTCGGCGATTACGCCGATCTCGAAGGGACCGTCCCGGAGTCGAGCGATGCTGAGGCGTCAATGAACGTCCGCATCGCTGAAATCTCCGAGAAGCAGGACGCCATCGCGATTAAGGACGCCGTTTACGATGGCGACCTGGTCGTCGCAGATATCACCACGTTACGGACCGAGGGACCGACTACTGACCACATCGTCGATGAACTCCGGCGGGTGGCCGAGGAGGTCGGCGGTGACATCGTCAAAAAGGGCGACGATCAGTTGATCGTCACGCCAGCAGGCGTCAAGATTAGTCGCGAGAAGCTCAGTTTCTAGGCGATACCGCGACCGATGGGTACACGGGGTCGCGGACACTACAGCGGGGTCAATGAAGGACTACATTGAGGTGCGTGGCGCCGAGGAGAACAATCTCGACGATCTTGACGTCGACATTCCTCGGGAAGCACTGACAGTCGTCACCGGCCTCTCAGGATCCGGGAAGTCCTCGCTGGCATTTGAGACGATCTACGCAGAGGGCCAGCGGCGATACATCGAATCGCTGTCCGCGTACGCCCGGAACTTCCTTGGGCAGATGGACAAGCCCCAAGTCGAGAGGGTTGAGGGGTTGAGCCCGGCCATCTCGATTGACCAGAAAAACGCCGCAAACAACCCACGATCAACCGTCGGGACGGTCACCGAGCTTCATGACTATCTCCGGTTGCTGTACGCACGCGTCGGGACGCCGCACTGTCCGGAGTGTGGTCGGGAAGTGGGCGAGCAGTCCGCGAGTACAATCGTCACGCGACTGTTGGAGCTCCCAGCGGGGACTCGTGCGAAGATCGCCGCTCCAATCGTCCGCGATCAGAAAGGGGCCTTCGAGGACCGCTTTGACGAACTGGTTGCCGAGGGATACGCCCGGGTTGAGGTAGACGGTGAACCGTACGATCTGACGCGTGACCGGCCGACGCTCGACGAAAACTACGACCACACGATCGACGTTATCGTTGATCGGGTCGTACTCGATCCGGACAGCCGCCCGCGAATCGCTGACTCCGTCGAGACCGCCCTTGCGGAGGCCGATGGCGTGCTAAAGGTGATGCTTCCGGATCCCCCGGAGACGGCTGCTGACTCGCTTGGAGCGACCGCACGGACCACCGGCGATCTTGCCGAGTCAGAAACGACCGACCGGCTGATCGTTGAATTCTCTGAGCATCTCGCGTGTCCGGAGTGTGGAATCGACCTTCCGGAAATCGAGACGCGCTCGTTCTCGTTTAATTCGCCACACGGCGCCTGTCCGGAGTGTGAGGGGATTGGTGAGACCAAGGAGGTCAGCGAAGAGCTAGTGATCGAGGATCGCTCAAAGCCGATCAAACACGTCTTCGAACCCTGGAGTTACAACCGCACCTACTACCAGCGTCGGATCGACGCCGTCGCCGAGCACTTCGATCTTGATGTGGACATCCCCTTCGAGGACATTCCCGAGGAGATCCAAGAAGCATTTCTCTATGGAACGACCGAGGATGTGGTCTTTGAGTGGGAAACTCGCAACGGAACCCGCCACAAGGAACAGCCGTTCGAGGGAGTCATCCCGAATCTCGAACGTCGGTACGTCGAGACCGACAGCGACGGGACGCGCGATCACATCGAGGAGTACATGTCGGTGACAACGTGTCCGGCCTGTGACGGAACACGGCTCAAGCCGGCCTCGCGGGCGGTTCAGGTCGCCGGCACGACAATCACCGAGGTCAACCGGATGTCGATCGGCGAGGCGCTTGAGCACTTCGAGGGGATTGAGGAGGCACTCGACGAACGCGAGCAGACCATCGCTGAGGAGATCCTCAAAGAGATCCGGGCGCGGCTCGGATTCATGGCTGAGGTCGGGCTGGAGTATCTCACCCTGGATCGCGAGGCGTCGACACTCTCGGGTGGGGAGAGCCAGCGCATCCGGCTCGCCACCCAGATCGGCTCCGGACTCGTTGGGGTGTTGTATGTCCTCGATGAACCGTCGATCGGGCTGCACCAGCGCGACAATGACCGGCTGTTGAACACCCTTGAGGAACTCCGCGACCAGGGGAACACGCTGGTCGTCGTCGAGCACGACACCGAGACGATGCGTCGGGCCGACCAGATTGTTGACCTCGGGCCCGGGCCGGGCAAGCGCGGCGGCGAGGTGGTCGCCGCTGGCGATGTCGAGACCGTCGCGGCGGCCGAGGCGTCGGTTACAGGCGACTACCTTGCTGGGCGCCGAGAGATTGACGTGCCCGAACACCGGCGGGAACCAGAGGGATGGCTCACAATCCGCGGAGCACGACAGCACAACCTCCGCGACCTTGATGTCCAGTTCCCGGTCGGGTGTTTCACCGCGATCACCGGCGTCTCTGGGTCGGGGAAATCAACGCTGATGCACGAAATCCTCTATAAACATCTCGCCCGCGAGATGAACGACAACACCGACGTTGATCCGGGCGATCACGACGCGATTGAGGGGATCGACCAGATTGAGTCAGTCCGGCTGATCGACCAGAGTCCAATCGGCCGGACACCACGGTCGAATCCCGCAACCTACACCGGCGTGTTTGATTACGTCCGAGAACTGTTCGCCGAAACCGATCTCGCCAAGCGTCGAGGGTACGACAAGGGACGGTTCTCATTTAATGTCAAGGGCGGCCGCTGTGAGGAGTGTGGCGGCCAGGGAACCGTGACGATCGATATGAACTTCCTCTCGGATGTGCATGTTCCCTGTGAGGCCTGCGACGGGAAGCGCTATAACGCCGAGACCCTCGATGTCGAGTACAAGGGCAAGACGATTGCGGACGTGCTTGAGATGACCGTTGAGGAAGCCTACGAGTTCTTCGAGCATGATAGTCGCATCGAACGGCGCCTCGGACTGCTCCGGGACGTCGGGCTGGGATATATGAAACTCGGCCAGCCCTCGACAACGCTCTCTGGCGGTGAGGCCCAGCGGATCAAACTCGCCGAGGAACTCGGTAAACGCGACGCTGGGGATACGCTGTACCTGCTTGATGAACCGACGACCGGCCTGCACCCCGAGGACGAGCGGAAACTCATCGACGTGCTCCACCGGCTGACCGACCGCGGCAATACGATGGTCATCGTCGAGCACGAACTAGACCTGGTGAAAAACGCCGATCACATCATCGATCTGGGGCCGGAAGGCGGCGAACACGGCGGTGATATCGTCGCGACAGGCACGCCCGAGGCGGTTGCTCGGACCGAGGAGTCACACACTGGTGCGTATCTCCGGGACCTCCTGCCGGACATCGAGTTAGACGGGCCGCGGGGGCGTACGGCGGCCGCAGACGACTAAGCGGCCAGTCGGTTTTTACCCGCTCGAAGCGAATCCGCCGAACATGGGGCTTGTGTCAGCCATTACACTCGTTGCCGTAGGGCTCGTGCTTGTTTTCGCAGGCGCCGCCCTCTCGGTGTACAGCGTCGGACTGTTAGGCGCGCTTTTCGGGGCGGGCGGAGGATACGTTCTCGGCCCAACCGCCGGTACGGCAATGGGCATTGGGGCAACGGGCGGTATCGGCCTTGGGGTGCTCGTCGGAGGCAGCATTGGCATATTACTCACCTATCGACTTCTGCCGATCGCTCTGGGGGCCGTGAGTATCGTCGCAGGAACGTATATAGGCGGCGTCCTGATCGCCCCGCTGTTCGTCACCGGCCCATGGTATCTCCAGTGGCTGGCCGCCATTGGACTCGGATTTGCCACCGGCACAGTCGCCTTGTTGCTCACCCGGACGGCTCTGATCATCACGACGGCTGGGATCGGTGCTGCACTCGCTTCGCGGTCGGTCACGCTTGCGGACCTCACCGCGGCTAGCGCCGGGCCAAGCCTCGACCCGCTGTTGTTCGATGTGACGGCATTGCCCTTTGTTGCGCTGGTGATCCTCGGAATTCTCTCACAGACCGGGCTCTTCAGACTCGGATACGTGCGCCGGATCGCGGCACTCCTTCCAGGAGCCAACGTGGTGACGAACAGCCGGAAATCTTGATTATCGGCACGCCCGCAGAAGTGTCGCCTCAAGCCGTCCGACCCGGAGCTCGATCTGCCGGTCGACAGCCACATCCAGCAGTTCGGGTCGGGTGGTGAGCGCGACGAATCGGTCCCAGTCGCCGACGGCAAGTGCGTTCGAGAAGTCGCGATACAAGGCCGGCACGTTGTCGTCAGTCCGGATGCCAAAGGGCAGATCGACGGCAATGACATCTGCATCGAGTGCCGCTGTGGTGGCATCGCGCTGGGCGAACGTGACAAATTCATTCACATCGGCCGCCGTAGCGTTTTCGGTCGCACAGTCCACCCAGCGCGCCCGGTGATCGAACCCGCGAATCCGGGTCGGTGCGGACAGCGCCGTCGGCGCGCGATGAGGGGCTTTAGGAAACGGGAAGGCCAGTCGGTCGTAGGCGAAGGCGGTTCGATGGCCATTTGCTGGATAGCTCCCGGCCCACCGGGCCGCCTCGATTGGGATCGTTCCGCCGCCACACATCGGATCAAGCAGTGAGTCCCCCGGGCGGTACCCGACAAACCGGAGCATGGCATGGGCGAGCGTCGGCCGGAGTGGGGCATCGTGCTCGCAGACCCGCCAGGACCGTCGATGAAGCGATTGTGCACCGGTCGTATCGATTGAGAGAAGCAACCGGTCCTCGCGCAGGTGGGCCCGAACGGTGACTGCCGGGTTGTCGAGATCAACCGGGAGGCGCTCACCGAAGTGCGCTCGTGAGCGATCAACGATAGCCTGTCCGACGCGGTCGGCCACATCGGGGCTGCCAAACGGGTGTTCGCCGTGGCGGGTTGCCCGAACGCCGAAGGACTGGCCGGCGGCAACATATTGTTCAATCGGTGTCGACCGCGCGGTGTCGTAGATAGCCTGGAGATTAGGGGCCACCTCGTCGGCGAGAACCAATAGTACGCGGTGGAGCGAGCGCGACCGGGTATTGAGCACCGGCACCGCAGCCGGGTGAGCATCGAAGCTGACCGCTCCCGGATGGTCGACAGTCGCATCAACTCCAAGGAGGGCTTCAACGTCCTCGGCTGCGAACGACTCAAGTCCAGGGACAGTCGTACCGAGCAATTGCACAGCTAGATGTCCTCAAGCTCCTCGTTCTCTTTGACGATCGGACAGTTCTGGACGGCGACGTGATCAAAATCAACCAGCTCAAGGATTTCCGTTCCCTCGTGTGTGCAGGACATCTCGGGAGGATCGGAGAGATACGGACACGAATCACAGTAATCAGCCTTTAGGACGACCCGCCGCTCACCACCAGCCTCACGTACGCCAGCGAGCGGCTCGTTCGCCTCAAGCTGTTCCCAGACTGTTTCGGTATCGACATCAGCCGTTTCGGTCTCCTCAAAGAGGTCATCGTACGCCACCGCCTCAGCGGAGTCACGCTCCGTCACTGAGTCGGCAAGTTCGTCGAGTGGGGGGCGATCGTTGGCGTCAGGCTCGGCCGGGGTGTCGGAATCGTCGGTCGACATTCGGCCGTCGATTTCTGCGCGAAGATCCTCGAACGGAGCGGGCGTGTCTGCGTCGTCGTCTTCCGGGTCCTCACTCATGACTCGGAGTCCTCAAGGATGCTCCGATCAACCTGGGAGTCATCGATCTCGGCTTCGAGATCCGCTTCGATCTCGTCATCGATTTCGGGGCGTTGACGACCCATCAACGCCGGGTGGTCACCGACCACAAGTCGGTCAGAGCGGACAAGACCGCTGAGGCCGCTACTCGCCTCAACGCCGGTGAACGTACTCGAACAGTGAGGGCACTCCGGGGTGGTCAGGAGGCTGATCCGCACTCGACCGCCACAGGCGTCACACTCGGCAACGGCAACGTCCTGTTCGTTAGCCTCCTGTTTGAGTTCCTCAAGGGCCTGTTGTTCCTTGCGCCGGCCGATTGTTTCGCGGAGTTGCTCGCGCGTCGCGAGCAGCGCACGAGCGAGGGTATCGACCCGATCAGTGAGGGTATCGGTCCGATCAAGGAGATACGTGAGGATCGTTTCGTAGTTATCGAAGCCATCGGAGAGATCGGCTTCGACGGCCGACAGATCCGCTTCAAGCTCGTCGACGGTAGCCTCGATGGCGGTGAGGTGCGATTCGAGTTCGTCGGTCTCAGCGGCCGCCGCATCGATGCGCTCGATGAGGTCGGGATGGTCGTGCTCAGCTGGCGCTTTCGTGTCCGTTTCGCGTTTGACCTGGATGACCCGCGAGCGCACATCCTCGACGAGCTCCATGAACTCTTCCTGTAGGGCATCAAGGTCCGATTCGGTCGCAAGGTCGGCCGCCGCTTCAGACGGCAGTTGCTCCTCATCGGACGACGCGACCAGACGGTGAGCGGCGACAATCGAAGCAAGCAGTTCAGCCGGTGGGATGTCCCGACGGTCAGCCTCATCGAGCAGCCACTGTCGGTCCTCCTCGGCGAACGGCAGTGGCTGCTCCGAGTCGGGACTCGACATCTGCAGGTACTACGGCCGCGAGCTATAAGAAGGCGGTGGCTCTGGTCGGAGTCAGCGGATCTTCCGCACGTCACTAATGTCAAAGCCGGTATCGGTGATTTCGGTCTCAAAGCGGATGATGTCCTCGGCCTCGAGTCGAGAAAGCACGCCCCGGAACTGCCGGACGAACATGGTGCGATCCCGCTCAGTGCCGCCGGCTGCCCACTCGAAGGCGAGAGTCCCGTCGGTGGTCTCCATCAGTCCACCGAGTTGGGACTCACTGAGAGTCTCATGGTTGGCCAGCAACAATAACAGACCTCCGCGGCGATGCATCACACGATCCATCCCCTTCAATAGGAGTGTGACACCGGGCCAGTCCATCTCGTCACCGGTGAGGGCAAGCAGATCCGAAATGGAGTCAATCACGATTAGACTTCCCTCCGGAATCGTCTCGAAGTAGTCCCCGATCGCCTCATAGACATCTCGGGTGACACGCTGGCTACCCAGCGCGGTGAGTTCCTGTGCGTGCTCGGCGTACCAGTCGGTTGGGACCTGGCTCCGTCTGAAGTACTCCGGAGCGAGGTCTCGGAAGGTGATGCCTTCGAGCCCGGCACTAACGATCGTATCGGTCATTGCGAAGGACATCTCGCGTTCGATAGCCGACGCGGCGGCGGTGAAGGTGAGATAGTGTACCTCGGCCGGGAGGTGCGCTGGATCGCCGAGCGATCCGTAGTATCGCTCAAAGCGTGACTGATCGGTCCGAGCAAGCCCGTTCATCACCGCACAGGTATACGCGAACTCTCGGCCGCCGGCACCGATGTCAGTAGCGAGCAGGACGCTACTACCCAGCGGGGCCCCGCCGCCGATCATGTCGTCGAACCGGGCGATCCCGAAGGGGAGCCGTTCCATACCGCCGTCTTCGGTACAGGGCGGATTAGCGCTTATGGTGACTGGAGGCAGGTGGCAATGACGCGAAGCATCCGCTCGCCGCGGACCTCCTCGGCGAAGAGTGGTACCCGTCTGACCTCATGATCGCGAAAGAGGTCCTGGGCGCCCTGGAGCGCTCCCTGCTGGACGTGCCAGCGCTGTCGACAGAAGGCACATTCCTCAATGTTCGGCGAGAGCACGGTGCCGGGATCAACCTCGTCTGCGACGGACGCCAGCGGCTCCATGACCCTGTTGACGACGATCATCGAGACGGGAATTGAGAACTCCTGGAGTCGGTCGCGGAGGCGTCGGGACTCAAGGACGCTCATCTCCTCGGGGATCATCACGATCCGGAACTCTGTCCGGGTGGGATCCTGGAGGACGGTCCGGAGTCGTTCGATTCCCTCTTGGAGTTCCCGCAACTCGGCCATCCCGGCTTCTTCGTCCGGGCTATCGCCACCGAACATGCCTTTGAGCCCATCAAGCATCCCGGACAGCCGTTCACGGATTGAGAGGACGCGGCCGACCATCGAATCCATGAACTCCGGCAGCCTGAGCAGCCGAAGCGTGTGGCCGGTTGGCGCGGTATCGACAATCACCCGGTCGAAGCGGTCGTCATCGAGAAACTCAATGAGTTTTTGCATGGCAACCGCCTCGTCGGCCCCAGGCATCGCGCCGCCGAGCATGGCTTCCATTGGGTTGCCGCCAAGGCCCATGGCGTCGCCTTCGAGTTGCGGCTCTTCGGCACCGGCGAAGACGGTTGCGCCTTCCTCCATTGCCTGTTCGGGATCGATCTCGACCGCCCACAGCGGTGACTCCTCGTCAATCCGGGTGGGCTCGGGGCCGATCGGCGTCTGGAAGGTATCCGACAGGGAATGGGCCGGGTCTGTCGAGATCACGAGCGTCTTTGTGCCCGCCCGGGCGGAGGACAGCCCGGTGGCCGCCGCCATCGTGGTCTTGCCAACCCCGCCCTTTCCGCCGTAGAGGACGTACTCTGGGGTATCGGCCGGGAGCGTCGGCGCGGATTCGACGACCTCATCAAGGGAATCGATCTCGTCGACAGGCGTGACATCGAGGTCGCTCATGTGTCGCCGGTTGACGACCAGGACTTAGGTACCCGTCGATCACGCGGGCCAACGCCTACTCAAGCTCGGCGACCATTGCTGCGAGCTGCTCGCGTTCTTCAGCGTAGACGCTATGCGGCCGGTTTTCGTAGATTTCCGTTGTAACGGATGCTCCTAGTGCGTCAAGGATCTCGCTGGTCTCGGTGACCCGTCGAAGTGGAATGTAGGGGTCGTTATCGCTACAGCCGATGAAGACCGGAGTGCCATCAAGATCGACATCCTGTGGGACGCGGTCAAGGTCAGTGCCGAGGAATCCGCCACTGAGAATCCCGGCGCCGCCGTAGCGGTCGGGGTGTGTCGCCAGGAACTCGGCGACCAGACACGCTCCCTGCGAGAAGCCGACAAGCAGGATGCGTTCGGGAGAAATACCAGCGTCGGTAGCCATCGAGATGGCGTCAGCAATTGCCTGCAGTCCGGACTCCCGGCCGGGTTCATTGGTCTCAATCGGGTCAAGAAAGGAGTTTGGGTACCAGGCCTGATCGGCGGCAGCCGGTGCAACGGCGGCAACATCCGATTGGCCGATGAATCGGTGGAGTCGGAGAATCCCGTTCGGGGTATCACCGCGGCCGTGGACGTAGATAATCGCCGCATCGGCGTTATCAAGCGAAGGGCCCGATTGGCGGATCGGCTGATCCTGGTGGGGTCCGGACATGTCGACGCGAGGGTACCGGCGGGGTACGCAAAAGGCTGCCGGGGGTAAACAACCTCGGGCGCGGTGGCCCGAGGCTTTTGTTGGTTCCCTCAGCCGTGCGCTAGCACTCCCTGCTCGGCAAGCGAGTGGGATGAGGGTGGGCGGCTTACACGCCCCGACCCGGACAGACGCACCAACCGAACCTGCGGTTGGGGTTTGTGAGTCCGGTAATTCGATTCGTTCCCATCGAGTTTCGCCGTCTCACGCCACGCGATGTTCACCGACGCATTCCGGTCGGCGTGGTCTTGTGCCACGTCACACTCGTCGTTCGTACACCGAAACCGCCGCCCCTGCCGGCTGCCGCGCTCACCACAGCACGAACACGTCTGCGAGTTATAATAGGCGTCCACCGTGTCCGTGGGAATCTCTCGCCACGTCGCCTTGTACGAGACGAACGTCTCGAACTTGTGGAACGGCAGTTTGTGCAATCGACGGTTCATATACGTCCCGTACTTGATTTCGTCGCGGATGCCGCTCATCTCCTCGAACGACGATGTGCGAGAGTTGTTTGGTGCGGCTGCTGACCACTTCGGTCACGAGATGCTGGCGCTGGGGATTGCAGACGACCACGTTCACCTGTTCGTCCAGTGCGACCCGAAGCATAGTTCGGCTGACCTCGCTCGGCAGTTCAAGTCGTACTCGGGTAAGCACTTGCTGGAGCGGTATCCCGGAATCAGAGAGTCGTATTTCTGGGGTGGCGGATTCTGGAAGGGTAGGTACTACGTGGGAACGACGAGAGCGGTGTCGGAAGAAGTGGTTGAACGGTATATCGAAGAGACGGAACACGCGCCGGCGTGACGCGCTTCACCCCCGCCCACACTGGGGCGGGGAACTCGCGCTGTTTTTCGTTTAGACCGTCGCATTAACAAGTCGCTCAGCGGCCGTCTCGACACGGTCAGTCGTCAGCGAGAAGCGGAACCAGTCGTTGTCGGTGCCGAAGGCCGCACCGGGCATGCCGGCAACGCCCGCGTCGGCGATCAGACGTTCGGCTCCACCAACGGTGCTGTCGTACGCCGGAAGCCGGACACGAACATAAAATCCGCCCTCCGGTGGGTAACACACGACTCCGCCCGTCTCAAGCGTATCGACAAACGTCTCAACACGACGCTTCATCAACCGGCGACAGCGGTCGTAGTACGCATCCGCAGTCTCCTGAAGGGCGGTTAGAACGGCCGCCTGTGCTGGGCGGCTTCCGGCGACATTAACGAGCATGTGACGACTCCGGGCGGCATCGCGGAGTCGTTCGGGAAGGATGGTATACCCGACACGGAAGCCCGTGATCGCCATCGACTTCGAGAAGGAGTTCGTGACGGCGACGGTTGTCTCGTCAGCGGCCGCCTCAAGCGCGCTGGTGAACCGGCCAGAGTAATCATACTCATTGTAGACCTCATCGCTGATCAACAGCGCGTCGTGGTCTGCGGCAATCTCCGCTAGCGACCGGAGTGTCGACTTCTCGTAGACGGCCCCAGTCGGATTGTTCGGCGTGGTCACGATAATAGCGGCGGTCTCATTGTCAACAACCGACGCGAGGGCTCCCGGATCAAGGTGTCCTTCGGGGGTAAGCGTAACCGATCGCTGCGTGCCTCCTAGTAGCGTTGTCTTGCCGGGGTAATAGGGATAGACGGGGTCAGGGAGAACGACGGTCTCGCCGGAATGTTGTTCAAGTGCCGTCGCCATGGCGAGGTAGTTAGCCTCGCCAGCCCCATTGGTCACAATCACCCGATCAGGATCGACGCCGTGTCGGTCGGCGATGGCGGCCCGGAGATCCGGCAAGCCCTCGGTTGGTGGATACTGGAAGTCAGCGGGTTGGGCGTCGGCGTAGGTCCGAAGGCCGTCGCGGAGCGCGTCCGGGGCCTCCCAGTCAGGGCTGCCACTCACCATGTCGATGACATCCCGGTCGACCGCGTCAGCGTGTTCCATCAGCCGAAAGAACAGCGGCGTCTCGTAGTCCATACAGGTCGATACGCCAACACGCCGGTAAGCCTGTCTCTCTGCGAGAGCGAGTGGAAAACTAATCGATTAGCAATTCGGAGACAACAGCAGGCTTGT
>JBEQAX010000030.1:0-19848 GCA_041640095.1 Salinarchaeum sp. | reverse complement strand
GCGTTGTGATCTCATAGGCCTCAAGATCCTCGTCCGGATACGGCTCACACAGCGTAGCACGCTCCTCTGGCTCGGCGGTGAGCCACGTCGACTCGGCCTCTGGCGGCAGGATTACAGGCATCCGATCGTGCAGCGGCGCCATCAGATCGTTTGCCGCCGTGGTCAGGATCGTCACGGTGCGTAGCGGCTCTTCGCCACCTGTCCAGCGCTCCCAGAGGCCCGCCATCGCGAACAGGCCATCCTCACGGTGGACCCGGTATGGCTGTTTGTGACCGCCACGCGGTTGCCACTCGTAGAACCCCGAGGAGGGAACAAGACACGGTCGGGCCTCCCAGGCGGACGCAAAGACATCCTTCTCGGCGACTGTCTCGGCTCGTGCGTTGATCAAGCCGTCACCGGGGCCATCGCCCCACGGCGGAATCACGCCCCAGTGGACGTGCTCAATTGTCTCGGGCGCCTCGTTCGTAATGATCGCAAGATCCTCACCGGGAGCGATGTTGTACCGCGGCGTGTAGTCCTCGGGGACCGTCGCGTCGAAGCGCGTCTGGAGGGTGTCACGATCGGCGAACAGCGAGGTCCGGCCGCACATACCTCTACTGGGGGATCGGTGGGCTTGAATCACCCGGCGGCGATGCGACCCGCAAGGCCAACCCACTTACGCCCGGATGGCTCAGAAGCAGACGATGGATTTTGAGCGGCGGCTGGCGGCCGCGGGAATCGATCCGGATGCGGTCTCCGATCTTGATGTCCTCCGCCGGTTCTCCGATCCGGTCGCCGAGTGGTGGATCGAAACCTTCGGTGCGTACGTTGAGGAAAACGATGGCCTGTTCACCCCACCACAGCGTCAGGCCATTCCGCACATCGACGAGGGGACCAACACGCTCATCTGCGCGCCGACGGGGTCAGGCAAGTGTCTCGCCCCAGAAGTGCCGTTGCTGGTTGAGCGCGATGGTACGGCATCGGTCGTCCGGGCAGCGGATCTTGATACGATGGCCGACGAGCGACTCGCGACCGTCGCGGACGGCGCACTCTATGACGCCGACATTGGGGCTCACGCCTACGATGAGGCCGCTGACGAACTGGCGCCCACGGAGGGCTTTGTTTACACCGAGCCCTACGAAGGCCCGCTGGTCCAACTTGAGACGGCAACCGGCCGACAGGTGACGGTTACCCCGGATCATCCCCTGCTCGTCGCCGACGGACCGGCCTGGCAATCTGCGGGCGACATCGAGATTGGCGATCGAATCGCCATGCCCGACCGAATCGACCTGCCGGCCGAGCCCCAGCCCGTCGCGACCGAGGCGGCGATTGACCGGCTGCAATCGCGCGGGCTCGCAGTCGACGCGGTCGATCACGGAACGATCGAGGTCCAGCTTTCAAGCGGCGAGCGGGTCCTTTATCACTATCCGACGACGGTAACGCCTGCAACTGGCCGACTCATCGGCGTCCTGGCCGTTGCTGGCATGACCGAGCGCGACGCCAACGGCCACCTCGAACGCCTCGCTGTCCCCGATACCGAAGCGCGTCGGATCGCCGCTGACGCGCTTGAGTCGGTCTTTGATACAGCCGGGAGACTCCGCACCAACGGCGTGCTGACCGATCCGGGGCTTCTGGCGCTTCTTGAGGGTCTACTCGCCCCCGAAACGGGACTCGGCCGACAACGGCCACTGCCATCCTGGTGTCTCAACGCGCCGCAGGCGGTCAAACGTGCTTTGCTTGATGCAGTGCTTACAACCGCCGACGGACACGACGACCGCCACATCCAGTGTCACACCGCGATCGGACGCGAGCAACTCAACTACCTGCTGCTCGCAATGGGGATCACCGCGCACCTCGACCGCGCGACGAACACGCTCGTTGTTGACGCGGCCGACGCGACGCAGGTGAGTCGACACCCCGATACGCCCGCCGCTGTCCGGGCGGACGGTGGCCCCCGTGGCGTGTCCGATCCCCTCCGCTTCGATCGGGTCGTTGCCGTCGAACGGGTCGCCCACGATGGCCCGATCGTCGATCTGAGCGTCCCCGACCTGCACAACTTCGTCGGCGGGAGTGGCGGACTCCTGTTGCACAATACCCTAGCCTCGTTTTCGAAGATCATCGACGACCTCGCCCGCCGGGATGCTGATGATGGGCTTAAGAACTCGGTCTACTGCCTGTACGTCTCGCCGCTGAAGTCACTCGCAAACGACATCCACCGGAACCTTACCCAGCCGCTGTCGGAGATCAAGGCCACAGAGGGAGACCTTGGCATCCGGCACGCTATCCGGCACGGCGACACCGACTCAAGCGAGCGCCAGCGCATGCTTGAGGAGACGCCACACATCCTCAATACAACCCCTGAGACGCTTGCTATCCTGCTCAACTCGCCGAAGTTCCGCGAGAAACTCCGGACGGTCGAGTACGTGATTGTCGATGAAATCCACGCCATTGCTGAATCCAAGCGCGGAACCCACCTTGCTGTCAGCCTTGAGCGGCTTGAGGCCCTCGCCGAGGGGTCGCCAACTCGGATTGGGTGTTCGGCGACGATCGAACCGCTTGAGGCGGTCGGTGAATTTCTTGTTGGGCGCGAATCGCCCGGCGGACCGTCTCGTCCGTTCGAGGTGGTCGACACCCGCTTTGCCCGCGAATACGACCTTGAGTTGCTCTCGCCGACGGACGATCTAATCAACACCCCCCGGGAGGTCATCACCGAGCGCTTTTATGACCGGCTTGATCGCCTGATTCAGGACCACACCAACACCATTGTCTTTGCGAACACCCGCTCGGGTGCTGAGCGCATCCTCCACAATCTCCGGGAGCACTACGACTACGATGAGTCGGACTCGGGGTGTCATCACGGGAGTCTCTCGAAGACCCAGCGCGAACGGATTGAAGCTGGACTCAAAGACGGCGCCTTCGATGTCGTCACCTCCTCGACGAGCCTCGCACTCGGGATCGATATGCCCGAGGTTGATCTGGTGGTCCAAGTGGGCTCGCCGAAGTCCGTTGCCGAGTTGCTCCAGCGGATCGGGCGGGCAGGCCATCGGGTCGGCCAGACTGTTACCGGTCGGGTGATCGCGCTTGACCGCGACGAACTTATCGAGTGTGCGGTCATGCTCAAGAAGGCCAAAGAGGGGTTTGTCGACTCCGTTTCGATCCCCGAAAACGCCCAGGATGTTGCCGCCCAGCACGTCTATGGAATGGCCATTGCTGAGATCCGCCCGGAGCGTGAGGTCAGACGGATTCTCCGGCAGGCCTACCCCTATCGCGAGTACACCGACGCTGCCTACGAACAGCTGATGCGGTATCTCACCGCTGCCTACGAGGGCATGGAGGACCGGGATGTCTACGCCAAGGTCTGGCGAGACACCAACGATCCACCCGACGGTGAGCACCATTACGAGGAGTTTCCCGTTGGCGAGCCCCTGATCGGCAAGCGGGGCCGACTCGCCCGGATGATCTACATGACCAACATTGGGACCATCCCCGACAGCTTCTCGGTGGACGTTTTCACCCGGGCGGACGACGAGTGGGTCGGCGACCTTGACGAGGAATACCTCGACACGCTTGAGTCCGGCGACGTGTTTGTCCTCGGTGGCGAGCGCTTCGAGTACCAGTATCGGCGCGGATCGAAGGTATATGTCGACCGGACGGCCGCTCGACCGACGGTCCCCTCTTGGTACAGCGAGCGGCTGCCGTTGTCCTTCGACCTTGGCCGGGAAATCCTCCGGTTCCAGGGAGCACTGCTTGATCACCTCGAAGCCGACGGTCCCGTTGGGGTTCGGGCGTGGCTTCGGACCTTCCCACTTGACGACGACTCGGTCAGGGCGCTGACCCGGCTGTACGATGCCCAGCGCCGCTATGCTGGTTCGGAAAGCGTGAGCACCAACCGTCGCGTTGCCATTGAAATAGAGCGCGACCGCGAGGCGTATCGTCGACACTATCACGTTCGGACAGGTTATGGACGGCGGTTCAACGACGGGCTCTCGCGCCTGCTGGCCTATCACGCCGCTCAAGAGACCACGGCCAACGTGTCGGTCGCCGTCGCCGATCACGGCTTCACGTTGACCATGCCGCTAAATCGGAAGGTCGACCTCGTTGAGCTTATTGAGTCACTCGATCCGGCGGCCGTCCGGTCGGATCTTCGGGCCAGCCTCAATGGGACCGATCTTCTCAAGCGGTACTTCCGGATCGACGCCACGCGGGCGCTGATGATCCTCAAGCGCTACAAGGGCCACGAGAAGTCCGCCAGTCAGCAGCAGGTCTCAAGCGAGATGCTCCTGTCCTTCGCCGAGGATCTTGAGAACTTCGCCGTTATCGAGGAAACCTACCGGGAGATTCTTGAGGACAAGCTCAATGTTGAGGCAATCGAGTGGTTCTGCCAGCGCGTCCAGGCGGGTGACCTTGCGGTCGTTGCTCAGACCCTTGAGACACCCTCGCCACGGTCTTTCGGTCTCGCTACGCTTGCCGCCAGCGATGTCGTTCTCGCTGAGGACGAGTCGGCCGTGCTCCAGGAGTTCCACCAGCGGGTTATGGACGAGATTGGCGATTCGACCGACGGCGCTCTTGCCGATGAGTCCTAATCAACGCTGATCACCACTGACGATGGCTAGACCGCCACGACGTCGGCGGTCCTGCCGGGTGACTTGGTGTGCCGCTGCTTGATGATTCACAGACCGGAACGGCCTTTGCCGTCACGCCCGTGAATAGTGTAGATGTCCACCCGACGTCCGGAAGCGATTGCTGGTGTAAGTGAGGTTGATCTCACCGGACAAACCGTTCTGGTAACCGGCTCGACGAGCGGCATTGGCCGCGAGGCGGCCTTGGCCTTCGGCCGTCTGGGCGCGGACGTGCTTGTCCACGGCCGCGATGCCGAGGCCGGCACAGCGGTGTGTGATGCGCTCGAACGAACCGCTGCCGGAGACGTACAATTCCTTCAGGCCGATTTTGCCAGCCTTGATGCGGTGCGGTCAATGGCAACGACCGTTCGCGAGCAGACCGACACACTTGATATCCTGGTGAACAACGCTGGTGGACTGTTTCCGAATGGGGGGCTAACCGACGACGGGATCGCCTACACCTTCGGAGTAAATCACCTCGCGTCGTACGCCCTCACCACCGCGCTTGAGGACGAGCTTGCGGCGGCCGACGGGCGGGTTATTACGACTTCCTCGCGTGCCCACCGTGGTGTCACGTTCGACTTCGATGAGCTTCAGAAGCCCGAGACGGGAACGGGAATGACGGCGTATGCTCGTTCGAAGCTTGCGAACATCCTCTTTACGCGGGAACTTGCCCGGCGGTGGGACGACGCTGTGACGGCCGTGTCGCTCCATCCGGGAGCGATCCCAGGAAGCGGATTTGCCCGCCACCTTCCGGGCCCGATCGCCTCGATGATCCAGGCAGCCGATCGTCTCCCCGATGCCGTCGTAGACCGGTTTTTCGACACACCTGTTGATGGGGCAGCGACGGTGGTGTATCTGGGGGCCGCTCAGTCGGTCGCGGAGCGATCGGGGGAGCACTTCGTTGAGTGTACCCCGGAAACTCCCTCCCGCGCTGCTCGTGATGACACGACGGCTGAGCGTTTGTGGACGGTAAGCAAACGGTTAATACAGTCGACTTGAGTGAGAGATCCCGGCCACACTCGCGCCGGGTCTAGAGCGCTTAAGCCGCCGGAGCTATTGGCCCCACCATGGCCGAGTTCGACCCGCAGAAGTTTGAGGATAAGTACACACACTACTTTGCTGAACTCCAGCGAGCCTACCAGAACGCCTTTGAGGAGATGAACGACACGTACGACTCTGATTTGATCCACGCGATCGACCAGCGAATCCTCGCCGAAAGCGAGCCCTTCTATGAGGGCGGTGGCGACTTCCGGGTCAACCTTCCGGCGGACGCGACTGACCGACTTGATCACGACGACCTGGAGGCAATTCTTGAGGAGTACGTCGAGACGATCGAAACGGAGCTGGCGGACGTCTTTGGCCTTCGCGAGGAGGCCGTTTAGCTGAATGCAGGCCCAAGTCCCGTCCTCAATGCGTATCAGATCCGCACAAGCAGACAAGAAGCGCAGTAGGGCAGAGACATAGCGCCGTCTTTTGCTCTCCTAACGTGGTGTCGGATCGGCGTAGGAGAGGTCGCCCGTCAGCCGGTCAAGTGTGTAGATCGCTACGGCCCCGAGGCCAGCCGCGGCGATCAACCCAACAGCCGCGAGATTGAGCTCCGTCTGTGTGAGAGCACGCTGACCGGGGGGAACGATACCCCCGGCCATCAGCCCGACAAGCCCCGCTAGCGTGGTGTGTCGATCCCGATCAAGAGCCCACTTGACGACATGGGCGATTGTGAGGACGCCGACGCCGGCCCCGAGACCGAAGGTGACGACGATAGTCCCGGATCGGGACAGGGCAGCGCTCGCGCCAGCTCCCGGAAGTGCGAGCAGGCCGGCAAGCGCCGTCTGTACCGCTTCGAGCAGGTAGGCGTACTGACCGAGGATGAGCAACACGAGCGCTCCCGACAGTCCCGGGAGCATCATTGCACTAATCCCGATCATTCCGGCGAGAAAAATCACCCAGAGCGCGTGTGTTTCGACGACGGCTGGGCTCGTGGAGACGGCAACAACAACGCCAGCGGCGACGGCGGCGATCCCCATGCGACGTGGCGTCCATACGAGGTCGGCTCCGATGAGGACCGCCGAGGCGGCGATCAGCCCGACGAAGAACGCGAAGGTCACGGCCGTATAAGCCGTTAATAACCAGCTCACAACGTTCGCGAGTGTGAGGACAGCGGTTCCAATGCCGGCACCGAGGGCGACCAGAAAGGGCACGTCCATGGCCCACAACTGCTTGTAAAGCTGGCGACGCGTGTCAGCCTTGTAGGCCCATGGCAGTGCGCGTACCGGTCCGGGATCGAGAGCGGCCAAGGCCCGAATCAGCCGGTCGTAGATTCCGGTTACAAGCGCGATTGTCCCGCCTGAGACGCCGGGGATCACGTCTGCAGCCCCCATGCATAGCCCCTTGAGATAGACAATACCCAGCCGATCGCGGGCCATCGGACAGCCGTACTGTAGGCCGACGCAAAAGGCTGCCGTGTCTCCGATTTCGTTCTTGACTCGGTACGCTTAAGTCTGGATCGGCGGGCAGTACACTGTATGAGTGAACAACCACTCGACGTACTCGACGGCGCCGTTGGCGATTCCGTCCGGGTACGGCTCAAGTCCGGTGATGTCTATCTCGGGGCTCTTTCTGGCTATGATACGCACATGAACCTCGTCCTTGAGGCGGCCGCCGTCGACCCGGCCGAAGAGGAGCGCGCCGTTGAAGACACAACGGTTATACGCGGCGACAACGTGATCTCTATTCGTCCATGACTGACGGGACTTCCGGTCAGGGCAAGCGCAATACCACCACACACGTCAAGTGCCGACGCTGTGGCGAGAAATCCTACCACGTCAAAAAGGGTCGGTGCTCGGCGTGTGGGTTCGGTGAATCAAGCAGTCGTCGCGACTACGAGTGGGAATCGAAAGCCGGCGAGTAGGGCGATGCACGAGAAGTGTGGCGTCGTTGGGATCTCACTTGAAGATCGTGATGTCGCCCGTCCCCTTTATTACTCGCTGTACGCCCTTCAGCACCGCGGACAAGAGTCCGCCGGGATCGCAACACACGACGGCTTTCAGCAGTACGACCACGTCGGGATGGGACTGGTTGCCGACGCGTTCGACACCGGCGATCTAGCAACGCTGAACGGTTCGAATGGAATCGGCCACGTCCGCTATCCGACCAGCGGCGGTGTCGCTGCCTGCTGTGCCCAGCCGTTTTCGGTGTCGTTCAAAAGCGGTTCGCTGGGGCTCTCACATAACGGCAATCTCGTCAACGCCGACGAGATTCGATCAGAACTTGAGGCAGCCGGACACGCCTTCACCAGCAACGGCGACACGGAGGTCATCGCCCATGACCTCGCCCGAAATCTCCTTGATGAGGATCTCGTTCGGGCCGTCCAGCGGACCATCCGGCGGATTCACGGGTCGTACTCGCTGACGATTATGCACGACGAGACCGTGATGGGACTGCGCGATCCGAAGGGCAATCGGCCACTCGTAATCGGCAAACTTGCGGATGGCTATGTCCTTGCCTCCGAATCAGCAGTGATCGACACCCTCGACGGCGAACTCGTCCGTGACGTTCGCCCGGGTGAACTCGTCGTGCTCCACGAAGACGGTACCGGCTTTGACTCCTACCAGCTTGCAAACGCTGAGCACACTGCTCATTGCTTTTTCGAACACGTCTACTTCGCGCGTCCAGACTCGGTGATTGACGACCGGCTGGTATATGAGGTTCGTCGTGACCTCGGTCGCCGGCTGTGGCAGAATCAGGGCGTCGAGACGGATGTGGTCATGCCCGTACCGGACTCCGGTCGGGCTTTCGCCTCGGGATATGCCGAGGCCGCACAGGAGGAGAACGCCGACATCGAGTTCGCCGAGGGACTGATGAAGAACCGTTATGTCGGACGGACCTTCATCATGCCCACACAGGACCAGCGCGAACGGGCTGTCCGCCTCAAACTCAATCCGATCAAGAGTACGGTCGAAGGACGGGAAATCACACTTATTGATGACTCGATCGTTCGAGGGACGACCTCAACGCAGCTCATCGAACTCATCCAGGAGGCAGGCGCAGAAGCCGTTCACGTTCGCATTGGCGCTCCCCAGATTATCGCCCCGTGTTATCTCGGTATCGACATGGCCAGTCGTGACGAACTCATCGCGGCCGACCGGTCGGTTGAGGAGATCCGCGAGGAGATCGGTGCCGACTCGCTGGCGTACCTCGAACCGGCGACAGTCGCCGCCGCATTGGAGCGCGATACCGCCGATCTCTGCCTCGGATGCGTTACTGGGGAATATCCCTACGATATCGACGACGAAGCGACCGATCGTGAGGACGTCTACCCTGTTGTCGACGATCCGCCGGTTGAAGCTGACGACTGAGTTGTTGGTCAACTCTTCCGACGGCCGCGTGAACCCAGCAACTAGCTGTCGACCAACGGCAGTTCGACCCGAAACACACTGCCTTCGGGGGTGTTGTCTTCGACCCAGACGTGGCCACCATAATCCTCGGCAAGTGTCTTAACAAGATACAATCCAAGACCGGTGCCCGGGCTGTCGAGTCCCTTCTCGCCCTTACCGAAAATATCCTCCTTGTGGTCGTCGGGCACGCCGGGGCCATTATCCGCGACGTTGACCGTGACTGTCCCGGCTGCCTCGTCAATGCGCATGCTGACCTCTACCTCCGGCATCTCCTTGTCGTTGTGGACAATGGCGTTCTGCACGAGATTATGAATCAGTGCTTCGAGCATGTCGTCGGCCCTGACGATGGCGTCCTGGCCGAGTCCGGTCGTTGTGATGACCGTTCGATCGTGTTGTGACCGGGCGGTTTCGACTGCCTCGTCGATGGCCGCTGGCACCGACACGCGCTCAAACTCGTCGTGTTCCTCCACGAGCGTCCGGGCCAGGTCTCGAGCGGTCTTGGTGATCTCGATGGCATCTTCCGTGGAGTGGAGCATGTCTTCAAGGTGTCGTGCTCCCTCGCCAGTGACGTGCTCCTTGAGCAGCTGCCCACGTCCGTGGACGACCTGCATATCGTTGCGAAGGTCATGGCGCACCACCTCATTGAGCACCTCAAGACGGTCGCGTTGCTGCTCGAAGCGACGCTCCTCTGTTTTGCGGTCGCTGATATCACGAACGACCCCACTCAGACAGTCGATGGTTCCGTTGCTGTAGATCGGCTGCGTATGGGTTGATACCCACCGTTCTCCGGTCGTAGCGTGCTCGATTCGAAATTCGCTTTCGACCGTCTCGCCCCGGGTGGCGCGCTCAATGTCTGTTCTGACACGCTCGCGATCGTCCGGATGGACGCGATCAAGGAAGCTCCGTGGATCCGCGTCGAGTTCTTTGATCGGCTGTCCGAACATCTCCTCGTAGGCTTGGTTAACGTAGTAGAGGTCTTCCCAGTCAGGATCAACGAGATAAATGAATGCGGAACCCTCTGTCCCCAACTGCTCAATCACCCGCTTTGCCCGTTCTGGGGACAGTTCATTCATGTCCAGTTACTCCGCACCAGTGGGTAAAAACCCAGCGAGTTTACCCGCTATACAACGCTCCTCACGCGGCCGAGCGGTCCGCCTCGATGGCGTCAAGCGTGGCGCTAAGCTCGTCGGTATCGACAAATCCGGTAAACTGCTCGACCGGCTCGTCATCCCGAAGGACGACCGTTGTCGGAAGCGCACGTGGCTCAAAGCGTCGTTTCAGCTCGCGATTGCCTTCCTCTTCGACATCGATATCCCGGATGGTGATCTCGGGGTGGGTTTCGGCGATGTCTTCGAGCACCGTATCCTGTCGCTTGCAGGGTTTACACCACTCTGCGCCGAACTTCAGGATCTCGATCATAAGATATCATTAGTAAGGCACTCCCCAAATATAGGGGTGACGCTCGACGCGGGCTGTCACTCCTCAAGGATTACGTCGATCACATCCGGTCCAGACCGGTCAACAGCGGTGGCGAAGGTCTCCTCAAACGCGTCAATTGAGGTGACGCGATGGCCACGGGCGCCGTGGCTCGTGGCGTTCGCCGGAAGGTCAACCGGCGGCTCAAAGTCCATCCCCACGAAATTATAGGCGTCGTAGTCACCTCCGAGCATTGCGACGGTATTGTCCTTGAGAATCTGGTAGCTTTGGTTGTCGGGGATCACGACCGTGAGGTCGACGCCCTCGGCTGCCGCTGTGTAGATCGCATGTGGATAATACAGGTATGAGCCGTCGCCGATGAACCCAACGACCGGTCGTGGATCGGTCCGTTCGGCTTCGGTCATGGCGGCACCGACGGCAGCCGGCAGGCCGTAGCCCAGCCCACCGCCGGTGTTCCAGAGATACTGCCCCGGCTCGAAGGGCATCCGCTCAAGGAGCGGTTCCCGAGCAGTGATGCTTTCATCGATGATGAACGCCCCCGGTGCGATGTCGTGCATTGCCTCAACAAGCCGCTCTTTGGTGAGTGTCTCCACCTCATCAAGTGGGTCGGGTGTCGTCGTACCGATCGCCTCAATCCGGCGACGACGCGTCGTGTCATCGATCTGTTGGGCGACTTGATCAGTGATCTGCTGCATGACTCGCCCGGGATCACCGATGACGGCAATATCAGCGGGGTGGTTCTTGCCCACCTCGCGCGCGGCGCTTGAAATTTGGACGATTGTCGCGTCCGCAGGCACCAGTGACTCCTCGTGACGCATGAGCGTGGTGTTTGTCGAGCAGCCGATCAGTGCAAGGACGTCGGCGTCCATTGCCTCGCGAGCGGCCGTCTCATCCGGACTGATAACCGATACGAACTGACGGTGATCAGTCGGAAAGCTTACCTCACCACCGAGGATCTCGCCGTACACACGTGCCCCGGTCGCCTCGGCCAGATCGACGGCTGCCTCGGTGGCGACGCGACCAGCCTGAGCGACATGATCACCCACGACCATAACAGGTCGTTCGGCTGTCTCGAAGGCGGCGGCTGCAGCGGCGATCTGCTCGCTGTCACCACCACCCGCATCCGGGATCGCACCAAGTCGTTCAGGCTCGGCGTCAGTTGGCTCGCGCATGACATCCGACGGGAGTGCCAGAAAGACCGGGCCCGTCGGTGGCGTCAGCGCCCGCCGAGCGGCCCGACGGAGTAACATCGGCAGCGCGTCGATATCGGTCACCTCGGCGGTTTCCTTGCAGAACTGCTCGGCGAGCGCTTCGAGATCGCCGGTAAGGATTGGTTCCTCGTGGCGAAAGTCCCGCTCGTGGTTGCCCGCGGTGACAAGGACAGGCGCGCCGGCGTACATCGCCGCGAAGACGTTACCGAGTCCGTGTGCAAGTCCAGGCGTGACGTGGAGGTTGGCGACCCCGAGTGGGCGTTCAACGCCGGGCTGGTGTCGGCGGGCGGAGGCATATCCGGCGGCCATGCCGGTCGCGATGTCTTCCTGTAGGCTCAGGACATACTCAAGATCACTGTCGGCGATAGCGTCGAGAATCGGCAACTCGGTCGTCCCTGGATTGCCAAAGACGTACTCGACTCCGTAGGCGTCGAGCGCGTCCACGAAGAGATCGGCACCGGTGTAGGTGTCGGCCATATTCGCGTATTCAGTAGCTGTGTACAAATACTCACAGGCCGAGGCCGTCACCCACCAAAGCCACCCAGTTGCGTCTGTCTGGACCGCTCGTCGTCAGTTCCGTGTTCGGCGGCGATGGCTGTCGCCGCCTCCCGGCCGCCCGATAGTGACGCGCGGTCGGCAACCTCAATGCGACCAAGTGCGTCAGCGGCAGCGGGCAACGCCGCCTCGAAGCGCTGGAGAAACGTCTGGCGGGCGCTGTCATAGTCAACAACTGGTCGGGGATAGTCCTCGCCGATCTCGACGCCAACCTCGGCTTGTACGTGTAGCGGCGTCGCCTCCGGCCGGTCAAGGTGCTCATCCGGCAGCGAGGCGAGCTCGGGAACCCACCGCCGGATGAAGACCCCCGTCGGATCCTGATCGCGAACCTGCTTGCGCGGGTTGTACAGCCGGAGCGTGGGCTTGCCCACGAGACCACACTGGGACTGCCACTGGGTGTAGTTGATCGATGCCTCCGAGTCGATCAGGTGGTGATGGAAGTAGTCGGCGCCGATCCGCCAGGGCTGCTGGAGGATATGGAAGTACACGGACGCACACATCGCCCGCATCCGGAAGTTGAGCCATCCGGTCTCCCGGAGACACCGCATCGCCGCGTCGACCATCGGATAGCCCGTCTGACCGGTTTTCCACGCCTGCACCAACGCCGGGTCATACCGGTCAGTGTTGAATCCTTCGAGTGCTGGATTGACTGCCCGGTCGAGCCACCCCGGCCAGTCTTCGAGCTTCTGCTCGTAGTGTTTGTTCCAGACCAGCCGCGAGCAGAACATCTCCCGTCCCCGACAGGCCGGCGCATGCTCGTGGACGTACTGGTAGACCTGCCGGACAGAGAGACAGCCGAATCGAAGATACGGCGAGAGACCACTTGCGCCCTCACGAGCGTCCTGTGGCGCGGAAATATTCGATGGGTACGCCTCAATGCGGTTGATAAAGGCCTCGAGCCGGTCGCGGGCGGCGTCGATCCCGCCGGTCGGTACCTTCGTCTTCGTCGGCTCGATTGCGTAGTGGCCTTCGATCCACTCGGGGGTAATCCCTGTCTTGAGTGTAGCCATCGCGGCGGCATCCGGCCGCCACGGGTAAGGATCGGCTTCGAGGTAGGTCTCGATAGCGGACTGCCAGTCAGCTCGGGTGTTCTCAACGCCGCGGACCAGTCCGTCGCCGTCAACGAACCGTACCCCCGCCTGCTCGCGAGCCTGACGGTCGCGATCGGCGCCGTATCGGCCGGTTGGCGTCGCCGCGGCGACGATGTCCCAGCCGGCCTCACGGAACCGGCTAAGCACTGCAATCGGGTCGCCGTGGGCGTAGGTCAACCCTGTCCCTGTTGTCTGGCGGTAGCGAGCATCAAGAGATTCGAGACACTCATGGAGGAATCGAATCCGGCTGTCACAGGCCAGTCCGTCGTCGCCATAAAAGGCCGGATCGAAAACAAACACCGGTAATACTGTATCGGCCCGCGCAATGGCCGTTGCCACCGCCGGCTGGTCAGCCACCCGGAGGTGCTCGCGGTGCCAGATTACCGTCCCTGACTCCGTTGTTGGGATGGCACTCGCGTGTGGTTGCACGGTGCCGTTGCCGGTCATTATCGTCGGTATCGCGCCGATGCACAAAACTGCCACGCGCCGACACCGCTTCCGACCGGTTTATCCTCGCCGATAGACAATCCTTCATCAATGTGATGTCACTGGCTGCTTTCGCTCCGCTGTTGGCCCTATCGGTTCGCTCGCCGGTGAGCGCTGCTGCCACAGTGCTGTTCTTGCTGGTCGGAGCCCTCGCAATTGCGGCCCTTCCGGTGACCGAGGACGGGCGTCGCTACCGACGACTGCTGGCGGTCATCTTCGGGGCCTCAGCGCTGTCTTATGGTGGGGTGGCTCTTGGGTATGGGCAGCTCACGATCGGCGGTACGCCGACGCTAGGACTGCATTATCTCGAATGGCTCCTCGGGACGCCAGCGTACATCTGGGGGATATTCGCGTTGACTGGTGACGGCCGGACCGCCCGACTGGCTGTCGGACTTGATCTAGTCATGGTCGTTACAGGCTTTATCGCGAGTGTTCTCTCCGGGTCGATCCGGTTCGTGTTCTTCACGACAGCGACACTCGCGCTTGTCGGCCTGTTCGTTGCACTCGTCACCTCCCAGGGAGTCGACGGATGGCAGTCACGCCTCTTCCGTGATCTCCGTCGACTTTTCTTGGTGTTTGGACCGGGATACCCGTTGGTGTGGCTGGTTGGCTTCGACGGACTTGGATATCTGGGCTTTGTAAGCACGAACCTGGCGTTTCTCGCGCTTGATCTGGTCGTGAAACTCGGATTTGCGGCGCTTGTCGTGCGGCATCTCGGTCAGTCGACGACGCGTGTTGGCACTCCGGCCTGACGGTATCGATCACAGCGCCTATACGGCCGTAGTCCGTGAGATAATCGTGATGAGTCACCTCGGATTGACACTCCGCATGGCGATCGTCGGGTCGATCCTGTTCGGCTTTTATGCGGTCGTTGCGGCGGTGGCAATCGGGGTCTTCGGACTGCCACTTTGGCTGGTCCTCCTCGGGAGCATCGCCTTTGTCGGCGTACAGTACAAGATCGGCAAGTGGGCGGCGCTTCGAAGTGTCGGCGCCGAGGACCTCCCCGAGTCACAGGCACCGGAGGTCCACCGACAGGTTGAGTCGCTAGCGAACGACATGGGTATCGATAAACCCCGGCTGATGATCGCTTCGATGGGCGTGCCAAATGCCTTCGCCGTCGGTCGAAAAGGGGCCGGCACAGTCGTGGTGTCACGCGAACTCCTCCAGCGACTGGATTCGGACGAGCGAGCAGGCGTCCTCGCCCACGAACTCGCGCACATCGGCAACCGTGATGTCGTGATGATGGTCGTTGGTCAGGGGATTGCCTCAATCGTCGCAATCGCCGCCGAGTGGGCGGTGTTGTTGACCGGTGAAAACGATCTGTCGGATTTCTTCCTTGCCATTGTCGTCGGGCAGATCACCCAGATGCTGGTCATGGTGTTTGTGTTCGCCATCTCCCGCTATCGGGAGTATGTTGCCGACAGCGATGCTGCCGATGCAATCGGTTCTGGCGAGCCGCTTGCTCGGGCGCTTGAGAAGATTAGCCGTGGTAACGAGCGTGCACGGGATTCCGGTGTGACCGCCGAGACCAATGCCCTGTGTATCTTCGGTGACGGGACCGGGCTCGGTCGACTGTTTGCCACCCATCCGCCAATCGAGAAACGTATCGACCGGCTGCGGAACTAAGCCGATGGACACCCGGACCCTCCTAGCAGCAGCTCTTGGCCTTCTGCTCGGAGCGGTCATGCTCGTCTTTCCGGATGCCATCATCCGGGCCTATCTGGTGGGTCGTGTACCGACCGATCGATACGGCTCCTACGGTGACGACAGTACCCTGCCGACGCGGTGGCGACGACTTGTCCAGGTGATTGGAGTACTTGTCCTCGGTGGTGGACTGTACTTCGCCTGGCAACTCGTCTGATCGGTAAGGAGCCTTGTCGACGCCCGGTCCTCTCATTTCTTCACCGCTATCGACACTGTATGTACGAATACATAGCAGTACCGGTGCGTAGGTGTCGATGTATGTCGTCTATAGTAGTTCATACGGCTATTATAAACCAGTTTAACACTACACACGTTGTCATCCGCCTGTGATGTCAGATCTATCCGAGTCCGCTAACGCATCATCTCGGCGGAAGTTCCTTCTTGCGAGTGGTACCGTCGGGGTCGCTGGGCTTGCTGGCTGTAGCTCACAGGCCGACACCGGCGGTGACAGCGGCAGCGATCCGTTACTCGCTGATCCAGACGGCTTTGACCCCGCAGCTCCAAGCTGGTCGGACAACAACTATCTGATGACCCCGCTCATTGAGGCAGGTTACGAGCGTGGCGGTCAGGCCGATCTTGAGCGTATGAGCAACCGCGACGTTGAGGAGGTACCACACGGCAGTCCGGTCCAGCAGACCCCCGACGATTCGGCCGAACTGATCGATCCGGACACGCTGGTCTTCACCGAGAGTCCTAGTGAGGATGTCCAGGGTCGGTATGAGGAAGACTTCCAGGCGGTCTTTGACCGAATTGAGGAGGAGACCGGAAAGTCTGTCGAGTACAACAAGGTCAACTCCTATGCGGCTTCCGTTGAGGCCATGCGTTCAGAGCGGGCTCATATCGCCAACTTCTCTACGGGGACAACCTGTTTCGCGGTCAACCTCTGCGGGGCGGTGCCCTTCGCTGCTGGGGTCGCCCCGGACGGCGCGTTTGGCTACCGGCTGTTTGCGATTACCCGTGACGACGCTGATCAGATCCAGAGCGTCGAGGATTTTGCCAACGATGCCGTTACCATTGCCCACGCAGAACCCGCCTCGAACTCCGGACACCAGGCGCCCTCGGCCCTCTTCGATCAGAAGTTCGACGTGACTGCCGGCGAGGATTACGAGATCAACTTCTCTGGTGGCCACTCACAGACCGCTCGCGGTGTTGCCGCTGGCGACTATGATGCCGGTCCCGTCTGTTCGACGTGTATCAAGGATACTGTTGATGCTGACAGCAATCTTGAGTACGGCGATTTCAAGGTTGTCTGGGCGTCGAATCCGTTTCCGAACGGACCGATCGCCTATCGATACAATCTCAAGCCCGAGATTATCGAGGGTATCAAGCGTGCCTGGCTGGACTCCAATTTCAAAGGGACGGCCTACGCCAAGCGGACCGGATACGACGAGTACGTCCCGATCACCTACCGCAAACACTGGTATGACATTATGGTCATCCAGCGGTACAACGATGTCGAGTACACTGATGCGGCACTGAGTGCATGACACTCACTGTCTCTGGGCTCGCGAAGACCTACGACACCGGCGATGAGGCGCTTAAGGGGGTTGATCTCTCCATCGAGGGGAGCGAAACGGTCGCGATGATCGGTCCCAGTGGGGCCGGAAAGAGCACGTTTGTCCGGTGTATCAACCGGCTCACCGAACCGACCGCTGGGACGGTGACTCTTGACGGGACCGAGGTGACCGCACTCGATGGGCAAGCCCTCCGGCGCACCCGTCGAGACATCGGCATGATCTTTCAGGAATACAATCTCGTCGAGCGTCTCACCGTCATGGAAAATGTCCTGACCGGCCGACTCGGATACGTCTCGGCATGGCAGGCCTTTCGTCGGAACTTCCCACCCGAGGACATTGAGCAGGCCTATGAGGTGCTTGAACTCGTCGGGCTTAACGAGATGGCGGACAAGCGGGCCGATGAACTCTCCGGTGGCCAGCGCCAGCGCGTCGGTATCGCCCGAGCGGTTATTCAAGAGCCATCGATCCTGCTGGTTGACGAACCGACCTCAAGTCTGGATCCTGAAACCTCATCGATCGTCATGGAACTGTTAGCTGATGTCGCCACCGAGCAGTCGGTCCCCGTGTTGATTAACATCCACGAGGTTGATCTGGCATTGGCATACTCCGACCGCATTGTCGGGCTCCATGATGGTGAACTGGTCTTTGAGGGGCCTCCGTCTGCTGTCGACGAGGATGTCCTTGATCGGATCTACCGGGGCGCGAACATCCCCGATGCTACCAGCGATGCCTCCGTCGAACTGGCTGACAGGCACTCCGAGTTTGACCCGACGGCCACATAAGTACCGATGAGCACTGAGCATCGCACGTGGGAGCGACCGAGCGTCTTTGGTCGTCGTTGGATCAAGTGGGGCGTCTATGCTGGTATTGTTGGCTTTTTTCTGTGGTCGGCACAGGGGGTTGGATTTGACCCGGCCCGGGTGCTCCGAGGGGTTGGCCGTGGAGTAACCTTGCTGGGTGATTTCTTCCCGCCAGAGGCGACGCCACGCCAGACACAGCGAATCATCGACAAAATGATCGAGAGCGTTGCAATGGCGATGATCTCGACGGTGACGGGGATTCTCTTGAGTGTCCCGATTGCGTTCATGGCCGCTGAAAACCTCTCACCACGCCCGTTGTATTACCTTAACCGTGGATTCATCTCGATCTCACGCGCATTCAACGCCATCATCGTCGCGATCTTGATGGTCAAAGCCGTTGGACTCGGCCCGCTGGCAGGGATCATCACGATCACGTTCAAGACGGTAGGGTTCTTTTCGAAGCTCCTCGCTGAGGATCTTGAGGACATCGACATGGGCAGCGTTGATGCCGTGCGCGCTGCCGGAGGGTCCCCACCGCAGGTGCTTTTATATGGGGTGATTCCACAGATTGTCCCCCGGTTTGCTGGCCTATCGGTCTACCGATGGGATATCAATATCCGGACCTCAACGATTGTCGGAATTGTCGGTGCCGGTGGGATTGGTTCGGTGTTGCTGACGGCGTTTAACCGGTATGATTACCCCTATGTGTCGGCTATTCTGCTCGCGATCATCCTGGTCGTGCTGGTGGCAGAAGGGGTTAGCGCGTTCGTCCGACGGAGGTATCAGTAATGTCGACTGGCACCTGGACGCGGTTTGATCGCCGTCAACGAATCGTTCGGCATCTTCTCTGGCTAGTGGCGTTGGTTGTATTTGTCGCATCCTGGCGATACCTCGATATGCAGTCGGCGGCCGTCGATACCATCCCGCGGGAGGTCAGTGACCTGTTGACGCGGATGTATCCTCCCGATGTAGCCTACACCACCGATATTGTCAGCCCGCTGATCGAGACAATCCAGATTGCCGCGCTTGGAACCGCTGGCGCACTAGTACTGGCGCTGCCGGTCGCGCTGATCGCCGCGGAGAATACCACTCCAAACGTCGCGACATACTGGCTGGGGAAAGTGATTGTCACCGTCAGCCGATCGGTCAACACCATCATCTGGGCGTTGATCTTCGTGGTGGTTCTCGGCTCGGGACCGTTGGCAGGGGCCGTTGCGATCGCCTTCCGATCGGTTGGCTTTCTTGGCAAGCTGCTGGGCGAGGAGATCGAAGAGATTGATTTTGGACAGGTTGAGGCCGTCCGTGCCACCGGAGCGTCCATCTGGCAGGTACTTCTCTATGGGATCCTCCCGCAGGTTAAGCCGGCACTCGTCGGACTCTCCATCTACCGGTGGGATATTAACGTCCGCGATTCGACGATCCTCGGATTTGTCGGTGCCGGTGGTATCGGTGTCCAGCTGTTCCGGGCGATCAATGCCTTCGCGTGGTCGTCCGTTGCGATGATCCTGATCGCCATCTTCGCCGTGGTTGTCCTGAGCGAGGCGCTCTCTGCGTGGGCCCGGAACCTCGTCCGATGATCCCACGGCGAACTTCTTTGTGGGATAAGTGGTAACGCCATTCTATGGGAACAGTTGTCGCAATTGAAACTGACTCCGGAGTTGCCATCGCCGGCGATCGTCAAACCACTCGCGGCGGGACGGTCACCGGCGATAGCACACAGCGTGTCTTCGCGATCAGAGACGTCGGGGTCGGTGCCATCGCGGATACCGGGTCGATCGACACGTTTCGTCGTCGTTTCGAAAGCGCACTCCGACGGGCCCGCCGCGAGCAGGCCGCCGGACTCACCGCTGAGGTTGTCGCCCGGGTTGCCGCCGGGGCAGCTCAACGGACCGGCGTTGAGGCGGTCGTTGCATCCCCTGACGCCCATCTCAGACAGATCACCCCCGATGGCGCGACACTCCCAGAGTCTCGCGTTGCACTCGGAACGGGCGCTGAGCTCGCCTTCGGTCGTCTTGATGCGCTTGATGATGCGGTCTCGCTTGAGACAACAAC
>JBEQAX010000029.1:0-21074 GCA_041640095.1 Salinarchaeum sp. | reverse complement strand
TTCGTGCTCGCCGTCGAGACCGGCGGGATGCGCGACCGCCTTGTCGAGAACGGCTTTGATGAGGCCTACAACGCGTTGATTGTCCACCTCAAGGGACAGCCAGCGCGGGCAACCCGTCGGCTGACCAAGCGGCTCCACGATGACCTTGGACTCCCTGTAACGGTCTTCACTGATGGTGATCCCTGGTCCTACCGGATCTTCGGTTCGGTTGCCTACGGATCAATCAAGTCTGCGCACCTTTCGGAGTATCTCGCAACGCCGGAAGCGCAGTTCATCGGTGTCCAGCCGGCGGATATTGTCGAATACGATCTCCCGACGGATCCGCTCAGTGACTCAGATATTAACGCCTTGGAGAGTGAACTCGAAGATCCGCGGTTCCAGACCGACTACTGGGAGGAACAGATCGAACTCCAACTTGAGATTGAAAAGAAATCCGAACAGCAGGCACTGGCCTCCCACGGACTCGATTTTGTCACCGAGACGTACCTTCCCGAGCGACTCGCCGCGATGGACGTTCTTTGATCACTTGCGGTTGCGTCGCCGTTCGAGTCGGTCGATCCGCCGTCGCTGATCGCGATGGAGCGAGACGATCATGTCCGAGAGCACTCCGAACATGATCAATTGAACTCCTAGGAGGATTCCTGCCGCAGACACGAGTGCAAGCACCTCATGGGGAATCTGATAGACGATCCACTGGTGACCAACGTAGGCCCCGACCCCGAGCCCCATCACCAGCGCGAGGACGCCGAAACTCCCGAAGTAAAACAGTGGATTGTTCGTCTTCGCCAGCCGGTAGAGAGTGAAGATGATGATCCCGCCGTCGCGAACCGGTCGGAGATTGGTCTGTGAATCCTCCGGCCGTGGCCGGTATGTGATCGGTACCTCGACGGTCTCGATGCCTTCGCGAACGCACTCAACGGCGAGTTCGGTCTCGATGCCGAACCCTTCCGCTGAGAGGTCAAGTCGCCCGAATGACTCGCGGGTGAACGCCCGGTAGCCGCTGAGAATGTCATGATGGTCCCGGCGGTGGATAAACCGGTAGGCGCCGTTGATCAGCCGGTTGCCGACCTGATTGAGCCGGGTCATCGCCCCCGGCTGCATGTCCGCAAAGCGGTTGCCGATTACGTGATCGGCCCGCCCATCGACGAGCGGCTCAAGCATCCGGTCGGCATCCTCTGGGCGGTAGGTTCCGTCGCCGTCGGTCATCAACACGAAGCGCGCGTCGATGTACCGCATTGCCTCTTGGACGGCCTGTCCCTTTCCGGTCCCGGACTGCTCGCGGACGCGCGCGCCTGCGTCAGCCGCCAGCGACTGTGTGTCGTCGGTTGAGCCACCGTCGATCACGAGGATGTTGTCATACCCCTCGGCCCGGAACCCCGCGATAACCTCCTCGATGGTCGCCGCCTCGTTCAGTGTCGGAATCAACACGCAAACCGAGTCGGGGTCGGGCGTGGCCATCAGCAGAAACTCCCCCCAACAGGGACAAAACGCTGGCGGTCACCGCTCACGGTGGCGTCCAGTCGGTCAGAGCGACAATCCGATCAATAGCGGCCTGTTCGCGTTCGGTGCCGGTCCGGTCGACGGTTGTTGTGGCCCGCTTGAGCGTCGCTTCGAGCCGCCCGCGGTCGTACGCGTCGACATCCAACCGCGAGGCGGCGACAGCTGCCTCGATGACGGCCGTTCGGGCGCGCCGGAGTGTCGGGACGGTTCGCTCGCGGATCCCGTGTGCCTTGGGGGTCAGCGCCCACTCGGTCCACGCGGTCCCGCCGTCGGTGCCACGATCCTGGATCAGCGCCTTGACAGTCACCCAGGCGGCGGCTGTGGTAAGCACGGGGCCGTCGGTGACATACGTCCCGAGAGCCGCCTCGACGATGGCCACGGGATCGGTTGGATACTGTATGACCCCTGTGCCTGTCTGGGTGAGATTCTGGTGCGTCGTTGTCTCACCCCAAGACCGTCCCCACGGTGGATCACCAGCATGAACGCCGAAGGCTGCCTGATTCCAACCTCCATCATCGTTGGGGGTCGCAACGATCGTCTCGGTCACTCCGTTGAACGTCACCGGCCACCCTCGGCCGTCCGGGTCGCCGCGATTCTCACCAACCGGGCGATCCATCAGAGACTCACCTCTCCGCGTTCAAGCGCGACGAAGAGGCCGCCGGCGAGCAGATCGGCGGTCGCTCCTGGGTTGATCCCGCGCTCAACGAGTTCCCTGGCGAAGCGGTTGATTGCGCCGATATTGCTGTCGTTGCTGTCACTACGATCAAGCGTTGCGGCAAGATGATCGGTGTCAGCGACCAGCGTGGCCGCACGATCCCGGACTGCATTGGCGACGGCCTCACCGTGAGCGGTCGCGATCAGCGGGTCGGGCTCTGCTGCTAGTAGTTCGAGGTGGACGGCAGCCGCCCGTGCTGGCAGTGCTCCGGTCGTGCTTGCGAGTTGATCGGCGGCGGTGAACGTCCGCTCGAATCCCTCGATGAGTTCGCCGGCGACGCCGCCCCGTGTTGCTGCCGGCTGTAACACGGCGTCGAGAGTGAGCCCATGTTCTCTGAGCGCCGGTGCTGCAGCTTCTCCCTCGGTAACGTCCGGAATCACCGATCCGGCTGGGGGGTCCGGAACGCGCACGTCAACATGGTCGAATGCTCGATAAAACGCAACGGCATCCGCAACCGTTGTCTCGGTAACAACGGCACGTGCCCCTGCGGGCGTTAGCTGATGTTGCTCCTGTCCGGCGGCCGCAACCAGCGGTGTCAGGAGCATCAGCGCGCCGAACTGGGTGTTCGTCCCGGCCTGCTCGGCCATACCGGCAACGGCCTGCTCGAAGGCGGCCCCGATCGGCGTTCCGGCTGCGGCCTCGGCGAGTCCGGCTCGGGCCCCGACGCTCCCCGCGAGAAACTGTGTAAGCGACAGATCCGGAAGATCACGCTCTCGCGAGACATTCCCTGGTGTCGGCGCTGCTGTCGCCTCAAGCAGCAACGCAAGTTCGGCCCTCCTCGCCGTCTTATTCATACGGCTAATTCGCCCTGAACGGTCAAAAGCCGGCCGATCCCAGCGGCTCACGTAGCCTGCTTGAGTGCACTGGCAACCGCTTCGAGGACCCGTGCGGCGTCGTTAGGGCCATCGATCCGGATATCTGTGGCGACGGTCGGGACGGCGAGATCGGTCTCGTCCGTCTCGTCAACGACGATCGCGTCGACGAACGGGTAGGCCTCTGGGAGCCCTGCCGTTGTTGGGGTGAGCCCAACGGCCTCCATGAGCGATGCGGCCGGTCCAGAGAACACCGTATCGCCGAGAAACGGTGAGACGGCGACAACAGGCGTCTCGTATAATGCTTGTTCGAAGGCATCCATCGCAATCATCGGACCAATACTCGTAACAGGGTTGGAGGGTCCAATCACGACCGGTTCGGTGAGTGCGTCGGTGACAGCAGCAGTCGGATACGCAGTCTCAGCCCCGCGGAACTCAACGTCTGTCACAGCCGGATCCCCTCGGTTGGCCACCCAGAACTCCTGGAAATGCATCGACCCTTCGGCGGTGTGAATAATGCTCGCAACGGGATCGTCGCTCATTGGGAGGAGCTCCACCGTGAGTCCAAAGCCCTCCGCAAGGCGGTTGGTCACCTCAGTGAGCGTCTTCCCTTCATCGAGGAGCCCTGTCCGGATCGTGTGAATTGCTCGGTCGGTGTCTCCGAGTTCCATGAACTCAACCGCCCCAGAGAACCGACGCCAGCGAGCGATCGTCCGCCCGCCCGTTTGACGGTCCGCCGGGAGATATCGTGGCGTCTGTGGGATGTCCATAGCAGCGCCGAACTCGGCGATCTTTTCGTGTGTCGCGGTGGTGTCGTCGGCGATTCCCCACCACCGGTCACGATCAAGCAGCCCACCGCGCAGATACAGGACGGTATCGACATCCGGACACACAATGAGCCCGCCGACTTCGACGTCGTCGCCCGTGTTTGCGATGACCGTCGTGGTGCTGGCGTCAAAGGCGTCCGTCCGCTCAAGTCCGGTGAGGAGCTTGGGGGTCCCCGTTCCACCGGCGAGAAACGTCGTCATATCGCGTACGTAGGATTCGATCCCCCTGGGTGATCCGGTTTGTATTGGCTCACTCGAGCCACTCGGCGAAAGTGCCCTCAAGGAGGGTGTTTCGCTGGTGATCGAAGTACGCCTGTTGTGCGCTAAAGATAGCCTCTTCGAGCCCGGCCCCATCAGCGACGGCCTGACGGGCCCGCTCGCGCTTCCAGGCGGCGGGGTTGATCCCGTGGTCGACGCGTCGTTGGAGCGGATAGAGGTACTGCTCGACGGCCCCTTCCGGGACGCCGGCCGATCGCAGGCCGTCACGCGCGTGAGCAAGGAGGTCATCGAAGAGTCGCTCGCTGTCGGTGGTCTCGATCCCGTCGTTCGTGAGCCAGATGAGATCGGCGTCGAGTCCGTTGTGCATCGCCCGGTAGAAGTTCTGGCGAGCGCTGCGCCAGTCGAGATCGGCAATCGGGTGTTCGACCCGCGGGAGCGACTCCATTAGACCGGCAAAAGCCGCCTGCATCGCGATCGTATCCTGCACGGTTGGCTGTCCTGGTAAGAGCCGGAACTCGATGCGGGCGTTCGCGGCCGACCGTGATGGGCCGTCGAAAACCGGTCGGATCCACCGCCAGTATGTACCGTGCTTGTGTCGGAAGTGCGCGAACTTGTCGTCGAATCTGGCGGCCTCGTCGGAGACGACCGGCACGAGCGGCGGATCGCTTGCGATCCGATCGACCGCTTCATACACGCTGTTGAGATCCTCGGGGAAGCGGACCTTTCCTGTCGGCGTACTCGGGTCGTTTAGCACCGTCTCAAAGACGGCAACACGGTGCTCATCCCATCCATCCGTGATGGCCTCGGTCGCGGTTGTTCCATCGTCATAGAGACTCGGAGGGAAAAACGGCGAGTTTGCCCCTAATGCGAGGAACGGTCCGGCGATCCGTAGTGCGTAATTGAAATACGTCGGGAGGTCATCAGCTTGTGGTACCTGATAGTGTGGCTGAATCGACGTAATCAGGCTTTCAGGCATCACCGTGTCTGCATCGAGCGTGATGTGTGGGGCCTTGAGATGCAAGCCAACCGGCGTCTCCGCGTTGGCCATCGCGTGATACCGCGCCGAGTCCGACATGTTGATTGCGATGGTCGTGCCGTCAGCCGTTGCTGTTGAGGTGAGATACTCCTTTGCTGTCTCCCCCTCCGGCGGAATGACCCACAGGCCGTCGCTAATCAATCGCATCCCGTGTGGGCGCGTACAGCCTAAGGCGGCGGCGAGCCGGGCCTTCACCTCGGCCTGTTGGGCCCGGAGTCCGTGCGCGTTAAACGGCTGCGGGCTGGTGCACATCTCGGCGTTGTGCAGCCCCAATTCCTTTTCCATCCCAATCATCGACAGCAGTCGTCGCGGCACCCGCGCGAGTCGACCGGCCTGTCCCGGTGGGGCTCGTCCGCCGTCGTCATCGGACTCGGTGATCGCGTAAAACTCGTATTCGAGCCCGAGGTTTGCCTGGGGATTGTCGAAGGTTCCGTCAGCGAGTTCGGACTTGATCAACTCGACCTCGTCGGCCACCCGGCGCTGGAAGGCCGCTGGATCCGTCTCAAGGGCCGCCTGAACGCGGTCGACGATCTCCACGTCGGCCATGTACCCTGCCCTGTGGGCCGGGGGGTCAAAAAGCGTGCCCTACTCGGCTGCCTCAAAACGGAAGGAGTGCGCGCAATCGTCCGATCACGCCCGCCGATCGCTCGCGTTGCTGTTCGAAGACGCCGTGCAGTTCGTTGAGAAACTCCTGTCGGGTATCGAATTGGTCCCGGCTTGTCCGTTCGATGGCGGTCCGTACTGGCATTGTCCGGCCGCCCGGTTCGTACGGCACCTCCGTATCACCAAAGTACTCAATTAACGCCGTTGCGGTGGCTGGAAAGGTTACCTCCGGGTTGTCTAAGCGGGCGTCAACGGCGGCAATTCCGAACTCGACGACATCGACATCGGCGCCGTCATCGGATGGCGGTCTCACTCCCATCGGCTTGTGTGTCTCCTTCTTGCAGCACGCTCTTCAACGCCACGCCATCGACGCGGCTTACCAGTCCGGTTGTGGCGGTACCGCGGCGAGGGGCCGGAGATCGATTGATTGTCCGGCCCGGTCAAACGCAGCGATGTCGTCGCGTGTCCACGGTGGTACGGCGATGATGACGACCTCATGCAGGTCATCGCTGGCGGAGACTCCCAGCCGTCCGTTCGGATGTGAGAGAAACCGACCCTGGGTCTGGCCATGGGGAATCGTCACGTCAACGCCGAAGACGGCATCTACTGCTCGCTCGTCTGTCGGCACGTATAGGTCGGTGAACACCGGGGTCTCCGGCCCCAGAGCGGACCAGTCGGCCGTTGCGTCTTCGGGGGTGAGTTCGCCCGCTGGTGTGACCGTTAGTGCTGCCGATACCGATGCTGGATCCCGTCGTTCGGCGAGCTCAAGTAACGCGTCCGCCAGCCCTGTTGTGAGATACACCGTATCGATCACGGGTATCGAGTGGGGTATCGCGTTCCGGTTGTCTGCGGTGCTCCGTTTCGGACGGGCCCGATCATTGGGGGCGTGTCCGTTGTCACGGCCGTCCGACAACCCCATCGACAGCCTCGCGGATCCACGATTCGACGAGCTGGGGCGACCGCCGTCGCGACCCAGCCAGTGCATCCGAGAGCGCGCTCGTTGCCCCCGAGAGGATAGGCTCGCCGTGCCCGACCAAGATCCGATCGGGCGTGACCCCGGACAGCGCTGCTCGCGGTGGCGTCAACCGGAGCATCGGGTGGACACCCAACCGCTCGTCACCCGCTAAGAAATACCCTGCTGTCCCGAGTGCTTCTGGGACGACGAGTGTCTCGTCGTCATATAGCGCCGTTTCGTGCCAGACTGGTGTCTGGTATACCGGCTGGGCCTCAAAGCCAGCAACTGTCCCCTCAAACCACTCGGTCGGAGCGTCAATCTCGGTAGCAACTCCCGACATGCCCCGCGGAAGATACACCGGAACGTCGTATCGCTCGGCGAGCTGGTTGGCATCCCGTGTGTGCCGGTCCAACAGAACGATGACGCCGGCAACCGTCGGCAGGTCGTCGAGAAGCGTGTCGGGATCAGGAATGTCGACGGGATCAACCAACCACGTTTCGCCGTCTCGTTCAAGCGCGTGACTCGCCCGCTGCATGGTCTCATCGGGGTGTGCAATCCAGGTCCGCCCGCCCTCGAAGTCGATGACCCGTGGCCCTGTCTGTGTCATGAATGCGCTTATCACCCCGATGATTGTAGCCGTTCCGTGTCAATCTCGATACCTGGCGGGCTCACGATCAAAAATGATCGGAAGTGTACGAGTCTTCCCCCGGCATCGCGAATCTCTGGGGCGAAGTCCGCCGCCAACTCGGTGAGGTTGCCGTCAATCTCGAGGATTAACACGTTACCGGCACCGACAAGTTCGATGTATTCCTGTGGTTCGGTCGTTCCATCGAGAATTTCGAGGATCACCCGGCCGCCCGGCCGCTCTTCGTTGGTCCCCTCCTCGTCGATCATGTCCTCGACTGCCCGGAGGTCCAGCCCGAAGTCGCTCACAGCCGTCCCTTTGACGGCCGCATAGAAAACTCCCCCGGCGATTCTTCCGGTGACAAAGACAGATTTATGTATACGTCGCCGGTCGATATGGATACAATGTCTACGCACGACGCCTCTGACACCCGTCAGGGGGATCGAGTTCTTCCAGGGCACACTGGATTCAACTAACGAGATCGACAGCGCACGGATCTTCGACACCACCCTGCGGGACGGCGAGCAGTCCCCGCGGACATCCTTCTCTTACGAAGACAAGCGCGAGATCGCGGCCCTGCTGGATGACATGGGGACCCACGTTATCGAAGCAGGGTTCCCGGTCAACTCCGAAGCCGAGTTCGAAGCAGTACGCGACATCACTGAGAGCACGTCTACCGACGTTGCCGGACTCGCGCGTGTCGTTGATCGCGACATCGAGGCGGCCCTTGACTCCGGCGTCGAGATGGTCCACACATTTGTGTCGACCAGCGACATCCAGATTGAGGACTCGATGCACGCGACCCGTGAGGAGGTCAAAGAGCGGGCGGTCGCCGCCGTTGAGCGGATTGTCGAGGCGGGGGCGACCTGCATGTTCTCGCCGATGGACGCCACTCGTACCGACGAGGCGTTCCTGATCGACGTTATCGAGGCGGTGTCGGAGGCAGGAACCGACTGGATCAACATTCCCGATACAACCGGCGTTGCCGCGCCACGGCGGTTCTACGACCTCATCGAGACGGTCACTGCCCACAGCGACGCTCGGATTGACGTTCACGCTCACGACGACTTCGGGATGGCAACGGCCAACGCAATCGCCGGTCTTGAGGCTGGGGCCGACCAGGCCCAGGTCTCGGTCAATTCGATCGGCGAACGCGCCGGCAACGCCGCCTACGAGGAGGTCGTGATGGCCATCGAGTCGGTCTACCAGGCCGACACGGGCATCGACACGACGCGCATCACCGAGCTCTCGCGTGTGGTTGAGGAGAAGGCGGATGTCCCTGTCCCGCCGAACAAGCCGGTCGTTGGGCGCAACGCCTTCTCACACGAGAGTGGCATTCACGCTGCTGGCGTCATCGAGAACTCTGATACCTTCGAACCGGGCGTTATGACCCCGGAGATGGTTGGTGCTGAACGCGAACTTGTCCTCGGTAAGCATACCGGGACTCACTCGGTTCGCGAACGGCTTCAGGAGGCCGGCTTCGAGCCGACGGACGAACAGGTTCGGGCTGTCACCCGACGAGTCAAAGACTACGGTGCCGAGAAAAACCGCGTCACCGTTGACGAGCTTCACCGCTTCGCTCGCGAAGTCGGGGTTCCTCGTCAGGAGGAGGCCCGGGCCTGATCGCCCTCGATGACGCTCTGCGCTCCGGCGGCCGACGTGACTGCGCCGCATCGCGAAAGGCTTAATACCGGCCGGTCAGAGACTCATACCGATGAAGCGACGATCTCCGGCCGCCGTATCCGCATCCAGTGCCGGCAGTCGCGTCGCCCGTATTGTAGGGGCTGTATAGCCCCTTCTGTTTCTGTCTCCATTCCACGTGTTCTCGTTGCCGCCCAGTGTGACGACTACGTCCGTCAGAGCCGACCAGTCACGTGGCCCTGTCGAATCGATCGCCGACCACCGCACCCGATACACCCACGATCATGAGCGAACAAGCCTCCGTCACCCCGGATACATCACCAGCGGAACAGTCCACCGAACAACCACCCGAAGAAACATCAAACGAGTCGCCCGACGATGAGTCGTTCCGTCCCGTTGACACCGGCGCCCGATCAGTCATCCGGGCGCTTGAAAAGGCCGACACCGAGTACGTCTTCGGCGTGCAAGGGGGGGCGATCATGCCCGTCTACGACGAGCTGTCCTTTTCCGATCAGCTCACCCATATCACGATGGCCCATGAACAGGGGGCCGCCCACGCCGCTGACGCCTATGGTATCGTCTCCGGTGACCCTGGGGTTTGTATGGTGACCTCCGGGCCGGGAGTCACAAACCTGATCACCGGAATCGCCGACGCCGACATGGACTCCGATCCACTGTTGGCACTGGCTGGCCAGGTTCCAACGAACTTTGTCGGCAACGACGCCTTCCAGGAGACTGATACGACCGGCATTACCGACCCGATCACCAAACACAACATTTTCTCCTCGCACCCTGATGAGGTCGGCGATGATGTCGGGGCTGCCGCTGCGCTAGCGGCCAACGGGCGCCCAGGACCGACACTGGTCGACCTCCCGAAGGATGTCACGATGGGCGAGACCGATGTCGAACCGGAGGAGCCTTCGACGCCGGACACCTACGAGTACCGCGAGGAGCCTGATCCAGTGGCGGTCGAAGCGGCTGCCGAGGCGATTGAGCGGGCCGACAAGCCGCTGTTGCTCGCTGGCGGCGGCGTGATTAAATCTGGTGCAAGCGAGGAACTGCGCACGTTTGCAACCGAACACGGAATCCCCGTTGTGACGACAATGCCCGGTCTGGGCTCGTTCCCCGAGGACCACGAGTTGTCTCTTGAGATGGGCGGGATGCACGGTCCCGGTTACGCCAACATGGCGATCTCGCACTGCGATCTGCTGATCGGGATTGGTACCCGCTTTGAGGACCGTCTGACCGGCGATATCGAAACGTTCGCTCCCAACGCGGCGGTTATTCACATTGATATCGACCCCTCAGAGATTTCGAAGAACATCGAGGCCGACTATCCGGTCGTCGGTGACGCCGCCGCCGCTGTCGAGGCGATCAACGACGCGGTTGACGAGAGTCCCGCGATCGACGACTGGCGCGAGACGGTCTTCGAGTGGAAAGACGACTACCCGATGGGCTATCCTACTCCCGATGACCGGCCGGTCCAGCCGGAGTTCGTTGTTGAAGCGGTCGACGAGGCGACGGCTGATGACACGATCGTGACCACCGGTGTTGGCCAACACCAGATGTGGGCGTGCCAGTACTGGACGTACAAGGAACCACGTACCTGGGTGTCCTCTCACGGCCTCGGAACGATGGGCTATGGGATCCCTGCCGCCATTGGAGCGCGCGTCGCTGCAGATGATGAACAGGATGTCGTCTGTTTCGATGGTGATGGGTCGTTCTTGATGACGATCCAAGAGCTGTCGGTGGCCGTGCGCGAGGAGATGGACATCACGTTTGTCGTCCTCAACAACGAGTACATCGGTATGGTCCGCCAATGGCAGGACGCCTTCTACGAAGGTCGGCGGACCGCGGCGGATTACCAGTGGGTGCCGGAGTTCGACAAGCTCGCGGAGGCCTTCGGCGCTCGCGGCTTCTCCATTGAGCACTATGATGAGGCGCCCGATACCATCCAGGCTGCGCTTGAATATGACGGTCCGTCCGTGATTGACGCGCGGATTGATCCGGAAGCAAACGTCTACCCGATGGTTCCCGCTGGCGGAAACAACGTGGAGTTTGCCCTCGATAAGAACCAGCTGTGAGGTGATTACACATGAGCAACACTTCCGACGACGACTACCAAGCCCTCGAAGGACCAGCCCCCGACAAGCGTCCCAAACCACGCGGGAAGCGCAACGCACAGGGCCAACGGGTTGACCCCGATGCCGACCCCACCCCCGACCCTGAACGGGTTACGCTCTCGGCACTTGTCAAACACGAACCGGGCGTTCTCGCCGACGTGGCGAGTCTCTTCCGCCGACGGCAGTTCAACATCGAGAGCCTGACCGTCGGTCCAACCGAGGACCCTGAACGTGCGCGCATCACCCTGGTGATTGAGGAGCCCCGTCCGGGCGTCCAGCAGGCCAAAAAGCAACTCCGGAAGCTGATCCCGGTGATTGCCGTTCGCGAACTCAAGCCGGACGCGGTCAACCGCGAACTCGCGTTGATCAAGGTTGACGCGGAGAACCCCGCGGCGGTGCAGTCGCTGGCGGAGATGTACGGCGGACAGGCTGTCGGTGCTGGTCGCGAGACTGTGACCGTCGAGATCACCGGAAGCCGTCCGAAACTTGAGGCGGCCGTTGACGCCTTCGAACAGTTTGGCGTCCGGGAAGTTACCCGGACCGGCGCGGCGGCGATCGCCCGCGGTACCGACTGGACAGCTCCTGTCGAGGATGAGTGGAACGCTGAGGCAGATACAATCCCGCCCGTCGAGGCCGACGACTGACCGGCCGACGGTCGCGTCGCGTATCGAAGCCGACAATTACCCCGATACTGACATCACCGATAATGACAGACGACTTCACGACACCGGTATACTACGGCGAAGATGTAGATCGATCGTACATTGAGGACAAGACCGTCGCCGTCATCGGCTACGGTAGCCAGGGCCATGCCCATGCCCGGAATCTTCACGATTCGGGTATCGACGTCATCGTCGGGCTCCGCGAGGACTCAAGTTCCCGTGCGGACGCCCGCGAGGCTGGTCTTGAGGTTATGACGACCGCGGAGGCGGCCCGCCATGCCGACATCGTCTCCGTGTTGATTCCTGATACGATCCAACCCTCGGTCTACGAGGAAGCCATCGAACCAGGCCTTGACCCCGGCGATACTCTCCAGTTCGCCCACGGGTTCAATATCCACTTCAACCAGATCCAGCCGCCCGAAGATGTCGATGTGACGATGATCGCCCCGAAAAGCCCTGGTCACCTTGTCCGGCGGAACTACACCAACGACGAGGGGACGCCGGCGCTGCTGGCGGTCTACCAGGATGCCACCGGCGAGGCGGCCGACACCGCCCTCGCATACGCTCAAGGCATTGGCTGTGCCCGCGCGGGCGTTATCGAAACCAGCTTCCGCGAGGAGGTTGAGTCCGATCTCTTCGGAGAGCAGGCCGTCCTTTGTGGCGGCGTTACGTCGCTGGTCAAACACGGCTACGAAACGCTCGTTGATAACGGCTATAACCCCGAGATTGCCTACTTTGAGTGTCTTAACGAGCTCAAACTGATTGTCGATCTGATGTACGAGGGCGGGCTCGAAGGGATGTGGAACTCCGTCTCTGATACCGCTGAGTACGGCGGGCTCACCCGCGGCGACGAGATCGTTGACGACCACGTCCGCGAGAACATGGAGGAGACCCTCGAGACCATCCAAGACGGCGAGTTCACCCGCGAGTGGATCACTGAGAACCAGGCCGGCCGACCGAGCTACACCCAGCTGCGGCGGGCGGAGCTGGATCATGACATCGAAGATGTCGGCGAACGCCTGCGTGCGCTGTTCGCGTGGGCGGAGGACCAAGACCAATGAGCGAAAACACGCTGTACGACAACGTATGGGAACGGCACAAGGTCGATGATCTCCCGAACGGACAGGATCAGCTGTTCGTCGGGCTTCACCTCATTCACGAGGTCACCAGTCCGCAGGCCTTCTCGATGCTCGGCGAACGCGATCTTGAGGTGGCCTATCCCGACCGTACCTTCGCGACGACCGACCACATCGTCCCGACAACAGAATCGGGCCGCGAACGTCCCTTAGACGACGAGGAGGCCGAAGACATGCTCTCGGCGCTTGAGCATAACACCTCCGAGGCTGGCATCACCTTCTTTGGCTTCGATTCCGGTAGGCAGGGTATCACCCACGTGGTTGCCCCCGAACTCGGGTTGACCCAGCCGGGGATGGTTGTCGCCTGCGGGGACTCCCATACGGCGACCCACGGGGCCTTTGGCTCAATCGGCATCGGCATCGGCACCAGCCAGATCCGTGATGTTCTTGCGACCGGGTGTATCGCGGCCGACAAACAGGCCGTCCGCCGGATCCAACTTGAGGGGAGTCTCGGCGAGGGCGTTTACGCCAAGGATCTGATCATGACGATCATTCGCGAGTTGGGCGTTGATGGCGGTGTCGGCCACGTCTATGAGTACGGCGGCCCGGCCATCGAGGAACTCGACATGGAGGGCCGGATGGCCGTCTGTAATATGTCTATCGAGGGTGGCGCCCGGGCCGGCTATGTCAACCCCGACGAGACAACCTATGAGTACCTGCGTGGGCGTGAGTATGTCCCCGAGGGTGAGGCCTTCGAGGACCTCAAACAGTACTGGGAGTCGATCAAGTCCGACGCCGACGCCGAGTACGACGATGTCGTTACGCTGGATGCCAGCGACATCGAACCGATGGTCACCTGGGGGATCAACCCTGGTCAGGCTGTCGGCATTTCCGAGCCCGTTCCCGAGCCGTCATCCTACGAGGATGAGGCCCAGCGGGAGATGGCCGAACGGGCCCTCTCGCACATGGATCTTGAGGCCGGCCAGACGATGGACGGCTACGAGATCGATGTTGCATTCCTCGGCACCTGTACGAACGGCCGGGTGTCGGACTTTGAGACGGCCGCCTCGATCCTTGAGGGCCGACAGGTCGACGAGGATGTCCGCGCACTGGCCGTTCCCGGATCGGAGACGGTCCGCCAGGCCTGCGAGGAGCGCGGTATTGACCAGACGTTTATCGAGGCCGGCTTCGAGTGGCGCCGCGCCGGCTGTTCGATGTGTCTGGCGATGAATAATGACTCGTTGGTCGGCGATGAGGTCTGTGCCTCCTCGTCGAACCGGAACTTCATCGGCCGACAGGGCTCGAAGGCTGGCCGGACAGTCCTGATGAGCCCTGCGATGGTCGCTGCTGCGGCCGTCGAGGGTGCGGTCACCGATGTCCGTCGACAGACGTCCGGAACGCCACCAGAAGCAGCTGATGACGTTCAGGAGGTGGCCGACTCATGAGCGACGTTACCTCTGAGTCACTCGAAATCCGGACCGTCGACGGCAGCGGGATCCCGATCCGCGGTGATGACATCGATACCGATCAGATCCTGCCGGCGCGCTTTATGAAGGAGACGAGCTTCGAGGACCTTGGGCAGTACCTCTTTTATGACGCTCGTCGGGATGACGATGGCGAGTTTAATGACCACCCGCTCAACGTGTACACCGACGGCTCGATCGCCGTCGTCAACGACAACTTCGGGTGTGGCTCCTCGCGTGAACACGCCCCTCAGGCGATGCAGCGCTGGGGGATTGACGGGGTTATCGGCGAGTCCTTTGCGGAGATCTTCAAGGACAACTGCAAGTCCTTAGGAATGCCTGCTGCCACGGCCGACCGCGAAACGATCAAGACGCTGCAGGACTGGATTGAGGCCCATCCCGACGGCGAGGTCACCATCGATGTTGAGGCTGAGGTCGTCCGATACGGCGAGCACACCATCGACGTCGAGATCGACCGTGGAATGCGTCAGGCGCTGCTCCAGGGTATCTGGGACACCACGAGCCTGATGTACGCCAACCGCGATGCCGTTGATGCGGTCGCCGCAGAACTCCCTTACACCACCCTGGACTGACTGCCGTTTCCCTTTCTGGTGGCACAACCTGGTCGCCAAGATCATCTCACCGTAGCGCTCCTGGTCACTCGCGTGCTGCAAAGTGCTTTAGAAGACGGATTCCTACTAGGCGGTATGGAGGTTATCAACCCTGCCACAGGGGACCGTGTCGCCACGTACCAGGAGCTCTCCGAGGAGGGGCTTGAGCGGAGGCTCCAGCGGGCGGCAGATACCTACGACACCTGGCGCGACCGGTCGATCCGCGAGCGGGAGGAGCTGCTCGCGAATGCCGCGGAGGTACTCCGCGAGAACGAAACCCGATACGCCGAGACGATGACGACCGAGATGGGCAAGCCCATCAGCCAGGCCCGCGCCGAGGTCCAGAAGTGTGCCTGGGTGTGTGATCACTACGCCGAACACGCCAGTGCATACCTCGGTGATGACCCCCACCCGAGTCCGCCTGGGACGACCGTCAAGACCGTCCACGAACCGCTTGGGGCCGTCCTCGCAGTTATGCCCTGGAATTTCCCCTTCTGGCAGGTGTTCCGCTTTGCGGCGCCGTATCTCACCGCGGGCAACGTCGGGTTATTGAAACACGCCTCAAACGTTCCCGGGTGTGCGGAGGCCATCGAAGAGGTCTTTCTTGAGGCGGGCTACCCCGAGGGAGCCTTCCAGTCGCTGTTGATCAGTTCCGATCGTGTTGATGACGTTCTCCGCGATGACCGCGTCCGCGCGGCGACGCTCACTGGGAGTGGTCCGGCTGGACGGGCCGTCGCGGCGACGGCCGGTGAGGAACTCAAAAAGACCGTCCTTGAGCTGGGTGGCAGTGACCCCTATATCGTCCTTGCGGATGCCGATATTGAGACGGCCGCTGAGACCGGCGCCTGGGCGCGCAACCAGAACGGCGGTCAGTCGTGTATCGCCGCCAAGCGGTTCATCGTCGTTGATGAGGTCTACGAGGAATTCACCGACGCGCTTCTCTCGGAGTTCGAGGCACTGACGATCGGTGATCCGATGGACCCAGATACCGATGTTGGGCCACAAGCCCGCCAGGGACTGCTTGAGGGGCTCCACGACCAGGTTGAGGCAAGCATCGAGATGGGGGCGACGCTCGCGCTGGGCGGCGAGCCAATGGACCGCGAGGGGGCGTACTACCCGCCGACGGTTCTGACCGATGTCCCGGAGGGGTGCCCGGCCGACAGCGACGAGATCTTTGGACCGGTCGCCGCCGTCTACCGTGTGCCCGACGAGGCGGCCGCCATCAAGAAGGCCAACGACACCACATTCGGCCTCGGGGCAAGTGTCTGGACAGCTGATGCCCAGCGCGGCGAGCGTGTCGCCGCTGAGATCGACGCAGGCTGTGTGTATGTCAACGAACTCGTAAAGTCCGATCCGCGTGTTCCCTTCGGTGGCGTTGGAATCTCCGGCTACGGCCGGGAACTCTCTGAGGCTGGCATCAAGGAGTTCACCAACCGTAAGACCGTCTGGGTTCAGCGACCGGAAACGGCGGGGGAACAATGACCGTGGGTACTAGCGGCCTCGCACAGCGACTTGAGGGACACCTACTCTCCCGGTTCCAGCAATGAAGGCCTCTGATCTGCTCGTACGGAGCCTTGAGGTTGAGGGTGTCGAGTACATCTTCGGGCTCCCCGGTGAGGAACTTGAGGATCTGATGTTCTCGCTCCGTGACTCAAGCATCCAGTATATCCCTGTGCGTCACGAGCAAGGCGCAGCGTTCATGGCTGATGTCCACGGTCGACTGACCGGCGACGCCGGGGTGTGTCTCTCGACGCTCGGCCCTGGGGCAACTAACCTGCTGACCGGTGTCGCCGACGCCCATCTGGATAAGTCCCCGACAGTCGCGATCACCGGCCAGGGAAGTCGCGAACGCCTGCACAAAGAGAGTCATCAGGCGCTCGATATCGTGAAGATGTTCGAGCCGGTCACAAAGTGGAACACCCAACTCACCGACTCCGAGACCATCCCCGAGGCCGTCCGGAAGGCGTTCAAAGTCGCCGAGTTCGAGAAGCCCGGCGCAACTCATCTCGAGTTCCCCGAGGATGTGGCGACCTCGGAGATTGATGCGACACCACTGTCTCCTCGTCCTCGGGTGCGCCGTCCGGATCCCGATCAGGCCTCTGTTGAGTACGCCGTCGATCTCATTGAGTCGGCATCAGCCCCGGTTGTCCTGGCGGGTAACGGGGCCGTCCGAACCCGCGCCGCCGAGCGCCTCCGGGCGCTGATCGACCGAACCAAGATGCCGGTTGTCGCGACCTACATGGGCAAGGGTGCTGTCTCCGACCGGATGAACTACTCGCTGATGACGCTCAACTCGGGGCCGAATGACGAGGCCGCCGCCGCAATCGATCGGGCCGACTGTGTCATCGCTGTTGGGTACGATATCGCCGAACACGACCCGCAGTCATGGAATCCCGACCTTGACAAGCAGATCATCCACATTGACAGCGAACCGGCCGAAGTCTACCGCCATTACAATCCCGATGTTGAACTCGTTGCCGACATCGGCGCGGCCATTGAGGATCTTGATGCCCGCCTCGGGACGGCGGTCGGCCCCGAGTGGTCTCATGAGTTCCGCGAACCGGTCGTGACCGATGCCTACCGGCCGCCACAGGAGGACGAGCCGTTCTCAGTCAAGCGAACGCTACCGTACCTGCGGGACGCGATGAATGACGAGGATGTACTCATCTCCGATGTCGGGAGCCACAAGATGGCGATCGCCCAGAACTTCCCGACCTACGAGCCGGGCACGTGTATCATTTCCAATGGACTTGCGAGTATGGGGATTGCCGTGCCTGGCGGGATTGCCGCTGACCTCGCGGTTGATGCGAATGTCGTTGCGGCTACCGGTGATGGAGGCTTTCTGATGAACGCGGCGGAGATCGAGACGGCCACCCGGTTGGATCTCGGGTATACCATTCTTCTGTTCAACGACAACGACTATGGGCTTATCTCCGAGAAACAGCGCCGACACACCGGTGAGTCCTTCGGGACTCTCCTTAGCAATCCCGACTTTATGACCTTTGCCGAGAGCTTTGGGATCGACCATTATCGGCCGGAGACCTGGCCGGAGCTCAAATCCGTGCTAGCCGAGGTTGTGCCGTCGGACCGGATGGCACTTGTCGAGGTCGTGCTTCCGTAGCCCTGGTCTATCGCCCCTGATGGGCTCATCGTCTATTGAATCAGTGTCATCGAATCGGAACGCTATTTTGCGGGTTCCCCGTCTCTCGGGGTATGACAGACACGATCGCCGTGATTCCCGGCGACGGTATCGGACAGGAAGTCGTCCCGGCGACTGTCCGGGTGCTTGACGCCCTTGCTGTCGACCTTGAATTTGAGGAGGCCCGCGCTGGCGATCACGTCGCTGCTGAGGGTAACTCGCCGCTGCCGGCGGCAACGCGCGAGACCGCCGCGGCCGCCGACGCGACGCTCTTCGGTGCTGCCGGTGAGACGGCGGCGGATGTCATCCTGCCGCTCCGTGAGGTCGTTGGCTCCTATGCCAACATCCGACCAGTCCGGGCCTATCCGGGGACCGACGCACTGCAGCCCGAGACCGACCTTGTGTTTGTCCGCGAGAACACTGAGGGGGTCTACTCGGGTATTGAATCCGAGATCGCTGATGGCGTGACGACGTTGACCCGGGTCATCACCGACGACGCTTCAGAAAAGATCGCTGCCTTTGGAGCCGAATACGCCGCTGAACGAGACTACGATCTGACGGTCGCCCACAAGGCAAACGTCATGCAGACGACCGACGGCCGATTCCTTGAGGTCGCCGAGCGTGTCTTCGAGCAGCGTGGCGTTGCGTACGATACGGCCCTCATGGATGCGCTCGCGATGCACCTGGTGATGCACCCCGAGGAGTATGGTGTGATTGTCTGTCCGAATCTCGCGGGTGATGTGCTCTCGGATCTGGCGGCCGGTCTCGTTGGCGGCCTTGGGCTCCTTCCAAGCGCGAATCTTGGGGATGACAACGCGTTGTTCGAGCCGGTTCACGGATCGGCTCCGGACATCGCTGGTGAGGGGATCGCCAACCCTGCAGCGACGATGTTTTCTGCGGCACTCATGCTTGAACATCTTGAGCACAACGCTGCAGCCGATCGGCTTCGGACGGCGGTCGAGACAACACTTGAGCGCGGCCCACACACTCCCGACCTCGGTGGCGATGCAACCACGACGGCAGTTACCGACGCCGTGATCGACCGACTCTGATCACTCCGCGGCCGCAAGCGAGCACGCGCGTTCCCACTTCCCCTCGCGTTCGAGGTGTTCTTGGAAGGCCTCAGCGTAGGCCTCGGCGAGCCCCTCTGCGGCCGCTAGGCGGTCGTCGTTATCTTCTGTGTCACTCAGTCCGAGGCGGTCGGTGAGCGTATCGAGAATCCCGCCACCAGTGTCCTCGGCGGCGCCCCTCCCCGGGCCGATCGCTCCGCGTTGCTGTTCGATCTCGTCGAGGGCCGGCAGAATCTCCTCGATATCCTCGGTGTTCGCTACCAGTTCGGCCGTCGCGGGGGTCTCCGCCCCGTTGATCTCGAAGTCAACGGCCGTCATGATCGTTCCCCACTCCTGATGGGTAAACTCCGAGGCAGCAACCTGCTCGTTGAATGCTTGATCGACGGTCATCCGATCGCCGACAAACTCTGCCGTCCAGTCGCTCATATCTGTTCTTACGCTGAGATGGGTATCAGCGTTGTGTCTCCTCAGTCCCGTGGTGGAACCGTTATTGACTCATCACCCGCAAGGACGTGTACGGTGGCGTCACTACCGGTTGCGGCGACTTCATCGACAAATCGGTCGGTGTTGACCTCAATCGCCGGAAACGTGTCATAATGCATCGGGAAGGCGTGCTCCACGTCGAGCCAGTCGATGGCAATGGCCGCCTGCTCGGGACCCATTGTGTAATGGTCACCGATCGGGACGGCGGCAGCGTCGGGCTCGAGATACGGCCCGATGACATCGCGCATTTCGGTCATCAACCCGGTGTCGCCGGCGTGATAGAAGCTGGTGGTCTCCTCGTCGGCGAGTTGGGTGGGGATGCTGTCGCTCACGAGGTAGCCCGCGGGCATACCGGCGCTATAGTCGTATCCGGTATCGATGCCATTGCTGTGGTCGGCCCGGTGCATCGTCACGAAAGCATCACCACACTCGATTGTCCCGCCAAGATTCATCCCAATGGTGTCTGTGACGCCGTGCTCGTCCGCTATGTACTCAACCAGCTCGGGCGTTCCGACGACTGTCGCGGTATCAAACTGGTCGGCGTGGGCGATGTGATCCGCGTGGCCGTGGGTCAACAGCACGTACTCCGGCGTGTCGACCGTCTCAGGGGTGGCGTCGGTGTGTGGATTGTCGAAAAACGGGTCAATCAGCAGGGTCGTGTCTTCGACAACAACCTGCCAGGTCGAGTGGCCGTACCAGGTGAGTTCCATACCTGTCATTCGGACGAGGGGTACTTAACCTCAGCGGGCGTGTTGGCCCCCGGCGCGACCGCCCGTGAGCGACGTTTCGACAACAGTTTTAGTCCAGCCCCCGTCGCACAACCTAAATGGGATCGTGTATCATTTGCGGCACCTCGACTGACGGTGCCGTTTGTTCTCTCCACGAAGAAGACGTTGCCTTTGTTTTCGAGGGTGACTCCCCCGAACAGTTGACTCCCGGTCGGTACTACCGTGGCACGGTCGATGGCTACGCCGACTTCGGTGTCTTTGTCGACATCGGCGACAGTGTGACCGGCCTGCTTCATCGCAACGAACTTGACCGACGTCTTGAGAGTCTTGACTGGGAACCCGGCGATACGGTGTTTGTTCGCGTCGAGAACGTCCGTGAGAACGGCAATGTCGATCTCGGCTGGTCGACCCGCCAGTCGCTATCCGCCTTCCGAGGCACGCTCATCGACGCGCCCAACGGCGAGCGCCGGCGGGCTGAGGATACCGAGGAGTCGACAACGAACGTCCAGGTGTCTGTCCCTGATGAGACGGACACTACGGCCCCCGAGGCCGAGACGGAGGACCCCTCTGTGCCTCAACACGATGACACGCAGTCGGCGGATCGCGAACGTGTGACTGTTGAGACACTCGAAGATCACGTCGGGGATCTTGTTCGTCTCGAAGGAGAGGTCACCGACATCCGACAGACCAGTGGACCGACCGTTTTCGAGGTGCGCGATGAGAGCGGCTCCGTCGAATGTGCTGCCTTCGAGGCTGCCGGCGTGCGCGCCTACCCCGAGGTCGAAC
>JBEQAX010000028.1:0-21835 GCA_041640095.1 Salinarchaeum sp. | reverse complement strand
AGAAACGACAGCCCTGCCCCGATCGCGGCCGCACCGGCAATCAGTCCGAACGGAATCACACCGAGCATCACTGGTGTGGTGGCGGTGACCCCCGCGATGAAATCCTCGCGACGACTCATCGCCGTCGCTTTGTCGGTCCGTGGTACATCAGTTGCGATTCGTGAGTGCGCTCAATTGGCGAGAGAACGGTGTTCTCACGCAGGTTCGGACATGCCCTTGACACACGATACACACCCCCTGACGGGAGCTCAGTCACGTCTGTGGTGGCCGGATGGATGCACATCCTCGGAGCTGATCGGCGAAAGATCATCTTCTTCGAACGCACGAACAATATTGGCAACCGTGCCGGCAGGCGCCTGATACACCTCAATGTCCTGCTCGGCGAAGACGGCCTTACTGCGTTGTCCCAGCTCATCAACCACAACAGCCGTCACGTCTAGATCGGCGACGAACTGCGGGGGGCGCTTTGAGCCACCGAAGTGATCACTCTCGTTTTCGACGATATCAACGTCCTCACCGGCCTCCGCGACGATGGTGTAGTAGGGCGCCCGCCCGAAGTGCGCAGAGAGTTGGGCAGACAGTCCGCGGTCGTCTTCGGTCGGGATACACAGGCGCATACCCAACGTGCTCTCCTGCATCACCGTCAGGATTTCTCTCTCTGTGTCGGTCCCCATAGACCAACAAGAGGTTGATGAGCCACACGCTGGCTCTTTCGTTAACCCTGCTTGACTTGGGGGCAACAGTGAGTAGTCAGCTCTGTTGAAATCCTCTTCTTCAGATAGGCTCTTGCCTGAAACAACTGGTCGCTGAAGGGTGTGTACTGATCGCTTCAAGACATCGCGCCTAACGTGGTGGCCACCGCAATAGGTGTTAGAATTGCTAAAAACAGCCACTGATGCTGATTTGTCCATTGTTGGACTCTTGTGGAACGACGACGTAAGAGAGCAATCGTACTGAATAAGAGAAGCCCAAGCATGCTGATTAGGTTCCCAGTAAGTCCCATCCAGAGTGCAACAGGGAGCGGAAGAACAGTCGTAACGCGATCTGCTGTTCTTTCGAAAGCCATACCCTCAAGCTCTAATACTGAAAAATATATCTACTGGTGTTAAAGAACGAACCACTCTATTGATTCCTTTGCTGTGCGATTCGTGACTCTCCTACACTGAGCAATTGGGGTGAAAAACTATCAGCTGCTGAGGATTTCAACAGAGCCAGTAGTCAATAGCCACTTGATCACGCGTCGTCAGGCGAATTGTTACTATTGTATTCTCAATATTTACTGATTAGCACAGTATATTTGATGTTATTTCTCCCGTTTTGACGAGAAGCGAGCTAACACATTCTGAGACAAGCATAACTGTTTTCAGTTTATTTGAATCAGTATAGTTGAGATAACCGGTGAGGACTATAGTTCACTCTATAACTCCGAAAAAATACGGCTATGAGGCCCTGCACTCTCCAGAGTTCGATATCAGGACGATGTTCTGCGCTGTTGTAGTGATAACCTGATACTAATACTAATAAATATAATATATAGCTGATCCGGCCGATCAACAAGCAGTGATAGAGCAGCACAACCAAGCGTAACGCGTGCTGGAGTACCAGAGCCACGTGAGTGCTACTTGATTACACGACAACGAGGTCCGAGGCGTCGAACGCAACGGTCACGTCCGACCCATTGGTGATCGTGGTATCATCGCTAACCACCGCCTTGAGCCTCTCGGCGAAGCCACACTCAAGCAGAACGGTTTTCGATCCGCGCTCAGCAATGACTTGCTGGACCGTGCAGTCAAGCCGATTAATGTTGGTCGTATCCGCTTGCGGTGAGCTGGTCTGTGGACAGCACCCGCCGTTCCCACTTGTGGCCGGTGTCACGCTTATGGCCTCGGGAGCAATCCCGACACAGACCTCTCCAGCCGACGTGAGAGTCTCATCGGGCCGCCCTTGATCTGACGCGACCCACGCGACACCGGTATCAACGATCACTCGGTCAGCATCGGCCTCGCGGACCTCGCCGTACATGAGGTTCTCAATCCCAACAAAGTCGGCGACAAACGCGTTTCGTGGCGATGCAAGCAGTTCTTCGTATCGGCCCTGTTGGAGAATAGTCCCATCTCTCATCACAGCGACGGAATCCGCGACGACCGACGCTTCGCTCTGATCGTGCGTAACGTACACGCATGGGATATCAAGATCGTCGAGGACGCGCCGGAGTTCGTACTTGAGACGCCGGCGGATGGGTTCGTCAAGTCCTGTCGTTGGCTCATCGAGGAGTAACGCGTCGGGGTCTGTCGCGATCGCTCTGGCTACCGAGACACGGCGCTGTTCGCCCCCTGAGAGGGTCTCCGGCGACCTGGCAGTGTCAAGCAGCTCCTCAATCTCTAAGAGCTCGCACAGGTCACGGATCGCCTCGTCGGTAACCGTAGCCCCATACTCGATATTCTCGCGCACAGAGAGGTGCGGAAAGAGTGTTGGCGTCTGAAAGACCATGCCGATGTCTCGTTGCTCGGGGGCTCTCCCAGCAAGCGGCCGGCCGTCGAGTGAGAGGGTGCCGGAGTCGGGCGTCTCGAAGCCAGCAATGAGCTCAAGAAGCGTTGACTTTCCGCTTCCGCTCGGGCCGATAATGGCCGTGACCTCGCGTCCAAGTTCGATATCGACGGCGAGTTCGAAGGAGGGGTACGCCTTCCTGAGGTTATGTAAGCGAATCATGTTTGTACGCCGATGTGCGTTCCAAAATAGCGGATACCGATGACAACAGCCAGTCCAAGCGTCACCAGAACGGCGACAATCGGGAGGGTAGCATAGACCCCCTTCGAAATGAATGTCACCCAAATCTGAGTTGGCATTGTGTGTGGGTTATACGCAGTCATCATTGTGGCGCCAAACTCGCCGATCGAACGCGCGAACGTGAGGGCAACTCCCGCAAGGATGTGTCCGCTGGCGAGCGGCAACGAGACGTGACGGAAGGTGCCAATAGGACCCTTTCCGAGGCTTCGTGACGCTCGCTCGTACTCCTCAACGGCGTCGAATCCCGCACGTGATGTAATGACGACAAACGGCGACGCGACGAAGGTCTGTGCCAAGATAATGCCGATGTACGAGTCGGTGAGGGACAACCCTAGCGTGTTGGCCGCCTGTCCGAAGGGGGTGAAGTGACCGAACCCCGTAAGAAGCATCACGCCACCGACAACCGGCGGCAGAACCAGCGGGAGGATGACAAGCGAGTCAACGAGGAGCTTTCCCCTGAACTCGGCTCGCGAGAGGACGTAGGCGAGTGGCACTCCGAGTACGGCGGCGATCGCTGTTGAGATGGGCGCCGTCGTAAGCGAATATCTTGCCGCTGAAAGTAGCTCCGAGCGCGTGAAGGCAGCAGCGGAGAGGCCGCTTTCCGAAGCGCCGGCGAAGAAGGTCACAAACGGATAGAGGAGATAGACGACGAGTATCGCCCCGAGGAGCCCGAAGAGAGTGTACTCACCATCAAGCACCGTGTTGAATCCGACGGTGCTGTGTGAGTCGCGTGTCTGAATCACGGGAGAACCTCCTCCGGAACGGGACCATTTGTCCGGGGAAATCGATCATCGGCGATAAGCCCATTCTCGCTGAGAACCTCCTGGTTCTGAAGGAGGTATCTGAGAAACCGCCGGCCATTCTCGGGATGATCGGCGTCGGCAAGCACAGTCGCGTTGTACAACACGGGGGTTCCGTTGATCGTTTTTCCGTTGTCTGTCGTATACGTGGCACTAGCGTAGTGATCCGCGTACGATGGATTCGAGAAATTGAGCTCATCGGGGAGTGAAACAAACGGGAGGTCGTGATCAACGGCCATATTCCGATAACAGACGGCCGCCGCCCGGTCTCCCGTCTCGACACCAGCGAGTAGGTGGGCTTCCTGTGGATCGACCTCAAGCCGGTCGATGAGTTCCTGTGCTAGTCCGTCGACACCGTAGTACGCCTCGGCAAGTTTGAACATCTGGACTGTCCGGTATCCAAGCGGATCAAGGTCCGGGTCGCTCATCGCAATCTCTGACTCTGTCGCCTGAAAGGCCCGGTACCACGGCGTGCCGGTATCAAGCAGCCGCCCGACCGGCGAGTCAGGGTGATACGTGATCCCGACGGCGTTTGAGGCGAAGACGACATCCCACGTCGCATACTCGGGGTAGAGTTCGTCACGGAGAAGAAAGGCATCAGCACTCGCAACGACATCTGGCGACTGCTGTTCCGACGTGATGAACCGCATGACAGCGTTCGATCCGTGAAATTCGCTCTGGACTGCGATATTTGTCTCCGTTTCGAACGAAGTACCGATTGTGGTGCCGAGAATAATCGAGAGACTCCCCGCCGAAAGCAGGTTGACTGTGCCGTGGTTGTTCTGACTGGTACAGCCAGTGCCCCCGAGAACGGCCGTGGCACCGACTGTCCCGAGGAGTTGCCGTCGGGTGATACGAGTCCGTGGATCGGTCACGAATCGGCCATATCACGTTTGAATGAAAAGTTTATCTCAAACACCAGTGTTTAACCCGTATGGTCGCTGCAGACGCGACAATCCTGACCGACCGGCAGGTGGCAGTACTCGAATACCGGGAGCAGGGACTCACACAACAGGAAATTGCCGAGAAATTCGATACGACCGACTCGAATGTGAGCGCCATTGAACGGGCGGCCGAGCGGAACATCAAGAAAGCCCGCCGGACGTTGGAGCTCGCTCGGACAATTCGGTCGCCGGTACAGTTTTCTGTGTCGCCGGGAACAAGCGTTGACGAGTTGGTCACTGACGTGTACGCACACGGGGATGAGGCGGGGATCAAGATCGCAGACTGCCGACCAGCACTCTATACCCACCTGTATGAGAGTCTCAGACAAGAGATAGATCAGAACGAACTGACGATCCCACTGGAGGTTGGGATCACCACCGACGGTGAGGTGCGTGTCTTTTCGGACGAAGACTAAGAAACTCGGCGGGAGTCAGCAACCGCTACGGCGGTATATCACAGAGCACCCCGAAATTACCTAACAAGCCGGAGCGTCGATTCCGGTGGCGTTATTCCGCGCGACAGCCCGGTGTCAGCTATGACCACAAACGACGCCGGACGGCCCAACAAGCTTGCCCGCCTCATCAAGCGCCACGAGCTTGATACGCTGCCGGCCGAGCTTGAGCGACAGTGGACTCGAAGCGACGACGAGCGAATGAGTCTCCGCGAGCTCGCTGACTACGTCAACCAACGCCTGTTGGCCGCCCACGCCGCGGCCGCTGGCGAGCCGCTGTCGGGACCGGAGGCCAGACGGCGATACCGCCAGTTGACTGACGAGGACGCGACATCCGAGCGCACGCAGGCGCGTCGTGAACTTGAGCGGGTGGGTGTCGATGTCGATACCCTCCGCGAGGAGTTCATTTCGCACCAGACCGTCCACACCTACCTCACCGAGCACCGCGATGTCGAGTACGAACAGCCTGAGACAGCGACCGATCCGGCCGAGACGATCGGACAACTCAAGGGGCGAACCCGTGCGGTCACGGCGTCAGTACTCGAACAGTCACTTGAGCATGCGCCCGACTATGAGGTGTTCGTCGATATCAATGTCTACTGTCCGGAGTGTGAACGCCGGTATACCGTTGAGGAGCTTCTTGCGGCCGGCGGCTGTGCTTGTGTTAACGATGGGTAGGATCACTCCTTCGTGTTAGTATTATTGCTCCAGCGCTCCGGCCGGCCGACCGGTCCATCGACGTACCAGGCCGCATCCGATCCCGCCTCTGTTGGTGGCGCGATTGGCCGTTTGAGCCACTTCGGGCGGCGCAGCCCTTCTGGACCGGGCGCGGGAGAGGTCTTCTCAAGCCACTCCTGGTAGATCTCGAAGGAGCGCTCGGTGTCAACGAAGACATCACCATAGGCGTCATCGTCGGCCGCCGGCGTGACGGTCACCTTTTGATGCCAGCAGTGCATCCCTGAGATCGGATCCGGGTGGGGCGCGTGGGTGAGATTCTGTGGAACGCCACCGCTGTCCCACCAGACACGCTCACTATCCGGATCATCACTCTCGAAAGGCGCGATACCCTCGGTCTGTCGGATCCCCCACCGGCTGCCGTCACTCCGGAGATCAACAGAGACTTTCCCGTAGGGATCGCCGCCCTCACCGGCATCGGCGTCGCGGTCGATCTCCCATTGGCCCATGTGGTGTGACATGGCGACAATCCCTGGCTTGATCGACTCAGTCACCCAGACCTCGTTCACGAAGTACCCGATGTCGGTCTCGACACGACAGAGATCACCCGTCGTAAGTCCCAGTCGCTCGGCATCGCGTGTATGGATCCAGACGGGATTGCTGTGCGAGATTTCCTCAAGATACTTTGCGTTCGAAGAACGCGAGTGGATCTGCGTTGGGAGCCGAAAAGTCGGGACGAGGACCATCTCGCCGGCCTCATAATCGAGGTTGTCGGGGTGGACGTGTGATTTGATGTAGTGTGGCAGCGTGTACTGCTGGTCGTCCCATTCCCACTCGGCCATGGTTTTCGAGTAAAACTGCTGTTTGCCAGTCGGGGTCGGAAAGCCGCGTTTTGGTTCGCCTTCAACCATCACGCCGAGCACGTCCGATCCATCGGAGGCCGAGTGCAACCGGTCTGTCTGGCCGCCGTCGCCCATGGCACGGGGCACAGACTGTGTTGACTCCGCTGACCGTGGTTGGCGTCTGATCGTCCCATACTCATCGACAAAGACATCCTCTTGATCGAGTACCGATGGATCAAGCGACTCCTCGTGGCGCCGGTAGTCATTGTCCGAAGCCTCGAATGCGCCGTATCGCTTCATGTACTCAAGTGGGTCCATATCGGCCTCGGCGGCGACCTCCTGGAGGCGATCGTCGTGCTCGAAGACGTAGCGGTAGTACTCCTCAACGGTCATCTGGACCGGGTCGTCCTCATCGCCCCGGTAGGGACTCTCGAAGTACTCGCGGATGCCCAGCTCGCCATCCTCGTCGATCCGCCAGGAGAGATCAAGCCAGAACTCGTCTTCCTCCCAGACCTCGCCTGGATTGACCTCGTGGGTTCGCTCGACGTCCTCGCCCTCGCGTTCGGCATACCGTCGGTGGACCGGTTGTCGGAAGGTGACCCACGTGCCGGCGTGCGTCTCGGAGCTCTGGATGTCATGTCGTTCAGGACTGTGGCCCATCGGGAGCACGTAATCCGCGAAGTACGCCGTCTCGTTCCAAGTCGGCGTCAGTGCCACGTGTAGCCCGATTTTCTCGGGATCCTGGAGAACCTCGATCCACGAGAAACCGTCGGGGTAGGTATAGACGGGATTGAACACTCGGGTGAAATACACCGAAAGCTTGCCGCGGCCCTCCTTGAGGAAGTACGGCAGCAACTGGCTCATCTCGTAGTGCGCGAAGGGGTACTCCGTTGGCAACTGGAGTTCGTCCCAGAGCTGTTGTCGTGGGGGGGAGCGCGGAACCTCCGGCTCGTACTTGTGCCAGCCGTTTGGTGAGGTTCCCCCCTCGGTGCCGACGCTGCCCGTGAGCACTGAGAGGAAGTGCAGTGTCCGGGAGACCTGCCAGCCCCCCTCGTTTCCCGCGGAGGCCGACCGCCAGATGTGACTGGCGTACCGCGGCGCTGCGTGACCGATCTTCCGGGCAACCGTCCGAATGGTGTCGGCCTCGACACCGCTCTCGTCGGCCGCGTACGCTGGTGTGAACTTGGTATAAACATCGTCAAGCAGGATATCAACAAAGACATCCAGGTCGTATTCGACATCGGGATACTCGGCGTCGAGAAACTGCTTCCAGTTGGTCCAGTTGCGGAGGAAGGTGGCGTCATAGAGGTCCTCCTCAAGCAGGACCCGGGCCATCGCGAGGAGGACAGCTGCCTCGCTCCCTGGCTGGGTCGGCATCCAGTGGTCAGCGACAGCAGCGGTGTTCGAGAGTCGGGGGTCCATGACGGCGAGTTCACCGCCCCCATCCATGCTGTCGATGATGCGCTGGGCGTGCGGGTTGAAGTAGTGCCCAGATTCGAGTTGGGCCGACAGGAGGAGGATGAAGTCGGCGTTGGCGTAGTCGGCACTCGGGCGGTCATACCGGTGCCAGAGTCCATAGCCGGTCCGCGCCCCCGAACTACAGATGTTGGTGTGAGAGTTATGACCATCGAGCCCCCAACCGTTGATCGTTCGGTCCATTGATCCGTCGTAGCCCGGCCGGCCGACGTGATAGGTGATCTCGTTCTCGCGGCCGTCTGTGATTGCGGCACGCATCTCGCCGGCGATGTCCTCAAGCGCCTCTTCCCAAGAGACACGGGTCCACTCGCCACTCCCACGCGGTCCGTCGCGCTTGAGCGGGTGGGTGATCCGCTTTGGGTCGTTGATTTGATTGAGGGTTGCGACGCCTTTCGCACAGTTGCGACCGCGACTTCCAGGGTGTTCTGGGTTGCCCTCGAACTTCTCGATATCGCCGGTCTCACGGTTGATGTAGGCGAGCAGGCCACAGCCCGCCTCACAGTTGAAACACGCCGTCGGGACCAGCGAATAGGCGGTTGGATCACCGGTCGCGTCGTACTCAAGCCAGTCGTCCCACTTTGATGGCGGCGGATACGCGTCGAGGTCACCGTGATCGACGTGATCGGATCGTTGTTGTTGTCGGGTGGTCCGGTCCGTTCGATCCGAGAGAAGACCGAGGCGTTCGGCCACCCGCTCGATGCGGCTTGTGTCGAATGTTCGTCCCATGATCAGGCCATTGAGAGGGTCTGTGGAGCGATAATTAGACTGTACTCGTAAGCGAGGAGTCCGGCGAGTGCAAGCCCACCGGCGCCGGCCACGACACCAGCCGTCGGTGCAAGTGCTACCATCGCGAGGGGAACTACCCCGCCAGCAATTACGCTTGCCCAAAACGGACCTCGGAACCGGCCGTGGAGGATCTGTTGGGCCGCCCGGTGGGCGTCCTCAGTTTGGTGGCTGGTTGCGAACTCGGCGCCGATAAGTCCGAGGTGGGCGATCAGCCCCCCGCCGAGAAGCACGCTAGCAGGGGCAAGTAGCTCCGAGAAGCCGAAGACTCCGAGCCCAGCGGCGACGGCGGCACCGGCGAGAATCGCCTGGACAAACAGGTGCGCAGGTAACAACGGGCTCTGCCAGAGGTCACGGCCCTTTGCCTGGCCCAGCAGCAACGCTGTATACACGGCCGTCGCCGTCCCACCGATGATGAGTGCGCCGAGGACAACCGGATGAACAATGGCACGCACACCGGCGAGCCAGCCGACCACCACGGCTCCTAGAAGGGCTCCAAATCCGGAGATGACGTAGGCGCCCTTCACCAGCCAAGAACTCCAGTTGGGTCGCAACAGCACCCAGTGGAACCGCCGGAGTTTGTTGAGTTTGACGATGAGCAGGGCCCCTGTAAGGCCGAGGAAGCCGGTCGCGATTAGTGCACTCACGCCCAATAGCTGCGGATCGGCAGGCACGCCGATCAACGATCCCGGAGCGAACAGTCCGGCAAGCATCAATAGGGCCGGAACGAGCACCGCGCCGGCCGCGATTGACTTGGTCCACGTGTATGCATAAACCTGCCAGCCCCAGGTCTCGGTGTGATCCTCACCAACGTCGTAGATGCGTTCAGCATCCCGCTGGAGAAACTCATCAGCTGGACGGTCCGCGGTCGTCGTGGTGGACTCGGTCGATCTGTCCGGCACGTCGACTGTCCGTGGATGCCCACCGTCGGATGCGACGTTGGATGACCCCGTATCGGGAACTACAGGATCGGCACTGACCTCCGAGTCGGCAAGTGACTCCGCTGCGTCGTCAAGATCGAACTCCTCGCGGGCCCTCGCGTGGGTTTCAACGCGTGATGGGGCATCACTCCAGAGGTAATGCTCGTTGCGTGCGGTTGACCCCGGAACGAGATTCGCATCGTCACCATTGACATAGAAGAGGCTTGGATCGGTACCCTTCTCGGGTTTGCGAGCTTGGAGGTCGTGCTCGCTCATCACCTGGCTGATCTCTGATTTCGGATCCTCGATGTCGCCGGCGACAATGGCGTCCTCCGGACACGCCGTCACACAGGCCGGTTGCCGGCCCGAGTCGATCCGATGTGAGCAGTAGTTGCACTTCGCGGCCGTCTCAGTGTCGGGATCGATGTGAATCGAGTCGTACGGACAGGCCTGCATGCACGACTTACACCCGATGCATCGCTCGGGATCGAAGTCAACAATCCCGTCTTCGCGTTCGAAGAGTGCGTTCACCGGGCAGATCTCAGTACACGGTGACTCGTTGCAGTGGTTACACCGAAGCACCGAGAACTGCCGACTGGTGTCGGGATACGCGCCCTTCTCGACGTACTTCACCCAGGTTTTGTTCGCCCCAAGGGCATCGTTGTGCTCGGTCTTGCACGCGACGGTACAGGAGTGACAGCCGATACACCTGCGGTTGTCGATGACGAACCCGTAATTCGTGATGATGTACACCTCCGTTTGGTCGTCGTGCTACGAACACACACGGTATTACTTAACTATTGGGTGGCCGGAAAAGCGTGAGTGCCGATGCTTGCTTACAGCACTATTGTTGTAATCAGATGACGGCCGCGGAGGAGTCTTTAATATGAGTACTTTCATACTCCCGATTGATGACACAGCAAGTTCCGGCCGCATCGACAGCTGCGTCGCTGTTCGACGGCCCGCCGGCGCCGTCGTTTGTCGGGCTGGTCATCGAGACGACGGTCCAGGATGTCTCTCCGGCGGGTGATACCGACCGTGCACTTGCGCTTGGCCGCGTTCGACTTGAGGACGCCTCACCACCGTCGGGAGTCCCCGAGTTCGTTTCTGTTACCGAAACGACGGTAACGCTCGTTGATCAGCCATACCTCACCGGCGAGCTATCGGTGAGCACGACCGATACGGCGCTCAACGTTGAGGCTGCTCTCGATTCCGGGCGCGATCTCCTGATTGATCCGCCAGTCGAGGTCACCCTATCGGGACCAGCCGAGGCCGTCGCCGAGACACTTGAGCAGACAATCGCGACGATCTACCGAACCCGTGGTCGGTATCTTGAGCAGATCGAGGCAGGGATTGAGGAGCCCCAGGTCGATTAAGCTGTACGGAGGTCCTCAAGTCGGTACAAGAGCTGGTCAAACGCGAGCATCACGAGTTTGTCGCGATGATGCTCGACGATGTGGGCAGCGTCCTCCCGGTATCGCTGGAGCTGCTCATTGAAGACGCCATCAGGACAGTCCGGACACTCGACGGTTAGGGTAACCGCCGGACCGTCGTCGGTTTCGGTTGTATCGATTGTGACGGCCGATCGGTGTGACTCAAAGAGGTGCTCGTGGACGGCGCGACGGGGTCCGTCGTATGAGCAGTAGGGACAAGTCATCGACATCAGAGTTCAAACTGGTAGGTGACGTCCTGTTGTTGCTCAGCAGCGAGTTTCTCGAATCCGGCCTGGAGTTCCTGGATGGCCAGTTGGTGGGCTCCAAGGCGATCCTCAAGGTCCTCAAGGTCGCGTTGTTGCTCTTGGATCACCCGATCGAACTTGGTCTGGAGTTTGGCCATGTCCGCCTGAAGATCCTCAATCACCTGGCCGAAGCGGCGCTGTTCGCCATCGACGGTGATGATCGGCTCCGCCTCCTCAAAGGAGACCGTCGGGCCAGTCTCGCCTGTGAGGTCACCGATGCTCACCGCGTTACCGGACTCAGCGATGGCGGCCGTGTAGTCGTCGCCGGCCTCGCCCTCATGGAGTTCATCCGCGGTCGCGTCAATGTGTTCGGTCACCGCCTCAACATCGGTGAAGAGTCGTCCGTCGACTCCGGCAAATCGGCCACACAGCGGACAGGTGTAGATGTGCACGCTCATGTCGGATCGGCCATTGCCATGGAGACGAGTTCGACGATGTCACGCACTGCCATGTCCCCGCCGACGTTTTTCATTGAGTCCTCAAACCGCGAGACCTCATAGGGACAACACACTGCCAGCGTGTCGGCGTCGGTGCGACTGGCCTCCCGGGCGCGGTTGTCCGAGAGTCGCTCATCCTGGTAGTCACCGGCGAAGCCATCAAGCCACATCCCACCGCCGCCACCACCGCAGCAGTAGCCATCTTCGCGGTTGCGGGGCATCTCGACAAGGTCAACGCCGGGAATGGCTCGGAGAATCTCGCGAGGGGCCTCATACTCATCGTTGTGTCGACCGAGATAGCAGGGGTCATGGAACGTGACGGTGCGATCAAGTTCGGTCTCCCACTCGATATCCGCAAGACGGTCGGCGAGCACCTGGGTGTAGTGCTTGACCTGCTCGTCCCAGTCGTCAACAACCTCGCCGTACTCGTGACGCATCGCGTTAAGCGCGTGGGGCCCTGACACCAGGAGTTGATTGTGGTCGTACTTCGCGATGGCTTCGGCGTTGTCCTGTGCCATCATCTCAAATAGGCCGACCTCGCCGGCCAGTCGCTGTGAGTCGCCGTCAGTCCGCTCTTCGCGGCCGAGAATGCCATAATCGATATCCAGGCCAGCGAGAACGCGGGCCATCGCCTGAGCGGCGTCCTGTCCACGATCGTGGTAGGACCACAGGTCGCCAACGATCCAGAGGTACTCGACAGGGTCGGGATCGGACTGGCGCGGGAGGATCGGCACGTCCACGTCGGCCCGGCGAGTCCACTTGGCGCGTTTCTTTGAGGACTCGCCCATCGTATTCCCGTTCTGGAAGACGTTCTCGAACATGTCCTGTAACTCGTCGGGCAGATCCCCCTCAGCAACGCGTTCCTCACGAACGCTCGGGATGATCTCCGTCATGTCCACTTCCTTCGGGCAGACACGCACGCAGTTCCCGCAGGTAGTGCATAGCCAGGCGTCGGGACTGTCAAGGAGATCAATCCCGAGCTCTGTCCGTCGGTAGACCTTCCGTGGCCCGTATGCGCCGCCGGCCTGATCAACCGGGCAGACGCCCACACACTGCGCACACTGATAGCATTGGCCAAGACTGTCGCCGCCTTCAAGATCCATTACGTCCTCGATGTGTCCGGGCTCAAAGCGGTCGATGACCCGTTCGTCGTACATCCGATTCCAGTGCCCGGAGACATCAAGTCCGTCAACCTCGACATCGTCTTCTTGGGTGACTCCGCCGGTACTGCCATAGCGGCCTTCAACCTCGCGCCGCTTTTTCTGTTGGTTAGAGTGTGACATGGCTATCGGTGTGTATGAAATGCATCGGGCTGGTGCACGCCAAGGAGTCGACGGACGTACTCCTCGTGGTCCGGGATGGCATCGGTAAACTGCTTGGTCATCCGCATCGCCAACACGAGATAGACGTAGACGGCGTGAACGGTCGCCATTGCCACATGGGTGCCGTGAGGGCCGTCAAAGACGGCCGGATCAAGTCCGAACTCGTCTGTGCGCGTTCCGATGTCGGCGACCGCGTCACACAGTTGATCGTAGGTTACGCCGGGCGTTTCTGGGTCTGCTGGGAGCGGATCAGTTGTCATGAGCGGGACAACACCGGTCATCGTATCAGGATTCCACATCCAGCGAGCCCACAGCGCGTACGTCGTTGGATCATCGTGATAGAGCAATTCACCGGCAACACTCCAGACGACCGGCTCGTCAGCCCCCCTGACGCGGTTGATGAAGGCGTCGAAGCGCTCTGTCACCGACGTCTCCTCATCAAGCAACTGCGCAACGGCTCTTCCGAACGTGTCGCGACCGGTTGCGGCGAGAATATCGTCCGCGTGGCGCCGGCTGGCGAAGACGTGTCGAAGCAGGAATCGAGCCTGCTCGTCCGACAGCGCCGGTGCGTCGGCGAGTGTCGTACTGACGGCCTCACGCTTCGCCTCAAGCGTGCTTCGGATCTCAGTGAACGTCGCTGCGTCAAGAGTCGTCTGCTCCTCAAGTTGGTCGATGAACTCACGGACGGTTTCGATGTCGACGGTATCGTCGTCCGCCGACAGAAACGACAGCTCGTCCGCGTCACCGACCGCGTCCGTCTTTGCTGTACTCGACTGGCCAGCATCGATCGGATCACGCGAGGACTGTGGCGCCTTTGGCGTTCTCATGGTTCACCTCCGTCGGTGGCCGTTGCCACCGGGACCGATCGGACGTCGGCAACGGCCTTGGCAGCGGCCGATCCGGCCATGCTGACGGTCGTCTCAAGGTCCTGCGGTCCGGCAGCCGCTCCGGCGACGTAGATGCCCTCGCGTTCGGTTTCGACGGTTTCCATCGGGAGGCCAACGGTGTCAAGGTAGCCGTGATCCTCCAGTGGTAAATCGAAGACCTCGGCCATCTGGAGGGTCCCCGTTGAGGGCTCCATGCCGGTCGAGAGGACGACCACGTCCATGGGAATCTCGTAGGGCCGGCCCATGGTCGTGTCCTCGCCCTTGACGAGGACCTGGTCACCCTGCTTGGTAATCTCTGAGGCAATTCCCCTAACGAACCGGACGTTGTGCTCCTCTTGTGCCTCCCAGTAGAGTTCGTCCTCCCAGAAGCCGTAGGTGCGGATATCGATATAGAACACGATAACCGTCGCGTCGGGGTGGAGTTCGGCGATCTCTGTTGCCTCCTTCGACGCAACCCCACAACAGACCTTCGAGCACCACTGGTTACCGATTTGACGATCACGCGATCCAACACACTGGATGAACCCGACTGTCTCGGGGGCCTCGCCCGTTGATGGGCGAACAAACTCGTCGTCGCTGAGCATGTCCTCGGCGTCGGGCAGGGTAATGACGTCCTCAAACTGGCTGTAGTTGTACATCTGTGTCTCGTTGGTCGGATCAAAGTGATCGAAGCCGGTCGCAATGATCACCGATCCGGCCTCAACCGCTTCCGACCCCTCGGGAGTGTCGACTGTCAGGGTAAACTCCCCCACACTCCCCTCGGCATCAACCACCTCGGCGTCTGTGAGAAGCGTGGTGTGTCGGTGATCGCGAAACTCCTCAAGAATTGGGCCCATCACGTCTTCGGTCGCCTCGCGATCCGGCGTTAATGCCGCATAATTGGCTTCATACGGCGTGCCGCCGATGTCTGTGCGCTTTTCGATGACGATCGTCTCGGCCCCAAGGTCGGCCGCACTGATCGCGGCCTTGAGCCCCGCGGGACCGGCTCCGATAATGGCAATACGGTCGTGCATGATATGAGTGTCAGGTGTCTGGTGCTTGCTGGTCTATACGTCGTCCCAGGTGATGTATTCCTTGTCGCCGTTCTCAATGGCGTCAACCTCGGCTTCGAACTCTGCCCACGCCGCTTCGTGGTCGATTCCCATCTTCTCAAGCAGCGGCTCATAGTCCGTCTTGTGCCAGTGGAGTTGACACACCTTGTAGGGGTGTGCGCCCATTGCAAGCGCAGCGAACTGAGCCTCTGACATAACCGGAATGCCGACATCCCGGTCGTGGACCTCACCGGTTACCCACTGACTTGAGTCAAGCGTCGTCACACAACCAGTATCGTGTGTGATGGTGACATCGGGATCGGCCTCCGCCTGCATCCGCTCAATCTTCCGCTGGGTTGCGAATGACCGCGAGAAGTCCCGCTCGACAAGGATGTGCCGGAAGCCAAAGCCACAGCAGTCATACCACGTCGAGTAGTCGGCCACGTCGACCCCGATCTCCTCAAGAAGTGCTGTGACGGTTGCGATCCGTTCGCCGCCGTAGATTTCGGGATCGTAAATCGCGTCGTCTTCGAGGATTTTGTGGTAATGACACGCCGGATGAACCGTCGCGGTGATGTTGCTGAGATCATACTCAAGATTGTTGGCGATTTCCTCACGGACGGCGTGAGTCCACTCGCTGTAATGAACAATCTCCTCAGGCATCACCAAGTCGTGGCCTAGCCGATCAAGGACCGCCTCGGCCTCCTCGCGAACTTCGTCGTGAGTGACGACCTGTTCGCGCACTTCCTTGTAGTGTCCGAAGCTTGTCCCACAGTGAATCAGCGGATAATACCCATCTGCCTTGGCCTGCCCGAAATTCCGGAGCGCGACGCCCGCCTGGGCGGCCTCATTCGAGGTGGCACTCGCATAGAAGTTCCACCCGGTACAGGAGGTCTGGTCCTTCGGATCATAATAGTCGTATCCCAGCTCGCGGTGGAGCCAGAAGATCGACGTCGAGTAGCCGGGAATGTGCCCACACTGTCCACAGGACTTGTGATGCCAGGTCCCTTCGAGTGGAATCTTCTTCGTGCGGCCGTCCTTGCGCTCAACCTCGCGGTAGGGCTCGGGAACCTCAAGAACCTCAATATCGCCTTCCTCGGCCAGTTCCCAGAGCGCTTCTCGGACATCGTGTTTGTGTTCGCCACGGTGCGATACGGTCGGTTCTGGTGTGCCTGACATTAGTGGTCACCCTGCGGCCTCAAACTCCTCGAGTCGGTCGTCGATCATATCAGAGAGGATCATGTGGATACCGGGATCGATATCTTCGATCAGCTCCATTACCTCGGTTTCCTCCCAGATGACGAAGAGTTCGGTGACGGTCTGTTCGGAGACATCCCACGCCCGGCCCGTAGTGTGCAGCGTTTCCGGCGGAATGGCCCGGCGCCATTCGTCCATGTGTTCGGCCTCGGCGCGTGCCTCAGGCCCCCAGTCGGGGAATGCATCGGGAGTGATCATGTCCGGTGACACCTGCGTTCCGGTTGACATGATCTTGTAGATCACCCGTTCATACCCCTCAAGGGCTTCTTGGGCGCTTTCGAGACTCGCGTTGACAGCCTTCTCGCGCATGATCATGATCAGCCCGCCAGGGGAGTTCTGGCGGGGACAGCGCGTACAGGAATAGCACTGCGAGCAGTTCCAGATGTCTTCGTTGAGCTGTTCGAAAAAGAGGTCGACGTCCTCGCGGTAGATCGCCTGAGCGACTCGCCGGGGGCTGAAGTCATAAAACCGCGCCGAGGGACAGGCGGACACGCAGATGCCACAGCCATAACACGCGAAGATGGCCTCGTCATGGCGAATGTCGTCGGCCACCGCCTCAAAGAGGTCCTCCTTCTCTTCGCGGTCCCAGTCGTCGTACCCGGTGTCGTACATCGTGCCGTTAGCCTTCCGACGGTCCATCGCCTCGGGCGTGCGGTCGACCTCGGTAACGCGTTGTCGGTCGGTCGTCGGGAGCTCTGTGCTGTCTGACATGGTAACGGAGGCTCTCGCCGTTGGTTATGTGACTGTGCGAGCGGAGTGTGTACGACTGTCTACACAACGATCTTGATAAGTCTTGGCATGGCGGAACAAGACCGCCGGATCAGTCGCCGGTTGGCAAAAGTATTTCACTGGGAATTGACACACCGCCAACCAGCGATGAGCGCGCATGCGCCACTAGCGAGTATTGTCCTTGAGACGGTAACACGCGATGTGTTCAACGGGCTGAGTTGGCCAATGGAGGTGGCCTTCTACCTCGCTGCGGTGGGGGCTGTCGTTGCCTTCTTTGCCGGCGTTGGTCGGCGAATCCGCCGGTATCGCCAGGGACGCCCGGACGCCGCCCGGCTGCGCGATCTACCGGAGCGGATCGCCAGAGCGACACGGACAGTGTTGTCCGGCCGGACGCTCTTTCGGAATAATCCATACGCGGGGGTGATGCACACACTCGTTCTCTGGGGCTTTCTGGCCCTGTTTGTCGCTACAACGATTCTTCTCGTCGAGATCGACATTCTAGTTCCGTCGGGCGGCCCGGTCAAGGTACTCCTTGAGACGATCGGTCTGGGTGGCCTGACCGGCGCGGAGGGGTCACGGGTCTTCTGGAAGGGACTGTTCTACAGACTCTATCAGTTTGGCGTTGACATCTTCGGACTCCTGTTCGTCCTTGGCGTTGGGATGGCGCTATTTCGACGAGTCGCACTCGACGTGCCGCGGCTTGACCTCTCGCGGGTCGATGATGCCGCAGACGACCGTCGACGGTGGATGCTTGACGACTGGGTCTTTCTGGGACTGCTCTTTGCAATCGGGGTGACAGGCCTGCTTATCGAGGGAATCCGACTGGCGGTTGAACAGCCTGCGTGGGCCTGGCCGTGGAATCCTGTCGGGGCACCGCTTGCAACCGCACTTGAGGCAGTCTACTGGGGCGACCTCGCGTCGGTCTACGTGACGACCTGGTGGGTCCACGCCATCATCGCACTTGGCTTCATCGCTTACCTTCCGTACTCAAAGGCGGTCCATATGCTCGCCAGCGGGGCCAGTCTCGCGTTACGTGACGACGACGCCGGTCGTCGACTCCCAGTAGTTCCCGAGTCGACAGATGCCGGCGAGCAGGGATACCGCGAGCTTGAGGACTTCTCCTGGGAGCACCTGCTTGAGGCCGATGCGTGTACGAAGTGTGGGCGGTGCCACGAGGTCTGTCCGGCGCGACAGGCCGGCACCGATCTCTCACCACGGGACATCATCCTTGATGTCCGACAGTCACTGGCGACCGACGGCGGTACCGTCGTTGATAACACAATCAGTAGCGACCGGCTATGGGCCTGTACGACCTGTCGAGCCTGTATCGAGGCCTGTCCGGTTGGTATCGAGCACGTTCCACAGATCGTCCAAATGCGTCGAGCGTTGATTGAGGACGGCGAGATGGACAGTAACCTCCAGGGGACGCTCATGGATCTGATGCAACGCGAGAACTCCTTTGGCGAGTCCGCAAAGAAGCGTGCGAAGTGGACGCGACAGCTTGAGTCACGACCCACTGACGCCCGTCGAGAGTCCGTCGAGTACCTCTGGTACGTCGGCGACTACGCGTCGTATCACGACACCGGCACGCCCCGGGCTCGAACCCTTGCCCGGCTGTTCGCCGCGGCCGATGTCGACTTCGGAATTCTGTATGAGGATGAGGCCAACGCCGGCAACGATGTCCGGCGCGTTGGCGAGGAGGGGCTCTTTGAGATGCTTGCCGAACAGAATATCGAGACGCTTGAACGCTGTGAGTACGACAGGATTGTAACGACCGATCCGCACGTGCTCAATACCCTCCGCAACGAGTATCCCGATCTCGACTTCGAGGCCGACGTTATCCACTACACAACGCTGTTGCGGGAGTTCCTTGCGGACGGGACGCTCGAACTCGCCGGGAGTCTCGATGGACGGGCGACCTACCACGACCCCTGCTATCTCGGTCGATACAACGAGGTGTTCGACGCCCCGCGTGACCTCATCGAGGCAACAGGGGTCGAACTCATTGAGATGGATCGTAACCGCAGCGACTCTTTCTGCTGTGGCGCTGGCGGCGGGCGGATCTACATGGATACCTCCGATGTTGAGACCCGACCGAGTGTCATGCGGATCGAGGAGGCACTTGAAATCGACGACATTGAGTACTTTGTCGTCGCTTGTCCCAAGGACATGGCCATGTTTACCGACGCGGCCAAGTCCGTCGAAGAGGATATCGAAGTGATCGACATTCTTGATCTCGTCGCTGCTGATCTCAAGGCTCCCCGGCTCGAGGCCGAGGTGGCCGTTGCCTGAACCGGTATCATCATTTACTCAGGTGCCGGTCAGGTTGTCGCACATGCGGTCCGTGCGACTCATCAATTTTGGCACCACCGATCCGCTCCGAAGCCAGGCCGTCTATCACGGGCTTGCCGAGGCGATGGAGCCCGGAGACGATCCAGTTGTTGACCTCGTCACGCCCAACGATCAGTACGTCTGTGTCGGGGCGCACCAGCGACTCGATCGGGTTATCAACCGCCAGGCGGCCGAGACCGCCGGACTGCCGGTCTATCGACGTCGTGTCGGCGGTGGAACTGTGTTGCTCGACAGCGATCAGCTGTTCTGGCACGTGATCTTTCCGCCGGACGCGGTACCGGCAGACGTTGGAACACTCTTCGAGACGTACCTCGATCCCGTCATCGAGACTTTCCGACGGATCGGGGTTGATGCCACCTATGAGCCGGTTAACGATATCGTCGTTGACGGTCAGAAAATCACCGGAACCGGCGCTGGAACCATCGGCGACGCGATTGCGCTGGTGGGATCGTTCATGTTTGATTTTGATGTCGAGACAATGGTTGATATCACCCCGACGCCCTCGGCGGCGTACGCCGAGACCATGCGTCGCGGATTAGAGAACAACATGACGACGCTGAGTGCAGAACTCGACACGGTTCCGTCGGTACCAACCCTTGTTGAACTGTTCACTGAAACTCTCGCGGAGCGCCTTGACTGGCGGCTACACCCCTCAGCAGTGACCGATCACGAACAGCAAGCCATCAGTGATGCTGCCGACCATCTTGCCGACCCGGCGTGGCTCAATCGGAGTGGGCTGTCTACCGGCGGACACGACAGCCGCAAGCTTACGGCCGATACGCGGCTTATCGTTGGACATCAAGAAACGACCGGGGGAGACCTCACGGCGACAGTTGTTGAGCGCGCCGGGACCGTGAATGATATTGAACTCACCGGTGACATCCAGGTCCTCTCTACGGCAGATCTTGACGATGTTGCCGCCGATCTTGTCGGAACCGATATCGACCGTGACGCGCTTGTAACGACCGCCGCTGACAGCATGGAACGTAACGATGTCGTGCTTCCCGGGGTGGCGGCCGACGACATCGCGAGCGCAATTCTCGACGCGTCCGCGTAGTCTCATTCCATCCAGTGTCCATCACGGTCGCTCTCATCAGTATCGAAGACAATATTGAACGTGTGGTATCCCCGCATGAGCGATGTAAAGTGGACAAGTTGGACGAGCGCACGCTCACTGAGGCCGAGTTCAAGCAGTTCGGTGATGGTGTCATCGGTCACCGCGTGTGGGTTGGCGTTGACCGTTACCGCGAACTGGACGATCGTCCGCTCGCGAGGGGTGAACTCGTACGCCCGCCAGTCAGTCCGAAGCTGTTCGACGCCCTCGGAAGTAATCGTGTGATCCTCAAGCAGTCGACCATGATACCGCTGGCAGTACTCACACTCGTTTTCGATCGCAAGAACGAACGCGATGATCTCAAGGAGATCCGGATCAAGGTCGCCAGCAAGTAACACCCGCCGGTTGAGGGTGAGAAGACTGCGCAACAACAACGGGAAATGAGCCTCCAGCTGGTGTTGATTAGGAACGAACCCGTGAATATCGGCAATCTGTGCGAAAAGCTCCTCAACGGTGCTGTCAAGCGTGTCGGTATCGGGCGGATCGATACGGCTCATCGGCACAGGATCGTCACTATCTCGGGCGGTGATTCTCGGCGACAGTCTCGCTCACGCGGTCGGTCACGTCCTCAACGACGCCCAGAAACCCCTCGGTGAGAACGGTCGGCTGGATGCCGTCACCGTCGATCTCTCGAGAAAGCAATCCGACCTGTACAAGATCGTTGACGCGCTCGCTGAGACTCGCCTTGGTGAGGCCGACCTCCGGCTCAAGCGTCTCGATTGTAGCCGATCCATTGGTCGTGACGGTCCGGAGGATCCAGTGATTGATCGGGTCAGCCCCACGGCGGAACACACGGAGGGTGAACTCCCGGACGGCGTCGTCACGGAGTTGGTCGTCCTCCGCGAGTTGCTCGCTCCAGGTCATGGATCGTGTGACTCGTCAATCGCTGCCGGATGGTCAGCCTCAACCTGCCAGACAATGGCGTCACGACGGTCGATCGTTCGGGTGATCTCGGTAAACCGTCGGGCGATCCCCTCGGCCAGTTGTGCATGCTGTTGGTGTGCAGTCGCCTCGTCGGTCATCGTAACACGATCTGTGGTACTCCCCACCAGGATATTAAATGGCAGTATTTCGGCACATTCCGTACACGGAAGTGCTCCCCAGTGAGCCATTAATTGACGCTTGAATGATACGGGGAGACAGGAGTCGCTTGCGATTACATAACTAGTGTTGTAATCAAACAAGCAGCTGAATATCGGCATCCGCCATCTCGTCAATTGCCGCCGCAGCACCGACACCGGTCGTCACACCGTCATAGAAGTCCTCATCGTCGTACTCCATCAGTTCCT
>JBEQAX010000027.1:0-24188 GCA_041640095.1 Salinarchaeum sp. | reverse complement strand
GCCACGGCCGTCAGTCAGGTAGGCTACAACGCCGTGATCGAGCGCGAGCAGTCCTACTCCCGAGAACCACATCGGAATCGGGGGCGTGTGCTCGTCAAGGATGCAGACGACGCCGGCAAGGGCGATCTCATTCAGGCCGTTGGCGTGTATCTCGACGCTCTCCGCGAATGAAGCGCCTGGGAACCGTCTCGCGTATCGCACAGGGACTGGCCATCTGCCGGCAGGCAGATCCACCATCGATCGGCACGACAGTCCTCGATCAGCAACTGCAGACGCTTGGCACCGTTGTTGATGTCTTCGGCCCCGTCGATCAGCCCTACGTGGCAGTCTCACCGGCTGCGGATGTCTCACTGGCCACATTGCTTGGCGAGAAGCTCTACGTCGACACGTAGATCACGCGAGTTTCGGGCACGACGACGATCACTCCCGTGATCACAACGCCAAAGGACCGGCACACGGGATAATCGGCATGGCCGTCTCACGCGGAGAACTCGGGGCCGTCTTTGGCGTCGTCGGGATCTTTCTGGCGATTCAGCTGGGCGCGTTGGCACTCGTACAGCCGTTTCTCGACGCTAACGTCCAGGCGGTCGAAGACCCCACGAACCCCCAGAACAGCGTGCTGTTCTTTGGCGTCGTCCTCGTCGCGACCGGGATCATGCTCGCGGCAATGCGCTTCGGTGGCGATCGGGTCATCAGAGCCGTGTTAATCCTCGTCAGCGGGAGCCTGGTGTGGATGGTAACCGGACCGCTGTTGGCTCCACTGACAGCCGTTCAGACCGGGAGTGCCGGACTCAATGCGCTCGCGTGGGGCATCGGAGCCATCGGTCCGATCTTAGCGAGTCTCCTCGCCATGGTCGGGCTATTCGCCTACCCGGAGTGGTACGTTGTCGACGCTACGGGTATCGTGATGGGTGCCGGTGCCGCCGCCCTCTTCGGAGTCAGTTTCGGGCCATTCCCGGCGATCCTGTTTTTGCTGATCCTGGCGGTCTACGACGCCATCAGCGTCTATGGCACCAAACACATGCTCACGCTCGCAGAAGGGATCATGGATTTGAACGTGCCCGTCGTGCTCGTCGTACCGACACAGGCGGGGTACTCGTTCATGCACGACGAGGGCCCAGCCTCAACGGAGGCCGCGGAGGCGGCCGACCGCCCCGAGCGCAACGCGCTGTACATCGGACTCGGCGATGCCGTCATGCCGAGCGTACTGGTGGCGAGTGCAGCAACCTTCCACCCTGAGGTCGGCGCGCTATCCGTTCCGGGACTGGCGGTGAACGTGCCGGCCCTCGGTGCGATCATCGGCACGACGGCCGGACTCTTCGCGCTCATGTGGCTGGTTCTGAAGGGCCGCCCTCACGCCGGGTTACCACTGCTCAACGGCGGGGCGATCACCGGCTATCTCGTCGCGTCGGTCGCCGCTGGCCTCACCCTGGTTGAGGCGATTGGCTGGCCATTCTGATGCGTCCGTCGTGGTACCATATTCGCGATATAGTACTATATTGGCCGCTTGTTTATAAGTGCTCTGCGGAAAATATAGTACTGTATTCAGGGATAAGAAACCTTATCCACGTATATGGGACATCGTTAAGTGATCGCACGCGCGTGTCTCGGATATGGCCGATCGGCGCGTTGTGAAGACCTACGTCTCACCAGAACAAAAGGAAACCTGGAAGGCTGCCGCGGACGACCGCGACATGAGCCTCAGCGAGTTCGTCGCCACGATGACCCAGGCTGGCCGCCGTGGCTTCGAGGGTGTCGAGGAACAGGGATCTACAGGGTCAAACCCCGGGGGTGATGGCCTCGAATCCGTTGTTCTCGACGCGCTTGCCGAGGAGGGGGCACTGGCCTTCGATGAGATCGTCGCAGCGATTACCGAAGACATTGAGGCGCGTCTTGACGAAACGCTCCAAGAGCTCCAGGATACTGGAGCCGTGCGCTACAGCGGTCGCAAGGGGGGGTTTGTCCGGACTGATGAGTGAGGCGATCGAGTCCTTTCTGACCGATCAGGCGTACTACGGCAAGAGTGAACGTACCCTCGCCGCTTACGAACGCGTGCTTGAGGACTTCGCGACATTCCTTGAGGATCCCGACCGCGGACCGGGAGCGACAACCCCTGCGGCCGCTGAACGGCGGGACTGCATGGCATGGGTGCACACACTCCGTGGAAACCACAGCGAGAGTACCGTCGCGACCTACACCGCCTACGTCCATCGGTTTTACGCGTACATGGTCCAGATCGGCGCGTTCGACGCCAACCCAATGGCGGTGGTAACCGACGAGATCGATGAGACCATCGACAAGGACCCCACTCGTCGGGACATCACCGTCGCCGCCATGCGCGAGTTCGTCGCGGACATTACCCATCCACTTGACCGCGGGCTTGTGATGACGCTGCTGAAGACCGGCATGCGGGTGGGCGAACTCTGCAATCTCGATCGCCGCGACCTCGCCCTTGGACACCGTCTGGATGGGCCGGACACGCGTGGGATCCTTGATGGCCGTACCCCGGCGATCTACGTGCCGCCGAACGGAGCCTTCAAGCAGGACCGTGTGGCGGCAAACAAACGCCAACGCGGGACCATCATTCCCGTAGACAACGAGCTTCGGCGGACGCTTCTGCGATGGCTTGCACTCCGACCGGATCCCAGCGACGCGGCTGATCCGGTGTTTGTCTCGACGAAAGGACAGTGGGGCCGACGGATCCGTCCCGAGGCGGTCAGGCGAGTTGTCCGCTCGTACGCCGAGCCACGAGGCTGGTACGAGCAAGGAGCTGGCGCTGGTGAGAACGTGACGCCGCATTACTTCCGGCACTTTTTCACCACCCATCTACGGGATCGAACAGGGGATCGAGGCATCGTCAAGTACCTCCGGGGTGACGTCGCCGAGGATATTATCGACACCTACACACACAACTGGGGGGATCGCGTTCGCGAGCTGTATGAGCGACACATCTATGCGCTTGAGGCGACCAGCCACACCGGGTCACAACGGCGTGTGTGACAGCCTGGCCTAGATGCTCGGGGCCCATGCTGGTACAACAGCACCCAACAACAGCAAAGGAAGACAATCGTGTGGTGCTGGTCACTGTCTGAGGGCCCGGATCAATCCTCACCCGCTCATCTGATCGGCGAGCACGTAGGAAAACTGCCACCTCTCTGTGCAGATCGTGCCAGAGAGACACCTCCGCGCTGGTCGAAACACGACGTATATATTGTATTTCGCTATATAGAATATCTGAACCTTGGGGGTTGAGACGATGGTGGCTAAAACCGGAGGTGTGAGGTCGAACTCGGTCCGGTGTCATCCTCCTCGTCGTCGATGTGTCCCTCCGTGATGTAGCTGAGACGGTCATCGGTCAGATAGATCGCCCCATCGTCGATGACGACGTCGACGGCCGGTAGCGTTGAGCCGGTGGCTGGGCCGTTCGCACAGCCACCCGAGCAGCTATCGAAGACCGAGCCGTGTTTCGGACAGACGATACCGCCGTCGCGGATGATCGCGCCGACGCCCTCGCGGTGGAGGCGCTGGTCCTCGTGCGTACAGCGGTTGATCCACGCCGATACACCGGCGTTTCCCTCGCAGGGGACGAGGACGACCTCGACATTCTCATCGTTATCGTCCTGCGCGGTGAACACCCACGAACCGTCCTCCTCGACGGTCTCTACGCTCGTCAGTCGGTATCGGGCGGGCATATGTCCTCGAAGGGTCCTCGCTGTATCGCCCTGTCGGTATAGTCGTCCGCGACCGCTGTCTCTGGTGGGGCGACCGCTGCGGGGCGCCACGTGAGCGCCTCGTCATAATGGAACGCTCGGTGGTCCTGTTCGGGATCGATGACCGTCAGCGAGAGCCAGTTGTTATCCAGGAGTGTCACGAGTTCCTCGTGAGCGGCGAGGACATCGCTGACGCGATCAACTGGGGCGTGCACAATTGTCGAGAGCCGTAACGGCTGATGATAGAGTTCATCGTCGGTCCGCAACAGCGACTGAAGTGGGAGCCCGGCCATCAGATCTCCCCCGTTGCCCTGGTAAACCCCGATGTTCCCGACGGGATTGTGGGTGATCTTCGAGCCGCTACCGTAAACCGCGTTGTCGACAGTCGCAAAGTAATACTGGGTGTTGATCCACTGTGTGACGACCATCGGCCCGGTCAGAATCGCCGCAAGCGCCTCGCCGCCGGCATCCTGCTGCCAGTCATACGCGTGTAAGAACACCCGCTCGTCCAGGTCAAGATCCTTCGTGAGCGCCCGCGGGCCAACGATGAACCCCGCGTTTCCGGCCAGCCCCCATTCCGGCCGAGGTTCCGCCCAGTCGGTCGCCCGGCGTTCGACTTCGTGGCGACCGTCACGGTCGGCAACACCCATGTCCGCCGCCCGCTCGGCGGCCGCGTTGGCTCGCGCGGTGGCAAGGGCGGCCTCCAGCTGATCGATGTCATCGGCGTGAGACTCGGGAACGTCGTTGGTAACGAGCTCAACGTGGCTTGTCGTTGTGGCGTGTTCGCCGGCAACAAAGACGGTATCATCCGGAACCTCAATGCCACGGTCCCGGAGACTCGCCTTGACCGCCGGATCATTACAGATCGCGGCGAGTACGCGGGCGCTCGGACCGCCAGGGTTGCCGGCACAGGCCCCACAATCGAGACTCGAATCGAAGGGATTGTTCGTCGTCTGGCTACGGTGCCCGGCAAAGACCACAACCCGCGCGAACTGATCGAATCCCATCCGCTTGAACGCTGCCGCCGCGTAGGCGACCCGCTCTTCGTGGGTGAACCCCTCAGGGAGGGCATGCTCCTCCGCTGGCTGGTACTCGAGTGACGGCGTACAGAAGGCCTCCTCATCAGGGACGCGCGTGTCAATAGCTGCGTCCGCCTCATAGACACGCTGTGGAACGAGCGTCCGGGCGGCCATCGCCAGTCCATAGCCCGGACCAGCGGTCTCGACGAAATTAAACGCGGTCGCCGCGTTTGCTTTGAGCGCCTCAAGCACGTTGTGGCCGGCCTCGCGCAGCGCACGCCAGCGGTCGTACTCAGCCTGCTTTGCCGTGTGGGTCTTATCCGGTCGATCAACGACACGGTGTTCGACGTCGTTCATCGGCGGACGGGCATCGCGTGTGATCGACGCGTCATAGCCCTGATACCGCATGGGGATACCGAAAAATCCGGCATAACCGTAGGTCTCGTAGTCGCCGGCCGCCTCGATGTGACGACGGATTCGCTCCGAACGGGTGTCAATACAGAATACGAACTGGGCCTCCGGACGGGACGTGTCGGTAGTGGGATCGTACGTGGCACTCGCCTCGGTCACCGCTTCAAGCAGTTCACGACGGTAGGTGGCCTCCCAGGCGGAAAGCCAAAGATCCGCCAGCGGCCGCTCGTCGTCGATCGCTGGTGGGTCATCGGGGACCATCGGCGCAGTGAACATCTCGGTGAGCGCCAAGCGAATAGCCAGGTAGCCAGCAAGCGTGATCGGATGCTGCTGGTGCCAGGCATCGGCCGCGTCGATCCGGTGGATGATGAACCCGGACCACCCCGGGAGTGCCGCCAGCTGATGCTCGAAGACCCGCGACCACGCCGATTCGGGAACATCTGTCAGGAGTGTCTCGATGGCGGCCAGCGGATCCGCCGGCAGGGCGGTCAGCCGATCGGCGTCGGAGATGGCCCCATCGTGTGGCGCCACTGTCCGAACAGCCTCATAAAAGCCCGCCTCGCGGTCGGGCATCGGCCAATGAGCTTTCCCCTGATCAAGGAAGGCGGCGAGCCACTTCGTCAGGACCTGATCAACCCGGTCGACTGGCGTCTCCGACGTTTGGGCCGTGTTCACCGAATCGGAAAGTTCCGCAAGGAGTGCCTCCGGGGTGTCGGTGTACCCGTGTTCGCGGAGTATCGACTCAAGAAGCTCACGATCGATCTGGCCGTCCGCAAGGGCCTGCTCGAAGGTGGCCGCCGTCGGATAGCCCCGTCCGGAAAAGGTTGCCTCGCCCGCTTGGACAGCCGCGTGAAACGGCCGGTCCTCGAAGCCGGCCAGCGGATTGGCGGTCACAAAGGAATGTAGCGGCCAGACCGGACTGACGGTTTCGGCGGCCGCCTCGATACGCTCACGGGTTGTCGGGTCAGGACTCATGGTACTCCTCCGGAGCGGTCAACAGTGTCTGCGCCGGTGGGCGCGTCGCGTTCACCAGCGCCACGTAGAGGCGCGTGCTGTGCCGGTAGACGCCGGTCTCGATCGCGAGATAGACGCCGAAGAAAGCAAGTGCGACAACGCCGTGGACGGCAGTCAGTGTGGTCGGAGCCGTTAGGACTGGGAGATCAACCATGAGCTGTCCAACGGCGGTGTAGACGCCTGCATAGATGGCGATCGCAGGAAGAAACACCAGCGGGAGCGCCGAGTACCGGTACCGGGCCGGAAGCATACGGGCCCGAAGCGCGCTCTGGGTCGCATGAAGTGTCGTCACCACAATGAGCCCGGTCAGCAGGAGACCACTATCCAGCCGCGCTCCCTTGCCGGTCAGGACCGCGAACAGGAGTCCACCGGCGATTGCCGTCACAGCGGTCACCACGAGACCACCCGCTGAGAGTCCGCCTGTCGGATGTGTCGATTCGGTGGGGCTCGTGTGGGCAATCTCCTCGCCTACGGAGAGAAACAGGTACGCCTTGTAGCAGCCGTGGAGGATGAGATGCGTGATTGCAGCCGCAAAGTACCCTAGCCCGGCTTGCATGAGCATGAAGCCCATCTGACCGGTGGTCGAGCACCCAAGCCGGAGCTTGGCGTCAACCTGGACGGACTTGAGAAGCTTACCCACGAGCGCACTCGTGGCGCCGATGAGCACGATTGCGAGCATCACGCCTGGCACGACAGTGACGATCGACGCAAAGCGCGCCAGCAGAATCCCGCCGGCATTGACGAAGCCGGCATGCATCAATGCCGACGCCGGGGTCGGCGCCGTCATGGAGGCGAGCAGCCAGGTGTGAAAGGGGATGAGCGCCGACTGGGCCATCGCCGCGAGCACGAGCGCGCCGGAAATCCCCAGAAGCATCGGCGTCGAGAGGGTCATAACGGCGGACGGCACCGCCGAGACCGTCGTGATCCCAGTCTGTGACCACAACATGAGACACGCGATGGCGAGCAGTGCGCTGCTGGCGAAAAAGTACCGCCGCGCGAGTCGACCGGCGATACGCGCCTGGGGCCAGCGCTCAAGATGGCCGATCAATCGGGCCATTATCACCCCCATCCCAAGCCAGGCACCCACGAAAAGCAGGAAGTGATCGGCTGCGACGAGAAGCATCACGGTGAGCGTGAAGGCAAACACCCGTCCGAAAAAGCGATCACGCTGTCGCGTACCGGCCATATACCGTCGGGAGTAGCTGTGAACGATCCCGCTGAAGAACGTGACTGTCAGCCACATCACCACCGTGAGCCCGTCAATCCGCAACATACCGGGAACTGACCACGTCGCTCCGGTGACAGCGTGAACAACAAGAACGCCCGTACTCCCGAGCCACAGGAGCCACACAAGGCGTGTCAACACAGCCGGGAAGCGGTCCGTCGCGTCCGTTGGTGTCGACAGCGCCCTGACGGTCGTCGTCCAGGGTTGGTCAGTCATTGATTGATCCCGTCGTCTCCGACCGCTTCGCACACCGCACTCATCTGTCGTCTCTCTGTGTAATGAACAGTATGATACTTGAATGTGTTTATTCTACCAATCTGTTCAATATTTCTTTACTGTAGAACGCTGCAAGCCGGTTACCATCGGCTATTAGCGAATCCGGTCCGCGGAGAAGGCATGCCGGGAGGTTGAGTACCGGGCGTCAGTCGGAATCGGCTCGTGCTAGCGGGCGATCCTGACGCCACTCCTCGATAATCGCTCCAATCGCCCCCGTCCGGTCGGTACGGGATCGACCGTAAAGGAAGTAGATCGCTGCCCCCCCGAAAATAATGGCAATGGCGCCGACAATCGGGATCAGTCCCATCTGCGTCAGCAAAACGAATCCACCGAGAACGCCAAAGACCTGAATGAACGGGTATCCGGGGGCCCTGAAGTCCGGATCATAGGACGGCATATCGGCCTCACGAAACGCAACAAGCGCGACATTGCTGATTGAGAAGACAAGAATCTTGAACGCACTCGCGAGCTTGGCCAATTCGATCACCGGCACAAATGCGATCAACAACAACAGTACCACACCAGTCAGCAACACCGAGTTTCGCGGCGTCTTGAAGCGCTCGTCGATCATCGCGAGTTGCGGCGGCACCAGGTTGTCACGGCTCATCGCCAGCGGAAACCGAGAGGTTGAGAGTACTCCGGCGTTTGCCATGCTTGTCAGCGCCACAATAGCGAGAATTGAAACGATAGCCACCCCAAAGCCGCCAAAGAGGGTCGCGGCCCCGTCAGCCATCGGCGTCAGTGATGCCCCACCTCCGGGGCCACTGGTCGTAAGAACCTCCGAATCGGCTAGGATGACAATCGCGCCGACAACGCCGACGTAGATCACCGTCATGATCGCCATTGATCCGAGCATTGCTCGCGGTAGGTTCTTTCCGGGGTCTTTGACCTCCTCGGCGATGCTCGCAATCTTCGTCACGCCAGCAAAGGAGACAAATACGAACGCCGCCGCTGTTATCACTCCCCAGTTGCCGTGGGTTGTGAACGGGGTCAGCCGACCAAAGTCACCGACAAGACCTCCATTGATTGTGTAGGCCGTGAGGCCAACAAGAACGATACTGACGATGACCGCCTGTACTCGTCCGCTGAGTTCCGTCCCCGAAATATTCAATGCAACAACCAATATCCCGAGTCCGAGTGCAACGTACGTGATAACCGCCTGTGAGAGTGGCGCGATCAATAGCAGATAGGCCCCCAGCCCCATTAGTGCGAAGGAACTCTTGAATGTGAGCGAGAACCACGAGCCAAGTCCCGCAATCGTTCCGAACAAGGGACCAAGCGCCCGGTCAATATAGAGGTAGGTTCCACCAGCTTCGGGCATTGCCGTCGCCATCTCGGCCTTTGAGAGGGCGGCCGGCAGAACAACAAGTGCCGACAGCACGTACGCAAGAATGATTGCCGGCCCAGCCTTCGTGTATCCGATCGCCGGCAGCACGAAAATGCCGCTTCCGATCATCGCCCCCATGCTGATCATCATTGTCGGGTACAACCCGAGACTGCGCGAGAGCCCGTGACTAACCATCCGTATGTGCCGATAGCACGGTGATTGTAAATGCGTTTTTTAGAATATATCTGATATTTTTACTGTGCACCTGACGAGAGCCATCGCCAGTCAGGTAGCTATCGCTCACCCATCGTCGGTTGTCTCCGCAAACCCACCAAATGGAGTGGTCTCGTGACTCCGGACAAGCACCTCGTCGGCAACGGTAAGTCCCATCCCGAGAAGCTCCTGTGCAACGGCGGTGATATCGTCATCGGACTCGCCGACAGCCGTCACCAGCAGATTCTGTTCGCCGGTAACCAACTCCTGGACCGAAACGACCCCGTCGATCGCCAGAATCTCGGAGATCAACTCGCCGCGATCCGGAATCGACGCGGTACAGTACAGCAACATTCGGAGAGGGTACCCCGACCGCTGATAGTCAACGTGGGCACTGTACCCTTTGATGATCTCGTCGGCCTCAAGTCGTTGGATGCGCTTGCGGACCGTGCTGTCGGACGTTCCGGTGCGTTCGGCGATATCACCAGAAGTGGTGTGGCGAGCGTCCGCTTGCAGTGCATAGAGAATCGCCTCGTCAATATCGTCAACCTCACGCGTAGTCATACAGTATTGTCCGCCGTACGGCCACTTCACTGTTGCACGTCGCCCTCTCTGGTTGAGTTCACTTTCACTGAGGAAGACTAAGCTTGATGCCAATACCCAGCCACAGACTGGGTGATGGCAGATGGGGGAGATACGCCAGCAACGCGACAAACCACGCTGACCGAGGACTGGTCACGTACGTCAAGACAGAACGGCAGTGTGACCATTCACGGCACGGTCGGCGAGACGGTTCGGCATGCCGGAGCGTCCGTTGACGCTGACGCCGAACGACTCCGATCGGTCACCGGTACCGATATCGCCGCACGCTGAATCGGCTTAGGTCTCGTCAGTATCCCGGACGACGAACGTTGGGGCGTCAGTACCTCCAGTAATCTGTATCGGAATTGCCCCGAGAATGCGCTCGCGAAGCGATGGTTCGGTCTCACCGATAACGAGCAGATCATAGTCAGCGGCGAGTTCGACAATGCGTTGGCCGGCGTCGTCCTTGTCTCCGAGCTGTCGGGTGATGAACTTGGGATCAACCCCCTCATCAACCAGCCGATCAGTCGCTTGGTTGAGCAGATCTTCGCCGTCAATCCGATCGGACTCATCGCCGGAGTGAAAGAGCGTGACCGACGCGTCGTTGAACGCGAGTAATTCGGCGACAAACGAGAGGATACGCGAGATGTTTACCTCCCCCCGGAGCGGGACAAGGACCCGATCGACGGAGTCAACCACACCGGGCGTGAGAATCACGTCGCACTCTTCTTCAAGCGCAATCCGGTCAACGGTGGCATCCCGGGCCTTACCAAAGACCAGCCGTGTCGTGACCGCGGACCCAGCCGCCTCAATCGGGGTGATAAGATCCTCCAGTTCGGCGCTGGCATCGGCCTCAAACTGGTCGCGCGCTGCATCAACGGGTGTCTGTTCTGGGACACTAAAATGGCCCAGTGCGACCACATCAAGTGGGGCAATCGTCTCGGCTAGGACCGGCGATAACGGTTCAGCGTCAGGGAGCTCGAATGGCACGAGCACCCGATGAGATGGCTCCATAACATCACGTAGCGACCCGACGGTTAAACCGGTCACGAATTTGGGAGTTAGCCACATGGGCTGTAATCACCCGCTTCATGGGGTTGTGCTGAGTCCGACACAGACTCAAATGCCAGCCCGCAGAGAGTGTCTTCGTATGACAGCATCACCCAACCGCCAGAATGATCGAACCCCACTTGGCGTACTTGTACACCTCGCCGGCCTCTGCTTCAGCGTACTCGGCGCCGGCTTCATCTACGTCTTTACGAAAAATCCCGTGACGAAAACCAACGCCGCCAACGCGCTGAACTGGCAACTATTCGTCCTTGTTGCCGGTCTCATACTGGTCGTCTTGTCCGTCGGGATCGGGACACTCATCAATCCGTTCTTATCGATCATCACCGCGGTAGCGAGTCTCGCACTGGCGGCCCTGAATCTCGCTGTCTGTCTACTCGCAACGTTCAAGGCCTACAGTGGGGAGGCGTGGCGCTACCCGGTAGTGCTGTCAATTGTCGAGCCCGAGCCAGAACGGTAGTCGGTTACGTCTGATTATCGCACGATTGCTGATCAAAGCCCTCATTAGCACAGGTGGATCAGCCTGACAGCGACGGCTACGACACCATCCGGGACGAGAGCTTTTAATCAGTCGGGACCATGATACAGGTAGCCGTGTCGGAGACACCTGCCGGATCGGTACGCCTCGCGGTGGTTCAACTCGATGATTACGGGCCGTGGACGGTCACTCCCGCTCCCCGCCGGGAGACCGATCTCCAAGCGCTTCAAGCCCGCCTTTACGCTGATTTCGCCGATTTCGTTGGTCGTGACGACGGATACGCCTTTTTCGGACGGTTCGATAACATGCTTGCTGTTGCCAACGAAACCCCAGCCGAAGCCTTCGGCCGGTTCCAAGAGCGCGTGCGCAACCGGTATCCGGTGACCATCAGCGTCGGCATTGGCAGTGGATCGACACCGCTGGCGGCCGTCCAGACCGCCAGTGACCTGCTCCAGGCTGCCGGAAGCGCGCAGGATCGCGATCGTCGCGAGGTCCTCCGGTGTGATCGGACACTCTCCGAGACGGAGACCCGGGACATCACGATTGGCCACTTCGATATCGTTGATGCCACCTCGGCATATACGGATGATCGCAACGCCGTTGACGCCGAGATGGCGATCCAGCGATCGGTTATCGAACTCAAGGCCGAACTCCGCGGGGCCCACGAGAGTGTCGCACAGTTCGTCGGTGGTGACAATGTCATTGGGGTCTGTCCACCTCTTTCGGTCGAGACCTTCCGCGAGGTGATTGATCACGTTGAGGAGGAGATCGGCGTCAGATACCGGGTTGGTATCGGCCGCGGCGAAACGGCACACGACGCCGGGCGCGACGCCAAACACGCCCTTGAGGTTTGTCGGGAGTCGGGTGACCGCGTCTATGAAGCCAACTCGACACACGGGTCAGAGCGGATTCCCGACCCGGAGTTTGCGGACGACTGACCGATGTCAAGGGCTGCCGACGCGCTTGTCTTCACCGACGTAGGTGAACTCGAGCATCGTTCCGTCACTGTCGATACACCGGGACCGGAAGAGGTCACGATCCGGACGGTGGTATCGGGTATCAGTCCAGGGACCGAACTGCTGTTGTACCGCGGCGAGTTGCCTGCGGAGGTCGCCGCTGATATTGGCGTCGAGGCGACCGCGGACGCCGTCACGTATCCGACCTCATATGGATACGCCATTGTCGGGGAAGTCATTGAGACCGGGGCGGCCGTTGAGGATGTGACGGTCGGCCAGCGGGTATTCGCATTCCATCCCCATCAGACGCAATGTACGGTCAACGCCGATGCCGTTGTGCCGCTCCCGGAGGATCTCTCGGCGGCCGCCGGGGCAATGCTACCGACGGTCGAGACGGCGACGAACTTCCTCATGGATGGCCAACCGCGGATCGGCGAGCGGGTTGTGGTCTTTGGTGCCGGCGTCATTGGACTGTGGACGACACGCCTGCTTGCCGCGTTTCCGGTCACGGTGACGGTCGTCGAGCCGATTGCGCGGCGTCGCCGCCTGGCCGACGCAATGGGCGCCGATCGGACGGTCCCCCCGGAGGCAGTCGATGACCTCTACGCCGATCGCGCCCCGCCGGGCGCCGACCTCGTTTATGAGGTGTCCGGGCAGCCGGCGGTGCTCGACGATGCCATCGACGCCGTTGGGTATGACGGCCGGATCATCGTCGGGTCATGGTACGGGGAGAAGCGACACCCCCTTGAGCTCGGCACCGACTTCCACCGTGACCGCATCTCGATCACCTCCAGTCAGGTAAGTACCGTCGCACCTGATCAGCGCGGTCGGTGGTCGAGTGATCGGCGGTTGCGCGTCGCTCTCGATCAGTTACACCGGATTGATCCGGACCGGCTGGTCACCGACCGCGTGCCGTTTACTGAGGCCGAGACAGCCTACCGACGGCTGGACTCAAGCCCAGAATCGACGTTACAGGTGCTTCTGACATACGATGACTGACGATAGCCCCACAGCCCACACGAGTGTCGATACGCCAACCGACCGTGTCTATGCCTATGAGATGGCCGTTGAGCGGTCGTTTATCACACAACATTACCTGACCGTTCCCGACCCGGAACCACCCGAAGGCTCGGTCCATAGTCACCACTACACAATCGTCGTAGAACTCGCCGGACCGGAGTTGGGTCCATATGGCTACCTACTCGACATTACCGTGCTTGAGGACCTGCTTGATGAGATCGAGGCGCGTTACCGCGACACGCTGTTGAACGACTGCGCGTCCTTCGAGGGACAGAATCCGAGCGTCGAGCGGTTCGCAACGGTTATCGCCGACGAACTCGCACCGGCACTGGCTGAGGAGCCACCCGAACGACTTCGGGTCACCGTCTGGGAAGACGACGAGGCCTGGGCGCGGCACACCCGGCCACTCACATGAGTACACCACGGTATCTCGAAGCCAAACAGACCGTCGACAATCGCTCGTTCAATCGACGGGTGCGCGACCGATTCCTTGAGGCGGTACCCGATGCGCCGAGGATCATAGAGGTTGGAGCCGGCACAGGGGTGACGGTTCCACGGCTACTCGCCTGGGGGATCGATACCGGTTCGTATCGTGGACTCGATACCGACGCCCGGTCGGTCGCCTTTGCTAAGACGGTCCGGCCAGCGACCCTCCGGTATGATGATGAGACGATCGAACAGACGGCCACCGGCTTTCGTGTTCGTGAGCTTGAGGTCTCCTTTGGGTGTGCCGATGCGTTCGAAGCGCTCAGCTCGGATACGGCAGCCGATCTGCTGATCGCACAGCAGGTGTTCGATCTTGTTGGGGTCGACCGGGCGCTAGACGCGTGGCTACCGGCCCTCCGTCCGGGAGGACTGGCATACCTTCCGCTCACCTTCGATGGGATGACTGCGTTTCAGCCCTCGCACCCGGCAGACGACGCGATCATTGAAGCGTATCACGCCTCGATGGACGCCCGGCCGAACGGCGACAGCCACGCCGGCCGGCACCTGCTCGAAGCTCTCACACAGCGGGCCGGTGATGTGCTCGCTGTCGGCGGGTCAGACGCGATTATCCGTCCACACGACGGGGAATATCCGGCCGACGAACAGGCGGTACTCGATCAGTTACTCGACTTTATCGCCGACAGCGTCGATCCTCAGGCCGTACCGGCGGTTGAAGACTGGCTCGCGACGCGACGGGCACAGCTTGCCGCTGGCGAACTCGGGTACATCGCCCACCGGCTCGACTGTCTGTACCGCGCCCCAGCTTAAGCGGCGAGTTTCCGGAGCTCAAAGCCAGTGTATTCACGCGCCAGAACGGTCCGTCAATGGGTATGAGACGGGCTCCGGGCCGATGTGTTGGAGTCGGGTAAAAGGCCGAGGAGTCTCCGGTCGTGTCAGACAAGCGGGCTCAGTCTCGTCGCACCCACCCAAGCAGCCGGTAGTCGTGATCGGGCGTATACTGGCGGAAGAGTAGACTGTTCGCGAGCACTGACACACTCGAGAGTGCCATCGCTCCCGCTGCGAGGACGGGCTGGAGAAGGCCCAGAGAGGCCAGCGGGATCATCGTCGTGTTATACCCCAGCGCCCAGACGAGGTTCTGTTTGATCTTCTGAAGTGTCGCTTCGGAAACACGAATCGCCTTCAGGACATCAGCCGGATCATCCCGCAGTAGCGTCACATCCGCCGCCTCAATGGCAACATCCGTTCCCGAGCCGAGGGCGACACCGACGTGTGCTGCTGCGAGCGCCGGAGCGTCATTGACACCGTCCCCAACCATCATGACACTACGGCCATCGGCCTGAATCTCCTCGACGGCCGCAGACTTGTCGTCCGGAAGCACCTCCGCTCGGACGTTCGCGGGGTCGATCCCGAGGTCAGTGGCAACCGCACGGGCGGTTCGCTCGTTGTCTCCGGTCAGGAGCATCACCTCGAGTCCGCGGTCTTGGAGGGCGGCGATCGTCTCGGCGGCGGTCGGCTTGACCGTGTCAGCAGCGGCGACAACACCGACGAACCGCCCGTCGACAGCGACACACATCGCCGTCTTTCCGTCGGCTTCAAGTTGATCAAGCGTCTCGGCACCGGCGGTGTCGTCGATCCCGGCCTCGCGAAGCAGGCGGCGGTTACCGACAAGCACAGCCTGGTCGTCGACCGTCGCGCTGACGCCACGCCCGGGGTGATTCTCGAAGTCCTCAGCGTCAGGCACGTCAAGACCTCGCGTCCTGGCCGCATCAACAATCGCCCGTCCGAGTGGATGTTCACTCCCGGCTTCGGCGCCGGCCGCTAGTCTGAGCACGTCCGATTCGTCAAGTGTCATTGAGCGCGTAAGCTGTCCGCCATCGGGCGCAACGGCGGAGTCGATCGTGTCGACATCAGTGACGGCCATCTCGCCCTTGGTGAGCGTCCCGGTCTTATCGAAAACCACGGTATCAACGTCACGCGCCCGCTCAAGGATGTCACCACCTTTGAACAGGACGCCGTTGCGCGCACCGATGGTTGTGCCGACCATCGTCGCTGCCGGAGTCGCCAACCCGAGCGCGCAGGGACAGGCAATCAGTACTGCCGAGGCAAAGACGATGAGCGAAAACTCAACGACAGAGACGGTCCCACCGGCAATGGTTGGTCCGCCGGCAACCGGTGTCCACAGCGGCAACGCCGCGACAATGTCGGCTAGCACCTGCGGGAAGGCTGCCCAGAGTCCACCCCAGAAGAGCGCGTTGGCGATGACCGCCGGCACGAAGTACGCGGAGATACGGTCGGCAACGCGTTGGATGTCCGGCTGGCTGGCCTGTGCCTCCTTGACAGTCTGGACGATCTGCTGGAGTGCGGTGTCGGCACCGACCTTGGTGGCTTCGATGAGTAACACCCCGTTTTCGTTGACTGTACCACCAACGACCTCATCGCCGGATGTCTTACCGACAGGGACGGATTCGCCGGTCACCATCGACTCGTCAACGGCGCTTTCACCTTCGACGACGACTCCGTCGGTCGGAATGCGCTCACCGGGGCGAACCCGGAGTTGGTCACCCACGACGACCGCCTCAAGCGGTCGTTCGTGCTCGGTACCGTTTTCAACGACAGTCGCCGTCTCAGCCTCGAAGGCAAGCAGTTCACGAAGAGCATCACCGGCACGGCCCTTCGATCTGGCCTCAAGATAGTTCCCGAGCGTAATGAACACGAGAATGAGCGCAGCAGTATCGAAGTATGTTCCACCAGCGATCAGCCCCGTGATTGTTCCAAGAGAGTAGAGATAGGCTGCCGAGGATCCAAGCGCGATGAGGACATCCATGTTGGCCCGGCGGTTGTTCACCAGCGCGGTGTAGCTATTAGCGTAGAACTGGTAGCCGAGGACGGCCTGCACGGGGGTTGCCAGCAGCCACTCGAACCACCCGATCTCGATGCCGGCAATGCGATCAGGGAAAAGCGCGCCACCGAGAAGCATGGTGTCGGCCAATGCGAGAACCAGCGGCGTTGTCAGGGCCGCCCCGAAGATCGTGAGCCGGCGCTGTCGGGTGATTTCAGCCTCGCGTGCCACATCGTGGTTGGCGGTATCCGTCGTGTCCGTCTGAATGGGCGTGTATCCAGCGCGCTCGATGGCGTCGTAAAACGCATCGCGGCTGGTGTCGGTGGGGTTATATCGGATCTGCGCCTCGTCAGTGGCATAATTGACCTCGGCGTCGATCACGCCGGGGACGTCCGCAAGCGCTGCAGCGGTGGTTTCCGCACAGTTCGCACACGACAGATCAGCGATTCCGACAGTCGCTGTCTCGGCAATCGCCTCGTAGCCGGCTGCGTCGATGGTATCGTAGATACTGGCGAGGTCAACCTCCGCGGGGTCGTAGGTCACAGTGCCCTCGTCGGTGGCGAAGTTGATTGATGCCGACTCGACGCCCGCAAGCTCAGCGAGTGCGTCCTCAAGGGTGGCCGAGCAGTTCGCGCAGGACATGCCGGCGATCTCAAGCCGGATCCGTCGGGTGGCCATTGATACGTATACTATGGGATACTCGTTTAGGACCGTTGTCCCTTCGCGAGTAAGGGTCAGTACCGTCGCGAGGTTTGGAGGCCAAACTCAAGCGCCCTCTTCGAGTTCGCGATACCGCTCCTCAAACCGCGTTCGGCAGGACGGACAACAGAAGTGGTAGGTGTCGCCGTCGATGCGAGCGGTCTCTCCTTCGCTGTCGACGGTATTCGAACACTCCGCACATGTCAGACCAAAGGCCATGCCCTCGACCGACTGCGTCCACTCCACCGCATCGATGAGCGTCACAGAATAGCTCATCCCCTCAAGATCGCCGAGCAGCGAGTCAAGCCAGTCGCGGACCGACCGGGCATCGACGCGAGCATAACACCAGAGATCGCCCTCGGCGGTCACAAACAGGTGGTCAACTCCCGTAGCCGATCGGAGCCGTTCACGCGCCGGTTCGAGGGTGCTCTCAGGCAGGTCAATCTGAATCATCACCGAGACGCCACCCTGAAGCTGTGACCGGTCGAGTGCGATCGTGAACTGGTCGATGACACCGGCCTCCTCAAGTCGGGTCACCCGATCGGAGACCGCCGGGCCAGAGAGCCCGACCTGCTCACCGATCTGACTGAACGGCCGACGGGCGTCATCGGCAAGCAGCGACAGGATCTCGATGTCGGTCTCATCAAGCGATACCATACACTCCGTTCGGGCCACACTCCGATACGGGTTTCGACACCGGTTTTGAATCATAGGTGAAGGCACGATTTTCCCTTCGATTTGAAGGTTCGATCCTGTCTATAAAGACTATCATCCTGGTTTGAGTCACCCGGAGATTCATACCGGTAGGCGTGAATGTGTCACACAATTATGTTCGTCAGGCGATCATATCCTGGGGCATACCGAGACCGATGACGGCCAATGCCCAGTGGATCACCGCGGGTCGTCTCTTGGCGATTGCTGTTCTGGCGCTTGTGCTTGCCGGGCTGCTCGCCGTCGCCGTTCCGGGGTTTATGAGTCAGCCGGCGGCCGATCCGCCGGAGTACACGATTAACGAGGTAACACTCGAGACCGACGAGATTACCGGAGAGACAGCGACGCTGAACGTCACACTGTTACTTGAGCAACTCGACGGCTCGGCGGACAACGTCACGCTGGTCGTCCGAGCGGTCGACAGTTCGAGCGGGCTTTTGGTTGATGAGACAACACAATCGGTCACAGCAGCAGCACCGAACACCGAGGTCCCCGTCACGGCCACGGTGACAGTGCCACGCGAGGGCGGATACGAACTCCGGTCGGTCCTATACGCCGACGGTCAGCGCATCGAGAGTGCCCGCACCAGCGTTGACGGGGTCGCGGCGCTGACCCCGCCGTACGCCACCTCGACGATTACGTTTAGTGAGTTCACTTACCGGCCAGCCGTCGAGTATACCATACTTGATGCCGGCGACGAACAGACGACACTTGAGGTGACAAGTTACCTGACGAACACCGGCGATCAGCCGCGTTCCGATCTCGAACTTGAGATCATCGCCCGTCACGCCGAGGCCGGAGTCGTCGCCGACCGGACCCGAACATCAGTCCGACCGATCGACCCCGGGCGGACGGTGCCGGTCACGACAACCATCCGAGTGCCGTCCGAGACTAACTATTATTTGGATGCAACGCTCTGGCGTGATGATGTCGTCATCGGGTCGACCCGTGGCGCGGCCAATTTGGACCCCCAGCGGACCGTCTCGGTGGACACCAAACAGGAGGATGTCGGCTTCAACGCCGAGGACTTCGAAACTGATCGCCAACGACCGACCGCAGAGGACGATGCATCCAGCCGGGGTGCGACACCTGGGCTGGGGACGCTTAGCGCACTGATCGCATTACTAAGTACAGCAGCCCTCGCTACGCGCCGACGGAGAAATCCATGACCGACACGGATTCGACACCAACGGAGGAGCCCGCTACCGACGCCGAGGAATCATCGCTGACCCGTCCTGGGACAATCACAGTGCTCCAGTGGGTCGGAATCGCTGTATTCGCGCTCTTTGCGCTACTGGCCGGGATTGGGCTCTATCGGAGTCTTGGGTCGATTGTCACCCTCTGGGTGGCCGACCGATACCAGCCAATTGCGAACCTCCTCGTTAACCTCGCCGTTCTCGCCGCCGCGCTGTCGGGGTTGCTACTCGTCCTCCAACGCCGCACTCACGCCGAGCGATAACCGGCGGTAACCAGCCAGCTCCGACAGAAGTTCACCAGGTAGAGGGTGCCGGCGGCGCTCACCAGCTGAGTCGGGATCGTGACTGATACCGGGAGCAATGAGAGCCACAGTGTCACAACGACCAGGATGTACAGTCCTCGATTGAGCCACTGGGTCTCGTCGTCAATGACGACTCGTCCGCGGTATCGCCTGACTGCGCGCGCCACCACGAACACGTATCGCGCTGCCCCAACGGCAAGAAACCACAGTGGAGCCACTCCAAGACTGACGACAAGAACCGAACCGGTTAGCACTGTCAGCCCGTCGGCTTCGGTATCGAGGCGGCTTCCCAGAGGCGAGACACTGTTGGTCGCGCGAGCAAGGGCACCATCGGCAATATCGAGCAGCGCCGCTACGGCATAACTCACCGCAACGAACCAGCCGGCCGCCACACCAGGGAGCACAGCGTATCCGAGGAGAAGCGCCATAACACTACCGCGGGCAAGGGTGATCCGGGTTGCAGCAGTCACCGGCGCCCACGTCGGGGTCGATACACGCATGGCCGCGTGGACGCCGACAAGCATCCACGCGAGAAGCCCCCCACCGGCCACCAGCACGACGATTGGGTGGGTACCGTACCTCGGGCGAAGAAGCACCCACAGACCGATGACGATGGTTGCTGTGCCGAGCGGGGCCCGGAGAACACCAAAAGGGTGGTCAGTCGCACGACGGCCGAGTTCTCGGATCACGGGTGGAATGCGTCAGATCGGGTCAGGCGCGCTCGCGACGAACAATAACGGCCAAGAGTACGATCAGTCCTACCTGGGCGACTTTATCAATAATCTCCGGAGTCGAGAGCGTTCTGAGCGTTGGCTGCTGGATGACGTACCAGAGGACGATCTGAACGCCCGTATAGGGGATTCCGAGTGCGGCGACTACATCGCGGCGGGGACTCAGTAGTGCTACGGCGATTCCAACCAAAAAGCCGACACCGGCCAGGACAAACAGGATCCCAAGCGTTGCCGGCACGAACTGGACCCCGAGTGCGAGGTGCACCAGTGCGCTGATGACGGCCAACAAGACGGCGGTCCACTGGAGGGGTGTGACCGACGTAATGCGACGCCGATCAAGTGAATATGCCATCTCCATCTACTTAGGGTAGTGATAAAAAAGCCTTCCTCCGGTCGTGGAGGCGTTCACTCCCGCGTGGCGCGGAAGCCGGGCGTCCCCTGCTCGTGCAACGCTCGGGAGACAGCTCCGACATTGTCTCGGAGACCGTCATGATAAGCGACGAGCCGGTCCTCCAGTTCGGGGTGTGATCGGGCGAGAATCTGTACCGCCGAGAGGGCAGCGTTGAACGACTTGCCCGCGTCAACCGCTGTCATCGGTGCCCCGGTTGGCATGCCGATCACCGAATCGACGGACTTCTCCTGGACCGGCACCCCGATCACCGGCAGTGGGTACGCAATCGAGGCGGTCATGTTCGGAAGGTCGGCCGATTTCCCACCGGCCCCGGCGATGATAACCTCAAGGCCCCGGTCGGCCGCCGTTTCAGCGTACGCGGTCATGAGGTCCGGGGTGCGGTGGGCCGAGGTCACGTACGTTTCGAAGGTAAAGCGTTCACTTGGCGGATCGTCGTAGTCAGTGACCTCGGCAAAGCCAAGCTCGTCAACGAGGGCCTGGTAGGCGCCCGGATCATCATCGGTCCCCATCATCACATCAAGATCGGAATCACTGCCCATCACGATCCCGATGTCGGGGGTGTCGGCAGGATCGCGCGATTGCTGTGCCTCTGCGTTGAGACCGTCGATCAGGGCTTCGACATCACGTGCCATGCCCGGTTCTGGGGGCGGTGGCGTCAAGAAACAGGTGGATTCGACCGGAAAGTCGTCGCATCACGCAGTTCCCGAGCGCGAGCAAGCAGCGCGTCGGGATCGTCAATGTCCGTCCCGTCGGCAGCAACGGTCAGGTGACCGAGTTTCCGAAGTGGTCGGGCCTCGCGCTTGCCGTACCAATGGAGGTGACAGCCATCTGCGGAGAGGAGCGTCTCGACGCCCTGGAGTGCGGCTGGTTGGTCCTGCTCAACATCCCCGAGCAGATTTGCCATCGCGGTCTCCGAGCGTAGCCGAATGTTCGCCAGTGGAAGATCAAGAACCGCCCGGACGTGCTGTTCGAACTGCGAGACGGTCGCCCCTTCGATCGTCCAGTGTCCGGAGTTGTGCGGTCGGGGGGCGATTTCGTTGACCAGAATCTGATCGTCTTCGTCTTGGAATAGTTCGACGCCGTAAACCCCACGACCCTGCATCTCTGCGAGGACGTCCTCGACGACGGAGCGGGCCTGCGTGAGGACAGCGCTATCCGCCCGAGCCGGAGTGATCGTCTCGCGGAGGATCTCCTCGCGATGAATCGTCTCTGTGACGGGAAACATGGCGGTTTCGTCGTCGCCTTTGACGGCGATAATCGAGAGCTCACGCTTGAAATCAAGCAGGGCTTCGGCCATCGCGTTGTTCCCGAACACCTCGATAGCAGATTCAACCTCGTCGAGACCCTGAACCGGCCGGTTTCCACGGCCGTCGTAGCCTCCTTCGCGGGCTTTGAGCATCACTGGACCAAGATCCTCGATGGCGGCCCGAAGATCATCCGCGTTGTCAACCGATCGGAACTCCGGTACCGGAATGCCGGCCTCTGCAAGCCGTTCTTTCTGGATCAACTTGTCTTGAATCATCCGCAGTGTCTCCGGGTTCGGATGGACTGGAACGCCGGTCGCTGCACTCGCTTGTTTCATCGCATCAGGGTTCGCGAGCTCGATTTCAAGCGTGATCGCGTCGGCCCGGTCTGCAAGTCGAGCGATCGCCTCGTTATCGTCAAACTCAGCGACAATTTGGTCGCGGGCGACGGGGGCGGCCGGACACCCGGGCGTCGGATCCAGTACGATCAGGTCAACTCCGAGCGGAGCGGCGGCCTCGCCGAGCATCCGTCCAAGCTGGCCACCGCCGACCACGCCGAGGGTCGGTCCTGGTGAGGTAAGTTCCATAGCTGTCGTTACGGCGGCGGTCGGATAACTCTTACAGGGGGACGACAGAATCCGACGAACTTCCATCGGCGAGGCTGGGTGTCAAAAGCGATAACAGAGCGGACACGTACTGACCGTAACAAGCTCAGCAGATCCATCGCTGACCGTCATCCCGACCATGACCGCTCAGAGCGGTCGTGACGCTCACGCGAGGCCAAAACTCTCGGCGAGCAACTCGGTGTCGACATCGCCATAGTGGTGGGTCGGACCCCCGACGACATCGACAGTGACCTCTGCGGGGGCAAACACACTCTCGTCAATCTCATAGAAGTCCCAGTCAGCCTCTGCGAGCACGGCCTCAAAGGGGCGACCATGCCGCGATGTCATCGTCGAGGGGAGTTCCTCGAAGACGGGGTCGTCCTCGGTGACGACGAGGTGGACCTGCCCGCCGTAGGCAAGGGCGTCATTGACCCGGGCGATCGCAGCCTGTTCGGTAGCTGGGACGGGGGCAACAGGGGCGGTGCCGCTGGCCGCAATGACCTTCGTGGGGTCATAGCCGAGCTCGAAGAGCCGGAACAGGGCAATCTCCGGGGCACGACCCGCAAGCGCGACCGAGCCACTGAGACTTGCCGTTGGAACCGTCGGCAAGTATACGCCCGAGGGATCGACGTCGGTAAGATCGGCGACGTGTTCGGCGACGGCGGCGGTCGGCAGATCGGCCGCCTCAAGTGACAGCACAGTCAGGTCGAAGGCATCAACATATTCGAGGGCCTGGAACTCCGGCTCGCGTGCGACCAGAGCCCGGGCTGGGCCGCTTCCGAGGGCCTCATACCCGTCGACGGAGACCTCCCAGCCGGCTTTTTGTGCGCCCAAGAGAGCGAGTCCGGGTTGGTCGGTCGACACATCGACATACGGCAGCGGGGCCCCTTCGAGTGTATCCATGCGCGACTGGACGGTCGCTAGGCCGGCTGTCTGGATCTCTGTCAGTAGGAGCCCGGCCTCAATGCCGCCATCGAAGTCAACGCCGAAATCGATTGCCGTGGCGCCATTATCAAGCTCGACCGCGCCGATGTTCAGATCCTCGGCGTACTCAAGGGCCTCATCGACCAACTCGATGGCCATCCGATTGAGACTTTCCATATCCAGTGCTCGAACAGCGCGTACAATAGTGCGGCGGTCCCTAGACGTTGTTCATTCGTCGGGCCGTTGCCGTGCCACAGTGCTGGCACTCGGCGATGCGGTAGGGGGTTCGCGAGTGTCCAACCTCGTCGGCGTCACCAGCCTCTCGGCGGATTTCGAGTGACACACGATGTGGCGTCTCGACGCCACAGTGCTCACAGTACTCTTGAAGCGTCGATGAGCGTTGTGCTGTCGATCCCATACCTGTCACATGGCAAATGAATATATAAATCTGGGTATGACGCCTGTCAGACGCTCGCTGAGGAAGTCCGCCGTATCAATGGTTGAAAACACACCTGTTCTATTCAGTAGCGCTTCCAAGCACTGGTCGGTATCAGCAGGGCGCAGAGCACGAGGAACACCGACCGACGGGTAGTCGGTAATCGCATGATGACCGACCAGCACCACGCCTCGAACGGCAACGACGAAGACGCGCAGATGGTGAATCTTGATAGCCGTGAGTACTCACAGCTTGAAGGCGCGGAGACGTACCTGGTCGAACTCGTGACGCCGTTTGTGGTGGAGGCGGACGACCATTCCATCCCGTGGTGGTAAGCGGAAAA
>JBEQAX010000026.1:0-24598 GCA_041640095.1 Salinarchaeum sp. | reverse complement strand
TGCCCTGCCGGAAGCCGGCGGCGAGCTGCTCGATCGCCTCGGGCTGGTCGCCAGCGGGATCAAACGGTGCGTCGACACGAAACGGGCGCTCGACGTCAGGGCGATCCGGAGAGAGCGGGCCGGCGTCACTCATCGGCTTTTTTTGGATTTCCAATCGTATCAAGGACACGCTCCCCCGTGGTACGTGATACCATTACTGTAGGATTTCAAATATCATCATCGTTCACAACGGTTAAGTCCCCACCATCCGATGCTGAGGATACACGGAGAGTCACCGGCCAACGGCTTTGGGCCGGTGGACTCCCCCGGAACCACACCAACCATGACACAGTCCAACGACGACACGGACAAGGTCGCGAGTCGCGTGCAAACAACCGATCCGATGATTCGGGACGTCGATAACGACGCTGCCCGAGAATTCCGCGAGAAGCTCAACAACAACGACTTCGTTTTTGCGCCGGGTCTCTATCACGCCCTTGACGCCCGCCTGGCGGAGATGGCTGGGCTTGACGCCGTCTATATGTCCGGGTACTCCACCGTGCTCGGCCAGTTCGGCTTCCCGGATCTTGAGATGGTGACGATGACCGAGATGGTCGAGAACGCCAAGCGGATCGTCGAGGCAACCGACCTGCCGGTAGTCGCGGACTGTGACACCGGGTACGGTGGCGTCCACAACGTTCGCCGTGCCGTCCGTGAGTACGAGAAGGCGGGTGTCGCTGCCGTCCACATCGAGGACCAGACGACGCCCAAGCGCTGTGGCCACATCGCCGGCAAGAAGGTCATCTCCCGTGAGGAGGCTGAAGCGCGCTTTAGTGCCGCCGTTGACGCCAAACAGGACGAGGACACCGTCATCATCGCCCGAACTGATGCTTATGGCTCTGCCAACGGCGACTGGGACGAACACGTCGAACGCGGCCGTATCTACGCCGACGCCGGCGTTGACCTGATCTGGCCCGAAATGCCCGATCCCTCGCGCGAGGACGCCATCGCCTACGCCGAGGAACTCCATGAGACCCACCCCGAGGTCGACCTTGCGTTCAACTACTCCTCTAGTTTCGCCTGGAGCGAGGAAGAAGACGCGTTGACCTTCCAGGAACTCGGCGACCTTGGCTACAAGTACATCTTCGTCACGCTGTACGCGCTGCACTCCGGCGCTCACGCCGTCTACGAGGACATGAAGAACATCGCCGAGAACGACGAGCAAGGCCAGATGGATCTCGAGGGCCGGTACCTCGATCACCCGACCGAGAGCCACCACGAACTCTCCTTCGTGCCGCGCTTCCAGGACATCGAGGCGCAGTTCGACCCCGAGGCTCAGCGTCGCATGGCAGACTCTGCCGGGTTCACCGAGGAAGAGGACGAGCCGCTGGTCTCGAACGACGACTAACGCGCTTCGTCGTCGCTCATCTCACGTTTTTTGCCGGTCCCAGAATCGCTTGAGGCCAACCGATAGCAGATCCGGTGTCACTGTCTCAAACTCGTCGGACACGTACTCGTTGAGACTATCCCACCCCTCTCGGGCGTACCGTTCGTCAACAAGTACGCGCACGCCGACATCTTCCTGTCCACGGATTACCCGGCCGATCGCCTGGCGTGCCTTCCGGACCGCCGGGATTGCTAGCGCATACTCGAAGCCGACACCGGTTTCCGTACCACCAAAGGCCCGATCATAGGCCGCCCGGATCGCCTCGGTGCGGGGGCTCGCGGTGTCAACGATCGGCACCCCACAGACGACCGCGGCCGCCAACCGGTCGCCGCTATAATCGACCCCCTCGGTGAGCGTCCCTCGGAGGCTCGTTACGAGCACCTTTGCCGATCCGGCGAAAAACGACTGTTTGAGTCGATCGGTGGTCGCCTCGTCACTGGCCGCATCAAGCAATACCGGCTTGTCGATTGTCTTGAGTACGTTGCTGGCCCATTCCGCCTCGCGGTAACTCGGCATACACACGAGGACGTTCCCTGGAACGGTTGCAACCGTCCGGATCGCATCAGCGTAGACCGCCCGAACGTCCCCACCGCCGGCGGCATCGAGATCCCGAGGATGATCGGGATCGCCGCGGTTGCCGTAGGTGAACTTCGGCGCCGCAACGGCGAAACTCGCCCGATTTTCCGGTGGAAACTGCAGGCCGTACTGACGGGTTACAACCGGCCGATCAGCCGTTTCTGCGAGATGATCGAGCCCCGTGACCGTCGCGAAAACGTCCATCGGCTCAAGGGTAGCGCTCATGAGAATCCCCCCACCGAATTCGGCGAGTCGCTCACCAATGGCATCCCCAGGGACACAGTTGTGCAGGTGCAGTTGGGCTCGGTAGGTGTCCTGCCAGGTGTCACCGGCCGTGGGCGATGCTCGTCGTTGGAGGCGGATCGATCGGAAAAATCGCTCGTGACCGCGTTCCCCCCACGCTTGGAGCATCCGTGCGACGGTCGGCACCGCCCGGTCGGTGTTTTCCTCCTCGTCAAGCGCGTCGAGCACCCGATCGGCGGTCCGGCAAACGCCGCTTACGTCCCCGAAGGCCCCGATGTCTGTCGCCCACTCACTCACCGCGTCAACCCCTGGATCCCCAGGATCTCGAAGTGGCATCTCGATAGTCTCTGGGGTGTTGTGCTGCCAGTCGGGGTGTTCGTCTTCGAGGTGGTCACCGACGAGTTCGTCGACGGTTTCGCGCAGCCCACGGAGAAACCGGATGGCGTGTTCAATGTCGTCGCGATTGTGATCGGTCGTCTCAAGCTCGGCACGAACCGCGGCCGCATCGACACCAGTCGTGGTGTCTCCGGCGCGCAGGGGCTGTCGAATCCGGTCGAGTTCGCCGATCGCCCGCTGGAGGGTCCCCTCCCCGAGTGACTCGCCCAAGAGGTCGCGGACGCGCGGTTCAAGCATGTGCGCTTCGTCACACACCAGGTAGGTTGACTCGTCGATAATCCCACCGGTGATTGCGCGTGTTGTGAGCGGATCGAACGCGTGGTAGTAGTTTCCGATGATGACCTCGCTTGTCTCAATTAATGCCGTCAGCATCGAGTGCGGACAGGTCCCGTGCTCGATTGACCGACCGATCAGCGCTTCCGTATCGAGTAACCCCAGGTCATCCGGATCAAACGGGACCGCCTCCGCGCGATCACCGTCCTCCGGCAGTGCCTCAAGATACCGCGCGTAAAACGGACAAAACGTCGCCTCCCCACCGGTCTCGTCGACCGCTGGCAGACGTTGGTCGTATGGAGCGAGTGTCTCGGCGACGGTCAGGTCATGCGTGTGCTGTCGTTGTGCGACGGTCACGAGTTCGCCCGCCGATCGCTCGTCGGTCAGCGCCCGCGTTGTCTCCCGTAGACGTTCACAACCGTCGTAGACGGTCGTTTCATCAAGCTCGTCCGTACTCCCACGGACGTACGGACAGAGATCGGCCTTCCCGACGAGCGTCAGTCCGGACACCTGCTGTTCCGGCGTAAGTCCCTCGTTGATCACTTCGAGATCGGATTCGAACTGTCTGAGTTGCTGCTTGACGCTCGTCAAAACGAGCACCCGCTCGAAATCCGTGTCCGGATCGCGTACGAGTGCCAGCCCAGCGGCCAACGAGAGCATGGTCTTGCCGGTGCCACAGGCCCCCTCAAGGGCGAGGTACCCGCCCTCCTGCCCCGACTCGATGGCCGTCTCGATGCCATCACGCTGCATGTCGTAGGGCGTCTCGTGGCCAAAGAAGCGTTGCCAATCCGAACTCGCCGTCACTACCGCCGACTCCGTCGCTCCCGAATAAATGGCTGTGGATCGGTCCCCTCAAGATTCAGGTGAGTCGACGCGCAACGAACGGCTATGGAACAGGCGGACGTCGTGACGGCATTTCTCCGTGCCGATCACGAGATCCTCATCGGTCGGCGCCCCGAGACGGCGCCGACGTTCCCAGGGCAGTGGGGTGCTGTCTCCGGATATATTGATGCCGGTGAGTCTATCAACGCGGCGGCGGTTCGTGAAGTCCGCGAGGAGGTCAGTCTGACCGTTGGCGATCCGGTTCGCGTCGGCGATCCCATGTCTGTCGAGGATCCCGCCTCGGGCCATCGATTTACCGTCCACCCGTTATTATTTGATGTCGAGAGTCGGGCGGCCGAGCCGAATTACGAGTTCGAACGGATCGAGTGGGTCCAGCCGACAGCCATCCTCCGGCGTAACAGTGTCCCCGGACTCTGGGCGGGCTATCGACGGGTTGCCCCTACCATCGAGTCGATTGCTGCCGACGAGACTCACGGGGCAGCGGCCCTCTCGCGTCAGGCGCTTGAGGTCCTCCGCGATCGGGCCGGGGCAATCGCCACCGGGTATGAGGAGGACTCGATCGCGTCGGTCGGCGCCCAGCTGCGCGAGGTCCGTCCGAGTATGGCCGTCGTCCGCAACCGGATCAATCGAGCGCTCGCGGAGGGCGGCTCTGATCCCGTCGCTGTCGAACAGGCCGCTATCGATGGCCTCACTCGTGCCGATCGTGTCGACGCTGAGGCAGCAACGACGGCGACAACACTTGCCGACGACGCAAACGTCATGACCCTCTCCTGGTCCGGGACCGTCCGACAAGCCCTCGAAGTAGCTGAGTCGGTGGCCGTCGCCGTCTCGCAGCCCGGTGAGGAAGGGATTGAGCTCGCTGAAACACTCGCCGCTGAGACGACCGTCTCGATCCATCCTGATAGTGCGATGGCGGCCGTCCTTGCCGATCGGCCGATCGACTGCGTCCTTGTCGGTGCGGATACTATTCTTCCCGATGGTGATGTCCTCAACAAAGTCGGTACCCATCTCCTCGCTCTCGCAGCGGCCGAACACGAGGTTCCCGTCTACGTTGCTGCGGCGAGCGACAAGGTCGCCCCCAAGCCGATTGCGCCCTCGAACACGGCTGATCCAACAACCGTCTATTCTGGTACGGCGGCGATCACGGTCGACGCACCCATTTTCGAGACGACGCCGGCGTCGCTCATCACCGGCTACGTGACAGAGAACGGCGTTCGCGAGGATGTTTCGGCGATCGCTGCCGCCCATCGTGACCGTGCCCAGCGTGTTGCCGCCATCGTCGACACCACGTAGCACTTTTGACCGGTCCGACCGAACGTCTGGTGGTGGCTGTGACGAGATGTTACCCCCGCTGAGCCCCGTGTGATGAGGGGTTCACCTGAGCCACCGCATTTCTCTCGTGACAACGCTTCTGTATTTTCAATGACTGTTATCGCAACGCTGACGACGAGTACCCCTGGTGGCAACTCGACGTGGGAGTTTATAGGCTGAACAGGCGCAATACCACGGTCTTCAGACCGTGGATACGAGCCGTCACAGCGGAGCTTTTCCGAGCATTTTTCAAACGTCTCATCGTATCTATGCGTGTCGGCGCACTGGTTACGACCCCAGTGTATCCGAACGCCCGAAAACTGGCGGTTCGAGTGTCCGCCCACACTGGAAACAGAGTGTGCCCCACGTGGGAATCAAACAACAAGCACCGGGCGACCCTCGCAGAGAAAGTAACTCCGAGTCTGCTGACACCGACCGGGGTCCCTGTGGCAAAAACAACACTGGGACGCTGTCTCGGTTGAAGATAGGAGTACCGGGGGTTTGGCACTCCCAGGAGACTGCCCATCGACCGGCACCACACCGATTCGAACGGTGTGCTAGCTTGGCAGTCTGCAACCCTGAAACTCCCAATCCAGCGGTGCGGTGCCGTGGGATTCCTCCGCCTTCAGGCGGAGGAGGATGTCAATTCGTTGAGTACCACGAGGCGCTAAACGCGTCAATACCGGGTTCTCTCGTGCCGCAACCGGCGCTGCCCGAACGCGGTGTGGGTCTTCCGAGGGTACCCGTTAGCACCCTCCTCACTGTTCCCTTGAGCACCGGCGAGGCCGGTATCCGGATCAAAGAGAACGCTCGGGTGTCGACACTCAGAGAGCTGTAGCTTGGCGACGATGCGTCTCATAGAAGTCATCAAATCCTCAATCGGCGGCCTGCTGGCCGTCGCGGGTGGCTGGCGGCTTGCCGTCAATGGCAGTCCGTTCGCGCTCGTCGTACGTCGGGGTATCCTCGGGGTTTAGTTGGCCGATGCCGTAGTTTGCGGTGAATCGATCCATCATGATTGTCCATTGGAGTTGGGTGTATTAATAGTTTCGATCATGTACGTTCATGATGGACTGCGGCAATGCGACAAAAACTGACTTGCCGGTGCACGCCAACGTTTTTGCATGAGCGGATCACCACCACCGTCCTCGGCGGACGGGTCACTGGCGACGATTGCCGTCATCGATTATGGCCTCGGTAACCTTCGGAGCGTCACCCGCGGGCTTGAACGGGCTGACGCGACCGTGACCATCACCGACGATCCGGCAGAGTTTCAGGCGGCCGACGGGATCGTCCTCCCCGGTGTTGGTGCCTTCCGCGAGGGTGTTGAGAATGCCGGGCCCTATCGTGATGCCCTGCTTGAAGCGGCCCAGGACGGCACTCCACTGTTCGGGATCTGTCTGGGCATGCAGATGCTCCTAACCGAGAGCGAGGAAGCCGAGCGCGCCGGCCAGGGCGATGTCCGCGGGCTTGATCTGATCCCTGGGCGTAATGTCCGGTTTTCCGCCGGCCAGACCGTCCCGCACATGGGCTGGAATGAACTCTCCGTTGAGCGCTCGCACCCGCTTGTTGAGGGGATCGATGGACAGTACGCCTACTTCGTTCACTCCTATTATGCCGTCCCGGATGACAATGCCGCGGTCGTCGCGACAACCGACTACGGCGTTGCTTTCCCGAGTATCATCGCGAATGAGGCCGGGACTATCTTCGGTACGCAGTTTCACCCCGAGAAAAGTGGTGAGACCGGTCTCCGGATTCTCCGGAATTTCGTGCGTTTTTGTTCGGAAACGGCGTGATTACTCGGCCTTGAGTCCGTCCTCCTCAACCCGCATGACTGCCTCGCCGTCGGCCAGGTTCGGGGCGTCAACAAGACGGACGATCCGCTTGTTCCCCTTTGACTTGCGAAGGTAGATCCGGAATGTGGAGGTGTGCCCGAGGATGTTTCCGCCGATCGGCTGGGTGGGATCGCCGAAGAACGAGTCAGGATTCGACGCCACCTGGTTGGTGACGATCACGGCGGTATTGTTGAGGTCACCGACACGCATGAGATCGTGCAGGTGCTTGTTGAGCTTCTGCTGGCGCTCGGCCAGTTCGCCACGGCCGACATACTCCGCCCGGAAGTGTGCTGTCAGCGAGTCTACACAGAGCAGCCGGACGGGATATTCGTCCTCCTGGCTCTCGCTAGCGAGTTCCTGGGCCTTCTCCGCGAGCAGGATCTGGTGATTCGAGTTGAACGCCTTCGCGACGTGAATCTGATCAAGGACGGACTCGGTGAGTGCTGTCATGGCCTCTTCATCGCCGGGCTCGCCCTCAATGTCGCGCTTCTCAAGAAGTGCGGCAATCGCGTCGTCAGGGAGTCCCCGTACCATGTCGTCGATCCGCTCCGGCCGGAAGGTGTCCTCACTGTCAATAAAGATCGCCGATCCGCCCAACCCCCCTTTTTCGGGTGGAAGTTGAACGTTCACACACAGCTGGTGGGTCACCTGTGACTTCCCGGCCCCGAACTCGCCGTAGACCTCCGTGATTGACTGTGTCTCGACACCACCCCCCAGGAGATCGTCGACCTCGTCGATCTTCCACTCGAGTTTGCCGATCTGTTCACGCCGCTCAAGAACGGTTGCCCCCGTCTCGAAGCCGCCGATATCGGCCTCCTCGCGCGCCGCTTGTACGATGTCGGCGGCGGTTGAGTCACCCACGTCAGCTGTGTTTGAGAGTTCCCCCGGACTGGCGACGGCCAGCCCCTGGTATGAGTCGAACCCGGCGTCGCGGAGCTTTTCGGCTGTCGCCGGCCCGACGCCCGGAAGTTCCTGCAGGTCGTCCGTTGTTGCCATACTCAGGATTCGTGCCCACTCTCACATAAACACTGCCCAACCCGTTAACAGGCTGGTGAAAGTGAAACCCCACGAGACCTCACGGTGACGCGTTGGGTTGTGTTTGTCACTCCCAGGGATGATTCCCCGGCCGGTCCGGCCAGAGGGGGTGCCACGCCGACTCATCGTCCTCAATCGGGAGTTCTCCCAGCAGCGAGCCGCGGAGTTTGAACTCCTCGGTGACATCACGCTCCTTGTCACCGGTCGGAACGAACGGATAGAACCGCCCGCGCTCAAAGGAATAAATCCAGTAAGCACGCTGTTCGTCGGCAAAGCCGATCACCGCCGCGAGCAGTGCCTCGCGGTGGCCGCTGTCGAATAAGGCCGATGCTGCGAACTGGAGTGCACTCGCTAGCGTCTCGGCCGTCTCTGCACGGAAGCGTAGCCACTGGAAGCCATAGGCGTCCTCGCGCGCTGTCACTGCCTTGTCGGTCGTCGCTTCGACAACCGACCGCAACTCGTCGATGGTCGTCTCGGCGCCATCGATCTGAAAGCACAACGCGGCCTCGCCAATCGGCTCATAGCCGATTGTCTCCATCTGTAAGGCCGCGGCACTGAGATCCAGCAGGTCCTCGGGATCGCCCGCCGGCCGGTCGTTGGACGCGTCTTCGGTGGTAAACAGCCGCTGCATCCGGTCAAACAGTCCCATTGTGATCGTTAGTCTCCGACAGTTGCGACGGACTTAGGCGAGTTCGGCCTGCAACTCCTGCAGCCGTTCGATCCGGTTTTCGGTCGTCGGGTGTGTCCGGAAGAGCTTCCCGATGATTCCCGAAGACACTGGGATGATAAAGAACGCGTTCATCTGCGATTGTTCTCGGAGGTCATCGGAGGGCACACGGTCCATCTTCCCCGAGATGCTCAAGAGTGCTGATGCCAGCGCGCTTGGATTCCCCGTGATCTGGGCGGCTCCCCGATCGGCCGCGTACTCGCGGTACCGCGAGAGCGCCCGGATTAGAAGGAAGCTCACAATCCAGGTGATCAATGACGCACCGATGGCGACCACAATGCCGCCGTTGCGGTTCCGGCCGCCACCGAAGAATGCCCCGTATCGAACCACCATGAACGCGACCGTCGACAGGAACGACGCAATTGTCATCACCATCACATCGCGGTTCTTGATGTGCGCGAGTTCGTGGGCGAGGACGCCATCAAGCTCCTCCTCATCGAGGGTTTCAAGCAGACCGGTCGTGACACAGACAACCGCGTTTTCCTGGTTCCGACCGGTCGCGAAGGCGTTCGGCGTGGGCGAGTCGGCGACGGCGACGTCGGGTTTGGGGAGATCGGCTTGCTGGGCCAGTCGGGTGACCCGCTGGTGAAGATCGGGATACTCCGCTTCCTCGACACGGCTGGCGCCCATGCTTCGAAGCGCCAGGTTGTCACTGTAGAAGTACTGGACGAACGAGAGGCCCCCGACGAGCAACAGCGCAATGACAGGCGCCGTGTTCAGTACTTCGACGAGGACCACGACGAAGCCGATGTACAACACGGCGAGTAGCCCTGCTGTCACCATCATACGACCCCGAAGCCCCCAGTCCGTCTGCCAGTTCATGTATGTATGAATAGCCGGCGAGCAAGTATAAACCCGCCGTCCTGCACAGGTGGCCATAGCAACGGTTAACCGGCCACTCCGCCTACCAGTGATAATGGCAGAAGCACGCGCGATCTGTCCCCGCTGTGGCGAGCCGGTAACCGTCGACCGGGAGACTCGGCTCCAGCGTGGCGACCCCGCGCTGTGTGACCGGTGTTATCTTGACTCCTTCGAACTGATTGACGCGCCCGACCGGATTGAACTCACCTACTGTACCCAGTGTGGCGCCGTCAAGCGGGGCAAGCGCTGGGTCGATGTCGACGCTGACGATCGGATTGACCTCGCAATCGACGCCGTCCAGGAATCGCTGGGCGTCCACGTCGATGCTGAACACGTCACCTGGCGTGTTGTTCCTGAACAGGTTGATGAGACAACCGTTGACGTCGAGTGTCGCGTCTCCGGAGCGGTCCGGGAGACGCCGATTGAGGCCTCGACGGTGGTTCCGGTGAAGCTCTCCGGGGGAACCTGTCAACGCTGTGGTCGGATGGCCGGCGGATACCACGGCGGGATTGTTCAGGTGCGCGCCGCCGACCGGGAGCCGACCGACGACGAACGTGACCGTGCCCGCGAAATTGCGTGGGAGGTTGCCACTGACGCCGCCGACGGTGGTGACCGTGAGGCGTTTGTGACCGACATTGCTCCCGTTGACGGCGGGCTCGACATGAAGCTCTCGACTCCGCAGCTGGGCCGACAGGTCGCCAGCCGGATTCAGGAGGCCATAGGCGGCACGCTCTCGGAGTCAGAAACACTCGTGACCGAGGACGGCGACGGCAACGAGGTGTATCGAGTGACCTTCGCGCTCCGACTCCCGGCCTATCGTCCGGGCGATCTCATCGATCCCGAGGACGGTGATGGCCCCATACAGGTGCTCTCAGTCAACGACCGGCTGACCGGCCGACGGCTCACTACTGGCGCCGAGTACACAAGCGACCCAACGCTTGACGCTCGGCGCCTCGGACACGTTTCTGACGCAACCGAAACGACTCTGGTGACCGTCGAGGACGACAATGCGGTTCAGATTCTCGATCCAGAGACCTACGAGCCACGGACGATCGCCCGCCCGTCTGATGTCACCTTTAACGATGACACCGTGTGGGCCGTTACGACCACCGCAGGAGTGTTCGTGCTTCCGGCGGCACATGTCTGAGCAGCCACTGGCGGCAATTGTTCCGAAGCACCGCGGTGAAGCGCTTCTTGAGGCGCTTCGAGACGAGGGGGTCTACGATCCCGATCGACAGATCCGCGAGCACGGTGACGGCACCCTTGCGATCCCTGTGACGGCGCCACCGGAGACGGATGTCATCGAAGTGGCCCGACAGGTGTCCCCAACCTACCGGGACCGGGATCTTGAGACGCTGTTGCGCGACCGGGGCTGGTCTGAGGCTGACCTGGCGTCGGCACCCTCTTCGTGGGCGGTTGTTGGATCAGTCATTCTCGTCACCCTCCCATCGGCGTGTCCAGACGAGACGGCTGTCGGCGAGGCGCTGCTTGACCTCCATGGCCACGCCGAGACGGTCCTCGCCCGCGAGGGGATCGACGGCCCGCGTCGGACTCCCGAACGACGCATCATCGCCGGCTCCGGTGACACCGAGACAATCCACACCGAACACGGTGTCCAGTACGCGCTTGATCTTGCGGAGGTAATGTTCTCCCCCGGAAACAAGGCTGAACGCGCCCGGATGGCAGCGGCAGTCGCCGCTGACACTCCCTCGCCGGCGATGGCTCCGGAGACGGCTCCCGATCTGATCCCCTCGGTGGCCACTGACACCTCCGAGCGCGTCTTCGATATGTTCGCCGGCATTGGCTACTTCACGCTCCCGATGGCGGTCGCTGGCGCGGAGGTCCTCGCGGCTGAGATCAACCCGACGGCCTTCCAGTACCTCATTGAGAACGCACAACTCAATGATGTGGGCGATCGCGTGGGGGCCTACCTCGCAGATTGTCGCGATGTGGTCGTTGATCCACCGGTTGATCGGGTGGTTATGGGTCACTACGATGCCCCTGAGTACCTCGATACCGCACTTGAGGCGCTGGCCACCGATGGCGTTTTGCACCTTCACGCGGCTGTTCCGACGGCCGTCACGCCGGATCGTCCCGCGTCGGCACTTGAGACGGCCGTGACGGCCGCCGACCGATCGGTTGTGTCGATGACCTCTCGGGATATCAAAACGTACGCCGAGGGGGTTACCCACGTTGTTATCGACGCCCGAATCCGGTGATTCTCGCTCGGTTCGAGATAATTCGATGATCTTATATGTGTGGGTGCGTTACGTATTGACATGGCAGCTTCACCAGGTCCCAACGGGCACAACGATGCAACCATCATCGGCTCGGTTGATGGTGAGGGCGTCGGACAGGAGTACGTCATTGCCGACATCACAGAAGATGGGGCCTGGCTCGCAACGGAGATCACCGACGCCATCGAACTCGACTCCTGGCGATAAGGGCCAGGCCGATGCGCAGATTTTAGTCCTCGCCTCCGATACTCCGTCGGTATGCAACACCGCGCAGTCGAGACAACCGCGGAGTATCTCGGTCGCTTTGAAACCGGACGCGACTGGCGTACCCAACTCGAAGAGCTAGCAGCGGAGGTTGATGCCGAGGCGGCGTGGTTCACCGCGATGGGAGCCGTTCAGGACGCCGAGCTCTGGTATTACGACCAAGACGAAAAGGAGTACATGCCGATCACCGTCGAGACACCCCATGAAGTGGCAGCCTGCGTGGGGAACATCTCGCGTCTCGACGGCGAGTTGTTTGCACATACCCACGCCGTCCTCTCTGGCCCCGACGGCGAGACCATTGCCGGTCATCTTGAGGCCGGGACGACCTTTGCCGGTGAGGTGCACATGCGGGTGTTCGATACCGAACTGGTTCGGAGCTACGACGAGCCAACTGCACTTGACCTCTGGCTGTGACCGTGTCCCGTCTCACGCCGTCGTTGTTCGCGTGTGACTGCCTGTCTGGTCGGGGTCAAGCGCCATGAGACCCGAGGACGAGCAGTACTTCGAGCGGATCGAGGCCGAACTTGACCGCGCGATGGCCGTCGCCGAAGAGGCCAAAACACGCGGCGAGGATCCGCGACCGGAGATCGAGATCCCGACTGCCCGCGACATGGCCGACCGGGTCGAAAACATCCTCGGGATCGACGGCGTTGCCGAGCGAGTCCGGACGTTCGAGACCGAGACGGAACTCAGCCGTGAGGAGATTGCCCTCGCGCTTGTCGAGGACTTCGTTGAGGGGCGGGTCGGTGATTATGAGACGGATGCGGGCACCATCGAGGGGGCCGTTCGGACCGCTGTTGCGCTGCTCACTGAGGGGGTCGTCGCCGCGCCGATTGAGGGGATTGACCGCGTTGAGGTCAATCAGAACGACGACGGGTCGTCCTACGTCGCCGTGTATTACGCTGGCCCGATCCGCTCGGCCGGTGGAACCGCCCAGGCGTTGTCGGTGCTGGTTGCCGATTACGCCCGCACCCTGCTGGGGATTGACCGGTTCAAACCTCGCGACGACGAGATCGAACGGTATGCCGAGGAGGTTGATCTCTATGCGTCTGAAACCGGTCTCCAGTATGCGCCCAAAGACAAGGAGACAAAGTACATCGTCGAGCACTGCCCGATCATGCTCGATGGGGAGGCCACCGGCCAGGAGGAGGTCTCCGGTTATCGCGATCTTGAGCGCATCGACACCAACGCTCCCCGTGGAGGCATGTGTCTTGTTCTCGCCGAGGGGATCGCGCTGAAGGCGCCGAAGATCAGACGGTACACCCGGGATCTTGAGGACCTGGCCTGGCCGTGGCTCCAGGATCTCATTGATGGCACTATCGGCGGTCAAGATGACGATACCGAGGAGGAGTCAACGACTGCCACCGATGAGGACGAGACAGCAACGGCGACAGCCGGTCCCCCACGCGTCGATGCGAGCGACAAGTATCTCCGTGATCTGATCGCCGGACGTCCGGTCTTTGGCCACCCAAGCGAGCCCGGTGGGTTCCGGCTACGGTACGGTCGCACTCGCAACCTCGGTGATGCGACCGCCGGCATCCATCCCGCGACAATGCGGATTACCGAGGACTTCCTGGCGCCGGGCACCCAGATCAAGACGGAACTGCCCGGCAAGGCGGCTGGAGTCGTCCCCGTCGACTCCATTGAAGGACCAACTGTTCGTCTCGCAAACGGTGATGTCCGCCGAATTGACGATGCGGAGGAAGCGAAGGCGCTTCGGAACGGAATCGACCGGATTATCGACCTCGGCGAATATCTCGTCAACTACGGCGAGTTCGTCGAGAACAACCACGAACTGGCTCCCGCCTCGTATGTCTTCGAATGGTGGACAGCTGACATGCAGGCGGCCGGCGCCGACATTCAGGCCATGCGGGACGACGCGTCGGTTGATCTTGAGACGCCGGCACCAACGACCGCCATCGAGTGGGCGCAGACCTACGATGCCCCCTTACACCCGACGTACACATACCTCTGGCACGACATCGCGGTCGATCAGTTTGATGCGCTTGCGGCGGCCGTCGCCGACGGCGAGGTCGTTGAGGACACCCTTCGGATCCACTCTGATGTTGCGGTGACGCTTGAAGCCCTACTTGTTGAGCATCACCAGGGTGACGACCATCTCACAATCTCCGATTGGCGACCACTGGTGGCGTCGCTCGGCGTGACCGAGGAACTTGAGCGGACGTGGACCCTCGATGACCTGCCGACGGATGCCCGCGAATGGCCCAACGCCATGCGGGCGGTCGAAGCAGTCGCTCCCTTTGCGGTCAGCGAGCGGGCCCCAACCCGGGTGGGCAGCCGGATGGGGCGTCCGGAAAAATCGGAGGACCGTGAGCTCTCGCCGGCGGTTCACACGCTGTTTCCCATCGGCGAGGCCGGCGGTGACCAACGGGATGTCGGTGCCGCTGCTAGTCATACTGATTCGCTCTCGGACACTCCTGGCGAAGTTGAAGCCGAGGTCGGTATCCGGGCCTGTCCGGACTGTGATATCGAGACCTTCTGGCCGCGCTGTCCGGAGTGTGGCTCACACATCGATCCCCGGTATACCTGTCCGGAGTGTGGCCAGGAGCTCCAGCCCGATGACTCCGGGCGGGTCTACTGTGAGCGCTGTGAGGTTGAGGGTAGCGCGGTTGAGACTCGGCCGATCGATGTCGGCGCGGCATACCGGCAAGCGCTTGATGCGGTCGGTGAACGTGATAACGCCTTTGAGATCCTCAAAGGGGTCAAGGGACTGACTTCGGCGGTCAAAACGCCGGAACCGCTTGAGAAGGGCGTCCTCCGGGCCAAACACGATGTTTCGGCATTCAAAGACGGAACCGTTCGCTATGACATGACCGATCTGCCGGTGACGTCGGTCAAACCCGCGGAACTGGGCGTCTCCGTTGACCGGTTCCGCCAGTTGGGGTATGAGGAAGACATCCACGGCGATCCGCTACGCCACGAGGATCAGCTGGTTGAGCTCAAAGTCCAGGATGTGATCCTCTCGGAGGGGGCGGCTGAGCACATGCTCAAGACCGCCAACTTTGTTGATGATCTGCTTGAATCCTATTACGGCCTTGAGCCCTATTACGATCTTGCGGAGACCGATGACCTCGTCGGTGAACTGGTCTTCGGGATGGCGCCGCATACCTCCGCGGCTGTTGTCGGGCGCGTGCTCGGGTTCACCAATGTCGCTGGCGGCTACGCTCACCCGTACTTCCACGCGGCCAAGCGCCGGAACTGCTTTCACCCTGCGACGACCATCCGCTATGCCGACGCGGATGGCTGGCACCGCACCTCGATTGAGACGTTCGTCGAACGTCGTCTTGAGGATCCCCGCGAGGACGACTTTGGCACCCTCATCCAGGATCTCGACGGCACGGTTACCGTCCCGTCGCTTGACGCTGCCGGCCAGCCGACGACCAAGCCCGTTGAGGCCGTCTCGAAGCACCCCGCACAGGATCACCTCATTCGGATCCAGACCCGTGGTGGGCGACAGCTGACGGTCACGCCTGACCATACGATGCGGCGCTGGACATCCGCTGGCGTTGAGGCGGTTGCAGCCCATTCGCTCACAGAAGGTGACCAACTCCCGGTGCCCACTCTTGCCGATGATGGCCTGTCTGCGACGGGCGTCGACACTTCAGATGATCCGCAGCCGGCATACGACGGCGGGAGTGTCGCCTTAGATGTGGTGGCCGCCGTCGACATCCAGCCAAGCTCCATCGATCATACCTACTCGCTGACGGTCGCTGATACGCACACGCTGGTCGCCAACGACACCTACGTCGGCCAGTGTGACGGCGATGAGGACTGCGTGATGTTGTTGATGGATGGGCTCCTCAACTTCAGCAAGGCCTACTTACCGGACAAGCGCGGTGGGAGTGTCACCGCCGACTCACGGCTTCTTGTTGTCGATCCAGAGGGCGCAGTGCGCGTGCTGCCAATCGAGGAGCTCTGGGACGCACTTGAGACCCCTTCCGAGCGCGACGGCAAGTTCCGGAAGAAACCCTGCGTGGCCGAGGGGTGGCAGACCTACGCCTTCGACGAGAACCACCGGGTTACCCTCCAGCCGATCGAGAGGGCCATCCGGTACCGGGCAGCTCCCGAGGCGACCCTGCTTGAGATTGAGACCCAGCGTGGCCGCTCGATCACGATCACCGAACACCACAGCCTGTTCCGATACGACGATGGGATCGAAGAGGTCGCCGGCGCCGAACTGGCAGCAGGTGACCTGATTGTCGCCCCACAGTCGTTCGCGGTCGAATCCACCGAGACGACCATCGATGTCGCCGCGTGTCTCGAAACGCCACAGGTCTGCGTTGACGACGGTGTCGCCAGGGAGCTTCCCCCAATCGGTCCTCGTCCTGACGGCGGCTCGGCGATAGAGAGCCCCGACACGATGGACCGCGTCCCGCTTGCCCGCATTGAATCACAACTGGCTGACACAGACCGTGATCTGCCGGCGGATCTCCGGATCTGTGGGGGAATAGACGACTCCGGGATTCGCCGTCAGCTTGCGGTTGATGCCTCACTTGCGTGGGTGCTTGGTGCCTTCGTCGCCGCTGGCGAGGTGATTGATCATCATCCGACGATCCGGACTCCCGATCGTTCCGTCGCCGACCGTATCGCGGAGGCGGCTCATTCGGCACTCGCGTGCGATCCGACGATCCGCTCGGTCGACGACGGACACGCGGTGTCATTGCCGCCCGCTTTCGCTGCGGTACTTGCTGATCTTGACCTTGCACCGCCTCAGTCGATCCCGCAGTGTATTCTCCGTGGCTCCCGCGATGTCGTGATCGCGTTCCTCCAAGGACTTGCGCGTGCGTCTTCGGGCCAATCTGTCGTTCAAACGACCAGTGAATCCCTCAAAGACGGCGTTATCTTTCTTCTCCACCGTCTCGGTGTGGTTGGGGTGATTGATTGCGACGAGACGACCTCTGGGGGGCCCCAATATACTGTCTCGCTGCCCGCAGGGATGACTGCCGATGCGCTGGCCAGCGATGATCCAATCGATGGAGACCTCACGGTGTCGGTACCACAGGCACTCATCGAGCTTCAGGAGATCGACCACCCGGCGATTGAGGCGGTGCTTCCAGCACCGCTTGACGCTGATGACAATATCGCGCTCGCGGAGTTGCGTACGATCGTTGACTCACTTGCCGACCGATCGCTTCCCGCGCCGGCCAAACAACATCTCGCGGCGCTTGAGCCGCTTGTTGCGGGCGACCTTGCGTACCTGCGTGTCGAGGATATTGATCGCGTCAGCTATGACGGATACCTGTATGACCTGCAAGTCGGGGGCGAGCCCATCTTTACGGCCAACTGGCTGTACGCCCACAACTCGATGGACGCCCCGTTGGTGATGTCCTCGCGGATCGACCCTGCTGAGATCGACGACGAGGCGCACAATATCGATATTATGGACGCTTATCCGCGCGAATTCTACGAGGCCACCCGCGAGCTTGCACACCCTGAGGAGGTTGAGGCGATGACAATCGCCGAGGAGCGGGTCGGCACCGACGACGAGTACCACGGGTTCGCCCATTCCCACACAACAACCGATATCGCCGCTGGTCCGGATCTCTCGGCGTACAAGACCCTCGAAAGCATGACCGAGAAGATGGACGCACAACTGGAGCTGGCTCGTCGACTCCGCGCGGTCGATGAGACGGATGTCGCCGAGCGGATCATCGAGTACCACTTTTTACCCGATCTGATTGGCAACCTCCGGGCCTTCTCGCGTCAGGAGGTCCGGTGTCTGGACTGTGGTACGAAGTATCGTCGGATGCCTCTGACCGGCCAGTGTCGCAACTGCGGCGGCGATGTCACGTTGACCGTCCACGAGGGCTCGGTCTCAAAGTACCTCGATACGGCCATCCGGATCGCCGATGAGTACGGCGCCCGCGATTACACCAAACAGCGTCTTGAGGTGCTTGAGCGCTCCATCGAACGAATCTTCGAGGACGATACGAGCCGACAAAGCGGGATTGCTGATTTCATGTGATACGCACTGTTCGGACAGCGTCAAAACCAAGCCACCGCCGCCCGTAGTTTCTCTGTGGACTACGACGCCATCGTCTTCGACAATGACGGAGTCCTCGCCCGGATCACCGAGCGCGAGGCCGTCCGTGAGGCTATCGCCAACACGCTCGTTGAGTTTGGGGTTGAGAATCCACCCCAAGAGCACGTCGAGCGGCTGTTCGGCGTCACTATCGAGGATGTCATGGCCGTGTGCTCGGAGTATGACATCGATCCAGCGGCCTTCTGGAAGCGCCGCGACCGCAACGTTGCCGACGCCCAAATTGAACTGATCCGTGCCGGCAAGAAGGATCTTTATGATGATGTTGTCGCACTTGATCGGCTCGAATCGCCAATGGGGGTTGTCAGCAACAATCAACACGAGACGGTTGAGTATATCCTGCGCCACTACGGCGTCGACGAGCAGTTTCACACCATCTACGGTCGACAGCCGACGCTTGAGGACGTGCGGCGCAAAAAGCCAGAGCCGTACTATCTTGAGCAGGCCATTGACGACTTGGGGGCCGACCGGACCCTCTATGTCGGCGACAGCCCCTCGGATCTTGTCGCGGCCCAACGGGCCGGCGCCGACGGGGCCTTCGTCCGTCGTGACCATCGCGCTGATGCCGAACTGCCACACACTCCGGAATATGAGGTCCGCTCGTTGCACACCCTCGTCGATCAGCTTGAGGCCTGAGAGGACCGTCTTGTCGCGGAGTCGCTGAATGGACAAACCTATACGACCCCACCGGAAACATCGGACTACTATGAGCAACAAATCGCGGGCGAAAAAGAAGCGGCTCGCGAAACTCGACAAGCAGAACAGTCGCATCCCGGCGTGGGTCATGCTCAAGACCGACCGGGATGTCATGCGCAACCCCAAACGGCGCTCATGGCGGCGTAGTGACACCGACGAATGAGCAGCAACGAGTTTGAGGAGCGGGTCATGACCGTCCCGCTTCGCGATGCAGGCGCTGCCCCGAAGAGCGAACGCGCCGACAAGGCCATGACGATCGTCCGCGAGCACCTCGCGAAACACTTCTCAGTGGCCGAAGACGATGTCCGTCTCGACCCTTCAATCAACGAAGCCATCTGGGCCAACGGTCGCTCGAATCCGCCGAGTTCGCTTCGCGTCCGTGCCGCCCGGTTCCTTGAGGACGGACGTGGCATCGTTGAGGCCGAACACGCGGAGTAAGACTTGCTTCAGGCGTCGTTCTCGGGGTCACCCCACGTCGGTGTGTTCGCGATGGCGACCGACGAGTGTGTGGTCCTCCGACCGGATCTCGAACCGGAACAGATCGATGCAATCGCGAGCGAACTCGATGTGACGCCCGTCCAGACGACCGTCGGTGGCTCCTGGACCGTCGGCGCGCTCGTCGCTGGCAACGAGAACGGGCTCGTTGTCAGTAGCCGTGTCACCACGCCCGAGCGTGACACCCTCGCGGAAGCAGTTGACGGCACCGTTGCTGAACTCCCTGGACCGATCAACGCCGCTGGAAATGTGATTCTCGCGAACGACGCTGGCGCGTACGTCCATCCAGAGCTCTCTGCGGCGGCGGTCGAGACCATCGAGACAACCCTTGAAGTTCCGGTCGAGCAGGGGATGCTCGCGGACGTACGGACCGTCGGCACTGCAGCGGTTGCCAACGATCGTGGAGTCCTCTGTCATCCAAAGACGACCGATGCCGAACTCGACCGGCTGGCCGAGCACCTTGCGGTCAACGCCGACATTGGGACAATCAACTACGGTGGCCCGCTAGTTGGGTCGGGACTGATCGCCAACACGGCCGGGTACGTTGCTGGTGATGAGACAACCGGTCCCGAACTCGGTCGCATTGAGGACGCACTCGGATATCTTGAGTGAGCCGACAGCCGTCTCCGACGGCTTCTTATTAACGTTCGCGTAGGGTATCGTATGGTCACTGTGAGTGAATCGGTATACGTCCATAGCGCGCCCGAGGATGTCTTCACGTATCTTGATGATCCGTATCACCACGTTGAGGTGACTCCCAGTCTCGTTGAGGTCCAGAACGTCCGCGGGCTCGACAACGGTGGCAAGCGGGCGGATCATACCTACCGTATGGCAGGGGTGTCTGTTGATGGAGAACTCGTCGAGATCATTCACGAACCGCCCGAGCGCCTCAATTTCGAACTCCGAGGGGGACTCGAAGGCGAGATCGACATTCGGATTGATCCCGAACGGGATGGCAGCCGCGTCTCGTATGCGGCGACCTACGAGCTGCCCGGACGCGTTCTCTCGCGCGTTGCTGAACCGTTTGTCCGACGGTATAACCAACGCGAACTCCAGACGACTCTTGAGAACCTTCGTGACCGCCTTGAGATCGGTCCCGTTGAGGCTGACGACTAACTCCGCTCTCGACGCATGGGAAGTTTCTTCCGGCGTGCGCCCCGAAGGGCTGGTATGCGACTGCTTGTCCGCCACACTAGCACGGTATCGGCAGTGGGTGATCAACGATGAGTGCCGCTCCCGGTCAACAGGAACTGCAACAGCTCTCAGAGGAGATTCAGCAGGTTTCCCAGCAGATTGAAGGCCTTGAGGCTGAAGTTGAGACGCTCCGCGCCGAGCAAAGCGATATTGACGACGCAATCGCGGCGATCAACCGGCTTGAGACTGACGCGACCGTCCAGGTGCCTCTCGGCGGCGGCGCACACGTCCGTGCCCAGGTTCAGGACATCGAAGAGATTCTTGTCGAAATCGGTGGCGATTATGTCGCTGAACGCGACCGCGACGGTGCCGTCGAGACCCTCGAACACAAGAAGGACACTCTCGATGACCGCATTGACGATCTGCAGGACGACATCGCCGAACTCGAAGAGGAGTCTGACCGACTCGAACAGCAGGCCCAGCAGCTCCAACAACAGCTCGTCCAACAGCAGATGCAGGGCCGCGCCCCTGAATCGGACGAGTAGGCCATGTTTGACGGACTCAAGGACAAACTCAAGCGCTTTCGCGAGGACGCCGAAGAAGCCGCCGAGGAGGCGGCCGAGGAGCAGTCCGACGCGGAGTTAGCAACGGACACCACCGAGTCCGACTCACCCGAGGAGGCTTCTGCTGAGTCCGCGACGGCACCGCCGGAGCCGACGAGCGATGCCACGGCGGAACCGACCGCTGATTCTGAGGCCGACGTCGGTATTGCAAAGAAGGCTAAGAGCCTCGCGACTGGTCAGGTCATTATCCGTGAGGAGGACCTCGATGATCCACTATGGACCCTCGAGACTGCCCTTCTGGAGTCTGATGTCCAGATGGATGTCGCCGAGGAGATCCTTGAGCACATTCGTGACGATCTTATTGGCGAGAGTCACCGCATTACCACCTCAATCGGTGACATTGTCGAAGACGCCCTCAGAGACGCGTTAATCGAGGTCACCTCAGTCGAGGGTGGTGACTTCGAGACCCGACTTGAGGCGGCCGATCGCCCGGTCGTAATTGTCTTCACTGGCGTTAACGGCGTCGGCAAGACGACCTCAATCGCGAAAGTTGCGCGGTATCTCGAACACCACGGCTACTCCTCGGTGCTCGCAAACGGCGACACCTTCCGGGCCGGTGCGGCCGAGCAGATCGGTGAACATGCCGAGCGACTCGACAAGAAGGTCATCGCACACGAACAGGGGGGTGATCCCGCCGCGGTGATCTACGACGCCGTTGAGTACGCCGAGGCCAACGATATCGATGTCGTCCTCGGTGACACCGCCGGCCGCTTGCACACCAGTGACGACCTGATGGACCAACTCGCGAAGATTGACCGGGTGGTCGATCCCGACCTGACGATCTTTGTTGACGAGGCTGTGGCCGGTCAGGACGCGGTTCGTCGGGCGCGCGAGTTCAACGACGCGGCGGCGATCGACGGTGCAATCCTCACGAAGGCTGACGCCGACGCCCAAGGTGGGGCGGCCATCTCGATTTCGCACGCCACGGGCAAGCCGATTTTCTTCCTCGGCACCGGTCAGGGCTACGAGGATCTCGAGGTATTCGACCCCGAGTGGCTCGTTGATCAACTGCTCGCCGAGCCTGATCTCGATCAGCCGGCTGAGGCCGAGTCGTAGTCCAATAAAGGCTTTAACGCCTCTATCCCTTATTATAAGCAAATGGTACTCGACAATCTGGGGAGTTCACTCCGGGGGACCCTTGATGATCTCCGCGGGAAGTCCCGCATCGAGGAGTCCGATATCGACGAGATCGTCCGGGAGATCCAGCGGTCGCTTCTCCAGGGCGACGTCGAGTTGTCGCTTGTTCAGGAGCTCTCGGAAGACATCAAACAGCGGGCCATGGAGGAGGATCCGCCGGCGGGGACAACCGTCCGCGAGCACGTCCTCCGGATCGTCTATGAGGAGCTCGTTGCGCTGGTCGGCGAATCTACTGATCTCCCGCTTGAGGAACAGACCATCCTCCTGGCGGGGCTCCAAGGATCAGGGAAGACCACCTCTGCCGCTAAGATGGCGTGGTGGTTCTCGAAGAAGGGACTCCGGACGGCCGTCATCCAAACCGATACGTTCCGGCCGGGGGCCTACGAGCAAGCCGAGGAGATGGCCGGCCGCGCCGAGGTCGATTTCTACGGTGACCCTGACAGCGACGATCCGGTTGCCATCGCCGAGGCCGGGCTTGAGGCGACCGCCGACGCCGACGTTCAGATCGTCGACACTGCGGGCCGACACGCTCTTGAGGAGGATCTGATCGACGAGATTGAGGCCATCGAGGCGGTGGTTGAGCCCGACCGATCGCTCCTGGTGCTTGACGCTGGCATCGGCCAGGGCGCTCGCGATCAGGCCGACCGCTTTGAGTCGGCAATCGGCATCGACGGCGTGGTCATCACCAAGCTCGATGGGACCGCCAAGGGTGGTGGCGCGCTGACGGCCGTCCAGGAAACCGGCTCGTCGATTGCCTTCCTCGGGACCGGCGAGGATGTCAAGGACATCGAGCGGTTCGAGCCCAATGGCTTTATTTCCCGGCTGTTGGGGATGGGAGACCTCAAGCAGCTGGCCGAGCGGGTCGAGCGGGCCATGGAGGAGACCGGGCAGGACGAGGAAGACTGGGATCCCGAGAACATGCTTGAGGGGGAGTTCACCCTCTATGACATGCGCAAGCAGATGGAGGCCATGAGTAGTATGGGACCGCTTGATCAGGTCCTCGACATGGTCCCTGGATTTGGTGGAGGCGGTCTCATGGACGAACTCCCAGACGACGCGATGGACGTCACCGAAGAGCGCCTCCGGGACTTCGAGGTGATCATGGACTCGATGACCGAGGGCGAACTCGCCGATCCCGATCGGATCGGCCAGAGCCGGATCCGCCGGATCGCTCGCGGTAGTGGCACCTCTGAGGATCGTGTCCGCGAACTCCTTGAGCAGTACAACATGATGGACCGGATGCTCGGTCAGTTCCAGGGCATGGGCGACGCCGATATGCAGCGGATGATGAAACAGATGGAGGGCCAAGGCGGCATGGGCGATATGGGTAATCTCGGCGGCGGCGATGGCCCCTTCTAAGCCCGAGCCCGTCTGAACCGGCCTTGTAGCCGCTGAATCTCGTCGATGAGCGTTGCCGTTGCGGCCATCAGCGGATAATCGACATCCAACTCCCGGTACACGTACGCGATGTCCGTACACGGACGCGACAACCGCAGTCGGTTGCGCTGGGCGACCCGGATGTCCTGTCGCTGATCGATGAGTTCCTGACAGCGCTCTTCAAGTATGTCGAGTCGGCGAAGATAGCCGTCGAGTGTCGCGTCAGCAACGCCTGTTGGCGTTACCGTCCGATAGTCTGCCAGCTGGTCGGCGATCGGCACGAGAGCGTTCTTGCCGGTCTTGATTGCCTCGCGTTCTGTCTTAAGGCTCTCGCGTAGGAGCTGTCGTTTGTGTGTGGCCTCACGGGCGGCCGTCACAGTTGCCTGTTTACACGCCCGGTCGAACGCCGACTGCTGGGTTAAGGCGGTTGCAACCTCCGGTGTGAGTTCCTCCCGGAGACTTTCCGCATACGTCTCGCCGTACTCCTGTTCGTAATGTGAGACGGCCATCACGGTATCCTCGTAGGCAGCCTGTACCCGAGCGGCGCTGTCCGGGGCGGTCATCGTCCGGGTCCGTAACGGCGGGTGTTGCTCATTGGATACTGAGTGTGGCGAGATCGTCTCGACGCGCTCGATGAACGTCTGGAAGGCCCGTATCTCCTCGCCGAGCTGCCGATGCTCCGTGTCGAGGTACTGGTGAGCCTCCTCAAGAAGCCCCGCAATCTGTGACCGGCAAGGATCGAGCATATCCACCATCATGAGGACGCAAAGCTTTGTGCTTGCTAATATATTTATCAAGCAATATAGCGGTCGCAATAGCGCTCTATACCGACTCCGACGTTGAGCTTCGCGGCACCACAGACAAGCGTTTTGTTCGCTTCCCTAGAGGGATGTTCGCTCCGGTCACCCGAACCGTCCGGAGATGTAATCGTCCACGCGCTGACTCTTCGGATTGTTAAAGATCTGCTCGGTGTCACCGTACTCAGCAAGTTCACCACCGGTGAGGAAGACCGCAGTCTGATCCGAGATCCGCTCGGCCTGTTGCATGCTGT
>JBEQAX010000025.1:0-24830 GCA_041640095.1 Salinarchaeum sp. | reverse complement strand
CGCTTTTTAGCCACGTCCAAGCAGACACTGTCGAAAATTGGCTTTGAGCGTTCGCCTTCGCATGGAACCAGCTGATCCGAATACTACCTTCACGGATGGCCCAAGACGTGTTTATATCAGTTAGACTTGCTGTAACCCGCATTCGTAAAAGGGGTGATGTACCGGGATGATACACTTCAGATTGGGTTCAGGCCGGTGTGAACCGGGGGGTGGTTGAGGAGGATTACCTAAAAGAACCCTCCGCAGTCTGGTTAATCCACTACAACGAAGAAGCTGAGTGGACTCGCCGGGATTTGAACCCGGGGCCTCTCCCATGCCAAGGGAGTGATCTACCACTGATCTACGAGCCCGCGCGTTTTCACGTTCCGGAGGATCTGTCTTAAACCCCTCGAAACGCCAGAGGGAGTCGCCTACGAACGGGTGTACTCGGGCTTGTTGCCCTCGTGCCACTTGATCGTACAGCCGCGGGAGGGATTGAACTCGATATCAACGTCCTCGCCCGCCAGAACGGCCTCGATAGCCTCGTGGATCTCGATCCGGTCGGGCTCCTCACCGGGGCTGATGGCATCGTCTAGCCGGCCCTGGTAGGCCAGCCGCGCCTCGCCATCCTCGACCGCGAACAGAAACGGATCGGGCGTACAGACCGCGCCGTAGGCCTTGGCGACCTCCTGGGACTCATCCCGGAGGTAGGCATCGTACTCCACTTCGCCGGAGGCAACGCGCTCTTGCATCTCCTCAAAGGAGTCCTCGGGATAGGCCTCGGCGTCGTTGGGGTTAATGCCGACAACGGCAACATCGTCGTGCTCGGTTGCGATGTCGTTGAGCAGCGATAGCTTGGCCTGAGCGTACGGACAGTGATTACACGTGAAGACAACGAGGATCGCCGCGTTGTCGGTGAAGTCCTCGATTGTATGGGTCGCTCCATCGGCTCCGGGCAGCTCGAAGTCGGGCGCTTGATCGCCGATGGCGAGCACCTGGTTGGATTCGCCGGCCATATGCGATCTGGGATGGCAACGACCAAAATGGTTGTCACCGCTGCGTCAGCCGAATCGAAACCCCTTTACTCAAACCGATAAAATCAGACGGTGAGGGGCCGTGGCCTAGTCCGGCAGGGCGACTGACTCCAGAGATTCCGCCTCTGACGACCGACTGATATACGGAGCCGCCGTCTGATCACCGGCGGCGAGGATGATACCCTGGAGTTCCGAGGCGGATCGGGGATATCAGTCGATCGGGGGTTCAAATCCCTCCGGCCCCATACCAAACTTCAATACAAATGCCCAATTTTCAGGGCGATATTTCTGATGGTTCTATAGTTTGCGAAGCCCACCGGCGGTACACCTGTCGGGATTGCCGACGCACCTGTATCAACCGGATCGACTCCGAACCAGCACGGTTCGAGCTGTGTCATTCTTATTATCAGTCTGCCAGATGGACCCACCACCGACTACCCGAACCGGTCGACAAAATTCCTCCATCGCTTCGGTGGGTGACCATCGCGCGGTTCACCAGCCTTGAGCTGCCGTCGAACGACACGGCCGAGAACCCCACCGCGAGTGAGGAGCACAGCCGGATGGCGCCTCAGCGGTCGTCAGTCGACTCAAGATTCTTCACCCTCCGGCCGGGAGAAAGCGTATGGTACTGGCCCAGGCGTTATCATATACCTCACTTGCCGTCGTCGCGGCGCTGGTCGGTGGCGTGATCGCCGTCTACCGGCCGCCAGGTCCACAGATGGAAAGCAACATCCAGCACTTTGCTGCTGGCGTCGTTATCGCCGCTGTCGCCGCCGAACTCCTTCCGGACATCCACGACCGAGCGCCGCAGGTCGTCGTCCTCGGGTTCGCTATCGGTGTCGTGACGATGCTAGGGATCCACCGGTTGAGCCGGGCTATCGAGCAACGTGATCTCGGTGGACCGTTCGCCGGTGCCGCCGGATTGCTCATCACCGTCGCAATCGACATGGTGATCGACGGCGTCCTGATCGGCGTCACCTTCCTCGATAATCCTGACGCCGGGGTGATCATCGCGCTAGCGTTGACCATCGAGGTGCTCTTCTTAGGCGTGGCCGGCGTGGTTGCCCTGCCACAGAACCTCGGAATGGCCCGAAAGCTCGCCGTCCCAGCCGCCTTTGGACTCCTGCTTGCCACCGGCGTGACCGTTGGTGTGCTAGCCCTCGGGGGCGTGACTGGCGCGCCGATTGCGATCATCCTCGCCTTCGGCTCGGCCGCCCTGTTGTATCTCGTCACCGAGGAACTCCTCGTGAAAGCCGGGACAGTTCCCGAGACGCCCGTCTCAACGACGCTTTTCTTCGTCGGCTTTCTCTCGATTTTCCTGCTTGATATGCTCCACTGACCTGATCGACACCGTATTGCCACCAGCAAGATACACGCCTACGAGCACCTGGCCGTTTTTGCCGATCTCTCGGGATTCGAGGGTGAGGATCTGATGGCGGATGTCTTTCGCCCTCTCGGCTACGAGCGTGTCCGCCAGGCCGAACGAACGGCCGGCAAGGGCCGGGACATCCTCCATGGAGAAGGTCGCTGACGGCACCCGCCGATCGGTCGTCGCCGAGTGCAAGCATACGGACACCGCCGGACGGCCGGTCGTCCAGAAGCTCCACTCGGCGGTTGTCACCTTCGACTTCGATAGCCACAAGCGTGGCATGGTCGTCACACCCGGGCCGGCCCGGGAGTACGCAACGTCCCTCCAGTAGACCGACGTGGTGGTTGCACTCTGAGAATCCACAGTAGGCGAGTCTTCGGAGTCACACCTCGGTATCCGATCCGCCCTCAGGCGACCCCGCCGAGGAGACGGCCAACTGTGTAAGCGACGGCCGCTGCCGTCATTCCGACGAGAAACATCTCCGCCCCATTGATATACCAGGGCCGGTCCGTGACGAGACTTCGACTCGCCCCAACGACGAAGAATGCGACCCCGGTGAACCCAATCGAGAGCAAAAACGCTGGTGTCGCCGCAAGAATGTACGGAATCAGCGGAGCCCACCCGGCGATGACGAACGCAAGAAACGTGACAAACGCCGTCCAGCGAGGGGACTTTCCGTCGGACGGATCGACTGATACGTCATCATCCGTGCGGACAGAGCGCTGATAGTCAAGTTCCGACCGACGGCTCAGATAGTTACTCATGCCCATCGAGAACCCGTCGGCGAAGAGGTTCGCCGCCCCCAGGATGAGCACGATCGAGGGGTTCAATGCGGCGCCAGCAACGCCGGAGACAACCGCGAAGGTCGTGATGATCCCATCATTCGCACCGTAAATCACTTCGGCGAGGTACCGTCCAGACGATGCAACGTCATCGCCGAGGAGCCGTTCGATCATCGCTGGGGCGGAATAGGCCCGGCGCATGTAACTATCCCTCGCTGTCTGCTGTATATCGGACCGCAGGTTCATCCACGCCCGTCACCCATGAAAACACATGGCCCACACCGTCCTCGTCGCATTCGACGGGTCACCGCTCGCCGAGCGGGCGCTCGACCACGCACTCACGTCCATGCCGGACGCCGAGCTCACCGCCATTCACGTCATTAATCCGGTCGACGTAATCGTTGCAGTCGAGACCGGTGGGCTGCCGGTCGCTGACGACTGGTACGAGACCGCTCAAGATCAGGCGGACGCCATCCAGACCGTGGCGTCAGAGCTGGCGGCCGCACACAACCGCACGATCAAGACCGTGACCGAGATCGGACGACCGGCACGGACGATCCTCCAGTATGCGCGTGACAACAATATCGACCAGCTCGTGATTGGAAGCCACGGTCGATCAGGTATCAACCGTGCACTTCTTGGGAGTGTTGCCGAGACGGTGGCCCGCCGGGCACGGGTCCCAGTGACAATCGTGAGGTGACCCCGTGCGAGACTCCCGGTGCTTCGATTGGTGACAGCACTGATCGGTGTCTGACAACGCGCACTGATGCATCGTCCACAGGCGGGCGGCTGCACGTGGCCCCTCGCCGGGCGAACGATCCACGAGTCTCCCTGTAGCACCCGATCAGTTTCCGCTTGAGGGCATCCGTGGGGCAAGCACTGACACCAGCGCATCAAGGTCACGCGTCTGGTACCAGACGGTCCCCGGCCCGGTGAAATCAAAGACGAGACCCTCGCCGCTGAGCAGCGACGACTTGAGCCCGCCGACGGTTCGCGTCTTGAAATCCACCGTGTCGTTCCACGCGATCAGGTGTTCGTTGTCAAGCGTGTATGACTCACCAGCGTCGAGTTCCAGCCGTTCGAGACCGCCGTAAGCGTTCAAAAAGACGGTCCCGGTCCCCTTCAGCGCGAGCGGCGTCAGACTCGCCTCGCCAATGACGGACTTGAGCCCACCGAGTTCGGAGTCGATGTCGATTGTCTCGTCGGCGGCGAGAAACGCGCCGTCGGTGGCATACAGGGTCTCCTCCATCAGCGTCTGTTCCATGATGTCCCCCGGCGTTGACGGGGCAAACGTCACCTGGCCCGGGCCGTCATCAGCGACGAACTGATTTGCGAACACCGACTCGCCACCGAGCATCGACTTGGCCGAGCTGAGCAGGCCATCGCGGCTGGTCGTCGTCTCAACGGTGATCGTCTCGGAGTGTCCGACCATGGCGCCCGGCTCGGCAAGGATCGATTCGCCAGTATCAAGCGAGACGGTCAGGTGTGCGAACGACGGGCGGTGTGTGATATCGGCGTTCATTGTCCGATCGGACCTGTGGGCTACAGGACAATGAGTGCGGGCCCCAGTTGCGGGCTGTGCAATGCCGGCTCGATGCGCATCTCGCTGCGGCGTCTTGACATTGCCGTGCTTGAAGGGCCGCCCGTCGTCATCCCTCGCCCGCCCGGAGCATGTCGGCGTATGGATCGGGCATGTCAGTCGCCTCAATGGCGCTTGCCGCCCGCTCGACATCGTATGCGACGCGGTGGAAGGTGACCGCAAGCTCGCCGTTGGCGGCAAGCGTCACGTAACACGCCCGGGGATCGCCGTCTTTCGGCTTGCCCACACTGCCCGCGTTGATCACGTGGCGGCCGCTTGGCAGTTCTGTGTGATAGGGAAGATGGGTATGACCACAGACCAGCACGTCGGCGTCAACGGCATCAAGCATGCGCTCGAAACTTGCGTCCGCGCGGTCTTCATAGAGGTACTCGTTGACCCGGCGCGGACTGCCGTGAACGAGGACGACATCGAACGATCCCAGGGTGAGCCGCTGCTGGCTGTCAAGATCCTGTAGGTATGCCCGGTTCGTATCGGTGATAACCTCGTTTGTCCACCCAATCGAGCGTTTGCCACGCTCGCGTTCGGTCTCAGTCTGATAGGCACACCCACAGTCATCACTGTGCTGGCCAACGCCCTGGTCGTAGTTGCCCATGATCGTTGGAATCTCCCGCTCGCGGACGAGTTCAACGACCTCGTTGGGGAAGGTCCCATAGCCGACAAGGTCGCCGAGACAGTACCGCGCGCCGTTGTGTTGTTCCTCGATATCCGCGAAGACGGCCTCAAGTGCTGGCAGGTTCCCGTGGATATCGCCGAAAAGCACCACCTCGTCGTGGTCAGTCATGGGCTCTCTCTGGAGAGTGCACGAATAGGCCTTGTTCTTAGTGGTATAGTCCGGTACATAGTGCGCGCTCAGGTGAAGAGGCCGTTCAGCCCGAAGCCGATTGCGACGCCGATCATGACGACGGTCGCCGCATAGACGGCGAGCAGTCGGCGCTCAAACAGCTTGTTGAGGAGGATCAGATTGGGGATGCTGACGCCTGCCCCGCCAACGACAAACGCAATGACGGTTCCGATCGGCAGGCCCTGTTCAACCAGCGACGCCGCGATCGGCAACATCCCGCTGATACTCACATACAGGGGCGCACCGGCAAGGGCCGCCAGCGGCACCGCCAGTGGATTCCCCGGACCGGCCACCTGCTGGAGCATGGCCGCCGGGACCGCCCCGTGAATCAGCGCGCCAAGCGCCATGCCAAGCAGGAGATACGGGAAGGTATCCCGGAAAAACGACAGCGCCCCGCGTGCCGCCGTTTCGACCCGCTCGCGGTGGGACTTCGTCTGAGTTGTCGAACAGGCACACGTGGTCGTCCCACCGTCGGTGGCGACGGTCCGTCCGTTCGCGGTGATCCGCACGTCCTTGACGAGATGCTCAAGTCCAAGCAGGTCGATGAGAATTCCACCGATAATCGCCGCAATAAGTGCCGAGACGAGGTAGATGACGGTGACCTCTAAGCCGAATAGCCCCAACAACAGAAACGCCGCAATCTCGTTGACGATCGGTGACGCCAGCAGGAACGAAAAAGAGAGTCCAAGCGGCGCCCCGGCGCCGAGCAGCCCGGCGAGTACCGGGACGGTTGAACACGAACAGAAGGGCGTCACGGCACCCAGGCCGGCGGCGGCGATATTACCGGTTCCGCGATTGCGTTCGCGGAGCATCGTCTCAACCCGCTCTGGCGGAAGGTACTCCTGGACGAGTCCAACGAGAAACGAGGCCCCGATGAACAGCGGCACGAGCACCACCGCGAGGTGCAGAAAGTACTGCCACGAGTCAACGAGTGCGGTCGCAGTCCCGGATGGAATCATGCGTTGTCCTCGGCGAGGGCGTCAGCGATGTCGAGCAGCTGTAACGCGGCCGTATCGCCGATCCGGTAGTAACTCCACTTGCCTTGACGACGGGACTTGACGAGTCCGGCATCCTTGAGCTCGCGCAGGTGACTCGCAACGGTCGACTGTGGAGCATCAAGGATGACCTGTAACTCACAGGCGCACAGTTCGCCATCGCGAAGCGCCTCAAGAATCTGGATGCGGTGCTCGTTGGCCAGCGCCTTGAAGACCGTCAACTCGGCTGTCACCGTCTCGTCATCCGGGATGAGCTCGAACAGTGACGTCACCCGGGTTTCTGGGTCCTCATACAGGCGTTCGAGGGTCTGCCGAGTCGACTCCGGAACCGATTCCGTCATGCTGCTCAGGCGTCCTCCTCGGCCTCTTCGATCTCGACACCACAGCAACAGCCATCGTCGTCCGGTTCCGATCCACTCAGTGCGTCCACGATCGTGTCGATCAGCGAGTTCGACATACAAATCGATACATTCCGATATGAATAAAAAGTGTTGTGGTTCCCCTCCTCGTCTTCGGTGACCGTGAGTACCACAGCTCTTTCGGCGTGTCAGCGTTTATCGGGTATAGGCGGGCTAATACGGGTACAATCGGCTACGTCGGCTGGAGCCGAACAACACCAAGAGTCAAGTGTCCGTGCTGATTGAGTACGGATGTCCACAAAAATATTGAGAAATATCGATATTGTAGTTCGCTTACCCCCTGACACATCGCTGTCCAACCGATCGGGTGATTCGGTGTATTAGCACCCGGGAAACTGATGCTGGCCGGCAGTAATTTTATATTATATTCAAACGATAATCTCGGGGAGCTCTAGAGAAATCCATCCAGACCCGATAAATCGGATATTTTGGCCCTACTGCACAAGATATAATTGAGAAGTACTCAAAATGAGAGTGATGGCAACTGCGACCCAACGGCTCCACCGGTATCTTGAGGACGAACTCGCTGAGTGCCGACCCGAGGACGTTGATCAGCGCTTGGACGAACTCGACGCGCTTGAGGCAGTCCTCTCGACCGAACGCATTGCGGCCGACCTGACGATACTCTCGGCACTCGCGAACGAGACTCGGTACAAGCTGCTTCGGCTCCTTGTCGCCGCCGACGGTGAACTGTGCGTCTGTGAGCTCAACGGCATGGTTGACGCCAGCGAGAGCACAATCAGCCACGCCCTCTCACAGCTGACCGACGCTGCCCTTGTCACTCGCCGGAAGGACGGTCGCTGGCGAAAGTACCGCGCGACCAACGAGGCCGTCGCGCTGTTGACGTTACTTGACGGGGTTGTCGATGAGTAACGCCGACGCACACGAGCACGGGCCCCACTGCGAGTGCGAGAGCTGTGGGGATCCGCGGTCGATGGATTTCCTCGATAAGTATCTCACCGTCTGGATTCTCGGTGCGATGGCAATCGGGGTCGGGCTGGGCGTTGTCGCCCCGTCGGTGACCCAGCCGATTCAGACCTTCCACCTCGTTGAACTCGGACTCATCGCGATGATGTACCCGCCGCTGGCGAAGGCCGATTACTCACAGCTCCGCGCGGTATTCAGCAACTGGCGGGTCCTTGGCCTGAGTCTCGTCCAGAACTGGCTGATTGGCCCGACGCTGATGTTCGGACTCGCCGTGATCTTTTTCAGCGGGCTTGTCCCTGGCCTCCCCGCCCGTCCCGAGTTCTTCCTTGGGCTCGTGTTCATCGGAATGGCCCGGTGTATCGCGATGGTCCTCGTCTGGAACGAACTTGCCGAAGGGTCGACCGAGTACGTCACGGGGCTTGTCGCGTTTAACAGCCTCTTTCAGATCATCACCTACGGTGTGTACATCTGGTTCTTCGGGCTGTTTCTTCCGCCGCTGCTCGGTATGGATGCGCTCGTTGCTGGGATTGAGACGTTCAACGTGACGCCACTGCAGGTGTTCCAAGCGATTGTCGTCTTCCTCGGTATTCCCTTCGTCGGTGGCTTTCTCACGCGGTATATCGGCACCCGGACGAAGGGCGAGCAGTGGTACGATGATGAGTTTATCCCGCGGATTGATCCGCTGACGCTGGTGGCGCTGTTGTTCACCGTCATTGTGATGTTCGCCACCCAGGGTGAGAGCATCGTCGCGGCACCGGGTGACGTCCTGCTTATTGCCGTTCCGCTGACGATCTACTTCGTCGTGATGTTTCTCGTGAGCTTCGGGATGGGCAGGGGCATCGGTGCAGACTACTCGACAACGACCGCCATCGGCTTTACCGCCGCTTCGAATAACTTTGAACTCGCGATCGCTGTGGCCGTTGCCGTCTTTGGCGTCGGCTCCGGCGTCGCGTTCACAACCGTTGTCGGGCCGCTGATTGAGGTGCCGGTGCTGCTCGCGCTGGTCAACGTGGCGCTGTACTTCCAGGGCGTGTTTGACTGGACATCCGCGACCGGAGCTTCTGCACCTGCGGCGGAGGACGACTGATGATGGATTCGGAGCCGCTCCATGTCGCGTTCGTCTGCGTCGAGAACGCCGGCCGCAGCCAGATTGCCGCGGCGGTTGCGGAGACCCACCTCCAGGTACGCGATCGCTCCGATGTCGAGGTCCACTCCGGCGGGACCGATCCCGCCGATGCGATTTATCCCGCTGTCCGCGACGTCATGGCCGCCAAGGGGTATGATTGCTCTACTCGCACACCAACACGGATCACACGCGAGACGCTCCAGATATGCGATGTCGTCGCGCTGATGGGCTGTGAGCTATCCGCAACAGATCTCCCGCCTGGAACGATCGTGCGTGACTGGGGGTTCATCGATCCGGCCGACACCGACCTGGAATCCGTCTGGGCGATCAGCACCGAGATCGAACAGCGCGTGATCGAACTCATCGACGATCTCCCAACCCCTGCAGAACGCCGAGCACGCCGGCCACTCCGCGAGTGATGCGCTTATCGGCCGGTACGTAGTGATCCCCTCCCGAAAGGGGCGCTTCCACGAGCGTGCTGTCACATCGATTGCCCTGGAGAGGATTGATTCGGCGCCTGCAGCCGTCCCAGCCAGTCCAACGGTCGACGGGTTAACAGCGCAACCGATCACCGCTGTGCGCCCAGTGACGAGACGACGCCAGAACTTGCATACTGTCGCGATCGGACCAGGACGGACACGGCGGTGACCGTTGTGGACGCGCTGGTCCGACGGCTGGGTAGAAGCTCCACGTGTCGATCATCGCCATCACTCCGCATCCACGACAGGTGCCGCCGCAGGGATCGTATATTGGTCGACAACAGGAAGGCTTCCACTCGCCGTTGTCGTGACAGCAACACGGAGGTCACCACGAGGCGTACGCCTCGATGTTCTCGTCCGGCGCCGCCGCGATCCAGTCAATGGTACGGACGGCCCGAACAGCCCGCTCGGAGGCAATATCGGGAGCAAGGATGCGTGGGGGGCCGTGACCAGGCTCATCGGAGTCCGCATCGATCCGCTCGATTCCAAGCGTCCCGCGATACACCGTCCGCATCTTGATTGGCGCCCGGTATCCGTCGGCGGCCTCGGCGATAATGTGGGTCGCTCGCTCTGGCATACCCGCCGTGATCAGCATCTTTACCAGTGGAATACACCGCCACTCGGATTCGGAAAGCCCGGAACTGGCGCAGTTGATCCGATAGGTGTTGCGGTGGGTCGGAAAGCGTGCAGCGAGTTCTGACAGGTCAAACTGCCGGGTCGTATCCTCGCCGACAACAGCCACCGTTACCATGGTTGTCTATCACACGCGTTGGGGCGGGTATTGATGTTTCGGCCTGACTGCCCCTCTCACACTGGTAGACAGCCGGCGTCTTCTGTCGTGATCACGGCCGTGAGACGAGGAAATAGGCCGTAATCCCGATCACCCCGGCGCCGACAACCATGGCGAGGTACTGAAGCGATCCTACAGGAACCGGCACCACGGTAATGAGGATGAGCCAGAGAACGCTAAATAGGCCCGCCGCGACCAGGGCCACAATGGCCGGATTTTCGCTGATCGTTGTCATTGTACCGGCGGGTTGGACCCTCCGATATAAGTAACAGGGGGAAACGGCTGGCCGTCGGTCGGGTGGATTCAAGTATGTCTCTGGCACATCCTCGGGTGATGTCTGACACGCAGGTGACGGTGGCTTGTCCGCACTGCGGACGGTTTGCGGTTGTGGCGCTTCCGGCCGATGCGTCGGGGATCGGTGAGGTGCATACCTCGCTTCGGTACGCCAACCGCACGACGTGTGAGCACTGTGATCGAGACTTCAGCTACCAACTCAAACACTCCTAAGAACGCAACCAGACGGTGTGCGGAGTCGTGTCGTTCAGTCGTGGCATCGCACCACCGTGTCGATAACGCGTCAATGCCAAATTGTGCGCTGGCGACGGCATTGATCAGAGCATCACGGTATCGGTGTCACTGCCGCGGTCGGGCAACGTCGGCAACGACCAATGTGAGGGTCCGCACCCATTGTCGGCGTAGGGTCCCTCGTAGTCTGTAACGTCAAGGCCACCCCGTCGGGATCTCTTCGTTATGCTCATCGAGAATCCGAACGATCGGTGCGATCATATCAAACGTCGGACCGCGATAGACCATCTGGCGCTGACCGATCCACTCTAGATATCCGTCGGCAGCTAGCCGTGGCAGGTGCGTCCGACAGAGCTGATCGCGGAGTGCCGCCTCGTCGTCGGTCTCATCCGCGAGCACGCTGACGTCAAGTTCCCAGCCACCGCGTGCGTCTGGCTGGCTTAACTGCAAGAGGAGTCGACGCCGGTACCGGTTGCCCAGTGTGTCAAAGAGATCATCAAGCGTGTGAATCCCTGTCGTCAGGTGTGTGTCGCGGTGCCTGTGATCGGTCATCGAAACCCCTACGCGAATCAACTCGGTCTGTCTGAATCAACGGCAGGTTGTCTCAGAAAGCCTTTTATTTTGATCGGGGGCGAGAGTCGTCGGCAACCGCGTCTGCGACGAGCGTCTGGACCGCCGAGCGGATCCGATCAGACAGGGCCTGTGCGGTTACCTCACACTGATCAGCCAGCTCTTCTAGCGTGATCTGACTCGGCGTTTCAAAATAGCCGTGTTCGAAGGCCAACGCCAGTGCCTCGCGCTGTTTATCCGTCAGCTGGTCGTCTCCGTCTGGACGCTGTCCCTCAACGTACAGTTGCGAGAGCGTGAACTGATCGGCAATGTTGTCGATATCGTGGCTGAATTGCTGAAGCGTCTCGCGTGATGGGATCCGTGCGCGGAGATACAGGCCGTCGGCGTCGCGCCATGCAGAGAGGATGGTGATGTCGTGCTTGCGACATGCCGGAAAGAGAAGTGGTTGGTCCGACGGAAACGGCACCGTTTCGATCCGGTAGAGCTGTCGGCTCCCGACCTCAGCAACGCGATACCACTCACGGATGGTTGGATCTTCCTCCATGGCTGCCTCAAGCGTGTCGAAATCACAGTCCTGACACAGCCCAAATAACACCGACTGTCGGGTTCCGTCCTCCTGGAGATGATGAAAGTCTTCAACGGCACAGTTAATGTCAGGAACGGTATTATACGTGTAATCTAACACACCAAGATCGCCGGAAAGCTGTAGTTCCGCGATAAGGGACATACCGGGACTTGTGATATCAGCAGCAAAAACGTACCGCTGGTCGTCACGCGTCGTGCAGTAGCGTATTCTCGCTTGTTCGGCTCAAGCCATAGCCGCGCCACGGCAGTTCTGGCACCCCACCCGTCAGTACAGAGGGCCGGGTGACACGATCGTTGTTCTGTTGTCGATTGATCACAAATATAGGCATGACTATGGCTCAAGGATCACCTTTGTAACGCCCTCTTCACGGTCGTCAAACTGTTCGTAGAGGTCCGGGGCCTGCTCAAGCGGCTCCCGGTGTGAAACGACAAAGCTCGGTTCTGCACGCCCGGCGACAATCAGATCCCGGAGGTGCCGGTTGTACGCCTTAACATCGCACTGGCCGGTCGCGAGACGCTGGCCCTTCTCGAACAGCTTCCCGAAGTCGATTCCGAGTCGTCCTTGGGCCTCCATAGCACTCACCGTCTCCGGAGCGCCTGGATCTTCCGGAACGTACAACCCAACAATCCCGAGTTTGCCTGTCGGTTCGACGACGCGGATGAGTTGGTTGATCAACAGCCCGGGATTCTCCTTCGTCGGATCGTACGGCTCATCGCTCTCGCGGGTGTCCTCCGGCTCAACCGACTGGTAGCCAACGGCATCAATTCCCTTGTTGACCTCGCCCCCGTGTGCCTCGCGGATCTGCTGAACGGGATCGGCCTCCTCGAAGTTAATCGGGGTCGCCCCACAGTGCTCTGCGGCAAGGTCAAGTCGGCTCTTGACCCGATCGACGACATAAATCTCCGAGGCCCCCTTGAGCTGTGCGGAGTAGGCGGCCATTAGTCCGACCGGACCGGCACCGAAAATGGCGACGGACTCCCCCGGCTGGAGGTCGGCGAGTTCCGTGCCATGCCAGCCTGTCGGGAAGATATCAGCAAGCATGGCGAAATCGTCCTCATGATCGCTGCCTGAGGGAAGTTTTAGCGCGTTGAAATCGGCATACGGCACGCGCATGCGCTCGGCCTGCCCGCCTTGGTAGGGACCCATGCCGACGTATCCGTAGGCCCCACCAGCAGGCACGTCTCCGGTATCGTTAACGTTCAAACAGAACGCTGTCTTGCCCGTTTCACAGTTTCGACAGTGTCCGCAAGCGACATTGAACGGAATTGAGACCCGATCGCCGACCGCAAGTGAGGTTACGCCCTCGCCGACAGCATCCACGATGCCCATTGCCTCATGACCGAATACGATCCCCGGGTCGGCGGCGGTCCGCCCCTCGTACATGTGGAGGTCCGACCCGCAGATGCACGTTGAGGTCACGTCGATGACGATGTCGTTTGGAGTCTCAAGTTCCGGTTCAGGGACCTCCTCAACAGCGACCTCGTTTGGCCCCTTGTATACGACGCCATTAATTGTCATAGTGTGTCACACTGTGGTGATGTACCATTGACAATATAATGGTTGTGGCGTGTTGTTGATTGCCTTGGTTTCTCATCAGGACAGTCCGCCGGCGTCCTGTCGCTTCGCCAAAGCCCCCATCCGACAGGATGGATATCGCTGACAAACGGTGATCACGCACTCTGACGCGGAGGAGCAACCGCAGGGCTTGAGACGCTGCCGGTCATTGGATCTGCATGACTCGACGGATCGTTCGCGACACCGATGGCCGGCAGTACCATCTTCTCAAGCGTTCACAAGACACGAGTCTCGTCCGCCCCGTTGACGGCGGTGACCGCCGATACCTCCCGACGACCAAACTCACGGTCGTAGATGAGACATCGCGGACAAGTGCCGTGTTGGATCCATTGCCTTCGTCGGTTCGTACGCTGGTGACGGCCGTCCACGACGAACGGACGCTGGCAGTGCTGCAGGATCTTGCCCTCAGTGGGCCACTCGCTGTGGAGACACTCATGTCAAGCTATGAGTTCTGTGAGAGCACCTTCCACGGTGTGATCACCGAACTGCAGGTGGCCGGGCTCGTAACTGAGACGACTGTCGCTGGCGAGCGCGCCTACAACACCACGGAGCAGGCCAACCGAGCGCTGGCTTCACTTCGGTCACCGTCCGATCCGGAGGCGTCCACCGCTGAGGAGTGAAACCTTCTTACTCGCTCCCGACGGATACCGGGTGAATGGTCCTGGGCGGCCTCTTCCCGGACGCGACGTGGGTGCAACTTATTCTTATTGCGGTGACCACAGGCCTCCTTTGGATCGGCAGCGGCTGGCTTGAGGAGGCGGCCGAGCGTCTCGCCGCGTATTATGGCCTCCCAGCAGTCGTCCAGGGGTCGGTCATCGTTGCGATCGGGTCAAGCTTCCCCGAGCTTGTGAGCGTCCTTGTGACTGCCTTTAGCGGCGTGTTCGGTATGGGCGTCGGGGCAATTGTTGGATCAGCCATCTTCAACATTCTCGTCATCCCGGCAGTGGCGGGGCTGGCGAGTCGGGGGACGCTTGATGCCAATCGAACAATCGTCTACAAGGAGGCACAGTTCTATATGCTCGCTGTCTCCGGGTTGGTAATCACCTTCGCGCTGGCGGTGATCTATTATCCCGCTCCTGGCAGTGCGCTCACCGGGACCGTCACCCGTCCACTGGCGGCGATTCCACTCTTGCTCTACGGGCTGTATCTCTTCATTCAGTGGCAGGATGTCGAGGACTATGAGCACACCGCGGTTGGCACCGATATCGCCGTGGGCCGGGAGTGGGGGCGGTTACTTGCCGGCCTAGTGGTGATCGTCATCGCCGTTGAGGTGCTTGTCGGTGCGGTTCGGACGCTGAACGGCACCTTCGGCATCCCTGATTTCATCGCTGGCGTGACGATTATCGCGGCGGCGACAAGCCTTCCCGATACCCTGGTGAGCGTCCGTGCCGCCCGTCGCGGCGCCGGCGAGACGAGCCTCGGAAACGTTTTCGGGAGTAACACGTTTGATCTACTGGTCGCCATCCCGGCCGGCGTGTTGATCGCCGGGAGTGCGCCCGTGTCCTTCACCGTTGCTGCCCCGATGATGGGCGTGTTGACCATCGCGACGATCCTTCTTTTCACTCTCCTCCGGACCGATCTGATCCTCACGGATATTGAGTGTTACGGGCTGTTGGTCGCCTACGCCGTGTTCATTGGGTGGGTGATCGGCGAGACAATTGGCATGGTGAGCCTCATCCGAGGGATCTAGTTGGCCCAACGAAACCTTCATGCGAATTGGTCACATGACTAGTAGCTGCCCAACCCCACCGGATTGGGCTCGCCACCAGGGGCGATAATACTTGGCGTCTGTCATGTTGTGAATCAGTGCCTGAGACAGCGGGGCTCTCCCCGCTGTTTTCTTCGTTCGGGGGCCATACAGCAGCATAGCGGCCAGAAAGCACTTATCTTAGTGGTCAGAGAACTATGATGCCGTCAGTTGACGGTCTGGGGCACTCAGGCACACGGCATGACAGACGCCGCGCCCCTTTTCCTGTAGGCGTCAACGCTGTTACAGCGTTTTGTGTTCGATGCACCGGACCAAGCCCCGACATAGCGCCATCGCAGAGTGCACCACACGCACTACCGCCTAGTGAGTCTTATCGCCTCCCCGGTAGGTCTGTGTATGAATACGTTTGGTCGCCGGAACCGCCCCCGCCGTCGGCTTCTTGGAGCGACCGCGACAGGCGCCATGACCGCGCTTGCCGGGTGTGGTCATCTTATCAACGCGATTAGGAATGTCGTGCTTGAGGAGGTTAACCTGTTCAACGCAGCTGATCGTCGCCGTCGTGGAACGCTCACCGGTAAGCCCCATCGAGAACTACACTCCTCGACGCCCGCTTTGACGTGCCCGCGGACACGGATGAACAAACTACTGATGTGTCAGCCAACGATACGTCAGAGGAGTCGGCCCATAAAACCTACACAGATGCTCACGGCTGCAGGCGAGTACACGATATCGGTCGCCCTTGACACCGACAGTGCGATTGATGAAGCTCGCACGGACACAGAACCGGCGCAAATCGCCGCTCCGTCGGACAAACAACTCGCTGTCTACCTCCACAGTAGGGAGGGGACACCGGCGACGACCGAACCCGCCGCGTGACCGCCTGAGGAGTGACAACTAGGCCTACTCAAACGACGGATTCGAAACTCAGGCAGTGTCGGCGGTCCAATCGGTGGCAACGTATCCATCTCTGTTGACAGCAGCCATTCGACACAGCGTTTGACGTGAGCTACCCGGACCAGACACTCAGTCAAACGCCCGCACAACCTGCGGGAAAAGCCGGTTGTACGCCAGGGCAACGATGAGAGTCACTCCGATTATCCCGATTAGCGCCGCCATGGCCGCGAGACTCACGCGGAGGGGGCCCGGAAGCCCAAGGAGTGTTCCAGCCCAGCCGGTGGCCCGGATGCTGATGGCGCCGACTCCGGTGATCAACACGAACAACCCGACAACGAGAACAAGATTTCCGATAGCCACCACAAGTGCACGCCGCCAGCCCACCTCGGCAGCGACGCGCCTGATTGACCGCCAGTACTGGGCAGCGATCACGACCGTCAGCGCAACAAGTCCACCGATTATGAGCAGAATGACGAGGGGGGCGACGGTCATACATCAGACGAGCGTGGAGAGCACCAAGAGTGTGATGCGCCGTTGCGGACTCTGTGATTCGATAACCCGGCCAGTTGGGTCTGTCAGCAGTCTCGTCGTCGGACAGATGACAGATTCGACCCCTGGCCTGAATCGGTCGCTCTCAGCCACCGAAGACCTCTCTTTGAGAAGCGACGTGTTGGCCCGGGCCATCAGGGTTCCCGAGCACTTCGATATACCGGCGAACCCGTCGATAGACGTATAATTTATCACGGATGATCTATGTTATTTGGCAACAATGGGCGGAACAATTCGCGTCCTCTTCGCCACCGGCGAGCCAGCCGCGGGGGACGCACTTGAACGCGAGGACGACCAATTCGACGTTGCGACCGTTACGGACGGTGCTGTTGCCCGCGACCGACTGGCAGCGGCACCCGTCGATTGCGTTATCTCTAGACACGCGCTCCCCGAGATGACCGGCATTGATCTTCTGGAGGTTGTTCGTGAGGAGCACCCAGAGGTACCGTTCATCCTCGTCACCGAACGGACGGACGCGGACATCGCCGGAGAGGCAATCAACGCCGGGGTGACGGATTATCTTCAGTGGCCACCTGAGGCCGATCCGTACCCGCTCCTCGCAAAGAAGGTCCGAATGGCCGTTGACCAGCACCACTCAGGCCGAGCGGTCAAGACAGCGACCCCCGACTGTGATCAGTTCGAGTTCGCGTTAAAGACGACTAATACCTACATCTTTGATTGGAATCCAAACACGGGAACAATCGAGCGGTACCCCACGCTTGAGGATCTCTTCGGGACCGCCTGGGAGGTCTCCAAACCGATGTTCAACGCCTTCTTTGACTTTGTCAAATCGGGCCACCGTGACCGTGTCAAACGCGAGATCCGGGCAGCAATCGACGAGGAGACCGGCTACGACATTGTCTATCCAATCGAGACCCAAGAGGATCGCCAGCGATGGATCCACGAGCGAGCAGACGTACGAGAGACAGAGCGGAGTTCGCTCCGGGTTGTCGGAACAGTAACTGATGTCACCGACCTACAGGAGTATGAGCAACAGCTTGTCCAACAAGACCAGCCGCAGTGACTAGTCGTTGAGCTCTGGCGGATCGTCTGAGAGAACAGTCGCTTCACCGTCAATCAACCGGTGACCCTTGTCGACGTCGTACACCTGCGTTGAGAGACGGTACTGATTGTCACCAAGATCCTCAAGCACCTCCACTTCGGCACTGAGCCGCTCGCCAATGTCGGCCGGCCGCTCGAAGGAGAGATCCTGAGAGAGGTAGATCGTCAGCCCGGGCAGCCGCGCGAGGGCGGCACTGATCAGTCCCGAGACGAGCGTCCCATGGATAATCCGACGACCAAAGCGGGTGTGCTCGGCGAACTCGTCATCAAGGTGCAACTGATTGGTATCTCCGCTTGCGTTCGCGAAGCGACGCAGACTCGCCTCGCTGATCGTCTTGCGGAAGGTCACCGTATCACCGACGGTCGGGCCATCCTCAGAGGCGACCGACCGCTCGACCTCCCAATCTGGCTCAGAGTAATCAAGCGCAGTGATATTGCTGTCGGCCCTGGCGGATTCGGTCTGGTCTGCGCCAGTTGTCGGACGGAAGAACGGATTGACATTCGCCTGGAACGCGGAGGTGTACATCTGGGTTGAGGTACGCAGTGTTTCTCGGGAGAGGTCCATCCATGCAGCCGTCGCTTCGCGAAAGGGATTCGAGCGGGACGTCTCGTCGGCCTCGGTGGTGTTTCGGGCCATCTGACGTGCACCAAGTCGGGCGGTGTTATTATGTGTTGTGATGTCATAACACAGTGCTGACGAGACGCACCGCTCAGCGACCCCCTCCAATTTCACCGATGAAGCACATACAGATACATTTAGTGGTATCAGATGGTACCAAAATACATTTAGTGGAAACACTTATGCCGATGGGTCCCGACGTTTCTCATGTATGACAGACCAGTCCGCAACGGATGAGATGCCGTGGACGCCTGCGGCGTTCATGCAACAGTTCCAGGAAGCAAGCGAGGAAGCGGCTGAGAACCAGGCCGAGCTCATGCGAGAGATGGTGTCCTCGATGAACACCACGCCGAGTGACCTGCCCGATCTTTCGGCACTCAGCAGCTTCGGGATGGGCACCGCGATGTTCAAAAGCCGCGTCCAGAGCAACGGACGAGTGAGCATTCCCGACGCCGAGCGTGAGGCCCTCGACATCCAGGAAGGGGACATCGTGCAGACAATCGTCCTGCCGATCAAGCGGAACCGCGACGACGACTAACCGCCCCTGCCGTTTATCACCATACTCGCCAAACCCGATATCACTATGTCAAACGATAGCACTACTGGATTCGACATGAATCCGGCACCCGAGTTTGAATCGATGTTTCAGGACCTGACCGAGTCGTATATGCAGGCCGTTGAGGAGAACGTCGACGCACAGGCCGCGCTCTTCGAACAGTGGACCGAAGCCATGGAGGAGGCGATGGATGAGGAGCAGCTTCAGGAGGGCTATGAGGGCATGATGTCGGCGTATGAGGTCTGGATGGACGCCGCTGAGGACTCCTTTGATCGCATGTCGGAGATGACAGCCGACGAAGAGGTCAACCCGACGGAGTTCCGCGACATCTGGTTGAGCGCCGCCAACAACGCGTTCAAGGAGGTTCTCAGTACGACCGCGTTCGCTGCCGCCACCGGCGAAACCACCGATGTCGCGCTTGACCTCCGTCAGGAGTTCGACGACGCGGCGATGGAGACCCTTGAGATGTACGGATTCGCAACGCGTGACGATATGCTCGAAGTGGGCGAGCGACTCGTTGAGCTCGAACGTCGCCAGCACGCCATCGAAACGAAGCTTGACCGGGTCCTCGATCACCTTGCGGAGTCATGAACCCGTTTACCTTCCCGCTTGACGTCCAGCGTCAGCTCACGACGCAGGCGAACGATGCACTTGAGTCGGCCATGCACCTTCCAGAACAGACCCAGCGAGTCGCCGATGTTGATGTCGGACAGACCCCGAGTGAGGTCATCTATGAGGAAAACAAACTCCAGCTCCTCCGGTATGAACCACAGGTGCCCGACGCCGACCGCGAGGACGTCCCGATCCTGATCGTCTACGCGCTGATCAACCAGCCGTACATCCTTGACCTTCAGCCGGACCGTAGCGTTGTCCGTCGGCTGCTTGAGGAGGGCTTTGACGTGTATCTCATCGACTGGGGCGAGCCATCGACTCTCGATGCGTCGCTGACCCTTGATGACTATGTGAACCGATATATCGACAACTGTGTCGACGCGGTACGCGACGACGCTGAGGTGCCCGATCTCAACGTGCTCGGGTACTGCATGGGCGGAACCATGAGCGTGATGTACACGGCGCTACACCAAGAGAAGGTCCGAAACCTGGGACTGATGGCCACCGGTCTGAGCTTCGATGGGACCGGGGGCGTCCTTGAGACGTGGGGCGACGACGAGTACTACGACCCCGGCAAGCTCGTTGAGACCTTCGGGAACGTGCCGGCGGACTTCCTTGATGTCGGCTTCGCACTGATGGATCCGGTCGACAACTACGTCTCGAAGTACATCCAGCTCTATGAGAATCTCGATGATGATGACTTCGTTGAGAATTTCGCTCGGATGGAGAAGTGGCTCGATGAGGGGATCGATGTCGCCGGAGCGGCCTACCAGGAGTTCCTTGAGGAGATCTACCAGCAGAACAACCTCTATGAAAACGAACTGTACCTCGATGGCGCGCACGTCGACATCACGGACATCGAGGTGCCGATTCTTCAGGTCACTGGTGAGTATGATCATCTGATCCCCCCAGAGTCAAGCCGGCCGTTCAATGACGTAGTTGGCAGTGAGGATACGACCATGATGGAGGCCTCAACCGGCCATATCGGACTGTCTGTCTCACGTTCGTCACACGAGGAGCTCTGGCCAAACGTCGCGGCATGGTTCCGGGAACGATCACAACCGGATGCCTCCGTAGATCACGATGACGATCTGACAGCCATCGAGGGCATCGGCGAGACGTACGCTACCCGACTGCGAGACGCCGGGATCACCTCCCGCGCTGACCTGGCCGAATCAGAGCCGATGGACATCGCGAATGCGGCAAGCGTCTCGCTCGCCAAGGCCGAGGACTGGGTCGACCGAAGCGAGTAATGACTGCCCACGGGTAGGTATCGACCCACTCGCGGGTACTGATGACGGTGATATATGTCGGTAACCGTAGTATTGATTATTGATACCGTGGGACAGATTTATGCGATTTCGTCCTAACCTGGGCTCAATCACCGATAATCAGTCATGATAGAACAGGATCGGACCTGCGTCATCACCGGCGCATCGCGGGGTATCGGACGCGAGATCGCCCTTGAGCTGGCCGAGGACGGCTACAACGTGGTGATTAATTACCACTCCTCGGAGGGCAAGGCGGCGGAACTCGTCGAGCAGATTGAGACAACCACGCCTGGGGGGGCATTGATGATACAGGCGGATGTCACCGACCCCGAAGCGACCGAGCGGATGTATGATCGGACCAACGAAACCTTCGGTCAGGTCGATGTCCTCATCAACAATGCCGGAATCACCAAAGACACGACCTTCCGGGAGATGGAGCCCGCGGAGTGGCACGCAGTGATCGACGTCCATCTCAACGGCATGTTCAATAGTACCCGGGCGTTCTTCAAGGACATCCAGGCAGCCGAGGACGGCCGCCTGATTAACATCTCGAGTATCGTTGGCAAACAGGGCAATTTCGGCCAGGCCAACTACGCCGCCGCGAAAAGCGGGATGTTTGGCTTCACGAAGACGCTCGCCTTGGAGCTGGCCCCAAGCGGCTCGACGGCCAACTGTGTCGCCCCCGGGTTTACTAAGACCGATATGCTTGAGGATGTCAACGAGGAGCTCCAAGAGCAGATCCGCCAGGAGATTCCATTAAAACGATTCGCGCGGGTTGAGGATATCGTGCCGCTCATCCGATTTCTTGCCGGCGAGGAATCCGGGTACATTACTGGCGAGGTGATCGATGTCAACGGTGGGATCGACCTCTGAGCACGAAAGCATTCATGTACATAGACTACGGTGAACGATTATGACGAATACGGTTACTATCACAACGGGGCGGCAATCGCCGCCAGACGGGATTGGATGGGGTGAACACCGGTGACGGAGCCGGTCTACATCGCCGGCGTCGGCATGACGCCCTTCGACCGCCACCAGACGGTAACCTCACGGGAGCTGTTCGGGCGGGCGGCCCAGGAGGCGTTTTCTGACGCTGACCTCTCACCGAGTGTGGTTGAGGAGGTCTTCGTAGGGAACTTCATGGGCGAGGTCGGCGAGAATCAGGGACATATGGGCCCAATGCTCGCGAAGGCCGCTGGCGTGACCGCGCCAGCGACGCGTGTCGAAAGCGCCTGTGCATCGAGTGGCGTTGCCGTCCGCCATGGGGTCAACCGGATCAGACACGGAGCTGACGCTGTCCTCGTGGGGGGTACCGAGCGGATGACTCACCTCTCGACCCCCGATGCGACCGCCGGACTGGCCGGTGCGGCCGATGCGCTGTGGGAAGTCAATGCCGGATTGACCTTCCCTGGTGCCTACGCGCTGATGGCCAACGCGTACTTTGACGCCTACGGCGGCGGCCGAGAGGATCTCGCACACATTGCTGTGAAAAACCACGAGCACGCGCTCCCGAACGACCTCGCGCAGTTCCAGCAGGGTATCGACGTGACGGATGTGCTTGAGGCCCCGACGGTGTCCGAACCATTCGGGCTGTATGACTGCTCACCGATCAGCGACGGCGGCAGTGCTGCGTTGCTCGTCAGCGAATCCTTCATCGAGGAGCACGGGCTCGATCCGACGGTCGCGATTACCGGTACGGGCCAAGGCACCGATCACCTCTCGCTGGCCGAACGAGCCTCGCTGACAGAGACGCCGGCGGCGCGCCGGGCCGCAGAGGCCGCCTACGACGACGCCGGAATTGGTCCCGACGCGATCGACGTGGCAGAGGTTCATGACTGCTTCACCATCGCGGAGGCCCTCGCACTCGAGGCCCTCGGGCTGTATGAACCCGGGGAGGCGTTGAGCGCCGCCCGCGAGGGGGAGACCCACCGATCCGGTCGGCTGCCCACGAACCTCTCCGGTGGGCTCAAGGCGAAGGGGCATCCGGTCGGCGCGACAGGTGGCGCACAGATTTCGGAACTCACGAAACTACTGCGCGGGGACCACGTCAACAGCGACGCGATTCCTGACGCGACAACCGGCGTGACGCACAACGCCGGTGGGACCGTTGCCAGCGCCGTTGTTCATGTACTAGAGGTGGTAGCATGACTGAGACTGCCGTACACGACGGGTACGACGACTTCCTTGATGCGGTTGAGGCGGGGGAGCCGTACTATCTTGAAGGGCCCGACGGAAACGGATGGTTGCCCCCACGGGCGGTGAATCCGGGGACGGGAGACGATGATCTTGAGCAGCAACCGCTCCCCGAGACAGGCACAATCGAAACGACCACCACGACCCACGTCGGGACGCCGAGTTTTGCGGATGACACGCCGTATGTCGTTGCCGTTGCTGCCTTCGGCCCGGTACGGGTGACTGGACAGGTCCGCGACCGTGATCCGGGTGCGGTCGATCACGGAATGACGGTCTCACTGGCTGTTGATCGAACGGAGACAACCGGTGAACGCATCCTCGTGTTCGAGCCGGTGTGAATAGCATACGGGGCGGGGGGTCCCGCCTCGTACACCAGGCACTCAGATTACTGGGTGCATGATACGATGGTTCAGAACGCGGCTACTCGCCTCAAAACTCGGTACAGACGGGGATTCCCATCGTCTTGTACTCGTTCATCCTCGCGAGTGTATCCGGCACTTCATCCAGTCTAATCGTCTCGGAGACGAGTTCCTGCGGATCGACTTTCCCTGCCGTGATCATATCAAGCATTTCTGGATATCGTGAGGGTTGCAGGCCAAATGATCCCCGGAAGTCGATTTCCTTAGCCACGAACTCGTCGGTCGGTAGCGGTATCTTGCCTTCCTCCTCGGCGGTGGTCAGCCCGATTTGCACGTGTCGACCACCTTTGCCGAGTGAGTTAACGGCGTTCCTGCAGGTCGTCTCGATGCCGAGGGCGTCGACCGAACAGTCTGCCCCACCGTCGGTTATATCTCGCACCTCCTTGGCCGGATTGTCAACCTCAGAGGCATTGACAGTCGCAACGGCGCCAAGTTCCTCGGCCTTCTCAAGTTTCTCGTTGAATAGATCAACGCCGATCACGTTGGCACCAAGCGCATCCGCGATGTGAACGGCCGACAAGCCGACCCCGCCCAGCCCATGGACGACGACTGATTCGCCGTTGCCGACATCACCGCGATGGGCCATCCCATGATATGAGGTCATGAACCGACAGCCGATACCGGCCGCAGTGGCCGAATCAATCTCTTCTGGAAGTGGCACCGCATTGATGTCCGCGTTCGGCACGTGGACCTCCTCGGCGAAGGCTCCAGGGGCTTCGTTTGCGAACCCGAGTCCGACGTGATTCTTACAGATGTTTTCATGCCCGTTTCGGCAGAGTTCACACTTCCCGCAGGCAAGGTTGAATGGAATGGCGATTTCGTCGCCTTCTGAGACGGTCTCGACATCGTCGCCGACGGCGACAACCGTTCCGCATGGCTCGTGCCCCAGGATGTGTGGGGGATCCGGCCGATAGCCGATCCATCCCCAATCTCCTTGCCAGCCGTGCCAATCACTCCGACAGACGCCACACCCATCAACTTTAGCGACAACACCATCGGGTGCTGGCTCCGGCCGTTCAACGGACTGTATCTCTAACGGTTCTTGAAACTCTTCGAGTACTGCTGCTTTCATTGTGTATTGTTAACACGCAATTATCATATATATTATTGCTGTCTGCGGAAGTGAGACTCGTGTAAGCCGCGGGGCCCCGGGAGTTAAGACAACAATCTCCTGCTAGTCCAAGGTATGCCACCACGACTTTGCTGCTTCGGGCGGTACCGCCAATATGGCCAAGACAGCGGTGATCGCCGGAGTCGGACCCGGCCTGGGAGAATCACTCGCACAGCGCTTTGCCACCGAGGGCTGTCGTGTCGCTCTCTTCGCCCGATCGGCAGAGTACATCGAGA